>NZ_JBEXGS010000013.1:0-255846 GCF_040607455.1 Sphaerisporangium sp. NPDC005289
GGGAGAGTAGGACACCGCCGGACAAAACTTGATAGATAGATATATGTGTTATGCAAGGTAGGCCATCCACGGTGTGGATGGCCTACCTGCGTTTATGGACCATTTCCGCCGCAGGCCCCGGATCGGCTGTTACGACACCTCGCGCCCACCTCGGGACTCCCATCCCCCAGGCCGGCCAAGACCCAGGACCCAGGACCCAGGACGGGAATACCGGCCCAGCCGTGCCCGCCCGAGGGCAAGCGAATGGACCCGCCCGGCATACGAGTGGATGGTCCAAGGGTCGCTGCCCACCCCGATCGTCAGTCCGTCAGATACGGCGGTAGTAGCGGGGTGGGACGGCCGGACGATGGTGGCCGGTGGAGTCGACACCGTCCTGGGTCCGTCCCGCGACGTCACACTCGACACTCGCGCCCACGCCGGCACACCCATCCCCAGGCCCCACCTGAAGCGTGGCTACAGGAACCGGCCTGGCCGTGCCGTCAGCAGAGGATTAGATACGCCCGCCGGAGAAGTCGAATGGGGCCCGCCCGGCATGCGCGTAGGTGGTCTGTGCGTGCTGCCTACCCCGGTCGTCGGTCCGCCACGCGGAGCGGTAGTGGGGCGGGACGGCGGGACAATGGCCGGCGGCACCGGTCGCCGTCCTGCGGCGCCCCACTCAACACCGATCCACCCTCGCACACTCATCTTCGGGCCGATCTGAATCGTGACTCGGGATCAGGAAAACCGGCACAGCGGTGAAGGCCGAATGAGACCCGTCTGGCATGCGGGTGGGTGGTCCGAGGGTTGTTGCCCACCCCGGTCGTCAGTCCGTCAGGCCGGGCGGTAGTAGGGCTGGTACTGCGGGACGGTGGTCGGTGGGCCCGAGGTCAACCTCGTCTTACGGCGGCTACTCCCCCCGGCGGTTCATGGGCGCCGTTGCCGGCGGGCCTCCTGTTGAGGCGCACTCCGCCACTCGGCGTCCTGCTGCCAGCCGGCTTGGCGAAGATCGACGCCGATCCCGAACTCACGGGGAGTCAGGCTGCGCCGCCAGGGACTGGTGAGCGAACAGGCCTTACTCGGCGGCGTACGCTTCGAGGCGGTCCGCCAGTTCGTGCGGGCGGCTCAGCGCGGGGGTGTGCCCACCGTCGATCTCGTCGGGGATGATTCCCAGGCGCTCCTGGGCGACGCGGCGAAGAAAAGCAGCCGGGAACATGCGGTCGTCACGACAGATCAAAACGCGTGTGGGGACATCTGGCCAGGCTCGCAGTGGCGAAGGTTCCCCCATCCGAACCTCGGACTGGGCGCGCGCCCGCTTCAGCGCCTCAGTGGCCAGTTCCGGCGGAACATCCTGGTAGAACAGGGCGATGGCATCGTCGTAGTGGTCCCGCGCCTCCTCCTCGTATCTCGTGCGGGCCGAGTAACCGGCGGGCGCCTCCGCCGGCGCGGGGATCATGGGCGCGACCAGGACGAGGAGCCGCGCCGCCACGCGGTCGCAGACGAGCGGGGCCGTGAAGCCGCCGAACGACTGCGCGACGATGATCAGATCGGGTCCGGTCGCCGATCGCGCCGACCACGGCATCGGCGTACTCCGGCAGGCCGGCCGAGTCGTCGTCGCATGGAAGGTCCGGCGAGATGGCGTCATGGCCTCGCGCATGCAGTTCGGCCTCCACCAGGTGCCAGTACCAGCCGACATCGCCAGCGCCGTGGATCAAGACAAATGTGGCCATCATGCCACCTTCCGGTGCTCACATCCCGATCCAGGCGACGAGCTGCCGTCTGGCTCCGGGAAGATCGACGGGTGGACCGCAATCGCCGTTCGTGGCTGAGGTTAGGCGACGGGGCTGACATTCTCGGCGGCGTCACCAGGCCGGCTGATCTCACCAGGCCGCCCATCTCATGAGTCCCGCTGTGTCCTCGATCTCGGCTGTGTTCTCGATCGTGGCTGTGTCCTCGATCCCGCGGGCAGCGGTTGGCCGGTGTCATTGAATCGCCCAGTGTCACTGCATCGACCGGTGTCACGAGTCGGTCGGTGTCACGAGTCGGTCGGTGTCACGAGTCGGTCGGTGTCACGAGTCGGTCGGCGCCGGCGGCGGGTTGCCGGCGGCGGTTGCCGGAGTGGGGAGGCGGTCACCATGGACATAGGTGGCCCGGTGGTCCCGGTGAACATCTGGTGACGGCTTGGTCTGTTCGGTTCGCAGTCTCGTGGTGGCATGGAGGAGCTCGGCGGGGGCCGACGGGACGGTGAGGGTGGCTAGGGGATGTCGAGGGTGCCGGACCAGATGGTGATGGCGCTGCCGCTGAGTTCGAGGTGGTCGTCGTCGCGAAGAGTGGTGTGGACGATGCCGCCACGTTGCGATAGTTGTGCGCCTACAAGTGACTTTTCGCCGATTTTTCCCGACCAGTACGGGCCGAGCATGCAGTGCGCCGAACCGGTTACCGGGTCCTCCGGGACGCCGGCTGCGGGGGCGAAGAACCGGGAAACGTAGTCGACGCCGCCCGAGGCGTCCGTCGCTCTGGCGGTGACACAGACGGCCCGCGCGTTCAGAGTCGCGAGCGCGTCAATGTCGGGGGTCAAACTGCGTACGACCTGCTCGGACTCCACCACGGCGAGGATGTCGAAGGGGCCCGTACCGACCCAGACGACCGGCACTCCGAGCGCCTCCACCAGGCCGTCCGGAGTGGAGATCTCGGTGGGCATGTAAGCCGGGAAATCCATCGAAATACGACCGTGATCAAGAAGTTTGGTGGTCAGGATTCCGCTTCTCGTGGAAAACTCGAGCGGTCCTGACGTCGCCCCTGTCGAATACAGAACATGTGCGGCCGCCAGGGTGGCGTGGCCGCACAATGCCACCTCGACGGTAGGGGTGAACCACCGCAGAGAGAGGGGCCGGCCGTCGCCCTGCCCGAGGACGAAGGCCGTCTCGGAGTGTCGCATCTCGCTGGCCAGGGCCTGCATCCACTCGTCGGATCTCCCAGAGTCCAGCAGGCAGACGGCCGCCGGGTTACCCTTGAACGGCTGATCGGTGAACGAATCGACGGTGAAGATACGCATGCTCTCGACCCTATCCACCCCCAGATAACCGGTCGATACGGGAGCGAAAGCCGGGCAAAATCAAAAGCACATGGGCGTGTCGCGCCGCCCCAGGCGGCACGTCGGTTACGGTCATTTGTGTCGGGGCACGGCGAATGTGGCCGGTTCTCGCGGAAAGGACAGCCGATGGGGGCAGTGCGCAGGGTGGTGAGCTACCTTGGCATGGGCGATGGGGATCAGTACGACGAGCCCTACGACTATGACGAGTACGAGGATGAGTGGATGCCCGCGTCGGAACGGGCCGCCAGGCGCTGGGGGTCGGGTGGGGACCCCGCGCGGATTGTCATGATCCGTCCGCGGAAGTACTCCGACGCGCTTCTCGTGGGGCAGCACTTCAGGGAGGGGCAGGCGGTGATCATGGACGTCGCCGGGATGTCCATGGCCGAGGCGACGCGGATGGTCGACTTCGCCGCGGGCCTGACATACGGCTGTGAGGGGCGCATCGAGCGCATCGCCGACAAGGTGTTCCTCCTGGCCCCCGCCGACGTTGAGATCAGCACGACATGACCGGCAGCGGCCATGACGACCACCTGACCGTCGTCGGGTGTGATGATCACTGGCGCGCCGCCGGTCATGGCGACCACTTCGCTGTCATCGAGGGTGACGACTCCCTGGCCCTCACCGGCCGTGGCGGCCATTCGACCGCCGCCTCACGTTGTGGCGGTCGCGTGGCCGCCGCTGATCATGGCGACGACCTGGCCGTCATCGAGTGTGACGATCACTTGGTGGCCATCGGCCATGGCGACCTTCTGGCGACCTCCGAGCAGGCGACCTCCGGGCCGACATCGGCTGTTTGACCGCCGGTGCGTCCTATGTCCGCGTGACCATCAGCGACCCTCAGGGGCAATGACGATCAGCGACCCTCAGGGGCAATGACGATCAGCGACCCTCAGGGGCAATGACGATCAGCGACTCTCAGGGGCGGTGGTCGGTGGCTACTGCTGGGCCTCTGCGGAGGAGGCGGCTGAGGGCGGTGAGGTTCTCGGACGCCTTGTCGGCCCGTTCGCCGGCCTCTCGGGCGTAGTCGTGGAGCGCCCACATGGCCGCCTCGGCCTGCTCGCGCAGTTGGGTGATCTCGGTTTCGACGCGACGTGCCTCGGCCTGTTCCCGGACGCTGCGGCGCCACAGGATGTACCCGGCCACCCCTCCGAGAACGAGCCCGGCTACGGCGAACAGCTCCGAAACGGTGAAGGCGAGCACGACCGCCACGATGGGCAGCAGGGCGGGCGCGTACACCAGCCAGCGTCCCGACAGGCGTGCCGCTCCTTCGGCTCTGATCTTCGCTTCGGCGCCGGTGAGGGTGCCCTCGTCGGCGCCCTCGGGCCTGAGGATGACGTCATGCCCGTGGATCGGCACGATGATCTCGTCGGGCGGCGTCACGCGGGTCGCCTGAGCCAGGTCTTCGGCGGCGGCTCGTACGACGGGCGCGGCGACGTGGAAGGCGATCGCCGCGAGGTGCGGGTCGGAGCCCGACCGTACGTCCTCCAGAAGGTGACTTGTCAGCGAACCGAGCGGGCCCGGATCCTCGAATCCGATGAGCGCTCGCAGGACGGTCACCGGCTCGGTGTCCGGCCAGGGGCCGGGGCGGTCTGGCCGGGGAGTGGCCGCCGGGCGCGTCGCGGTGATCTCGGCGCACCGTTCGAGCAGCCGGGCCAGCCGCGCCGCGGCCTGGACAGGCCGCGTCAGCTCTGAGACCTCGGCCAGCGCGGGAAGGGCCGAGAGCGCCGGTGACTCCGCCAGAGCCTGTGCCACGGCCTCCGGCGAAGCCGCCGCGGCCTGCGATGGCGTTGAAGCCGCCGAGGACCCCGCGGGCGAAGCCGGTGCGGTACCGGTTGGAGCCGATGCGGTATCGCTTGACGGGGATGTGGTGCCGCTCGAAGGGGATGCGGGAGAGACCGGGGGCGAAGCCGCGTCGGTCGAAGGCGATGTCGCGGTGCTCGGAGGTTGTGCGGCATCGCTCGACGGGGATGCCGCGCTGCTCTGAGGAGATGGGGTGCCGTTTGGAGCGGGTGTCGCGTTGGTGGGCGTAGGCGAGGCGGCGCCGTTCGGGGGTGATCCCGTGTCGGCCGGGGTGGATGAGGGGGCGGTGGCCGCCGGAGGCGGGTCGCCGGGGACCAGGGCGGTCAGCCAGCGGTCGGGCTCGGCCGTGGAGGGCACGGCGGCGGCGTCCAGCTTGCGGAGGACGAAGATCTTTCCGGCCGGTCCGTAGGCGCCGCGCGCGGCCGCCATCCACAGGGCCCGCTGGCCGGGTTCGACAGGGCGGTCGGTCGACAGTTCGCCGAAGGCGGTGCCCAGCCATGAGGCATGGATGCGGTCGCCGTGTCCGCTGACGGCGAGGGACAGGCACAGGAACAACGCGGTGTTGGCCTGATCGAGCTGAGCGGCCCGGGTGAGGGGGTCCAGCGCGTCCTCACCGGACAGAATCAGAAGAAGCGCCTCGATGGCGGGGGCCAGCCAGTGACCGCGGACGTCCAGGACGCTGGGAGGCGCGGGAGGCGCGGTGCCGTCGGCGGCGAGCTGGGTGATCAGCGCCTCGGCGTACCGTTGCAACTCGGAGAGGTCGCCGTCGTGGTGGTGCGGCCGGCTGGGGGCGCCGCCGTGGTGCTGTGTCTCGGAGAGGGCGACACCGTGGTCAGCTGCTTCGGAGAGGTCGACACGGCGGCCGGGTGCCTCGGAGAGGTCGCCGTCGTGGTCGGGTGGCTCGGTGATCGACCCTTGAGGTTCTCCGTTGTGCTGCTGTGGGTGCTCAGCGTCCGCGGCCCGAGGGAGGTCGGGGTTCGCGGTCAGATCCATGCTCAAAGCGGGCAACTCCCCGAAGGCGTGAGGAAGGCCCCCGGAGGCGAGGGTTCGGCGGGCACTCCCATGACCGCGCCCAGGTTAGTTCTTCCAGCCCAGCCATGCCTGGCGGCACGCCGACACACGTGAGTAACTTGATGCCGTCATGTCGGTCGATGCCCGGCGGCCCGCCGGCACATTGCCCCCCGGCCGCGCCGATCTGGGCGTCGGCCCACCGACAGCCGGCCTGGGCGTCGGTCCGTACGAGTCGCACGGGCCCTACGAGTCTCAGGGGCCCTACGAGTCGCAACGGGCCGCACGAGTCGCACGGGCCGCACGAGTCGCACGGGCCGTACGAGTCGCACGGGCCGTACGAGTCGCACGGGCCGTACGAGTCCTCCGGGGCCCACGTCGATGGGTGGGAAGGTCGATGGGCTGGGGAAAGGGGCGGCGGTTACATGCGCTCGGGGATCGGCACGCCCAGGAGGGTCAGGCCGGTCTCCAGGACGCGGAGGGTGAGGGCGCACAGGGCCAGGCGGGAGGCGCGGGTGGCGGGGGGGACGTCGTCGCGCAGGACCGGGCACTTCTCGTAGAAGCCGGTGAAGGCGCTCGCGGTCTCGAAGAGGTAGGCGCAGACCCGGTGCGGCTCGGCCAGGGCGGCGGCGTTCTCGATCACCGAGCCGAAGCCGAGGAGCTGGAGCGCGAGCTCACGCTCCGCCGGCTCGCCGAGGACGATGGGCCCGGCGACGGTGGCGGGGTCGACGCCGCCCTTACGGAAGATCGACCGGATGCGCGCCGTGGCGTACTGCATGTACGGACCGGTGTTGCCGGTGAAGGACAGCATGCGGTCGAAGTCGAAGATGTACTCGCTGTCGTGGCTGACCGACAGGTCGGCGTACTTGACCGCGCCGATGCCGACGGCCCGCGCGATCTCGGCGCGGGTCGCCTCGTCGTACCCCCGCTCGGCGATGGCGGCGGAGGCCCGCTCGACGGCCTCGTCGAGGAGGTCGGTGAGCTTGACCGACTCGCCGCTGCGGGTGCGGAACCGGCGGCCGTCGGCGCCGAGCATCATGCCGATCTGGATGTGCTCGGCGGAGACGTCGTCGGTCAGGTAGCCGGCCATGCGCGCGGCGGCGAAGACCATCTGGAAGTGCAGCGACTGGTCGGCGCCCACCACGTACAGGATGCGGTCGGTCTTGAGGTCGCGGACGCGGTAGCGGACGGCGGCCATGTCGGTCGTCGCGTAGCCGTACCCGCCGTCGCTCTTACGGATGATCAAGGGCAGCGGCTTGTCATCACTGCCCGTGAAACCCGGCGGGAAGACGCAGAGGGCGCCCTCGCTCATCACGGCCACCCCAGACGCCTCGAGATCGGCGCAGATCTCGGCGAGCATCGGGTTGTACATGCTCTCGCCGGCGATGTCGTCGTCGGTGAGGGTGACGCCCAGCGTGTCGTAGACCTTGTTGAAGTAGCGGATCGTGGCGTCCATGAACATGTGCCACAGCCGCATGGTCTCGGGGTCGCCGCCCTGCAGGGTGGCCACCCGCCGCCGCGAGCGCTCTTTGAACTCGGGGTCGGAGTCGAACTTGGCCCGGGCCGCCTGGTAGTACTCGTTGGTCTCGCCGGCCTGCAGCTGGGCGATGGCATTGGCCTCGCCGATGTCGAGCAGGTGCTCGATGAGCAGGCCGAACTGCGTGCCCCAGTCGCCCAGGTGGTTCTGCCGGACGACATGGTTGCCGAGGTGCTCGAGCATGCGCACGAGGGAGTCGCCCACGATGGTGGTGCGCAGGTGGCCGACGTGCATCTCTTTGGCGGCGTTGGGCGCGGAGTAGTCGACGATGACGGTCGCCGGCGGCGTGCTCAGCCCCACCCCGTTGCGCGGGTCTTCCAGGGTGTGCAGGGCCTGGGCGGCGACCCACTCGTCGTTGAGCGTGATGTTGAGGAAGCCGGGGCCGCTGACCTCGACCGTGGAGAAGACGTCGCCGGCGTCCAGGGCGTCGGCGATGGCCTGGGCGACCTCCCGCGGCGCGCGTCGCAGCCGCTTGGCCAGGCTCAGTGCCACGTTCGCCTGGTAGTCGGCGAACTGGGAGGGCCGGATCAGCGGGTCGGCGCCTGCGTACTCCGGGCCGAAGGCGGCGCCCAGCGCCCGCTGGACCCTTTCGGTGAGCACGAGCTGCGGGTCGGTCATGCCACAAGGATATCCGCTGATCATCCGCCGCCGAGAATGGATATCCGGCCCTGTGGACGAGTCGGATGGGTCCCGGTCTGTGGACGGTCCCTGGTGCTTCCCCTTCCGTTGGTGGGTCACTGTACGGATCTCTCCCTGCGGATCCCCCGTTTCTCGAGAATCCGCCCCCGCGGGTGGTTCTTCGATCTCTGGAGGACCCCCTCCTGTGGACGGGCCACACCTGTGGACGACCGGCCCCCGGCGAACGGCTCTCCCTCGCGGGGAGAGGTCACCAGCGGCGGTGGGAGCGCTGGGTGGTGGCGATGCGGTCGCCGACGCGGGGGACGGTGCCCTGGCGGGCGAGCGTGGCGGCGAGGACGCAGGCCGCGGCGATGCCCTTGGCCGTCGAGGAGCCGTGGGCGATCACCACGGTGCCGTTGAGTCCGAGCAGCACCGCGCCCCCGTACGCCTCGGGGTCCAGCCGTTTGCGCAGGTCGCGGAGCCGGCCGCGCTGGAGGGCCGCGGCCAGGCGGGAGATCCGGCCGCCTTCGAGGGTCTCGCGCAGCTCGCTGAAGGCGTACCGGACCGCGCCCTCCATCGTCTTGAGCGCCACGTTGCCGGTGAAGCCGTCGGTGACGATGACGTCCACCTCGCCGCCCAGCAGGTCGTGGCCCTCCACGTTCCCGGTGAAGTTCATGCCGGGGACGGCGGTGAGCAGCTCGTGGGCGCGTTTGGTGAGCTTGTTGCCCTTCCCCGGCTCGCCGCCGATCGTGAGCAGCCCCACGCGCGGTGAGGTCAGGCCCAGCGCGGTCTCGGCGTACGCGACGCCGAGGTGGGCGAACTGCACGAGGATCTCGGGCTTGGCGTCGGCGGTGGCTCCGGCGTCCAGGAGCACCGTGGGATGGGGGCGGGTCGGCAGCGGGACGGCGATCGCCGGCCGCAGCACTCCCTGCTGCGCCCGCAGCCGCAGCTTCCCGGTGGCCACCACGCCCGCCGTCGAGCCGGCGGACACGACCGCCGAGGCGTCGCCGCGCCGGACCAGATGGCAGGCGAGGGCGATGCTGGACCGGGGCCGGCGCAGGCTGGCCAGGGCGCCCTCGTCCATGGTGAGGGCCTCCTCGGCCCGCACGATGGGGATCTCGCCGACGGCGTCGTGCTCGGCGAGGGTCTCGGCGATCGGCCGGGGCGCGCCGACCAGGACGACGGGCACGCCGTGTTCGCGTACGGCCCGCACGGCCCCGGCCACGATCTCGCCGGGGGCGTTGTCGCCTCCCATGGCGTCAAGGGCTATCGGCGCAATGCCGTCCAAGCGGTCACCTCGCGCGGAATGAGTGTGTGTCCCGCATCGTAGGTGGCCACGCGGGGTGGTCGGCCACCGCCCACCGGTCGTCGCGCCGACGCTGGAGACCTCCGCCGGTCAGCTGTCGCGCCAGGGCCAGTGCCACTGGGCTTCGCGGGAGACGACGACCTTGCCGAACATGGCGCGGCCGGTCACGCGGATGAGCGGAGCGTCGGGATCGCCGCCGTCGGAGGCGCCGCCCTGCGCGCCGCCGGAGACGTGGCGCTTGGAGAACACGGCGCTGCCCTCGTCGATGACCCGGGCGTTGGCGGGGACCCGGACGATCAGCTTGCCGCAGAAGGAGTTGAGTTCGAGGGTGACCTCGCGCCCGGGCAGGACGGCGTCGGTGAGGTCGATGATCAGTGCTCCGAAGGTCGAGCGGAGCGTGGTGTGCCGCCCGGCGACCCATCGGCCGCTCCGGATGACCTTGCTGAAGACGGCGGCGACCTCCTGCTGCTCGGCGCTGAAGCCCGAGGAGGACGGGCCGAGCGTGGACGGCAGGTCGCGGGTGAGGGGGACCAGGTCGCCGACGGTGACGGCCGTGTAGGCGGCCTCCAGCCGGTCGGCGTGCTCGACGCTGGTGAGGCGGCCGGTGGCCAGTCCCTCACCGAGGACCGCGGCGACGCGGTCGCGGTCGGCGTCCGATGCGCGCTGTGCGGTGTCGCCTGACTCGAAAGGCGTAAGGGAGCTCACTCGGCCAGCGTAGCCCAACTCAAGATATGTCGCGATATCCGGAAGGTTTTACCGAGGCTTTTCGGTCGGACGGAACCAGGCCGACACGTTGGCGCGTCCGTACAGAAAAGCGTGAGACGCACAACAGGCGCATCAGGTTTACCGGAGATCCCCAAAGAGAGGAAAATCTCGAGTGACCCTGACACAGACCGGTACACGCGGGTTCAAGGCCTACACGGCGAAACATCTGGATGATCTGCTCAAACGTGGCCACCTCAACGCCGAGACCCGGCTGCGCGTTCGCGCGGTGGCGACCGTGTTGCCCTTCCGGGTCAACCCCTACGTCGTCGACGAGCTGATCGACTGGTCGGACATCCCCGACGACCCGATCTACCGGCTGGTCTTCCCCCAGGAGGACATGCTGCCCTCCGACGAGGTGTCGCGCATCGCCGCGCTGCTGCGGTCGGAGGCTCCCCGGGACGAGCTCCAGGCGACCGTCCGCGCCGTCCGCATGCGGATGAACCCGCACCCGGCCGGGCAGATGGAGCTCAACACGCCCCGGGTCGGCGGCGAACCGGTCGCCGGCATGCAGCACAAATATCCCGAGACCGTGCTGTTCTTCCCCAAGCAGGGGCAGACCTGCCACGCGTACTGCACCTACTGTTTCCGCTGGGCCCAGTTCGTCGGCGAGCCTGATCTGAAGATGGCCTCCGACGACGCCCAGGCTCTGGTCCGCCACGTTCGCGAGCACCCGGAGATCACCAGCGTCCTGTTCACGGGCGGCGATCCGATGATCATGAGTGCCGCCGTGCTGAGGCGGTACGTCGAGCCGCTGCTGGGGCTCGAGCAACTGGAGTCCATCCGCGTCGGCACCAAGTCACTGGCGTACTGGCCGGGCCGCTTCGTGACCGACCCGGACGCGGCCGACACGCTGCGCCTGTTCTCCTCGGTGGCCGAGTCGGGCAAGAACCTGGCGTTCATGGCGCACTTCTCCCACCCGCGCGAGATGGAGTCGCCGCTCGTGCAGACGGCCGTGCGGGCGATCAGGGACGCCGGCGCGGTGATCCGCACGCAGGCGCCGCTCATCCGCACCGTGAACGACGACCCGGGCATCTGGGCCGAGATGTGGCGCAGGCAGCACGCGCTGGGCATGGTGCCCTACTACATGTTCGTCGAGCGCGACACCGGCCCGCAGGACTACTTCGCGGTGCCGCTGGCGCGCGGGTACGAGATCTTCCGGGACGCCTACACGCAGGTGTCGGGCCTGTGCCGCACGGTGCGAGGGCCGTCCATGTCCGCGACGCCCGGCAAGGTCTGCGTCGACGGCGTCGCGGAGGTCGCCGGCACGCGCGTCTTCGTCCTGCACCTCATCCAGGCCCGTGACCCGGCGCTCGCCGGGCGGCCGTTCTTCGCGCACTACGACCCCGAGGCGGTGTGGCTGAGCGACCTGCGCCCCGCCTTCGCCGACCGGTTCCCGTTCGAGACGGCGCCGGCGGCCGGCGCTCGCCTGGCCCTTGAGGAGCCGCCGCCGCGCTGACCGCCCCCGCGGACGCGCGTGACGCGGAGCGGCCGGCGCCCCGGGTGGGGCGCCGGCCGCTCGCGGTCTACGGGCGGACGTCTGTGAACCGACGTCTTCGCGACGGGGGGCGTTCTCGAACAGCGGCCTTTCGAACAGAAGCCTCGGGTGGGCCTCCGCCGAACGGATCTCGCTCGACCGGATCTGTCGGATCTCGTGCGACCGGATCTGTTCGGATATTCGGACATGTGGGGAAGCGCTGGGTTCGGCGGGCGGATCGGTCTCGGTTGTCGGCCGCCAGGCGGCGGACCGGCGGATATGCGGATATCAGGCGTCGGACGCCGGAGCGCGCACGTACGTGCGGCGGGCGATCTGGGCCTGAAGTCGGGCCATCTGCCAGTGCAGCTCGATGAGCTGCTCGGCGAGCAGGCCCCGCGGAATGTCCGACGGGTCTTCGGCGGACAGGTTATCGATCGCGTTCGCCAGCTCTCGCACCCCGCACCCCCACTCCATCACGGTTTCCCTCGGCTCGAATCTTCGTTCGAATCATAGTGGAATCGCGTGCGGGGTGTCAGCAGATTCACCGGGCGTGTCCGGACTTCTGTACGGTCTAGCCGCGTCCGTACCGGTACGCGCGCGGGGCCACTCAGACGCCGTCAGACCCTGTGGAGCCGTCGGGCCCCCAGAGTCGTCAGGCCTCCTGGAACCGTCAGGTCTCGTAGACCGGAGCGATGTAGCCGCGCGCCAGCGTGTTGGCCACGATGGTGAAGCCCACGACGGCCGGCGAGGCGTCCTCGCCGACCCCGAGCTTGTCCACGCCCAGGGCGTGCACGGCGAACAGGTAGCGGTGCGGCGCGCCGGGCGGCGGGGCGGCGCCGCCGTACTCGCGCAGGCCGTAGTCGTTGCGCCCGTGGACGGCGCCCTCGGGAAGGCCCTTGTTCTCCCCGCCGCCCGCGCCCGCCGGCAGCTCGGTGACGCTCGCGGGGATGTCGAACAGCAGCCAGTGCCAGAAGCCGCTGGTCGTGGGCGCGTCGGGGTCGTAGCAGGTGACGGCGAAGCTCTTGGTGCCCTCGGGCGCGCCCGACCAGCGCAGGTGCGGCGAGATGTTCTGCCCCGACATGCCCCAGTCGTTGAACACGTGGTCGTCGGACAGACGCTCGCCGTCGCGCACGTCGTCGCTCTCGACGGTCAGCGCGGGGACCTCGGGCAAGAAGTCATAGGGGATCGGTGGCTGGTTGGCCACGATGGACCTCCGAAGGAAGGACGTTCCGGACCTCCCCATCTTGCCCTCTGAGACGGCCCTCAGACGATCGACGGGCGCCGCGCCTCAGGGAAGGACCGGAAAGCCGTGAAGGCGCCCTCACGAGGCCGTGAGGGCGCCTTCACGCGGGATCGACCGGCCGGCCGGTCAGGAGTTGTAGGCGGCGAGCACCGTCGCGGGGTCGCCGTCCATCTTGATCTTGCCCTTGTGCAGCCAGATGACGCGGTTGCAGGTCTCCTCGATCACGTCGAGGTTGTGGGCGACGAGGAAGACCGTGCCGGCCTCTTCGCGCATCTGGTGGATGCGCTCTTGGCTCTTGCGCTTGAAGTCGCGGTCGCCGGTGGCGAGCGCCTCGTCGATGAGCAGGACGTTGTGGCTCTTGGCCGAGGCGATGGCGAAGCGCAGCCGCGCGCCCATGCCGGAGGAGTAGGTCGACATGGGGAACTGGACGAACTCGCCGATGCCGGAGAACTCGACGATCTCGTCGTACCTCTCCTTGACCTGCGCGGGCGTCATGCCCATCGCGTAGCAGCCGAGCACGATGTTGCGCTCGCCGGTGAGCTCTTTCATCAGCGCGGCGTTGACGCCGAGCAGCGACGGCTGGCCGTTGGTGTAGACCGAGCCCTTGTGCGGCGGCAGCAGGCCGGCGATGGCCCGCAGCAGCGTGGACTTGCCCGATCCGTTGCGGCCGATGATGCCGATGGCGTCACCGTGCCGGGCGACGAAGGACACGCCCTTGACGGCGTGGACCTCCTTCATCTGCGGCCGGCCCTGGCGGCGGATGAGCCGCATGAGGGCGTTGGCGGCGTTGCCCTTCTCGGCGTCGCTCGCCGCGCCGTACACGCGGTAGACGATGTGCAGGTCGTCGACGACGACGGTGGGCGTGCCGGGCTCGCGCTCGGGCGCGCTCGCGGGGGCGGGCTGGGGCGCCTCGTCCTGGGGGTGGGCCATCTGGGACGGCTCCTTGGTCAGCTCAGCCACGGCCATACCTCTCCTCGGCCCGCCAGAAGTACCAGAAGCCGCCGATCAGTGCGACCGCGGCCCAGAAGCCAGCGTATAGCCACAGTTGGGGCAGGGTGCTGTGCGGGAACTGGTGCACCTGCAGGTCATGGCCGTAGCTGCGCAGCAGCAGGTGGCGCATCAGGTCGATGAAGACCGAAGGAGGGTTGAACTCCAGCAGGAAGCGCGCCCACTCGGGGCTGCCCTTCATCTTGGCCGGGATGCTGTAGAACACGCCCGAGGTGTACAGCCAGGTGCGCAGGATGAACGGGAGCAACTGGTTCATGTCGCGGACGAATGCTCCGACGCGTGCGAGGAGCAGGCTTATCCCGACATTGAAGATCGTCTGCAGCAGCAGAGCGAAGGGGATCAGCAGCCAGGCCCAGGTCAGTGGCTCGCCCGTGACGAGCACGATGACGAACAGCACGCCCATCGAGATGGCGAGCTGCTGGAACTCCTGGATCGTGTAGGCCAGAGGGAGCGCGGCGCGGGGGAAGTGCAGCGCCCGGATGAGCGAGAGGTTCCCCGAGATGGACTTGGCGCCGCCGGTGATCGACCGCTGGGTGTAGGAGTAGACGAACACACCGGTGATCAGGAAGGCGGTGTAGTTCGTGAGGTCCTTCTTCTGCCCCAGGATCACGCCGAACATGAGGAAGTAGACGGCGGCGTTCAGCAGCGGCGTCAGCACCTGCCAAAGCTGGCCCAGCGCCGAGTCGGAATACTTCGAGACGTTACGCGACGTGGCGTACGTGAGGACGAAGTGCCGCCTGTCCCACAGTTGGCGCAGGTAGACGGGCAGACTGGGACGCGCGATGGCGCGTCGCAACCCGTGGCGCTCGGCGAGCGCGGACAGCGATTCCTTCCCGTTGGGAGAGGTGCCGCCCGCCCGGTCGCCCGCCCGGGAGTCCGCTACAGCGGATTCCGGCTGACTCATGGGATGGACTCTATTGGATACCGGTGAATGAGATGCCTACGGTCCCACTTGATCGCTCTTGAGCGGAAGCCGTCCGCCGAGGCGGCGCCGATCATGGCCGCGGGGCCGTGTCATCGCAGCTCGGTACCTGAGATGGCCGAAAGCGGCCACCCGGCCTGGATGTGCGATCACATCCCGGCCTGTGTACCTTGGTGACTGCTTTATGCCGTATCAGGGCATTATTGACAGCCTAGTTGGTATGCGTGTGACGTCCGTCAGGGGCACGTGTGACCGAACTGCAATGCGCCAGAGACTCGCTGGTGAGAAGTAGTGAGGAATGCTCGCGGTCGTCTGGCAGGGCGTCAACTGATTTGACCGTGTCCGCGAACTCCAGGGATCGATCCCCTGGGAGGCGTGCCCGACATGAGCGGCTCAGTCCTAACGCCCACCTTAGAGGGAGGATTAATCCACGATGCGTGTGACCAAGGGCGCACAGATCGTCGCCGGGACCGCACTGCTGGCGCTCGCGGTTGCGGCGTGCGGCGGCAGCGGCGGCAGCACCGGTACCAGCTCCAGCGCCGCAGGCAACGCAGGCGCGGTCAGGGTCGAGATCGCTGAACCGCAGCACGACCTCATCCCGGGCAACACCACCGAGACCAGCGGCGCCGAAGTGCTGAACGCACTCTTCGTCGGCCTCGTCGACTACGACGCGGACAAGAAGCCGTACAACCGCGTCGCCGAGTCCATCGAGTCGCCGGACTCCACCACGTGGACGATCAAGCTCAAGGACGGGTACAAGTGGCACAACGGTGAGCCCGTCACCGCCCAGAACTTCGTCGACTCCTGGAACTTCACCGCCAACGGCGCCAACGCCCAGGAGGGCAACTACTTCTTCGGCAGCATCGTCGGCTACGACGAGCTGAACCCGGGCGAGGGCAAGACCCCCACCGCCACCGCCCTGAAGGGCCTGAAGGTCGTCGACGACAAGACCTTCACCGTCGAGCTGAAGAACCCCTTCTCCGGTTTCCCGACGATGCTGGGCTACACGGCGTTCTACCCCCTCCCCAAGGCGGCGTTCGAGGGCGAAGGCAAGCTCAAGGCCGACTTCGGCGGCAACCCGATCGGCAACGGCCCCTTCAAGATCTCCAAGCCCTGGAAGCGCGGCACGGACCAGACCATCTCCCTGGTCCGCGACGACAACTTCAAGGAGGGCAAGGCCAAGATCGACGCGGTCGACTTCAAGATCTACACCGACCTGAGCACCGCGTTCAACGACCTGCGCGCCGGCAACCTGGACATCATGGACCAGCTGCCGCCGGAGGCCATCTCCACCGCCAAGCAGGAGTTCGGCGACCGCTACATCGAGCAGCCGTCGTCGGGCATCGGCTACATCGGCTTCCCGATCAAGAGCGGCGGCGACTACGCCAAGAACGCCGACATCCGCAAGGCCATCTCCATGGCGATCGACCGCAAGACGATCACCGAGACGGTCTTCTCCGGCACCCGCGTCCCGGCCGACGACTTCATCAGCCCGGTCGTCTCCGGCTACCGCCAGGGCGCCTGCGGCGAGGCCTGCACCTACGACCCCGCCAAGGCCAAGGCCCTGTTCGAGCAGGCCGGCGGGCCGAAGGCCGGCACCATCGAGATCGGCTACAACGGTGACGGCGGCCACAAGGAGTGGATCGAGGCCGTCGCCAACAACCTGCGCACCAACCTCGGCGCCGAGGTGACGCCGAAGCCGGTCGAGAAGTTCGCCACGATCCTCGAGGACCTGGGCAACAAGAAGTGGCCGGGCGCCTTCCGCATGGCGTGGATCATGGACTACCCGTCCCCGGAGAACTACCTGCGTCCGCAGTTCGGCTCGGGCGGCAGCTCGAACTACTCGGGCTACAAGAGCAAGGAGTTCGACGACCTGGTGACCCAGGGCGACGCGGCCAAGACCCTCGACGAGGGCGTCAAGTTCTACCAGCAGGCCGATGACCTGGTGCTCAAGGAGCTCCCGTACATCCCTGTGTACTTCTACCAGACGAACGGCGCATACTCGCAGCACGTGAAGAACGTCAAGATCGACCCGTTCGAGCGGATCGACCTGTTCAACGTCGAGAAGGCCTGACGTCAACCACTCCGGGTGGTTGGGTACCCTGAACCACCCGGAGTGGGCGACACCCACGAGGGCAGCTCTGTTGGTTGCGGCGGGCTGCCCTTTGTAATGATCGGGAGACTAGATGGGCCGCTACGTCATCAGGCGCCTTCTCCAGGCGATCCCTGTGCTGTTGGGCACCACATTCCTCATCTTCGCCATCGTCTACGCGCTTCCGGGTGATCCCCTCCAGGCGCTGGCCGGCGAAAAACGCGTTGACCCGGTGTTCGCGGCGGCACTCCGGGAGCAATTCCACCTCAACGACCCCCTCATCGTGCGGTATGGCTACTACATCCGCGACATTCTGAGCGGGAACTTCGGCACCACCTTCCGAGGGTTGCCGGTCTCGACCATCTTCGAGGGCAAGTTCCAGGTCACCCTCCAGTTGTCGGTCACCGCCCTGATCTTCGAGGCGGTCATCGGCGTCGGCCTAGGCCTGTGGGCGGCGCTGCGCCGCGGCAGGTGGGAGGACAAGGCCATCCTGGCCGTCACCCTGCTGATGGTGTCGGTCCCCACGCTGGTCAGCGGCTTCGTCCTGCAGCTCGTGCTCGGCGTGAAGCTGAAGCAGAGCACCGGCATCGACTTCTTCCCGGTGGCCGGCATCCAGGACGGGCTGCGAAGTTACATGGTGCCCGGGTTCGTGCTGGCGATGATCTCCATCGCCTACCTCACCCGCCTGACACGGACGAGCCTGATGGAGACGCTGCGCGCCGACTACGTGCGCACGGCCATCGCCAAGGGCATGCCCAGGAGACGGGTGCTCGCACGGCACGCCCTGCGGAACTCGCTGATCCCTCTGGTCACCTACCTGGGCGCGGACCTCGGAACGCTCATGGGCGGCGCGGTGATCACTGAGACGATCTTCAACCTGCCCGGCATCGGCCAGCAGCTCTTCCAGTCGGTGTACCTGCAGGAGAACTCCGTCGTGGTGGGCATCGTGACGGTCCTGGTCCTGATCTACATCGTGGCCAACCTCGTCGTCGACCTGCTGTACGCCGTCCTCGACCCCAGGATCCGCTATGAGTAACGACACCCTTCCTTCGCTGGCTCCGTCGCAACCCGCCGAGCCCGCCAAGGAGAGCAAGCCCGCCAGCCTGTGGTCGGACGCGTGGTACGACCTGCGGCGCAACCCGGTCTTCCTCATCGGCGCCGCCATGCTGGTGCTGCTTGTCGCCATCTCGGCCTTCCCGGGGCTGTTCGACACCGTCGGGGTCGACGCGAAGACCTGCTCCCTGGCGCAGGCGCGCAAGGGAATCACCCCCGAGCACTGGTTCGGCACCGACAACCTCGGCTGCGACGTGTACTCCCGCGTCATCTGGGGCGCCCGGGTCTCGATCATCGTCGGGTTCGTCAGCGCCATCGTCACCGCCCTGATCGGCGGCGCCCTGGGTCTGATCGGCGGCTTCTACGGCCGCTGGGTCGACATCCTGCTCTCCCGCATCGCCGAGATCTTCTTCGCGATCCCCTCCATCCTCGGCGCCCTGCTGATCCTCGCGGTCATCGGGCGCGACAACGCCGGCATCGGCAGCGTCGTGCTCGCCCTGTCCCTGCTCGCCTGGCCGATGATCCTGCGCATCATGCGCGCGGCGGTCATCACGGCCAAGCACCAGGACTACGTGATGGCGGCCCGCGCGCTCGGCGCCGGACCCGGGCGGATCATGCTGCGGCACATTCTGCCGAACGCCGTCGCGCCGGTCATCGTGGTCTCCACGATCAACCTCGGCGCGTTCATCGCCGCCGAGGCGGCCCTGTCCTTCCTCGGCGTGGGCATCCAGTCGCCGCAGATCTCCTGGGGCCTGATGATCGCGGACGCGCGCAACCGCTTCCTGGAGGCGCCGCTCCCGCTGATCTTCCCGGCGCTGTTCCTCAGCCTGACCATCCTCAGCGTCGTCATGCTGGGTGACGCGGTCCGAGACGCGCTAGACCCGAAGCTGCGGTAGGAGAGGGCAACCGAAGGTGAATAACCCGTCGATCGACACCCACCCCCAGGAAACCGGACCCGCGCACGAGCCCCTGCTCGTGGTGGACAACCTGCACGTGGAGTTCGCCACGCGGCAGGGCGTGGTGCGGGCCGTGAACGGCGTGAGCTACACGGTGAACGCCGGGGAGTCCCTCGCCGTGCTCGGCGAGTCGGGCTCGGGCAAGTCGGTGACCGCCCAGGCCATCATGGGCATCCTGGACATGCCGCCGGCCCGCATCCCCAAGGGCGAGGTCCGCTTCCGCGGCACCGACATGCTGAAGCTCTCCGACCAGGCCCGCAGCCAGATCCGCGGCCAGCGCATCGCGATGATCTTCCAGGACGCTCTTTCCGCGCTGAACCCGGTGTTCACCGTGGGCTGGCAGATCAGTGAGATGTTCCGCGTCCACCGCGGCATGTCCAAGCGCGACGGCATGAACAAGGCCGTCGAGCTGATGGACCGCGTGCGCATCCCCGCGGCCAAGCAGCGCGTCAACGACTACCCGCACCAGTTCTCCGGCGGCATGCGCCAGCGCATCATGATCGCGATGTCGATCGCGCTGGACCCGGAAGTCCTGATCGCCGACGAGCCGACGACCGCGCTCGACGTGACGGTCCAGGCGCAGATCATGGAGCTGCTCGCCGAGCTTCAGCGCGAGAGCAACATGGGCCTGATCCTCATCACGCACGACCTCGGCGTGGTGGCGGACGTGGCCGACAAGATCGCCGTCATGTACGCCGGGCGCATCGTCGAGCACGCCCCGGTCCACGACCTGTACAAGAGCCCCGCGCACCCCTACTCCAAGGGCCTGCTCGACTCGATCCCCCGGGTCGATATGAAGGGCCAGGAGCTCTACGCCATCAAGGGGCTGCCGCCCAACCTGCTCAACATGCCATCGGGCTGTGCCTTCCACCCCCGCTGCCCCTACCGTCGCGACAACTGCGTGACCGATGTGCCTCCGCTGTACGAGATCAGCGGGACGCGTGGGAGCGCCTGCCACTACTACCGGGAGGTCCTCGATGGCACCCTCGGGTGAGCGGATCCTCGAGGTTCGTGACCTGGTCAAGCACTTCCCGCTGACCCAGGGCATCGTTCTCAAGCGCCAGATCGGCGCCATCAAGGCGGTGGACGGGGTCTCCTTCGACCTGCACCGCGGCGAGACGCTCGGCGTCGTGGGCGAGTCGGGCTGCGGGAAGTCCACCCTCGCCAAGCTGCTCATGGCGCTGGAGCGGCCCACGTCGGGGGAGGTGAAGATCAACGGCACCGACATGGCCCGGGCGCACGGGGGAGACCTCAAGCGGATGCGCCGCAACATCCAGATGGTCATGCAGGACCCCTACACCTCGCTGAACCCCCGCATGACGGTCGGCGACATCATCGGGGAGCCGTTCGAGATCCACTCCGAGGTGGCGCCCCGCGGCGACCGCCGCAGGAAGGTGCAGGAGCTGCTCGAGGTCGTCGGCCTCAACCCCGAGCACATCAACCGGTACCCGCACCAGTTCTCCGGCGGCCAGCGGCAGCGCATCGGCATCGCCCGCGGCCTGGCGCTGCAGCCGGAGATCATCATCTGCGACGAGCCGGTCTCGGCGCTGGACGTGTCGATCCAGGCGCAGGTGATGAACCTGCTGGAGCGGCTGCAGGACGAGTTCAACCTCGCCTACATCTTCATCGCCCACGACCTGTCGGTCGTCCGGCACATCTCCGACCGCGTCGCGGTGA
This sequence comes from Sphaerisporangium sp. NPDC005289, assembly GCF_040607455.1. Lineage (NCBI taxonomy): Bacteria > Bacillati > Actinomycetota > Actinomycetes > Streptosporangiales > Streptosporangiaceae > Sphaerisporangium > Sphaerisporangium sp. NPDC005289. The sequence goes on from NZ_JBEXGS010000013.1 coordinate 20,530, forward strand.
TGTACCTGGGCAAGATCGTCGAGCTGGGCAAGGACGAGCAGATCTACGAGCGGCCTGCTCACCCGTACACGCAGGCGCTGCTGTCGGCCGTGCCGGTCCCCGACCCCGAGGGCCGCGAGACGCGCGAGCGCATCATCCTGCAGGGCGACCCGCCGTCGCCCGCGGACCCGCCCTCGGGCTGCCGCTTCCGCACCCGGTGCTGGAAGGCGCAGGACATCTGCGCCGAGCAGGAGCCGCTGCTGGAGATCCGCGCCGGCGGGCACCTCAGCGCCTGCCACTTCGCCGAGTCGTACGACGTCATCCACGCCTCCTGACCCGGCGCACCCGGTACGCCTGGGCCGCACGGCCCACGAGAGACCCCTCCACGGCAGGTCCGCGGAGGGGTCTGTGTCTCTGGCGCTCGCTCCGCTCGCGCGGGTTCGGGCGCCTTTGAGCCGGTCCCCTTCCCTCCTCACTCCGAAGCGCTCGTTCCTCGCACTTCCTCCCTCGTCGGTCAGGGAACCGGCGCGCCCGAACCGCGTTTTCCGGCGCTCGCTCCGCTCGCCGGCGGTTCAGCCGGTCTTGGCCGGGTGGGCGGTCTTGGACGGCGAGCGGAGGGCCGTGTCGGGGCCGTGGGCATTCGGGGCGTACAGCCCCGCGTCGGCGGCGGCGCTGACGTTGGTGTCGGCGTTGGTGTCGGTGGTGGTGTTGCTGTTGGTGTTGGCGACCACGGGCGTGCCCAACTCGGTGCCCAGCCCGGTGCCCAGGCCCAGGCCGACGCCGAGGCCGGTGTCCGTGTCGGTGTCGTCAGCGGTGTCGTCAGCGGCGTCCACGTCGGTCCCGGTCCCGGTGTCGGTGTCGTCTCCCCGGTGGATGCCGGCGGAGGCGGGGCTGTGGGCGCAGGCCGCGGCGGCCGGCACGACGATGGCGACGGCGGCGCAGGCCGTGGTGATCAGAAGACGGCGAATCATTTGTTGCTCCTCCCGAAGGAAACCCGTCACGGCGCCCCGGTCCAGGTCCCCTGGGAGACAGAGGTCTTTGATCAAGAACTGTCCGCGTGCGGGTGACTACTCTGGGCGCCGGTGTGACCGTACCCATCGCCCGAATGCGGATAAGAGTGATGAACGGTCAGCGGATGGTAAGGATTGCCGATCTCCGGCAGGGAGCCGCGGACGCCCGCTGTCGCGGCCGGTCAGATGTCGGCCGCCCGCGCCAGCCGCACATGGGCGCCGGGCGGCAGGCCGAGGCGCTCGGCGGCGTCGCCGGAGCGCACGGCGAAGGTGATGTGCCCCGCCGAGTCGGTGAAGGCGACCAGGCTGCCCGGCGGGACGGCGGCGAAGGTGTCGCGCAGCGGGACCGTGATCTGCCGCCTGCCCATGGAGACCGCCAGGGTGTCCCCGACGTGGACGCCGATGGAGGCGAGGTCGTCGGCGGTCACCGACAGTTGCACGTTGCCGTTGCGGTCGAGCGAGAGGACCTCGCCGTCGGCCGCCCCCTCTCCGAGCCGCGCGGTCGGCGCCGGCAGCGACAGCAGGCGGTCGAGCGGGACCTCGGGGCCGACGTCCGCGGGCTTGCTGCCGGTGCACAGGCGCGCCGCGACCGGCGCGTAGATGTCCCTGCCCGGGAAGGCCGGCGACAACCTGTTGAGGAACAGGTCGCGGTTGGAGATCTCGTAGGCCACCCGCGCGCCTCCCGCGGCCATCAGCGCCCACGAGAGCAGGCCGTTGTCGGGGCCGATGAACACGCGGTGCCCCGCCTCGACGACGACCGAGCGGCGGGCGCCCGCGGTGGCCGGGTCCACGGCGCCGACGTGCACACCGGCGGGCAGGTATGGCAGCGTCTGGGCGAGGATCGCGGCGCCGCGCCGGATGTCCCCGGCCGGGACCAGGTGACAGACGTCGATGATCCGTGCCTGCGGGGCGATTCCCATGATCACCCCGTGGCAGGAGGCCACGAACCCGTCTTCCAAGCCGTAGTCAGTGAGAAGCGTGATGACAGAGGTCACACTTGGTGACTGTACGTCGTTGGACCGCGGTGTCATAGGGGCCCATCCGCAGACGCCGGCAACCTTGCCGATCTTCGTGCCCGGCAGGCCCGAGGCGGCGGGCTTTCGCCCCGATATAGCGGTCACCGGTGCTCGGCCCCGCCGGGCGCGCGCGGCGTTCCCCGGCGATGCTCGGGTCCGGGTCTCCCGAACTGTCATGAACAGCCGCGAATTCCCGACTACGATTGCCACGGGCCGCACGCGCGCGTCGTGGCTCAGGGTCGCGCTCGACCGAGTGCACGACGCATCTCCCTCGCCCTGCCCGGCCCTCCGTCCACGTCTCCCGTGTACCCGACCGAGGAGGACATCTTGGACACCGCACCAGATCGTGGTGACAGCGATCCCGAGGAACCCTCCACCCCCGAGACCCCCGGCGGCCTGACCGATCGCGAGCGCGAGCTCCTGGCCTTCGAGCGCCAGTGGTGGCGGTACGCGGGCGCCAAAGAGCAGGCCATCCGCGACGCCTTCGACATCTCGGCGACGCGCTACTACCAGCTGCTCGGCCGGCTCGTCGACCGGCCGGAGGCCATGGCGTTCGACCCGCTCACCGTCAAGCGGCTGCGGCGGCTGCGCGCTTCGCGGCAGCGCGAGCGCGCGGCCCGCCGTCTGGGCATGCGCCCGTGATCCGGGGGGTAGTGCTGAACGCGTGACTCATGATGTGTTGCCGGACATCGCCGGATTGGCGGCGATCAAGGCCGATCCCCAGGGCGCCGTGATCGGGCTGGACTTCGACGGCACGCTCGCGCCGATCGTCCCCGATCCCGCCGACGCCCGCGTCGACCCGCACGCCGCCGCCGCGCTGGTGCGCCTCGGCGGCCTGGTCGGGGCGGTGGTGCTCGTGACCGGCCGCCCCGCCGCCACGGCCATCGCCTACGGCGAGGTGCCCGGCGGGCCCGGCCTCGCCGACGTGCCCGGGCTCGTGGTGCTCGGCCAGTACGGCCTGGAGCGCTGGGAGGACGGCACCTTGAGCGCCCCCCCGCCGCCGCCCGGCGCCGATCGCGTCCGCGCCGAGCTTCCCGGCCTGCTGGCCTCGCTGGGGCACCCCGTCAGGGACGGGAGCGAGCCGGGGATCACCGTGGAGGACAAGGGCAGGGCGATCGCCGTCCACACCCGCAGGGCCGCCGACCCTGAGGGCAGCCTGCGGGCCCTGCGCGACCCGCTGGCCAAGCTCGCCGCCGAGACCGGCATGCTGGTCGAGCCGGGGCGGCTGGTGCTCGAGCTGCGGCCCGCCGGGATGGACAAGGGGCACGCCCTCGGGGCGTTCCTCGCCGAGCGCGGCGCCCGGTCGGTGCTGTTCGCCGGGGACGATCTCGGCGACCTGGCCGCGTTCGAGGCCGTCCGCCTGTCGGGCCTGCCCGGCGTGACGGTGTGCAGCGCCTCCGCCGAGGTCACCGCGCTCGCCGAACGCGCCGACCTGGTCGTGGAGGGCCCGGCGGGCGTCGCGGCCCTGTTGTCGGCGCTCTCCGACGCCCTGACCCGCCACTGAGACCGGTAGGCGGCGAAGCACTCGAACGGCTCAGAAACCGTGTCAGCGCGCGATCGACCGCCTCCGCCGCGCCGGACGGCCGCGTCGAACGGCCTCGCCGGACGGCCTCGCCGGACGGCCGCGATCAGCGGTCGAGGGCGGCGAGCTGGTCGGCGAACCACTGGCGCGGGGGCAGGGCCGTGGCCGCCGCGCGCAGGCGGGTGCCGCGCTTGGCGCGCTCCTCCTCGGGGAGCATCAGCGCCTCGTACAGGGCGCCGGCCGTGCCCGAGACGTCGTAGGGATTGACCATCAGCGCGTCCCGGCCCAGCTCGGCGGCGGCCCCGGCCTCCCTGGACAGCACCAGCGCGCAGTTGGGCGCGAGGATGGGGCCCTCTTTGGCGACGAGGTTCATGCCGTCGCGGATGGGGTTCACCAGCAGCACGTCGGCCAGGCGATAGGCGGCGAGCGAGCGGGCGTAGTCGTCGTCCACGTTGAGGATCAGCGGGTCCCAGTCCTCGCCGGCGAACTCGTCCTCGATCTGCTTGGCGCACCGCTGCACGGCGGCGGTGTACTCGCGGTATTCGGGCAGGTCGTGCCGGGAGGGGTAGGCGAAGGCCAGGTGCACGACCTTGCCGTGCCACTCGGGATGGTCGGCGAGGAACTGCCGGTAGGCCGACAGCCCCCGGACGATGTTCTTGGACAGCTCGGTGCGGTCGATGCGCACGATGAGCTTGCGGTCGCCCACCCGCTCGCGCAGGGCCAGCATGTGCGACTCGACGTCCGGCTCCAGGGCCCGCGCCCACAGCGCGTCACCGTCGACCCCGAGAGGGTGCACGCCGATGCGGGTCGTGCGTCCCTCGTAGGTGATCGTGCGCTGGACGCGGTCGACCTGGGCGCCGAGCAGGGTCTCGCAGCAGTCCATGAACGCCGAGGCCCAGCGCGCGGTCAGGAAGCCGGCCTGGTCGGCGCCGAGGATGCCGGTCAGCAGCTCGGCCGCGATGTCGTCGGGCAGCAGCGAGAAGTACTCCGGCGGCGCCCACGGGGTGTGCGAGAAGTGGGAGATGCGCAGGTCGGGGCGCTCCACCCGCAGCATCGCCGGAGCGAGCGTCAGGTGGTAGTCCTGGATCATCGCCCGGGCTCCGTGCGCGGCCTCCTCGGCCAGCGCCAGTGCGAACGCGGCGTTGTAGTCCTGGTAGGACTCCCACTCCCGGCGGAAGCGCATGTCGAACTGCGGCGAGTTGGGCGTGTCATACAGCAGGTGGTTGACGAACCACAACGTGGAGTTGGCCACCGCGTTATAGGCCCGGTGGAACGTCGCGGGCGGTATGTCCAGCATGCGCACCGGGCCGGTGTCGTAGCCGGCCTGGTCCAGGCGCCCGCCCGACGCCAGCCGCACGGCGCTGCGGTCGCCGTCGGACAGCGCGGCGCACACCCACAGCACCTCGGCGTCCTTGGCCACCTCGGACAGGCCGGAGACCATGCCGCCCCCACCGCGGCGCATCGTCAGCGTGCCGTCATCGGCGAGCGTGAACGACACGGGCCCCCTGTTGGAGGCCAGCAGAACTGTGTTCATCCGCCCATCACCACTCCTCGTCCGCCCTGCGGCGGTCGTCCCTCGCCGGTTCATCTCCGCTGTGACGCGCACCTGGCCGCAGATTAATTGAATTTAACGCTCCCAATAAGATGGGTTGGCGGTCAGGTCAGGGCTGGCCGCAGGCGGTCGAGAGGAGCTCCGGCATGGCGCTTGACGAGACGACCGAGGATCTGGCCCGCGCGGCCGCCGCGGGCGACCACCGTTCGCTGGGCGAGCTCCTGCGCCGCATCGAGGCCGACGTGCTGCGCCACTGCTCGCGGCTGCTGCCGTACCACCAGGACGCCGAGGAGGCCTGCCAGGACACCCTGCTGGCCGTGGCGCGCAACATCGGGCGGTTCGAGGGGCGGGCCCGCTTCTCCACCTGGCTGCACATCGTGACGACCAACTGCGCCCGCACGACCTACCGCACCCTCAAGCGCCGTGCGGCCGAGCAGACGGCCGATGAACTGCCCGAGCTGCGGGCCGACCCGCGCAGGGTCAGCGTCATCGCCGGGTCGCGGCTCGACCTGCTCGACGCGATGGAGTCCCTGGAGGCCGACAAGCCCGAGCTGGCCCAGGCCCTGGTGCTGCGCGACATCTGCCAGCTCGACTACAACGAGGTCGCCGAGCAGCTCGGCATCCCGCTGGGCACGGCCAAGTCGCGCATCCACCAGGCGCGCAAGTACGTCCAGGCGGCGCTCGGCGACGCCTACGGCCGGCCCTTCGCCTAGCGGCCCGCGCGGTGCGTCACGCGCCCTCTTCCTGCCTGCTCTGTTCCGGGACGGAGCTTCTCGCAACGCTTCTCGCAACGTGCTCACCTGCGGCTTCGGTTTCTTCCATCGTGCTCTCACGTCTCGGAGAATGAGACGGACGGCCGTCCGCGCCGGTGGGCGAGGTACAGTTCTTAAGGCCTGCTTGTGATATGAGCGGGACCACAACTTCATATTGCTCATCCAGAGGGGTGGAGGGACCGGCCCTGCGAAGCCCCGGCAACCCTCCCGGCTGTGGTCATCCGCGTCTGCCGAACGACGCGGCACTCAAAGACCAGTGAGACCGGCCGGGACAGGTGCCAATTCCGGCCCGTGACCAAGGTGGTCCGGGCGAAGATGAGGGAAAGGCCTCGCTTCATGGCGCTCGCAACAGCTGAGACAACGACCACGCTCGACTTCGGTCCCGCCGTCGCTCTCTCGTGCCGCGAATGCGGCACCAGGTTCGACCTGGGACCGATCTTCGCCTGTGCCGAGTGTTTCGGGCCACTCGAAGTGGCCTACACCTGGAGCTCTCCCGGCGAGACCGGGGCGGCGGTGACCCGCGAGCAGATCGCCTCGGGTCCGAGCAACATCTGGCGCTACCGCGGGCTGCTGCCGGTGCCCGCCGACGTCGCCTCCCGGCCCAACCTGGCCCCCGGCTGGACCAAGCTGGTCAAGGCCGACAACCTGGCTCGCGAACTGGGCCTGCGCAGCCTGCATGTCAAGGACGACTCCGGCAACCCGACCCACTCGTTCAAGGACCGGGTCGTCGCCATCGCGCTGGAGGCCGCGCGCAACTTCGGCTTCCACACCCTGTCGTGCTCCTCCACGGGCAACCTCGCGGGCGCGGTGACAGCAGCGGCGGCGCGCGCGGGGCTGGACGCCTGCGTGTTCATCCCGTCCGACCTCGAAGAGGCCAAGATCGTCATGGCCTCGGTGTACGGCGGCCGGCTGGTGGGCATCGAGGGCACCTACGACGACGTCAACCGGTTCTGCTCCGAGCTCATCGGCGACCCGCTGGGCGACAAGTGGGGCTTCGTCAACGTGAACCTCCGGCCGTACTACGCCGAGGGCTCCAGGACGCTGGCCTTCGAGATCGCCGAGCAGCTCGGCTGGCGCCTGCCCGAGCAGATCGTCATCCCGGTGGCCTCCGGCTCCCAGCTCACCAAGATCGACAAGGGGTTCCGGGAGCTGATCAAGCTCGGCCTGGTCGAGGACCGCCCCTACAAGGTCTTCGGCGCGCAGGCCGAGGGCTGTTCGCCGGTGTCGGCGGCCTTCAAGGCGGGCCACGACATCGTGCGTCCCGTCAAGCCCGACACCATCGCCAAGTCGCTCGCCATCGGCAACCCGGCCGACGGCCCGTACGTGCTCGACATCGCCCGTCGCAGCGGCGGCGCGGTGGAGGACGTCACCGACGCCGAGGTGGTGGACGCCATCCGGCTGCTGGCGCGCACCGAGGGCATCTTCGCCGAGACCGCCGGCGGCGTGACCGTCGGCGTGCTGCGCAAACTCGTCTCCAACGGCCTGCTCGACCCCGAGGCCGAGACGGTGGTGCTCAACACCGGGGACGGCCTCAAGACGCTCGACGCGGTCTCCGCCGAGGCGAGGCCCACCGCGGTCATCCGTCCTTCGCTCGACGCATTTCGTACGGCTGTCGCCGACCACTCCTGAAAGGGCCTGATAAATGAGCGTTTCTGTGCGGATTCCGACGATTCTTCGCACCTACACCGACGGTGCGTCGGAGGTGAGCAGTGACGGGGCGACCCTGCGCGAGGTGCTCCAGAAGCTCGACGCCGACTTCCCGGGAATCGGGGCCCGTATTCTGGACGAAACGGGCAAGATCCGCCGTTTTGTCAACGTGTATGTCGGAGAAGAGGACGTCCGATTCGTGGACGGTCTCGACACCGCAACCCCCGACGGAACCAACATCTCGGTGATCCCCGCCGTCGCCGGGGGCTGACCTCCGCGCCCTTCCGGCCTTTGTGAGGCGTGCTCAAGTCTCAATGGCCCCATGAGTCACATCACGCCCATGCGTCCTAGCTGGACGCATGGGCGTCGCCATGTCCGTAAGGGGGGCCCGGTAGCGGGACGACTATCATAATAGAAGTGATTACCGGGTCCTCCGTTAGTGTAATTGTCAACTAACTAAACGCGAGCGGGAAATAGCCGAGTGCCGCTGAGAGCGAACGTCAAGTAGTAGTTTCCCGATTGACTCTGTTGCTTCAACCCTTGCCACAGGTATGGTCGAGAACGATCGACGTAGCCGAGGAGTTCGCATGCGTCTCGGCTCCGAAGGTCACGGACCTCGCGGAGGAGTGGGCGGGGTCCGGAGCCCAGCAAGAGGAGTCGGAAAGTGGCGCAGGGCACCGTCAAATGGTTTAACGCGGACAAGGGCTACGGCTTCATCGCGGTAGACGGTGGTAAGGACGTGTTTGTCCACTACTCAGCGATCCTGTCCGAGGGATACCGGTCCCTAGAGCAGGGTCAGCGGGTGGAGTTCGAGATCACGCAGGGGCAGAAGGGCCCGCAGGCGGAGTCCGTTCGCACTGTGTGACGTGGCCGGCGTCGCCCGGCCAGACGAAGATCCACTAGTCTCTCCCCGTCAGTAGCGCTGGAAGGTTCGGTCTGTCATGCACCAAGACGGGCCGGGCCTTCCTTCATGTCAGCCTGCGGGGTCGTACCGCCTACCCTGTGGGGGCGGGCCCAATATTCGGCATACGGTCGGAGAAATCCTTGTGCCGCCCAGGTCATAGGGGTTGTCGCTTGCACTCGACCGGGTAGAGTGCTAAACAGTTCGTTGGCACTCTCCTGTCGAGAGTGACAAACCTGGATCGAGGCGATGGGGCCTGGCGATCCACGGCGACAGGTGCCGTGGAGGCGCGGGTTTCATGCCGTCGCGGGCGTCGGCTCGATCCGCTGCAAGCCACCCTGTATCTGGGAGGTCTAGCCGTATGGCAGCCAAGATGATCGCGTTTAACGAGGACGCCCGGCGCGGTCTCGAGCGCGGTATGAACCAGCTCGCCGATGCCGTCAAGGTGACCTTGGGTCCCAAGGGCCGCAACGTCGTGCTGGAGAAGAAGTGGGGCGCTCCCACCATCACCAACGACGGTGTCTCCATCGCCAAGGAGATCGAGCTCGAGGACCCGTGGGAGAAGATCGGGGCCGAGCTCGTCAAGGAGGTCGCGAAGAAGACCGACGACGTCGCGGGTGACGGCACCACCACCGCCACCGTGCTCGCCCAGGCGCTGGTACGCGAGGGCCTGCGCAACGTCGCCGCCGGCGCCAACCCGATGTCCCTGAAGAAGGGCATCGAGGCCGCCGTCGAGCGCGTCAGCGAGGAGCTCTCCAAGATCGCCAAGGATGTGGAGACCAAGGAGCAGATCGCCTCCACCGCCTCCATCTCCGCCGGCGACACCCAGATCGGCGAGATGATCGCCGAGGCCATGGACAAGGTCGGCAAAGAAGGCGTCATCACCGTCGAGGAGAGCAACGCCTTCGGCCTGGAGCTCGAGCTCACCGAGGGCATGCGCTTCGACAAGGGCTACATCTCCGGTTACTTCGTGACCGACCCGGAGCGCATGGAGGCGGTCCTCGACGACCCCTACCTCCTGATCGTCAACTCCAAGGTGTCGGCCAACAAGGACCTCCTCCCGCTGCTCGACAAGGTCGTGCAGGCCGGCAAGCCGCTGGTGATCATCGCTGAGGACGTCGAGGGCGAGGCCCTGGCCACCCTGGTCGTCAACAAGATCCGCGGCCTGTTCAAGTCCGTGGCCGTCAAGGCCCCCGGCTTCGGCGACCGCCGCAAGGCCATGCTCGGCGACATCGCCATCCTCACCGGTGGCCAGCCGATCAGCGAGGACGTGGGCCTCAAGCTCGAGACCGCCACCCTCGACCTGCTCGGCCGCGCGCGCCAGGTCATCATCACCAAGGACGAGACCACCATCGTCGACGGTGCGGGCGACCCCGAGCAGATCGCCGGCCGGGTCAACCAGATCCGCGCCGAGATCGAGAACACCGACTCCGACTACGACCGCGAGAAGCTCCAGGAGCGTCTGGCCAAGCTGGCCGGCGGCGTCGCCGTCATCAAGGCCGGCGCGGCGACCGAGGTCGAGCTCAAGGAGCGCAAGCACCGCATCGAGGACGCCGTGCGCAACGCGAAGGCGGCCGTCGAGGAGGGCATCGTGCCCGGCGGTGGCGTGGCCCTGCTCCAGGCGGGCGCCAAGGCCTTCGACAAGCTCGAGCTGTTCAACGACGAGGCCACCGGCGCCGCGATCGTCCGCAAGGCGCTCGAGGAGCCGCTGAAGCAGATCGCCGTCAACGCCGGCCTTGAGGGCGGCGTCGTGGTCGAGCGTGTGCGCAACCTCGAGACGGGCGTCGGCCTCAACGCCGCGACCGGCGAGTACGTCAACATGCTCGAGGCCGGCATCATCGACCCGGCCAAGGTCACCCGTTCGGCGCTGCAGAACGCCGCCTCCATCGCGGCGCTCTTCCTCACCACCGAGGCCGTCATCGCCGAGAAGCCCGAGAAGAACCCTGCCGCTCCCGCCATGCCCGGCGGCGGCGACATGGACTTCTGAGCCTCCGGCTCACGCCACATCGAAAGGGCCGCTCCCGGATTCGTTCGGGGGCGGCCCTTTCGGCGTCCGCGCGGGCTCGTCCTTCCGGCGCGGGCTCCCCTCAGAAGCCGGGGCAGGCCCGCTCGACGGCGTCGAAGGCCCGCTCCAGCAGGGCCAGGTGGTCGGGCATGACCTCGGCCGCGCACTCCCCGGCCATCATCCGTCGCGCGCTCGCGACGTACACCGTGCGGTAGGCGGCCAGGAAGAGCGCGGCGGCCAGCTCGGCATCGACGTCCCCTGAGCCGGGGCCGCCACCGACGTTCCCTGAGCCGGCGCCGCCGTGGACGTCACGGGACCCGGCATCGGCGTCGCCAGGGCCGGCGTCGGTGTCGCCAGGGCCGGCGTCGGTGTCGCCAGGGCCGGCGCCGGTCGCCTCCGCGAGCAGGGCGGCGATCAGCGCCTCCAGGTCCTCCAGCGCCTCCCGCACCCTGGCCCGCAGCGCCGGGGAGTCCAGGATGACCTGCCAGAAGGCCTGCTGGCCTTCCCTGATGCCCGACAGGGCATGACCGCTCCGCAGCAGCTCGAAGATCAGACGGCGCAGCGCCGCCAGTGGCGGGCGGCCCTCGGGCCGGTCGCGGACCGCCCGGGTGACCAGCTCGACCACCTCGGGGACCCGGTCGAGGAACAGGTCCTCCTTGCGCGGGAAGTAGTTGAACACGGTCTTGGCCGAGACGTTCGCCGCCTCCGCCACCTCGGCCACCGTGACGTTGTCGAACCCGCGCATGAGGAACAGGCCGGAGGCCACGTCCGAGATCAGCTGCCGGGTCTGCCGCTTCTTGCGTTCACGAAGCCCGAGGTCGGTGTCCACGCCGTCCAATATAGTGGCTAAAAAACTACTGCTACAGTAAGTTTTTAGCCAAGGAACCGAAGTGGAGGCGGCATGTCGTACGACGTGGACGTGGTGGTGGCCGGGGGCGGTCCGGTGGGGCTGATGCTGGCCTGCGAGCTCGCGCTCGGGGGCGTCTCGGCCATGGTGGTCGAGCGGCTCACGGAGGTGGACCCCACGATCAAGGCCGGAGCGCTCAACATGCCGAGCGTCGAGGCGCTGTACCGGCGCGGCATGCTCCCGGCGCTCCGCGAGGCCCAGGAGCGCAACCTTGAGCATTTCGCCGCCTTCATGCGGCAGCAGGCCGCCCATCGCGAGGACACCGGGGACGGACGAGCGGCAACGGCCGACGCCTCCGAGGAGGCACCGCCCCCGCGGACGCCGCCGAAGTTCGCCGGGCACTTCGCCGGCATCATGCTGGACGCGGCCCGGCTCGACGACGCCGACCCCGACCTCGCCGGTCACGGCCCGGCCGGGGACATCGGCCTGGTCAACCAGCAGCAGATCGAGGGCATCCTCGGCGAGCACGCCGCGCGGCTGGGCGTCCAGGTGCGGAGGGGCGTCGAGCTGACCGATCTGTCGGCCGACGACGAGGGCGTCACCGTCTCGACGAGCGCGGGCCGGGTGCGGGCCCGCTGGCTGGTCGGCTGCGACGGGGGGCGGAGCGTCGTCAGGAAGCTCGCCGGCTTCGACTTCCCCGGCACCGACCCCGAGATCACCGCCTACCAGGTCCTCGGCGAGATGGAGGGCGCCGAGGCCCTGGGCGTCGGCTGGCACGCCACCCCGACCGGCGTGTACGCGCACGGTCCCGTCCCTGGACGCATCCTCACCGTCCAGTTCACCGGTCCGCGCGCCGACCGCGACACCTCCGTCACCCGCGAGGAACTGCAGGAGGCGATCCGGCACGTCACCGGCGTCGAGGTGACCGTTACCGCGATCAAGACCGCCACCCGCTTCACCGACAACGCGCGCCAGGCCTCCACCTACCGGCTGGGCCGGGTGCTGCTCGCCGGCGACGCCGCGCACGTGCACTCGCCGTTCGGCGGCCAGGGGCTGAACCTCGGTCTCGGCGACGCGGTGAACCTGGGCTGGAAGCTCGCCGCGACCGTGCGCGGCTGGGCGCCGCACGACCTGCTCGACACCTACACCGCGGAACGGCACCCGATCGGGGCCTGGGTGCTGGACTGGACCCGCGCCCAGGTCGCGCTGATGCGCCCCGATCCCCGCGCCAGGGCCCTGCGGAGCGTCGTGAACGACCTGGTCGAGACCGTCACCGGCACCACCTACTTCGCCAAGAAGATCTCCGGGGTCTGGCAGCGGTACGACCTGCCGGGCGACCACGCGCTGGTCGGCGCCAGTGCCCCCGACCTGGAGCTGTCCGACGGATCGCGACTGGCCGACCACCTCCACGACGGCAAGGCGCTGCTGCTTGACCCCAAGGGCGAGCTGTGCGACCTGGCCGAGGGCCACCGCGACCGGATGACCGTGCTCGCCGCGGGCGCGGACGAGCGTCCCGAGCTCACCGGGCTGTTCCTGCGGCCCGACGGGATCGTCGCCTGGGTCGGCGAGCAGGACCGGGACGACCGCGGCGCGCTGGAGAAGGCCCTGGCCACCTGGCTCGGCGCACCGGCCCCGGACGCCGGCGACCAGCGGCGTTAGCCGATTCCCAGCGCGGCGGCGACCTGGCGGGATACGGCCAAGGCGACCTTAAGCGGCCTCCCAGCCCGCCCGGACACTCTTGGTTCATCGGGACGCGGCGACCGGCCGGAAGAGCGGCGGGCACGCGTCCAGGGACACCACCGATCCAAGGAGAACGTCATGAAGATCCGTCACAGCCTCCGCGCCGTCGCCGCCGCCACCGCTCTGGCCGGAGGGCTGCTGGCCGTCACCGGCCCCGCCTTCGCCGCCACCACCGCGAAGATCGCCAACTACGCCTCGATCGCCCCCGGCACCACCACGTCGATGCTCCTGGTCTGCCCGTCCTACGCGCCGACCATGCTCCTCGGCACCGTCGCCTTCACCCCCAAGGCCGGGGTCACCGTGACCGGCACCTCGCTGGACACCTCCTCCGACCCCTTCCACCGCCACATCCTGACCATCACCGCGCAGAACGGCTCCGCGGTGTGGAGCGGCCTGACCGCGCTGGCCACCTGCACCAGCTGACCGCCCGGCACTCACGGGGACACGGGGGAGCCGCACGGGGCGGGGAAGGGAACCGGGGAGCGGAACCGGGCACGCGAACCCGGCGAGGACGGGGAACACGCACCGAGGGGAACGGGCACGGAACCGGGGGAACGGGGAACGGAACCGGGGCACGGGGAACGGAACCGGGGCACGGGGAACGGGGTACGTGGACCGGGGCACGGGGGACGGGGTACGTGGACCGGGGGACGGAGTACGCGAACCGGGGGACGCGGAACGGCGGCGCCGGTGAGCCGCGAGGCTCAGCCGGCGCCGTAGCGGCCGAGGCCCTTCTCCAGCAGGTCGAAGGCGAGCAGGGCCTGGGCGCGGACGCCGGCGACGACCTGCTCGTGGCCTTCCCCCGCCGCCTTGCGGCGCACGCCGTCCGCCGCCAGCCGCCGGGTGACCGCGCAGATCTGGGCGGCGGCCAGCACCGGCATGACGTCGTCCTCGGCGGCGCCGGTCACCTCCGCCAGGGTCTCGGCCAGGCGCTCCTCCCGGCGTTCGGACAGCTCGCGCATGCGGGCCAGCAACGAGGGGCTCTGGTCGATCATGCGGGTGACGACCTCGGCCCCCTCGTTCAGCCCGGAGCGCCAGTCGCCCTCGTCGAGCGCCTGGAGGTAGTCGCGGCGCAGCGCCTCGATCACCGACTCGCCGGGGCGCCGCTCGCGGACGATGCGGCTGGGCTGCTCGACGAAGGCGTCCTGGCGGTCGAGGAAGAGGTCTTCCTTGGTCCTGAAGTAGTTGAACACCGTGTTGACGGAGACGTCGGCCACCCGGGCCACCTCGGCCACGGTCACGTTGTCGAACCCGCGCATCATGAACAGGCCCATGGCGATGTCGGCGATGCGCTGCCGCGTCTCGCGCTTCTTGCGTTCGCGCAGGCCGAGCCGTTCTTCCATGCGCCCGATCCTAGGCACGGAAAATGGGGCGGCACCACCTATGGGGCCGCCCCACGTTCGCCGGGGCGTGCGGCAGGGTCACCAGGGGCGACCGCGGCGGGGTCACAGTGGCTTGACCCAGCGGCCCCACTGCGGCTGGCGGACGTAGCCGGCCGCGGTCCAGGCGTGGTGGGCGAGCGTGTTGTCGTCCAGGACCATCGCGTCGACCCGCATCCCGCCGTGCTCGGCGAAGCGCTTCTCGGCGGTGTCCAGCAGGAAGCGGGCGATGCCTCTGCGGCGGTGGGCGGGATCGACGGCCAGCCGGTACAGGTGGCAGCGCCATCCGTCCCATCCCGCGATCACCGTGCCCACCATGCGCCCGTCCAGCTCCGCGATCAGCAGGGCCTCGGGGTCGCGCTCGATCAGCCGCCGCAGGGCCGGCTCGCTGTCACGCCGGTCGGTGCCCTCGGCGGCGTGGGACCAGAACGCCAGCACCGCCTCCAGGTCCTGCGCCGTCCCGGTCCGCACCGTCGGAGCCCCGTTAGTCACGTCCGTCACGAGGGCCACACTAATCGGCGTGGGGATTATGTGAGTTCGGCGGGCAGGTCGCGGGTGTGCAGGACGGTGAGGGAGGTGACGGCCCGGGTGAGGACGACGTAGAGGCGGGCGAGGCCGCGCTCCTCGGCTTCGGCGATGTCGGCGGGCTCGACGACGATGACGTGGTCGTACTCCAGGCCCTTGGCGAGTGAGGCCGGGATCACCGAGACGCGCTGCTCGGGGACCCCGTCCGGGCCGAGCAGGTCGTGCGGAAGGCCCGCGGCGGCCAGGACGGCGGCCACGGCGTCGGTCGCGGCGTCGGCGGCGATCACGCCGATGGAGCCCTCGCGCTCGGCGGCCTCGCGGGCGGCCGCGGCCAGGCCGGCGTCCAGGTCGGCGGTGCGGCGCAGGGACAGCGACCCGGCGCCGGGGCGCAGCGACCTCGGGGCGGCGAGCGTGGGGGCGACCGAGGGGAGCAGGCGGGCGGCGAAGTCGAGCACCTCGCGGGGGACGCGGAAGCCGAGGGTCAGCTCGGTCACCGCGCCTTCGGCGAAGCCGAGGTGGCCGAGCACCTCCTCCCAGGACCGGGCCGACCACGGGGTGGTGCCCTGGGCGAGGTCGCCGAGGACGGTCGCCGAGCCGGTGCGGCAGCGGCGGCCGAGCGCGCGCAGTTGCATGGCCGACAGGTCCTGCGCCTCGTCCACGACCACGTGCCCGAGGGTGGGGGTGCGCTCGATGAGGTCGGCCAGCTCGTCCAGCAGGGCGGCGTCGGCGGCGGACCATCGGGCGGACTTCCACGACCGGGCGGGCTTGGCCCAGAGCAGCCTCTGGCACTCCTCCGGCGTCAGATCGGACTTCGCGGCGGCGGCGGCGAGGAAGTCGCCGTCGGAGAGCAGCCGGAACAGCACCTGCTGGGGCGTCACCCGGGGCCAGATCTGGTCGATGAGCTGCTTGACGGGCTTGGACCTGGCCACGGCGTCCTGCACCCGGTCGTCGGGGGACTCTCCGCGCTGCTCCATGCGCACCAGCACCGCGTGCGCGAGCCGCTGGGCCAGGGCGGCGCGCCCCGGGCCGTACCGGGTGGTGCCGCGCAGCGAGGCGACGATCTCGCGCACCTCGTGGTCGGGGACGCGGAAGCGGTTGACGCCCCGGGTGAGCAGCAGGCCCTCCTCGGGCTTGCTGATGTGCAGCCACAACGCCCGGCGGAGCACCGGCGCCATGCGGGCGTCGCCCTTGAGCGCCGCGACGGCCGGCGCCTCGGGGGCGGCGTGGTCGCCGAGGATGCCGGCGACGGTGGTCTGGTCGACCTTCACCTCGCCGAGGGCGGGCAGGACGGAGGAGATGTAGGAGAGGAAGGCGCGGTTCGGGCCGATGATCATCACGCCGGACCGTGCGAGCTTCTCGCGGTGGGTGAACAGCAGGTAGGCCGCGCGGTGCAGGCCGACGGCGGTCTTCCCGGTGCCGGGCGCGCCCTGCACGCAGACGGTCTGGGTGACCTCGGCGCGGACGATCTCGTCCTGGTCGGGCTGGATCGTGGCGACGATGTCGCGCATGGGGCCGGTGCGCGGCCGCTCGATCTCCTCGGTGAGGATGCGCGACTCCTGGAGCGTGGCGCCCTGGTCGAGGGGCTCGTCCTCGTAGGCGGTCAGCTCGCCGCCGTGGAAGCCGAACCGCCTGCGACGCAGCACGCCCATCGGGTCGGACGGGCGTGCCTGGTAGAAGGCGCGGGAGACCGGCGCACGCCAGTCGATCACCAGGGGCCGGCTGTGGTCGTCGTGCACGTGGCGGCGGCCGACGTGGATGGTCAGGGGCAGGTCGTCGTCGCCGGCCCGGTCGAGGCGGCCGAAGAACAGCGGGGTGTCGGGGTGGTCGGCCAGGGCGGCGACCCGCTGGTCCAGCAGGCCTTGCAGCACCTGCTGGGAGACCCAGTCGCCGGCGGCGTCGGCGGACAGCGACTGGGCGTGTTCGCGCATGGCGCGCAGCGCGGCGCGGGAGGCGGTCAGGTGGTCGCGTTCCGCCCGCAGCACGCCGGCGGGATCGTCTGGGTGGCTGGTGGAGTCGTCGCCGGATATGTCGGGGGCCAATTGGTGTCCGGGCATGCCGAAGCGCTCCTTGAGGGACGGAGGTGGTTGACAAAGGCAGCGAACCCACAAGCTTATATGCTTACGCCGCTCGGGGTGCGTGCTCATCGGCCGCGCCGGAGCGACGGGCGTACGATGCGACGCTTGTGCGGAGTTTGCCTGGTCTTGACCTTTGGGTACTCGAGTGAGGGTGACGATGCGAGCCCCGGTGGCGGTGTCCCCGGTCATTCCCGCTCTTGCGAACATGCTGCTCGGCGGCCTGTGGACCTTGTCGGTCTTCGCGGGCTGGGGGCTGGCGGCGTTCTGCGGGACCGGCGAGATGCCGGACGCGTGCATGGACCGCCTGACCCTGGTGTCGATGCTGTCCGGCCTCTTCGCGTTCCTCGGGGCCATCGGCACGGCGGGCGGTCTTCTGCCACCCCTAATGCGCAGATATCCAGAAAAGTCGCTGATACTTGTGGGAATCGCGACCGCTTCCTGGCTAATAGCCCTGGCCGTGCTTTACGTCGGCGGGTTAGTCGGTCGGTGATCTGGCCGACACGTTGCGTTAGCTTCTCTCAAAATCCTGAAAAAGCGGGACAAACCTTGTGATTCGATTGAATCATGGGGGTATGTCGCAGTTGGCGCCGAGGCAGCCAATAAGCGAGGGGGTGATGTGGTTGAACAGGGCCCACGGTATTTCCTGGACCTGAATGCCCGTCGCCTGGGGGGAGCCTTTCCTGGGACGGGTTGGGGGGTCGGCGGCGTGCCGCTCAGCGAAGATCACTCGCTGGCGAGCACGTCGTCCGCGTCGATGATCTGGTACGCATACCCCTGCTCGGCCAGGAACCGCTGGCGGTGCGCCGCGAAGTCCTGGTCGACGGTGTCCCGGCTGACCACGGAGTAGAAGCGCGCGCCCCCGCCGCTCGCCTTCGGGCGCAGCACCCGGCCGAGCCGCTGCGCCTCCTCCTGACGCGACCCGAACGTCCCCGACACCTGGATGGCCACGGACGCCTCCGGCAGGTCGATCGAGAAGTTCGCCACCTTGGAGACCACCAGCACCTTGATCTCCTTGTCGCGGAACGCCTGGAACAGCCGCTCGCGCTCCTTGACCCGCGTCTCCCCCTTGATCACCGGCGCGTCGAGGTGCTCGGCCAGCTCGTCCAGCTGGTCGATGTACTGGCCGATGACCAGCACCTGCTCGCCCGCGTGCCGCCGCACCAGCGTCTCGGTGACGTGCGCCTTGGACGGGGTCGTCGCGCAGAAGCGGTAGCGCTCCTCGGGCTCGGCCATGGCGTAGGCCAGCCGCTCCTGGTCGGTGAGGGTGACCCGCACCTCCACGCAGTCGGCCGGCGCGATCCAGCCCTGGTTCTCCATCTCCTTCCAGGGCGCGTCGTACCGCTTGGGGCCGATGAGGGAGAACACGTCTCCCTCGCGGCCGTCCTCGCGGACCAGCGTCGCGGTCAGCCCGACCCGCCGCCTGGCCTGCAGGTCCGCGGTCATCCGGAAGATCGGCGCGGGCAGCAGGTGCACCTCGTCGTAGATGACCAGGCCCCAGTCGCGGGCGTCGAACAGCTCCAGGTGCCGGTACACGCCCTGGCGGCGGGTCGTCATCACCTGGTAGGTGGCGATGGTGACCGGGCGGATCTCCTTCTTGGTCCCGGTGTACTCGCCGATCTCGCTCTCGGTGAGCGAGGTGCGCTTGAGCAGCTCCTGCTTCCACTGGTGGGCGGAGACGGTGTTGGTCACCAGGATCAGCGTGGTCGCCTCGGCGTGCGCCATCGCCGCCGCGCCGACGAGGGTCTTGCCGGCACCGCACGGCAACACCACGACCCCCGAACCGCCGTGCCAGAAGGCGTCGGCCGCTTCCCGCTGGTAGGGGCGCAGGTGCCAGCCATCCTCGGCCAGCGTGATCGGGTGGTGCTCGCCGTCGACGTACCCTGCGAGGTCCTCGGCCGGCCAGCCGATCTTCAGCAGGGCCTGCTTGATGTTGCCGCGCTCGCTCGGGTGCACCGCCACGACGTCCTCGCCGACGCGCTCGCCGAGCATCGGCTGGATCTTCCTGGACCGCAGCACCTCTTCGAGCACGGCCTTGTCGGTGCTGGTCAGCGTCAGGCCGTGGTGGTCGCTCTTCTCCAGCCGGAGCCTGCCGTACCGGGACATCGTCTCGGCGATGTCGACCAGCAGGGCGTGCGGCACCGGGTAGCGGCTGAAGCCGATCAGCGCGTCGATGACCTGCTCGGCGTCGTGCCCGGCGGCCCTGGCGTTCCACAGCGCGAGCGGGGTGACGCGATAGGTGTGGACGTGCTCGGGCGCCCGCTCGAGCTCGGCGAACGGCGCGATCGCCTTGCGGCAGTCGTCCGCCCTCTCGTGCTCGACCTCGAGCAGCAGCGTCTTGTCCGACTGGACGATCAGCGGGCCATCAGACACGTTTCGATCTCCTGGGGTTCGCGTACGGCCACCGTGCCGGCGGTCCCGTCCGCTTATCCAACAAGACGGCGGCCCGGATCAGTCCCGCTTTCCCGCGCCTTGACGCCGCTCCGGCGTTGCGCGGGAGATGTCCGGGGCCGCGGCGGGCGCCCGGCCGCCGTGCGGCGAGGGCGCCTCGCGGTCAACTGGAGGTGACGCCGACGACGATGAGGACGGCGACGCCGATGATCACCAGGCCGATGTTGACGCCGATGGCGACCCAGCCCCACTTCAGCAGCGACCGCGCGCGGTCGGGTTCGGTGTCGGCCTTGCCGAGCGCGATGCCGGACAGGACGACCCCGGCGATGCCGCCCAGCGAGACGTAGCAGCTCATGGCGAGCAGGATGCTGATGATCAGGGCGACGATGGCGTGGGTGCGAGGCCCGTCGCCCGCCGGCCTGGCCGGGTGACCGTAGGGCGGGTAGGGGGTCGCGTACCCGTATTGCTGGTCGTACCCGGGCTGTCCGTAACCGGGCTGGCCGTAACCCTGCTGGGCGTAACCGGGGTCGCCGTAGCCCGGCCGGCCGTAGGGCTGCTGCCCGCCGGCCGGGTACGACGGCTGCCCGGAAGCGCCGTACTGCTGGTCGTACGGTTGCCCCGCGGCGCCGTACTGCTGGTCGTACGGCTGCCCCCCGGCGCCGTAGGCGTCATAGGGCTGCCGCGCGGGCGCGCCGTAGGGCTGCTGCCCGGGGGGGCCGTAGGGCTGCTGGTCGTAGGACCCCTGCCCCGGCGTGCCGTACGCGTCGTAGGGCTGCTGCGCGGGGCCGCTCTGGTCGTACGGTGTCGGTCCGCCGTACTGCTGCCGGCCGTATCCCTGGCGACGACGGGCCGCCGTTGCCGTCCTGCGATCCGTGGGGACTCTGCCACCCGTTCGGGGAGTGCCCGGCGGGCTCGGGAGTGCCGCTGCTCAAGATCGTCTCAATTCTGATGATGGTGGAGCTGATCAACATTTACCACGCCATGGGGTTGTCGTGCTCTCGCAATGCCGGGAACGTGATCCCTTTGGACGGCGCGTGCGCCCGTCAGTTGACGTCGGCGACGCCCGTGATGCGATGCAGCGCGAACCGGTGGACCGCCGCGCGCGTCTCGTCGTAGGCCGTCAGATAGCCGCCTTCCATGCGGGCCGGCTCCAGGATGCGGCTGGTGGCGTGCCCCTGGGAGTCCATGTAGCCGATCCAGACGCGCGTGCCCTGCCGGATGGCCTCCTGCAGCGCCATCACCGTGCCCGTCGAAGGAGAACGCGGCACCTGCCCGTCAGGGGCCGCCACCGTCTGCCTGCGCGCCAGATGGGCGTCGTCGCCGGCCCTGATCGCCCGGACGGCCGCCGCCACCACGTCGGCCTCGGGACCGGCCGCGCCCGGCGCGGGGCGGGCCGCCGGCGGGCGCTCGGTGCGCTTGGCGTCGGCCCGGGTCACCAGCACGTCGCCCTCGGAGGACTCGGCGACCGGGGAGTACCCGAGGGCCCGCAGCGTGTCGACCACCACGGCCCGCGAGCTGCGCGAGGCGATCACCGTGGGCGCGAGCCGGCGCAGCCGCAGCGGCACGGCCCGCTTGTCGGCCATCACCTCGTCCAGCACGGCCGGGTCGTCGCAGCGCACGTAGGAGCCCGCCGTGCCGACCCGGACGCGGCCGTGCCTGCGGGCGACGTCGGCCACCAGGTAGCGCAGCGGCTGCGGCACCGGCGTCGTGGAATGCCTCTCGAGCGTGGCGAGGAGCTCGTCCGCGCTGGACCCGGCGTCCAGCGCCCGCCGGACCGACTCCTCGCCGAACCGGTAGACCGTCGCGCCGCCCTTCGACTCGACGTCGGCGGCCAGCGACAGCCAGCGTCCCAGCTCGCTGGTGAGCGGCCCCGGCGCGACGGCCGTCAGGTCGGCCTGGAGCAGCACGTGGTCGACCGGCTCGGGCAGCAGCGGCGCCAGCAGCCGGGCGGGCTCGCCCGCGGTGGCCGGTGGGAGCAGCACGCGGCCGAAGCGGGACAGCGCGCCGAGCCCGGTGAGCCCGAGCTGCTCGGCCTCGCGCAGGGTGAAGTCGACCAGCCGGTCGCGGTAGGCGCCCCGGCGGCGGGGCTGCTCGAACGCCAGCCGCTCGCGCACCGAGGCGGCGGAGGGGGCGAGCCCCGCGGCGGCCGAGGCGAGCACCCGCAGCGTCCGCAGCCGCACCTCCGCCGCGGCCGGACGGCGCAGCTCGGGATGCAGGACGTTCAGCAGGCGGTCGCGGTCGTCACGCTCGCCGACCAGGCCGGGCACGCGGTCACCGGCCAGCCAGTTCGACGCCAGCACCTCCCAGCGGTCCTCGGTCGCCTTCACCCGCCAGACGTCGTAGCCGGTCGTGGGCAGCCACTCGCCGTCCACCGGCGCGCTGGAGGCCACCAGGCCCGCGGCGTAGGCGACCTCCACCACCAGGGCGGCCGTCCACTCGGGCAGGTCGAGAAGCTGCGCGGTGCGCTTCAGGTCGCGCACGGCGACGCCGCCCGCGCGCAGAACGCCCGGCCCGTCCACGCTCCAGTGCTCGCACAGCTCCTCGACCAAGCGCACGAAGGTGAACGCCTGGCCGGCGGCCGTGCGGTCGGCCAGGGACCGGTCGCGTTCGGCGCCCTCCAGCGGCGGGGCGCAGGGGCGCAGGTCGCGGTGCACCCGCCCGCCGCGCAGCACCAGCGCGACCTCACGGGGCAGGACGACGCTCTCTTCGCCGGTCGCGGCGAGCAGGCCCCGGGCGAGCAGCTGCTCGATCGGCGACTGCGCGGTGGCCACGGTGACCTCACGCCGGGCGTTGGGCAGGCGGCCGGTCGGCGGGCCCCACGCGAGCTCCTCCAGCGCGGCGCGGGCCTGCGGGCCGACGTCGCCCAGCAGGCGCTCGACGATGCCGCCCTCGGCGAGCAGGCCCGCCAGGCGCTCGGGGACGGCCTCCTCGCGGCCGGTGTCGCCGCGGTGGATGGCCTGGATCAGCTCGCGCAGCCGTTCGGGCGGGTGGTGCCGGAACACCTCGGCCACCGGCGGCCCGAGCCCGGCAGGGGACTCAGAGACGTCCCGCACGCCGGGAGCCAGCCGCAGGGCCGAGGCGGGGCCGAAGACCAGGCCGAGCGACAGCAGCCCGTCGACGGCCTCGCGCAGCGGCCCGTCCAGCCGCGCGGCATCCTGCTCGGGCACCGCGCCGGCCATCGCCGCGCGCAGGTCGTCCTGCGACAGGCCGGGACCGTCCTCGGCGGTCATGACCAGCAGCGTCTCGACCACGGCCAGGGCGAAGCGGTCGAGCCGGTCCAGGGCCCTGCCGGTGGCCGACGGGCTGGTCGCCCGGATCGCCAGGCCCTCCACGTGCGCGGGAACCGGGGTGATGAGCTCGGGACGGGCCGCGACCAGGGCCCGCAGCCGGTCGTCGCCGAGGCCGCGCAGCCAATCGGTGAACTCGGTGTTCATCGCTCCACCGAACCCCCTGTCCACCGGCATCCGCCGCACGCCCCACGCCGTGGGAGCGTCCCCTCCATGGTAGGAGCCCATGGGCCGTCGTACGCCAGCCTGATCACCGGTGTTCGCCCGCACCCGGCCGCGGCGGCGTCCGGACGGGAGGCGCGAGGGCGAGGCATGGGGAGCGGTGAGGATAGTCATTTCCGCGAAACGGTGCGCGGGCCGGAGCGCTGGGGCAGTATGGCGAGAGTGATCGAGCGCGCCGATCAGCTGGTCCTCGAGTACGTCGCCAAGGTGGCGGACGCCGCCCATGGCGTGCTCCGCACCGATCAGCGCCTCGACTTCGTGCAGCGGTTGCGCGCACGCATCGAGGAGGAACGCCGGGGCAGCGAAGACCCGGCGGCCGTGCGCAGAGTGCTCGCCCGGTTCGGCGATCCCGCGGTCCTGCTGCAGCGGGAGGTCGCGCGGCTGACCGGCGCCGAGCCCGAGCCCGCCCGGCGGGCCGCCGGCGTGCGGCGTCCCGGCGGCGTCCGCGGCGGCCGTCCTGGGGCCGTGTCCCGGCCTTCGTCTCTGTCCCCTCCTTCGTCCCTGTCGCGTCCGGCCGCCGGGTCCGCGCGGCCCGGTTCCGTACGGCCCGGCTCCCCGTCGTCCGTCTCCTCCGTGTCGCCCCAGGGCGGGGGGCCCGGCCCGGACGGAGCCGAGGGCCCGCCGGTCGCGCCGGTGGAGGAGGCCGCCACGTCGGTCTTCCCCCCGGTGCCGGTCTCCGGCCCCGCGACCGGTCCTGTCGCCGGTTCCGCCGCCGGCGACGAGTTCGGCGACTCGGCGACCGAGGTGCTTCCCGCCGTGGTGGACGACGGCCGGCCGGTGGGTCCCGTGCGGCCGCCCCGCCCGCCGAGGCCCCCGCGCCCGCTGCCCCGCGGCGCCGCCCCCGGAGCGCGCCGTCCCGTGCCGCGCGACGCGCCGGCTCCGCTGCTGGGCCGGTTCGGCCGGGGCGCGATGGCCGTGCCCAAGGCCGCCGACGGGCGCGACGCGCGGACCGTCCTGGCCAACGACCGCCGCGCCGTCGCGGGCATGGCCCTGCTGTTGCTGTCGGGCCTGCTGGTGCCGTTTCCCCTGCCGTCCATCGCGATCTTCCCCGTGCCCGTGCTGGTGTGGGCGCTGGCCGCGCTGACCGTGCTGTCCTGCGACGCGTGGGTGTTCAAAGACCGGATGACGGGGCTGTTCACGCCGATCACGGCCTATGTCGTGGGCGGCGTCCTGCTCGGCGCCCTGCGGGCCCCTGAGACGCCCGGCGACGGCTTCACGGCGTTCGTCACCTCGTTCTGGCACGTCAGCGGGCTGATGTTCATGCTGGGCGCGGCAGGCGGCGTGGCCTGGCTGGCCTATCGCCTTTTCAACCCGCCACCTCCGCCACCCCGGCGGCAGACGCTGAGCGTCCTGCGCTGATCAGCCCGAGCGACAGGCGCACCCACGAGGCGACGAAACGGTCGCGGTCGGCCCGTCCCGGAGGCTCGCCGACGGTCTCCTGGAACAGCCGGTAGTGCACCACCGCGCCCCCCAGCACGGCGCCGATCGCCGGCCAGTCGAGGTCGGCGTCCGCGTACTCCGGCTGGGTGCGGAACCACGTCGTGATCGCGTCGAACATGGGCTGGAGCAGGCCCTCGCGGACGACGGCGACCAGTTCGGGGAACTGGCTGAGGTCGCGGAAGAAGACGCGGGTGAGCCGGCTCTCGTCGCGGACCTTGGCCAGCCCGGCCCGGCACAGGCGGTCCAGCCGCTCCTCGATCGGTATCGACGTGCCGACGGCCTCCACCTCGACCAGCGCCTCGGTGACCTGTGATCGGGTGCGGGCGGCGTGCTCGTTGATCGCGGCCGCCAGCACCTCGTACTTGGACCGGAAATGCCGGTACAGGCCGCCGGCCCCGGGGGACAGCCCTGAGGCGGCCTCGATCTCGGCGACCGACGTCGCCGCGTAGCCGCGCTCGGCGAAGAGCCTGAGGGACTCGTCGATGATCCGTGCGCGCGTCGATCTGGTCATTGCCCGTGGTCACCTCCGGCCCCGACTTTATGTGGTCAAAGTGTGTCAGTTCCCGTCGAATCGGCGTCGCGGGTCGCCCGAGCCGTAGGGGTTCGCGGGGTGCCGTCCATTTGGCATCCTTCAAGGGTGTGTTCCGTGGGATTCGACCTTGACCTGACGCTCGCAGACACCCGCGCCGGGATCGCGGCGGTGTACGAGGAGGTGGCGCGCCGTCTCGGCGTGCCGATCGACACCGCCGTCGTGGTCGAACGGCTCGGCCCGCCGCTGGAGCAGGAGCTGGCCCACTGGCTGCCGGCGGAGGCGATCCCGGCCGCCGCGGCCCTGTACCGCTCCCTGTATCCGGACGTCGCGGTCGCGATGACCACGCCGATGGCCGGAGCAGCAGAGGCCGTCGCGGAGGTCCGCCGGCGCGGCGGCCGGGTCATCGTGGTCACCGGCAAGCACATCGTCGGGGCCGGCCGGACCGTCGAGACGCTGGGCCTGGACGTCGACGAGGTGGTGGGATCGGTGTTCGGCGCGGCCAAGGGCGTGGCGATCTCCCGCTTCGGCGCCGCCGCCTATGTCGGAGATCACGTGGCCGACATCGAGGCGGCCCGGGCGGGGCGCGCGGTGAGCGTCGCCGTGGCGACGGGCCCGTACACCGAGCAGGCGCTGCAAGATCACGGAGCTGATGTGGTGCTGCCCGATCTGACGCGCTTCGGAAGCTGGTACAACGCGTGGTGCGTCTCGCGGAGCCCGGAAATCAGGGCCGTTTCGACGGTCATGTGATGCCCCCGGTGGGCATAACCTACATCCATTACCATTCATGACAGTCTGAACGAGGTCACCCCTGTGCCTACTGGCAAGGTCAAGTGGTACGACGCTGACAAGGGCTTCGGATTCCTCACCCGCGACGACGGCGGAGAGGTGTTCGTACATTCATCAGCGCTTCCCAAAGGCACGGAAGCGCTCAAGCCGGGTCAGAAGGTCGAGTTCGGCGTGGCCGAGGGCCGCCGTGGCCAGCAGGCGCTTTCGGTCCGCGTACTGGAGCAGCCGCCGACGCTCGCCAAGACCGTGAAGCCGAAAGGTAAGCGCAAGAAGCCGGACGAACTCGTCGTCATCGTCGAGGACCTGATCAAACTGCTCGATGACGTCTCTAATTCGTACCAAAGGGGCAAGCACCCCGACGCCGCGCACGCCAAGAAGATCGCGACGGTGCTGCGGGCCGTCGCCGACGACATCGACGCCTGAGCGCAGGCGTCCGCGCTCCTCTCCCCGCCCCATTCATCAAGGTCACGATGGGGCCTCGCCGTCATGCCCGCCCACAGGCGCGCCTCAGTGATGGGGATTGGTCAACGGCTTGGTCGTCCCAGGCTTGGCGCCGGGCGCCTGTCCCTCCCGCCCCGCCTGCCCGTTGTGCGCTTCTCGCCCGTTGTGCGTCCCGGGTCCGCCGTGGGAGGCCCCCTGGGTTTCCGGTCCACCCTGGGTTGCTCCGGCCCCCCGAGGCTCCGGCCCGCCGTGCGGCTGGTCCGGCCCGGGTGAGCCGGGCCCGTGCTCGGCGAGGACGCGCTCGGTGTGGGCGCGCAGCCGCCGGCGCCGCGTGAGGACCAGCCAGAGCAGCGCGGCGGCCAGCGCGGCCGTCACCACCGCCAGGCCCACGGGACCGGCCGAGGGGCCCGAGAGCAGCGACAACATCAGCCCGGCCAGGCCGCCGCCCACCCAGGCGATCTGCAGCAGCGCCTCCACGACGCCGAAGGTGGAGGACCGGACCTCCTCGCCGATCTCCCGCTGGACGGTCGCGTCCAGCGCCAGCTTGCCGATCTCCTGGGCGAGACCCGCGACCAGCGCCACCCCGACGGCCGTCCACAGCGAGAAGAAGAACGCCGCCGCCCCCACCGCGACCGTGGAGAACGCCAGCGCGATCAGCGCGATGAGCTGCGGGGAGCGACCGCGCGTCCAGGACGCGACCGCCGCGCCGAGCAGGCCGCCCGCCCCGGCGCCGCCCGCGAGAATCGCGATCATGACCTGCTCGGGCAGGCCGGTCCCCCGCAGGTTCCTGTCCTGCACGAGGAAGAGCAGGAAGAAGATCAGGAAGCCGGACAGGACGCGGATGGCGGCGTTGGCCTGCATCGCCTCGGACACCACCGGCCCCACGTTGAGCAGCGTGCGCCAGCGCGCCCGCGCCCTGCCACGCCCGGCCCTGCCTCCGCCCTGCTCGCCGCCCCTGAGCCTGGTCCTGTCGCCGTCATCGTCCGGCGGCCCACCGGCCTGACCGTCCGGGTGGCCGGCGGCGCGGCCGTCCGGGGGCTCGCTCGCGGCGCCGTCCACGATCTCCTCGGCGGCCTCGTCGTCCAGCCCGAGATCGGGGGCGTCGACATGGCGGGGCAGCCGTACGGCGGCCACCCCCGCCACCAGGAAGATCACCATGGTGACGCGCAGCAGCCAGGCGGCGCCCGGCCACGCGGTCAGGCCCACCGCCACCGGCGCCGCGAGCGCGGCGCTCACCAGCGAGAACAGCGCCACCCGCGCGTTCGCCGTGACCAGCGTGATGTCGGCGGGCAGCACGCTCGGCATGATGGCGGCCCGCGAGACGTTGTAGGCCTTCGACAGCACCAGGACGGCCAGTGCGGCGGGGAACAGCGTCAGCCCGTCGGCCGGGCCGATCGCCGCCGCCATGGCCCAGCAGAGCAGCCCCCGCGCGAACAGCGTGCCCGCCATGACGTACCGGCGCCCCGACCGGAACCGGTCGAGGATCGGCCCGACGAACGGCGCCACCACGGCGAACGGCACCATCGTGATCAGCAGGTACAGCGCGACCTGGCCGCGCGCCTGGTCCACGGGCAGGCCGAACAGCAGCGTGCCGGCCAGGCCGACCGTGATGAGCGCGTCCCCGGCGCTGTGGGCCGCCGTCACCTCGATCAGGCGGCCCAGCCCGGTGCGGCCGGCGCCCTGGGCGTGGGTCAGCTTGCGCGTCGCCCGCCCCACCCCACGGCCGGCGCGCGCCGTCCCCCGGGCGACCGACCGTCCCGCGCCCGCGGTGTTACGGGCGGCCGAGCGACCGGCGCGGACGGCGCCGCGGCCCGCGTCCGCCACGGCGCGCCCCGCGCGCCCCAGCGATGCCCGCCCACGATGCCAGGACGCCGCCATCACACGCCTGCGGGGGAAGCGCCGGTGCTCGCACCGGTGGCCGGACGTCGCACGCGTTTCCCCTTCCTGCTCGCTCGTCGCCGCCGGGGATCTCCGCCGCCCGGCCCGTCCGCGTTCTTGTCTACTCAGGTGCCCGTGGCCCGGGCCGGCGAGTCGGTGCGGGCGGTTCCTTGGCGGTGGATCTTCCGGTTGATGGCGTGCCGCTTCGGTTTCCAGTCTTACCCGACCCATACGCGTGATGTCCGCTCGCCGCATGGGTGAGAATTGACATGTGAACCGCACTCGTTCCCGCACCTTCACCGCCGACCAGGCTTGCGCCGCAGCCGTGGAGCCGGCGCGGGCCGCCGCCGAGGAGATCGCCCGCCCCGGCGAGGTGGGCGAGCATCTCGGTTTCCAGGCCGAGGGTGAGCGCGTCGTCACGCACTACTTCGCCTGTCTCGACCGCGCTTACCGCGGCTGGCGCTGGGCGATCACCGTGACCCGTGCCTCCCGCGCGCGTAACGTGACCATCAGCGAGACCGTGCTGCTGCCGGGCGCGGGCGCGCTGCTCCCGCCGGCCTGGGTGCCGTGGAGCGAGCGACTGCTCCCCGGCGACCTCGGCGTCGGCGACCTGCTGCCCACCTCCGACGACGACGACCGCCTCGCGCCCGGGTTCACCGAGACCGACGACGACGTCGATCGCCAGATGATCTTCGAGTACGGCCTCGGCCGCGCTCGGGTCCTGTCGGCGATCGGGCGTGACCGCGCCGTGCACCGCTGGCACGCCGGCGACTCCGGCCCGCACACCCCGCTCGCCCATGCCGCGCCCGCGCAGTGCTCCACCTGCGGCTTCTACTGGCCGCTCGCCGGCGCGCTGCGCCTGGGCTTCGGCGTCTGCGCCAACGAGTACGCGCCCGACGACGGCAAGGTCGTCGCCGCCGACCACGGGTGCGGCGCGCACTCCGAGGCCGCCGTGATCGCTCCCGCCTCCGTCGAGCAGCCGATGCCCATCTTGGACGATCTCGGCTACGACCTGATGCCCGAGGAGAGCGTCCCCGCCGCGGGGTCGGTCGACGACGAAGGCGCCGAGCCGCTCGGCCATTCCTGACCGCCGGCCGCGTCCCGGTGAAGGCGGCCGGTCACCGGGCGCGCCGTCCGGCCCCCTCACCGGCCGGCCGCGGGGCTACCGGCATCCCCCAAGGTCGTGGCCCGGGGACGCCATTCCTCAGGGCCATAGGCCCGGAGGTCCCGTCCCACAGGGTCGTAGGTCCGGGGGTGTCGTTCCTCAGGGTCGTAGATCCGGGGATGCCGTTCCCCGCGTCATGGGCTTCGGGGGGACGTTGCACAGGGCCGTGGTCTTGGGGCGTGGTCCCCGGGGTCGCAGGCCGCGAACCATCCGATCGCCGGCACGGGGGCGGCCGGCCCGTCTCCTCCACCTTTGGACATGACTGGTGACTGACATCTTTGGCACCGAACGCATGCGCGACACCGTCCTCGCCGCGTGGACGGCCTCGCCCGCGCGCTTCCGCGAGGACGCCAACGCCGAGGAGGACTTCGCCCTCGGCGGCTACCGCGACCGGCTGATCGTCGAACTGGCGCAGAACGCCGCCGACGCCGCCGCGCGCGCGGGCGTCCCCGGGCGGCTGCGGCTGACCCTGCGCGACGGCGTTCTGAGCGCCGCCAACACCGGAGCCCCGCTGGACGAGTCCGGCGTCGAAGGACTCGCCACGCTCCGGGTGTCCGCCAAGCGCGACGAGACCGGCTCCATCGGCCGGTTCGGCGTCGGCTTCGCGGCCGTCGTGTCGGTCTGCGATGAGCCGGTGATCGCCTCCCGGGCGACCGGCGCGGTCCGCTGGTCGCGGTCCGAGACCGCCGCGCTCGTCGCCGCCGAGCCCGCCCTGGCCACCGAGCTGGGCGTCCGCGGCGGGCACGTGCCGCTGCTGCGCCTGCCGTTCGAGGCCGGGCCGGTGCCCGTGCCGGACGGCTTCGACACCGTCGTGCGCCTGCCCCTGCGCGACCCGACCGTCGAACCGGCCGTGCGCCAGATGCTCGACGAGACCGGCCCGGCGCTGATGCTGGCCATGCCCGCGCTCACGGTGATCGAGATCGAGGCCGGCGGCGAGACGCGCACGGTCACCGCCGACGGCTGGCAGGTGGTCGAGGAGTCCGGCCGCTTCACCCCCGAGCAGGTCGCCGAGCTGTTCGCCGGACGTCCCACCGAAGAGCGCGCCCGCCCCACCTGGCTGGTCCGCTGGGCCGTCCCCGCCGCCCACGGCGACCTGCCCAAGGACGTCGCCCCGGTGGTGCACGCCCCGACGCCCAGCGACGAGCCCCTGGACCTGCCGGCGCTGCTCATCGCCACCTTCCCGCTGGCCACCGACCGGCGGCACGTCGCCGCGGGACCGCTCACCGACTTCCTGGTCGAGCGGGCCGCCGAGACCTACCTGCGGCTGCTCGCCACGCTGCCGCGCACCCCCCGCCTGCTCGACCTGGTTCCCGGCCTGATGGGCAAGGCCGAGCTGGACGCGGCGATCCGGCGGGCCATCCTGCGCCGCCTGCCCGACACCCCGCTGCTCCCGGCGCTCTCCCCGCCCGCCGACCAGGGCGACGCCAAGGACGCCGGGACGCGGACACCGGCCGCGCAGGCCGCGCCCGCCGAGGGCGAGGCGCCGTACGTCGTGTCCGGCCGGCAGGCGTCGGTCGTGGCCGGTCCCGCCGAGTTCCTCGACAAGATCGCGTACGTGGTGCCCGGCCTGCTGCCGGCCGGGTGGGCGTCGCGGCACCCGGCGCTGAACGCCCTGGGCGTCCGGCGCCTGGAGCTGTC
Source organism: Sphaerisporangium sp. NPDC005289 (assembly GCF_040607455.1). NCBI lineage: Bacteria > Bacillati > Actinomycetota > Actinomycetes > Streptosporangiales > Streptosporangiaceae > Sphaerisporangium > Sphaerisporangium sp. NPDC005289. Next base: position 51,278 of record NZ_JBEXGS010000013.1, read on the forward strand.
CGACGTGATCGACCTGCTGTCCGGCGACGCCGTGGAGGACACCACCCCGGGCTGGTGGCGGTCGCTGTACGACGTGGTGCCCGCCGACGACCGCGAGGCCCTCGGCGCCGTACCCGTCCCGCTCGCCGACGGCCGCCTCGTGCGCGGCCCGCGCGGCACGCTGCTGCTCAGCGCGGGGTCCTCCCTGGACCCCGCGCTCCTCGGCCCGCTCGGGCTGCGCGTCGTCCACCCCGAGGCCGCCCACCCGCTGCTGCTGCGGCTCGGCGCCGCCGAGGCGACCCCGAGGAGCGTGCTGGAGGACCCGCTGACCCGCGCCACCGTCTCGGAGTCGCTCGACAGCGCCGACCCCGAGCCCGTGGCGCAGGCCGTGCTCGCGCTGGTCGACGCCGCCGGGCTCTCGGCCGGCGAGGCCCCGTGGCTGTCGGCGCTGGCCCTGCGCGGAGCCGACGGCGAGCTGTACCCCGCGGGAGAGCTGCTGCTCGGCGAGGGATCGCTGGCCAAACTGATCGACCAGGACGTCCCGTTCGGCGTCGCCGCCCCCGACCTGGTCGAGCGCTACGGCTCGCGCGTGCTGTCGGCCGCCGGCGTGCTGGACGGCTTCGCCGTGGTCAACGACTCCGACGTGCTGCTCGACCCCGACGAGTGCGACCACGACCTCGACGCCGAGGACGAATGGCTGGAGGCCGTGCTAGACCTGCTGCCCGAGGCCGACGTGCCGCCGGTCGCGCGCGAGTTCGCCGCGATCCGCGACCTGGAGTACGTCGCCGACTGGCCCTCGGCGCTGGCGCTGCTGTCCCGTCCGCCGCTGCGCGCCGCGCTCCAGCCGCTGCGCGCGCTGGTCGCCGGCGAGGTCGTCGAGGTGCCCTCCTACACCGCCTGGTGGCTGTCACGTCACCCCGTGCTCGACGGCGGACGGCCCACCTCGCTGCGCCTGCCCTCCGGCGACCCGCTGCTGTACGGCCTGTACGGCGACGCCCCCCAGGGGATGGACGAAACGGCGCTCGCGCTCATCGGCGTGCGCACGACGCTGGCCGAGCTGCTGGCCTCCCACGGCGGTCCCGACGAACTGCTCGACCTGCTGGCCGACCCGTCGCTGGAGGTCGACCGGGCCCAGCTCCGGTCGCTGTGGATGGCCCTCGCGGCAGTGGAGCCCGCCAGGGTGGCGCCGCCCACCGCCGTGCGGGCCGTGCTGAACGGCGAGATCGTCGTCGCCGACGCCGAGGACGGGCATCCCGTCGGCGGCAACGGCGGCCCGGTTCCCGAAGGGCTGACCGCCACGGGCGGGCCGGTCGTCGTCGAGGCGCCCGACCTGCTGCCGCTGGTGGCCTCCCGCCCGCTCGTGCTGGCCCCCTTCGACCTGGCAGAAGCGCTGTCGGAACTGCTCGACCTGCCGGTGATCGGCGAGGAGGTCGCAGCGGAGATCACCTCGTCCGGGGTCGAACGGCCGGTGCCCGCGCAGGTGCGCTCGCTGCTGCCCTCGTCGCCGTCGAGCTACGTCGAGCACGCCGAGCTGACCGTGGACGGCGTGCCGGTGCCATGGCGGTTCCACGAGGGCGTCGTCCACGCGAGCGGGGTCGAGGGCCTCGCCCGCGGGCTGGCCTGGGCGAGCGGGCAGTGGGGGGACCGGCTCGCGGTCGCCGCCCTGCTGCGCGACCCGCAGGCCGTGCCGCTTCTCCTCGCCGAGGCCGACCTCGACGGCTGACCCCCGCCGTACGGCCCCACCCTTGCGCCGCGCCCCCTGACTCTCCCGACGGGGGCGCGGCCAGGGGACCCCCAGCCCGGGCCGTAGTAGACGTCGGCCTCAGAACGGCCTCCGGCCTCGGGCTCTCGTGCCCGGGGCGGGGCTTTCCTCCGGCCGCAGGCTTCCCGTCCGGCCTCTCAGGACGGGCGCAGCCAGGTCGTTCGGTCCAGCCTCCGGCCAGGCCAGGCCAGGCCGGTCCGGTCCGTCTGGTTTCCGGTCAGGCCAGGCCGGTCCGTCCGGCTTCCGGGCTCCGGTCTCCGGCCGGGGCTTTCAGGACGGGGTGCGGCCGGGGACGGAGGCGTCGTCGCGGTCGCCGTCCGGGGTCGTCTCGGCGCGTGCGGCGCGCCGGTCGCGGCGGCGGACGAACCAGTACCCGAAGATGCCCAGGCCCACGCCGGCCACGCACGTCCAGATCCACCACTGGTGGTCGGGAGACGGGCGGAGGATGAGCAGCACGACCAGCGCGACCACCCACAGGCCCGTGCCCGCGATGATCGTCACGGCGTCCTTGGTCTCCAGCGGAGTGGGATCCGGGGGGCGCGGCTCGTTCACGCGTTCCAGCCTAGGCGAGACACGGTTCCACCAGGCTCGGCGGGTCGGATAACCTCCTTCCGAATCCGAACTGCACACAAGTTGGTCTCATTCGGACCACGAGCGCCTCAGGGGTCTTTCCGACTGTGATACCGCCTGTCAATCTGCCCGCGTGAGCGAGATAACCGCACCTGTGACCCGGCCGGCCGGACTGCTCGGCTGGCTCGACCGCTATTTCCTGATCTCCGAACGACGTTCGACGCTCGACCGTGAAATCCGTGGCGGTCTGGCCACGTTCTTCACGATGGCCTACATCGTCGTGCTGAACCCGCTGATCCTCGGCGGGGCCAAGGACGCCGACGGCCAGTTCCTGGGCGACGGCACCGGCTCGGCGAACATCGCGGCGATCGCCGCGGCCACCGCCCTGACGGCCGGGGTGCTGACCATCCTGATGGGCTTCGTCGGCAAGGTGCCGTTCGCGCTGGCCGCGGGCCTGGGCCTGAACGCCTTCGTGGCCTTCGGCATCGCCTCCCAGATGTCGTGGGAGGACGCGATGGGCCTGATCGTCCTGGAGGGCATCGTCATCACGATCCTCGTGCTGACGGGCTTTCGCACGGCGGTCTTCCACGCCATTCCAAGCCAGTTGAAGACCGCGATCAGCGTGGGCATCGGCCTGTTCATCGCCCTGATCGGCTTCGTGGACTCCGGTTTCGTCCGCAAGGCGGCCGGCACGCCGCTGGAGCTCGGCATCGGCGGCGCGCTGACCAGCTGGCCCATCTTCGTCTTCGTGATCGGCCTACTGATCACCGCGTTGCTGGTGGCCCGCAAGGTCAAGGGCGCGATCCTGATCGGCATCATCGGCACCACCGTGATCGCCATCATCGTCGAGGCGATCGCCAAGGTCGGCCCGTCCATGGGCGGCAAGAACCCCACGGGCTGGAGCCTGGTCGTCCCGGCGATGCCCGATCAGATCATCGGCGTGCCCGACACCAGCCTGATCGGCCGGTTCAGCCTGTTCGGGTCGTTCGGCAAGATCAGCGCCGTGCTGGCCGTCCTGTTCGTGTTCACGCTGCTCATCACCGACTTCTTCGACACGATGGGCACCGTGGTGGGCGTCGGCGCCCAGGCGGGCCTGGTGTCGGAGGAGGGGACGCTGCCGCGCACCCGGGAGATCCTGCTGGTCGACTCGATCGCGGCCGCGGCGGGCGGCGCGGCGTCGACCTCCTCCAACACCACCTACATCGAGTCGGCGGCCGGCGTCGGCGAGGGCGCCCGCACGGGCCTGGCCAGCGTCGTGACCGGCGCCCTGTTCCTGCTCGCCGCCTTCCTGTCGCCGCTGGTCAAGATCGTCCCCTACGAGGCGGCCGCCCCGGCCCTCGTCGTCGTCGGCTTCCTGATGATGACCGCCATCAGGGCCATCGACTTCAACGACTACGAGATCGCCATCCCGGCCTTCCTCACCATCGTCCTGATGCCCTTCACCTACTCCATCTCCAACGGAATCGGCGCCGGCTTCATCACCTACGTCCTCATCAAGCTGGTCAAGGGCAAGTCCCGCGAGGTCCACCCCCTCCTCTGGCTGGTGGCCGCCCTCTTCGTCATCTACTTCGCCATCGGCCCCGTCAAGATCCTGCTGGGGCTCGCCTGACGATGCCCGTGAGGCCGTCGCGATGACCTGAACGGTCACCGCGACGGCCTCACGTCGTTTCACCGTTGTTCGCCCGAGAGCTTGCCCCTGCTAGTCGCTGCTCAGAGACGAGCGGGAGAGTCGGAGCTGCGCTTCGATATCGAATCGTCACTGTTCGCGATCAGACTTCTCGCCTTCCGCCGCCATCATGAAGATCGACGGACTGGAGGAGCCCTCATGACTACGGTGGCGGACGCGCCTTTCAACTGGGCCATGATCGGTGTGACTGCTCTCGCCTCGATTGTGGTCAGTGTTATCACGGCGTGGTTGGTCTTCGTGTTGGTAACGAAGCGTCAGATGATCGCGGCAGACCAGATGCGTAGGAAGCAGGAGAAGAGCGACCGAATCCGGGAAGAGGTCCATCGCTGGTCCAACCCGATCCTCGGATCTGTACGCGACCTGCGAGGCAGGCTGGACAACATCCTCCGTAGTGGGGGCCATGTTGCGCTCGCCTCTGAATATCAGCCCCCACGCAACTGGTCGATCAGCCACGACTACTTCATCCGGTCGTCGCTCTACATGTTCGGGGTCTACTTCGCCTATGCGGGGGCGATGCGCGACTCGTTGAGCTTCGAGTTGTTCGAGACCCAGCAGGAGAAGGAGCAACTCTTGAACGGGCTCAAAAATGTCGGTAGTGCCCTCAGTGAGTTTCCGGCTCCTGATGGTTGCTCCGGTAAGGACGTCCAAGTGTTCCATCTGGAACAGCGCGCCATGGGAGCACTGCTCCTCCTGGAGGATGGTCGGCGTTGCATCTCCTACCCCGAGTTCATCGACAAGCTGGAAGAGCCCAGGTTCGCACGCGCTTTCCAGCCTCTACGGGACCTTCTCGTAGGAGCGCGACCGCAGAGTGATTGTCGTTGGCGCCGGCTTGAGCGGGTGAACGTCACCCTGGTTGAGCTGGACGACATCTGCAAGAGCCTGCTGAACATCCGGTAGCCAGGCGGGGTGACCCGCGGTTGTCCCACGCAGGACAGGCGATCTCCTATGCGGTGGGTGTTTCGAGTCGGCCATCGTACCGGTGCTCTTCCGTTGGTGATCAAGAGGCTCCATGCTGCGGACTTCGCTGGTCGCGGTGGCGAGCGGTAGGGAGTGACGGTGTGAAGAGGCGAAGTATGGCCTCCCTGCCCTCAAGGGGTTCATTGAGTTCTTTGCCTACTCGGTGAGGGTTCTCCAGCAGCGGGCCGATGATGAACTCCACGGCGCCACTTGCTCCATCGGGTGGCAACTTGTCCGAGATCGCCCGCTTGGCTGCCGCGCCCACGACAGGGACGAAGGGCTCGCGACGCGAGTGGGTCACCGGAGACGGTCGCCCAGGAGATCGCGGATCGCGTCTACTCCTCGAATGCCCTCACCGGCTGGGATCGACCGACGGGATTCGGTGATCGCCTGGACGGCCTCGTTGTCGGAGAGCACCTCTATGGTCTCCTTAAGCCTGTCCACGAGGGCGATCTGGTCGGCCGGAACCACGGCCGCGACCCGCTTGCCCCGGCCTGTGATGGCGATGACCTGCCCGCCCGCGGCGGAAGCGACGGTCTCCTCCCATCGCTCGGGATGGGCGTGTAGTTCCTCGATGGGAACCTCGTGCGCCGCTTCACTCACGAATCAAGCGTACGTCGTCGAGAAGCCCTGGTCAGTGGACTGACGGCTCTGGCTCGCGACGATGTCCAACTCTGTGCGACCGCCGACACGGCGTCGGGATTCGTCTCGGCCTGAGCTGACGAACCGGGCCGTTCCGGATCCCGCCAAGGCTCCGGAACGGCCTCGACTCCTGTTCCGAGAGCGAGAGGCGCGGCAGGCTCAGCGCTCTCCGAAGACCGCTCGGCCGAGGGGTGGGACGGCTCCGCAGGTGCGGAAGAACCATCGGGTCGCCGACCGCTTCAGAGGGCTGCGGATGATCGCGGCGTTGGTGTTCCGGACGACGTCGCGGACGGTGCGGAACCCGTGGCGCAGCATGTCCGCCTCGTAGGCGTGCAACGCCTGTGGCAACGGCTCCTCGCCGCGGTCGGCCGCGGTGAGCGCGGAGCAGAGTCGGTGCGCGTCGCGCAGCGCCGTGTTGCCGCCGAGTCCGCCGACCGGGGGCATGTGGTGGACGGCGTCCCCGAGTCCGGTGACGTTGCCCGCCTTCCACGGTCGGAGTGGTTCGGCGGCGGTGAACTCGGTCCTGTAGAGGGTGTCCGGTGTTGATTCGGTGAGTAACCGGCGCAGGTCGGGATGCCACCTGGCGGTCCGTTCGGCCAGCATCCGCCGCACCGCGGCCGGGTCGGCCTGGGCTTTGGTGGTGAAGTCGCCCGGAAGGGAGTCACGGTGCGCGATGAACGCCCACAACACGTAGTCGTCGTCATGCGAGTTCGCCAGCAGTCGCTCCGGCTCCAGTCCGAGCGCACGTAACCGGTCACCGAGCCTGGCGGTGATCGCCGCCGGGTCTTCGCGTCTGCGGAAGATCGCGGTGAACAGGAAGTCCTGCTGTGGCCAGAAGACGTTCATGCCGGCGAGCAGCCGCTCCGGCAGCCATCGTCGGTTCTCCTCGGTGAGGAAGAGTTTGCCGGCGACGGCCGTCGCCGGCAGTGTGGTCCGGCGGGCCGAGGGATGGAGTTGCGCCCACACCCGGGAGTTGGCGCCATCGGCCGCGACGAGCACGTCGGCGGTCGCGGTGGTGCCGTCGGCGAACTTGGCCGTGACCGTCCCGTCGTCCACCCGGGTGAAACCGGTGAACTCCTTGCCGAAGCGGACGACGTCCCCCAGGCCGGCCAGCAGCAGCTTGCGCAGTGTGACGCGGCTGACCGCGTGCCGGCCGGTCGCAGGGTCCAGCGGGTCCGGGACACGGCCGTCCTGGCCGATGCGGACGAGCGGTCGCATCCGCTCGTCGAGGAAGCTGATCCCGGGCCCAGGGTCGCCCGCGCTGGCCACCAGCACCTCCCATAGCGCGGGCGGTAGGCAGGCGTGCAGGGCGAGACTCCCGGCCGGCTCGATGTTGAGCCGGAAGCCCTGGAGCCGGGAGTCGGGAGTGAGATCCCGTTCGTACACGGTGACGTTAACGCCGGCCTGCCTCAGGCCATGCGCCAAGCAGAGCCCGCCGACGCCGCCGCCGATGACGGCGACCTGTAAACGCCCAGGTGACATTGGTTTCCGCTTTCTGGTAGAGGGCGCCTCTTCGCGGTGCCCGTGCTGTCAGGCCGGCTCGGCCGTGTCCGCGAGTTCCGCGAGCAGGCGGTCGTGCCAGGTCAGCTCCGTCTCCAGCCGCATCAGGGTGTAGTCGAAGGCGATGGCCTCCAGCCTGGTCAGGTACGGCTGGGCTTCGACGCGCAAGGTGCGCCAGAAGTGGAGTTGCGTGGCGTAGGCATCGCGGCGCTGCTGGATGGCCGTGTGCAGTTCGCCGGGGCCGATCGCGCCGCCGTGGAGGAGCACCACCTGTATCGGATCCGGCCGGAGCCTGGTGTCGGCGAGGATGGATCTGATCAGCGAGACCAACTCGGTGCGGCCTTTGTCGGTGATGCCGTACACGGTGCGGGCAGGGAGGTTGCCTTCCTGTTCGGTGCGGACCACCTCGACGCTGCCTTCGTCCGCCATCCGGCGCAGCGCGCCGTACAACGATCCGGGCTTGATGTCCGCCCACAGCTCCACCCGGTCCATCTGCGCGGCGGCCCGGATCTTGTGCCCGTGCATGGGGCCGCCGTCGGCCAGGGCGCCGAGAATGAATAGGCGTGTTGCTCGCATATGAGTACTCAAACACGAGCACCATCCCATGGTCAAGAGAGAGTACTCAAATGTGAGTGGTCGGAGTGACTGTGAGGCTAGGGGTGCCTACGCTGAGCCGCATGCGATGACTCTCGCGCTGACGACTGGGCGGTGAGTGATCGAACTCATGTTCGTGACGTGGAAGAACCTGTCCAGCGGGCGGATTAGAGTCGTGCCATGCCGTCGCTCGAATCGAAATGGGAGACTCAGGCATTGGTCCGGGCCGCCCAGCTCGGCGATCGCGCAAGCTTCGCCGAGTTGTTCGAGCAGCTCTATGCCGGGATGCTGGCCGTCGCCTATCGGATCCTCGGCTACGGGCCCGACGCCGAGGACGCCTGCCAGGACGCGGCGATCACGGCGTTCGGCCGGATCGGCGAACTGCGCGACCTCGCCGCGGTGCGACCCTGGCTGCACGCGATCGTCCGCAACAACTGCCGCACGATGCTGAGTACACGAAGGCCCATCCCGGTCGATGTGGCCGGAATGGATCTCCTCGCCCCGGAGCTGGACGACCCGGCCGCGTACGTCGAGCGCAGTGCCCAGCGCGACTGGATCTGGCACGGCCTCCAGCAGCTCTCGCCGGCCGCGCGGACCGTCGCGCTGCTGCGCTACTTCACGGTTCAGAACTCCTACGAGCAGATCGCGATGTTGTGCGGGATCCCGGTCGGCACCGTGCGCAGCCGGTTGAGCGAAGCGCGGCGGCAGCTCGCCGTCGTCCTGCCCCGGGTGCGGGATGAGCGGCACGACAGCGCCGCGACCCTGGTCGCCGAACGCCGCGATGAGGCGACGACGATCCTGTCCGCGATCGTGAACGGCGTGCCGCTTGGTCAGGTGAGCGGACGCTGGGCCGACGATGTGACCATCTGGTGGCCCAGCGGCGCGCGGCTGACCGGACTGGCGTCGCTGTTCGCCGTGATGCGACGCGACTACGACGCGGGCGTGCTCGCCCGGCTGACCGGACTGGTCGCCGGGCGTGGCATCACCGTGTGGGAGAACGTCTTCGTCAACCCGCCGGAAGACCCCGACCACTGCCCGCCCGGCGGTACCTTCCTGCTGCGGGAGAACAAGGGGCTGGTGAGCGAGGTGCGCCTGCTCCACGCGCCGCGCCCGGCCTGTCCGGAAATCGGTGGTCCGCCGGATCGAACTTTCGCCCGCCGCCCCAAGTCCTGAGGGTATGACGACACTTTCCATCCATGATCTGGAACCGCAGCTCGCCGCCAACCGGCGGTTCTGGTGCGGCTGGGCCGGTGACCGGCCCGACACCGATCTGACCCTCTACCGCACCGACGTCGATCACGTGCTCTTCAATGGAGTGCTGCGAGTATGCGACCAACCGCTCGACCAGGCGGTCGAGAAGGCGAAGAAGCACCTGGCCGGCACCCGGTGGAGCTGGTGGGTGAGCGCGGACAGCGACGAGGGCACCGCCGACGGCCTGGCCGCTCGCGGCGGCGAGCTGATCAGCGACATGCCGGTCATGGCGATCGACGTGACGACCGTTCGCGACGCCCGGATGCCGGAGGGGCTGACCATCCGGCCCGCGGCCGGCGACTCCGAGGTGCACGATTACGTGTACGCCTACGCCGGCCCCCTCGGCCTCGAGGGTGACCTCGACCTGGTGGTCGACCGGGAACTGAGGTTCAGCTACCCGAACGTCATCCGCCTCGCCGGCATCGTCGACGGCGAGACCGTCGGCACCTGCACCGTCTCGCTCGGAACCACCGACGTGGGCGCCCTGTACTGCATCGCCACCGACCCGGCGTACCGCCGGCGTGGGATCGCGACCGCACTGACCCGGGAGGCGCTCCGGATCGTCCGCGAGTCGGGCCGGCGCGTCGCGACTCTCCAGGCGAGCAGCGAAGGGGAACCGGTGTACCGGAACATCGGCTTCGAGACGGTGACGCGCTACCGCCTGTTCACCTTCTCCGAGTGAGCACCCGCACACGCTCGACGACGGCCCCGCGACCTCCGGCGGCTACTCGGCGTAGGGCTGGTCCTTTCCCTGGGCGCTGTATCCGAGGCTCCAGATGTAGCCGTCCGGGTCGGCGAAGGTGCCGCCGTAGCCGCCCCACGGCAGAGCGCCGGCGGGCTTGAGGATCGTGGCGCCGGCCTTCTCGGCCTCGGCGAGGATCTCGTCGACCCGCGCCTCACTGCGGACGACGTAGGTGAGGACGAGCCCGCTGAAGCCGCTGCCTTCCGGGCTCGTTCCCACCTGACCGGCCAGGCCCTCGCGGCCGTAGAAGCCGACGGGCGAGGCTCCGTCCGACTCGAAGAACACCGAGATGCCGTAGTCGTTCTGGATCTTCCAGCCGAGCCCTTCGGTGTAGAAGCGCTTGGCCCGGTCCATGTCGCGGACAGCGAGAAGGATCGAGCTGACGTGTGCTTTCATGCCTTGTCTCCTTGGTGCATAAGGGATCGTGCACATGCAGCTCAGGCTACGAAGGCCCCCTGATCCGGCGCTTCTCCATTCCTGACCGGTTCGGTCATCTCGCAGCGCTGTGGCGTCATCGCGGTGGCTTGTTGAGATGATTCGATCGTGGATGTGAGGACGCGGGCGGACGGGGTGCCGGCCGGGGGAGTGGTGGCAGGCCGAGAGTCGGGTCGGTCCACGGGATGGGCCATGCGGCCTGCGGAGCCGGGGGATGTCGAGGTGATCGCGGAGCTGCGGGCCATGGTGATGCGTCCTGATCTGGAGCGGCTGGGCCGGTTCGACGAGCACCGGGTGCGGCAGCGGCTGCGGGATGCCTTCACCCCGCAGTACACCTCGGTCATCTCGGCCGACGGCCTTTTCGCGGGGTGTGTCACATTGCGACCGGCCGAGGACGGATGGTGGCTGGAGCACTTCTATCTCGCGCCGCACCTCCAGGGCAGGGGGCTCGGTTCGGCCGTCCTGCGCGGCCTGTTGAGCCGCACCGACGCCGACGGCGTGCCCGTCCGTCTGCAGGTTCTGCAGGGCAGCGCCGCCCGCCGGCTGTACGAGCGCCACGGGTTCACCGTGGAGACGCAGGACCCTATCGACGTCTACATGGTCCGGTCACCGGGAGCGGACGCCGCCGTCTGAAGCGCTGGGCATGCCGACATGGGTCGGTCGAATCGCTGAACGGCGGGAAAGGATGGCTTCGAGGAGGGGGAGGGCCTGGTTGGTTCGGCGGGCGCGGATGAGCAGGTCCCAGAGGGGTTCGAACTTCTTCCAGCCCGCGGCGTAGGCCAGGTGCCTGGCCTGGCCGCGGAGGGTCGGCTTGACGCTCGCGCCCTGCCAGATCGATTTCCACCGGTAGAAGTCGCGGTACGCCCGCCAGTAGCCCTCCTCCAGTTCGGCGGGGGTCATCCGGGCCGGCTGGAAGACGGTGTGCCGGGTGTCGTAGCGATCCCAGTCGCTGTGCAGCAGGCGTCCCTGGGCGGCCATCCGCTCGTACAGGCGGGTGCCGGGGTAGGGGGTCATGACGTGGAAGGTCGCGGTCTCCACGCCCTGGCCGACGGCCCATTCGACGGTGCGCTCGAACACCGAGGCGTCATCGGAGTCCATGCCTGAACATGAAACTGGCGTTCACCATGACCCCGAGGTCGCACAGGTCGTGCTCGTCGTCGGTGCGGACCTTCTCCACATGCTCGTCGACGAGGGTGACCTCGTCCTCGTCGTCGAGGTCCCCAGCCAGCGTGGCCAGGCCGAGCGGGGGGAACAGCGAGTATTCGACCGGGCGGAATAGCGGACTGGTCGCCTCCGTGAGCGCAGGGAGGATCATCTTCACGCGCATGCAGCCAAGCATGAACGGACGGCATGGCGACCGGGTGGGGCCTTTGTCGAGATCCTGTGGAGATCTGCGTCCGGCCTGATCGGTTCATGGCGGCCTTCGCCCCGCCGTCTCCCGTAGGCCTTCGGTCAAGCGCCTTCTGTGGGTTGTGGCTCCGCCGCACGGTCGGGGCCGGGGCCGTACACGGGGTGGAGGTCCGGGCGTTTGGCGGTGCGGCCGTCGCCCGAGGAGCGGCCGCGCAGGCGGCGGACCAGCCACGGGCCGAGGAAGCCGGCGGCCCAGGTCAGTTCGGTGTGGGCGCGGCGCCAGGCCGGCGGGAGAGGCAACGGGGGGAGCGGGGCGGTCCAGGAGGAGTCGCTGCCGGGGAGGGCCAGCGCCTCGGCGACCGCCGCCGCGATGAGCGCGTGCCCCAGCGGGCCGGCGTGCAGACGGTCGGGGCTCCACAGCCGGGGGTCGGTGGTCACCGGGTGGGGGAAGGTGTCCACCACCAGGGCGCCGTGGCGGCGGGCCGCGTCGCGGACGCGCTGGTTGAAGTCCACGACCCGGGGCCGCAGGTGCCGGGTCAGCGGAGAGATCGCGGCGACGTCGGGGAAGGTGAAGGTGACCACGCGGGCGCCGGAGGCGGTGAAGGCGGCCAGCATCGCCTCCACGTCGGCGGCGACGGCGGAGGCGTCGCACCCGGGCCGCACCAGGTCGTTCATCCCGGCCATGACGGTCACCAGGTCGGGTTCCAGCGCGAGGGCGGCGCCGGTCTGCTCGGCGCGGATCCGCGCGGCGAGCCGGCCGCGGACCGCCAGGTTGGCGTAGCGGAACTCCGGCTCCTGCGCGGCCAGCAGTTCGGCCAGCCGGTCGGCCCAGCCGCGGTAGCCGGTTTGCTCGTCGCCGTCGTTGAGGCCCTCGGTCTGGCTGTCGCCGACCGCGACGTATCTCAGGTACCTCATCAGTCCACTTTCATCGTCAGAAACGGAACGCGGGTGGGATGCCGGGGAAAGGCGGGTCAGGTGGCGGGGGCCGAGCGCCGCTCCAGCACGGCCATGGCCCACCGGCACCACTGCGCGTTCTCGCGCTCGAAGGCGAGGCCGCGCGTCAGCGTCAGGTAGGGGCCGATGCGCTCGGCGTGGGCGAGGAACTCCTCCTCCTCGCGGCCGTCGAGCAGCCGGGCGCGGAGCCGTTCGAATCGGGCGATCTTGGCCTCGGCCCAGGCCATGCGCTCTTCGATGGCGGCGCGCACGGCGCCGGTCTCGCCGGCGTCCACGGCCTGCACCTTGACCATCAGCTCGTCGCGGATCGCGCCGGGGCGCGGCGGCGCGGCGGTGAACTCGCGCAGCACCCGGCGCCCGGTCTCGGTGAGGGAGAACAGCCGCTTGTTGGGGCGGCGTTCCTGCTGGACGACGCGTGCTCGCACCAGGCCCTCGACCTGCATCCTGTCCAGTTCGCGGTACAGCTGCTGTGGGGTGGCCATCCAGAAGTTGGCCACCGACGCGTCGAACCCCTTGGCCAGGTCGTACCCGGACGCTTCGCCTTCGAGAAGCGCGGCCATCACCGCGTGGCGCAACGACATGGCATCACGATAACGCGCAGTTGATTACTTGTCTCGTTTCATAGTCAATTAATTGTGTATATGGGTGCACGTGGCGGTCGAAGTCGATCAACAGCCGAGGGTGGGAGCGCCGCAGGCGACCGGCGTGCGCGTCTGGTGACGTTCCGGTCGCACCATGCCATGACGAAAAGTGTCGGGGCCGTCGATTAGTGTCGGCGGGTGGCCGCCAAGGGGGAACGGACGGTGCCGGTGGAACTGCTGCCCCGGCTGCGGCTGGCGCGCGACCACATCGACCGTCACTACCAGTCCAAGCTCGACCTCGACCGGCTCGCGGCCGTCGCCGGCATCTCCAAGTTCTACTTCGTCCGCTGCTTCGAGTCGGCCTACGGTGAGACGCCCAACCGTTACGTCCTGCGCCGCCGGCTGGAGCGGGCGCAAGATCTGCTGCGCTTCGCCAACCTCACGGTGACCGAGATCTGCATGGCCGTGGGCTTCACCAGCCTCGGCTCGTTCTCTTCCAAGTTCACCCAGGTGGTCGGCGAGAGCCCGAGCGCCTACCGCGACCGGTGGGCCGCCCACGGGGCCCCGACGGTCCCTGGGTGCTACCTGTTCATGTCCGGAGCGCTCGATCCGGCCGGCACCGTGGCCCCGCGCGAGCAAGATCACGACTTGTGCAATATTGGAGAAGTCCCTGGTAAGGGGCAGGGAGTAACTTTCTCGGCATGATTACGAACGTCAATCTCGTCACCGTCTACTGCCTCGACCAGGACCAGGCCCGCGACTTCTACGTGGACGTCCTCGGCTTCGCCGCCAATGCCGACGTCACCATGGGGGACGACTTCCGCTGGGTCACCGTCATCCACCCCGACCACCCCGAACTGCAGGTCACGCTCATGAAGCCCGGCCCCCCGCTCGACACCGAGGCCGCCGACTTCGTCCGCCGCCAGCTCGAGAAGGGGCAGATGGGCGGCCTCGGCCTGCGGGTCGACGACTGCCGCAAGACCTTCGAGGAGCTCACCGCCAAGGGCGTGACCTTCCTCCAGGAGCCGTCCGAGCGCCCGTACGGCGTGGAGGCCGTCATGCGCGACAACTCCGGCAACTGGCTGGTGCTCGTCGAGCCGAAGGAGTACGCGCAGAACACCGGCGGCTGAGCCGGGCAGGGGGTCATCATGGCTCGGTGACCACTCCCGAGAGCACCGCCGGGAAGGCCGAGGCGCCTTCCGCCGACGTCGGCACGCCGTTCGGTCTGTTCGACGGCTTCGAGGCCTACCGCACTCCGACCGAGCAGGATCATCGCGACCTGCTCACGACCGGCTTGGTGGTGCCGGACACCAATGTCCTGCTCAACTTGTACCGGTACAACGACCGCACCCGGCACGACCTGCTGGACGTGCTGCGCGGCCTGGGGAAGACCCTGTGGGTGCCCCGGCAGGTCGTGGTGGAGTTCTGGCGCAACCGCGAGGCCGTGCTGGCGGACCCGCGCGAGTCCGCCAAGACCACGGAGGACCTGGAGCAGAGGCGGGAGGGCGCTCTTCGCGTCCTGCGCGGCTGGGCCGGGCGGGTCGATCTGCCGCACGAGCGCTGCGCGGAACTCATCGACGGGCTCTCGCGGGCGTTCGGCACGGTGATCGCCGCGGTGGGAGAACTGGACGACGCCGAGGCGGCCGCGTTCGTCGGCAACACCAGTGTCGACTGGGTGCTCAGCGCTCTGGAGGAGATCCTGCGCGGCCGGGTGGGCGCCCCGTTGGGCGAGGATGAGCAGGCCGAGGCGCTGGCCGAGGCCCGGCGGCGCGGGCAGGCGAGGATCCCGCCGGGGTACATGGACGCGGCCAAGGACCCTGAGGCGGCGGCCGGTGACTACCTGATCTGGGTCCAGACGCTCCGCGAGGCGCGACGCCGGCGCGTGGACGTGCTTCTGGTCACCGGCGACCTGAAAGAGGACTGGTGGCGGCGGGAGGGCGGCGAGCCGCGGGGTCCCCGGTACGAACTCGCCGAGGAGATGGCGGCCGTCGCCGGTGTCGGGCTGTTCATGCTGAGGCCGGACGATCTGCTGAGGCGGGCCCGGTCGATCCTGCGCGTCGCGGTGCGGGAGGAGTCGGTCGAGAACGTCGAGAGGGTCGGCCGTTCGCTCGCCGAGGCGGCGGACGAGGACCGGTACCCGGGCGCGGACGTCCCTGCGCCTCCGCTCCCTCTGACAGGCGGGCTGGACGACCAGGCGGACCTGGTCGACTGACGGCGGTCCGTCGCCTCCCGGGGGGACCTCCGGGAGGCGACGGCCGGGCCGGGCCCGGTCAGACGGTGGCGCAGGGGACGCCGTTGACCAGGAATCGCGTGGGGACCGGAGGGTGTCCGTTGTGGGCGGCGTTGAAGCCCATCAGCACCGAGCCGCCCGGTGGTATGACCTTGTTCCACGGCAGGTTCGTCGCGGTGATCCGGGAGCCGGTCTGGGCCCAGATCGCCGAATGGGCCGTGGTCAGGGTCAGGTCCGGCGCCGCGTACTCGATGGTCAGCGTCCAGCCGTCGATCGGCGTGGCGCCCGTGTTCTTGATCGACAGCCAGGCGCTGAGCCCGGTGTTCCACACGGTGGCCGCGTAGGTCACGGCGCACGACAGACTAGGCGTCGGCGTCGGCGTCGGGGTGGGCGTCGGTGTGGGGGTGGGCTTCGGGGTGGGCGTGGGCGTGGGGGTCGGGGCTGGGAGGCCCGGACGGGCGGTGGCCACGATCGGGACCGAAGGCGCGCTGAGGTTGCCCGCCGCGTCCCGGGCGACCACCACATAGGTGTAGCGCGTCCCGGTCACCAGGCCGCCCTCGGTGAAGATCAGGTAGGACGAGGGGTTGACCGTCCCGGCCTTGACGTACCCGGTCGCGGTCTCGCGGTACACGTCGTAGGCGGTGACCGCGACGTTGTCGGTCGAGGGGTCGAAGCAGAACGCCACGCCGGGGAAGTCGGCCAGGCACCCTTCTCGCAGCCCGGTCGGCCGGGACGGCGGCACGACGTCGCCGGTGGGCGTCGGGCTCGGCGAGGGCCCCGGGCTGGGCGTCATGCCGGTGCTCGCCCCGACGGTGATCAGACTGGAGGGCGGGCTGATGTTGCCCGCCGCGTCCTTGGCCACGACGTACAGGGTGTACGCGCGGCCGAGGACCCCGGAGAACCCGCCCACCGTGCCGGTCGTGCTGCTCGCCCGCACGAAGCCGCCGGTCTCCAGCCGGTAGATGTCGTAGCCGGTGACTCCCTGGTCGTCGGTCGAGGCGGTCCAGCACACCGCGACGTACCCGGTGGTGGCGCTCGGCACGGGGCAGTTGACCAGCCCGGTCGGCCGGGACGGCGGCGTGGTGTCGGCCGCGCGTGCCGTGAGGGCGCCGGCCGCCCTCTCGGCGGAGGTGGCGGCCGCGTGTTCGGCGGACGTCGTGGTGAAGGCGGCGGCCTGTACCGCAGGGGTGGCCGCCAGGACGGCGGTGAGGAATGCGGCGGCGAGGGCGGCGCACAAGGGCGGTGTGCGGAATCTCATCGTTCCCCTGTCGGTCAAGGACGGCCCGTGGGTGTCAGCACCGAGCGTGAGGCGGCTTCGGCGGGACGTAAAGGGCCGGACCGGCCGCGGCGGCGGACGCGCTGGTCGCGGGTGAACGGTTCACCGGTACGGCCCTGCTAGGAGAGCGGTTTCACCGGTGTGGCCGTGCGCGGGGAAGGGGTGGTCGAGTGGGCGCGGGCGAGGGCGAGGAGGGTGTCGACGGGCCACTGGTCGTAGGCGTGGTCGCCGTACTTGACGGCCAGGACGCGGCCCTCGCCGTCGATCAGGAGGTCGGCGGGCAGGCCCAGGTTTCCACCGGACGGGACGAGGGAGGGAGCGGGGCGGCGCCGGAGCAGGACGGGGCCGAGGTCGCGCACCACCCCCCGGATGATCGCCCACAGGGCGCGGGGGTGCAGGAGCGAACGCGGCGCGGCCTCGACGCCGAACTCGGCGTAGAGCCGCTTTCCCGGGTCGGGGACGACGGCGAAGGGGAGGTCGGCCACGTGCGGGCGGAGGTCCTCGGCGGAGGAGTGGAACACGACGACCTCGCGGATCCCCGCGGCGAGGATCTCGTCGTGCCGTGCGACCACCGAGCGCAGATGGAGATTGCACACCGGGCAGCCGGCGAAGCGGCGGAACTGCAGGTGGGTGAGCCGTCCGGCGTCCGGGACGGCGACCGGTCCGCCGGTGACCGTGGCCAGGCGGCGCCCGGTGATCGACATGCCGGGCGTGACGCGCCGGGGGTTCGCGGGTCGGGACATGGTGCACCTTCTCAGAAGCGGGATGCGGGCCCGGGGGCCCTTGAGGTGGCCGAGTAGCCGTTGGGGGGCGAGGCGAGCGCCGAGGGGAAGACCGGGGATCGTAGGAGTGCGGTGTACGCCTACGACGCTATGAGCGTATGTTGTACGCTGTCAAGCCGTGCCCCGACCTCGTTCGCTGACCCAGGACGACCTGGCCGCCGCCGCGCTGGCGGTGATCGACCGGGACGGCCTCGCGGCGCTCTCCATGCGCGCGGTCGCCGTGCGGCTCGGCATGGGCACGATGTCGCTGTACCGCTACGTCGCCGACCGCGAGCAGTTGGAGGGGCTGGTGGTCGAGCTCGTGCTGTCCGGCGTGGACGTCCGGCCGCCGCACGGCTCGTGGACGCGGCAGCTGACCGCCCTGGTGGAACGGGTGCGCGCGGCCGTCCGCGCCCACCCCGAGGTCGTGCCGCTGACGCTGACCCACCGCCACACCTCCCTCGCCGTGCTGCGCTGGTCGGAGGCGGTGCTCGCCGTGCTCGCCGGCGCCGGGTTCACCGGCCGCCACCGCGTCGTCGCCCTGCGCGCCCTGCTCGGCTACGTGATCGGCTCCATCCAGATGGAGCACCTCGGGCCGCTGTCCGGCGCCGGCACCGCGCGGATGGCCGAGTTGCCGCGCGAGGAGTTCCCCCTGCTGGCGGAGACGGCCGTCGAGGGGCGCCGCGTCCCGGTCGCCGAGGAGTTCGGCGAGGGGCTGGCGGTCATGCTGGCCGGCCTGCGCGCGCTGGCGCGCGGGGCGGAGTGAGCCGGCGGGATCGGCCACCGGGCACCCAGCCGCCGTTCTGAGTGCTCGCCCCTGTGGGACGGCCGCGTCCCGGAGACCGGCACCCACGAGGAACCGCCGCTCAGGAGAGGCGCGTACTCTGGTCCGCAGGCCGCCCAGCAGGGCTGATGTGCGTGCCGGGCGGTAAATCGATTGCCCGTCGCGCGCGGGCCCGGTTACCGTCGAAAGTCGCTTCCAACCCGATCGGACCATGGTCATGCTCTGGCGCGCCCTTGCCCGCCGCTTTCCGGTGTTCGAGATCCGCGACTTCCGGCTGCTGCTCGCCGATCGCTTCCTCGCGCCGGCCGCCGTCGCGTTCTCGCTGGTCGGCGTCTCGTTCGCCGTACTCGACCTCACCGGGTCCACCGCCGACCTGGCGTACGTGCTCGCGGCCCAGATCGCGCCGTCGCTGGTCTTCACGCTGATCAGCGGGGTGATCGCCGACCGCGTCCCGCCACAGCGGGTCATCGTCGCGGCCAATGTCATGATCGCGGTGGCCGAAGGGCTGCTCGGCATCCTGGTGCTCACCGGCCAGGTCCGGCTCTGGCACATGATCGTGCTGGAGTCCCTGACCGGCGTGGGGATGGCCGTGTTCTACCCCGCCTCGCAGGCCCTGCTGCCCAAGATCGTGCCCGATGGGGTTCTCCAGCAGGCGAACGCCGTGAGCAGGCTGGCGATGAACTTCGCCCAGATGGGCGGCGCGGCGGTCGCGGGCGTGGTCGTCGCGGTCGCCGGGCCCGGGTGGGCGCTCGCCGTCTGCGGCGTCGGGCTGCTCGGGACGATCCCCATGCTGCTGTCCATCCGGGCGACCGGGCGCGGGAGTGCGGGTGGCGGCGGCATGATCGGCGACCTGCGGGACGGCTGGTCGGAGTTCGTCTCCCACACCTGGCTGTGGGCCATCGTGGTGCAGTTCTGCGTCGTCCTCATGGCCTGGTACGGCGGCTTCATGGTGCTCGGCCCCGCCGTGGCCAAGGCCGAGATGGGCGGTCCGGCCGCGTGGGGGCTGATCACCTCGGCCGAGGCGCTCGGCCTGATCCTCGGCGGCGTGGTGTCCCTGCGCTACACCCCGCGGCGTCCCATCCTGGCGGTGGCCCTCATCGGCGCGTCGATAGCCGTCGCCCCGCTGTCGCTGGCCATGCACTGGCCGCTGCCCGTGGTGTGCGTGGCCGCGGGGCTCCTCGGCCTCGGCATGGAGGTCATGATGGTGCAGTGGAGCGTCGCCCTGGCCCGCAGGATCCCCACCGAGCGGCTGGCCCGTGTCTCGGCCTACGACGCGCTGGGCTCGGTCATGGCGATGCCGCTCGGCGCGCTGCTCGCCGGGCCGATCGCCGAGCACATCGGGCTGTCGCCCACGCAGTACGGCGCCGCGGCGCTGATCGTCGTGGCCTCGGCGCTCACCCTGCTCTCGCGCCAGGTGCGCACCATGCGCGCCTCGGAGGGGATCGCGGCGGAGGATCTGGCGGCCGCTCCCGCCTCCACCGCGCCGTGATGGCCGGCCGCTCCCGCCTTCACCACCCCGTGGCGGTCGGCCGTCCTTGCTCCCTCTGACCTGCGGCCACGGCCGCTCGGCGCTTTCCGTGGTGACGCGCGTCTCGAAATCCCTCCTAGCCATCGGGAATCATGTGTTGTCGTATATAGTTAGCGAAGGTAATGACCTATGCTAACGAACACCCCAAAGACGGAGCGCCAGTTGGACCTGCGCAGCGACGCCGGACTGGCGTCCGCGCTACGCGTGTCACTGACGCGGCTGACCAGGCGGCTCCGGCGTCAGGGCGGAGCCCACAAGCTGACCCCCACGCAGGCCGCGACGCTCGCCGCCGTAGAACGGCACTCAGGGATCACCCCTGGCGAATTGGCCGAGCTCGAAAAGATGCAACCCCCTTCGATGACCCGGGTGATCGCCGCGCTGGAGGAGCGGGGCCTGGTCGCCCGGGCTCCGCGGCAGACCGACCGGCGGCAGGTGACCGTCAGCGTGACCGAGGCCGGGCGAGGGCTGCTCAAACAGGAGCGCCGGGGCAAGGAGGCGTGGCTCGCCCAGCGGCTGATGGAGCTGACGCCGGAGGAACGGGCGGCTCTGCGGGCCGCGGCGCCGATCTTGGAGAAGCTCTCGCAGATGTGATCGAACCCAAGGCCGCGGACGACGGGTCCGCCGACCCTCTGGAACCCGGCACGCCGGCCGCGGCGCCCGATCGCCTCGCGGCCGGCCCCCGGGCGAAGGTCGTGCGCCTGTCGCGAGCGGTGCGCCGGTCGACAGCCGGTCGCCGGGCGGAGGCCGTACGCCGCTCGGAGCTCGCCGAGGTCCAGGCCGAGGAGACCCGCGGCGCCGAGACCGTGCCGCGGACCGGCGGCGGCATGTTCCGCTCGCTGCGCAACCACAACTACCGCCTGTTCGTCTCCGGCAGCGTCGTGTCCAACGTCGGCACCTGGATGCAGCGCACCGCCCAGGACTGGCTGGTGCTGGAACTGGCCCACGGCAGTTCGGCCGCGCTCGGCGTGACGACCGCCCTGCAGTTCCTGCCGGTGGTCCTGTTCGGACTGTGGGGCGGCATGCTGGCCGACCGCTACCCCAAGCGCCCGCTGCTCATGGTCGCCCAGTCCCTGCTGGGGATGCTGGCGCTGACGATGGGCGTGCTGACCATCACCGGGCACGCCCAGGTGTGGCACGTGTACGTGATGGCCTTCATGCTCGGCTGCGTCTCGTGCGTCGAGGTCCCGACGCGCCAGTCCTTCGTGGTGGAGATGGTCGGCCGCCAGGACCTGTCCAACGCGATCGCGCTGAACAGCTCCACCTTCAACCTCGCCCGGGTCGTCGGGCCCGCGATCGCCGGCGTGCTGATCTACGCGCTGGGCGGGACGGGGCCGATCTTCCTGGTGAACGCGGCGTCCTTCGCCGCGGTGATCACCGGCCTGGTGATGATGCGCGGCTCGGAGCTGCGCACCCCCGAACCGCTCGCCCGGGCCAAGGGGCAGTTGCGCGAGGGCCTGCTGCACGTCTGGGGCCGGCCGGAGCTGCTGATGCCGATCCTGCTGGTGGCGTTCGTGGCGATGTTCGCGACGAGCTTCTCCATGAGCATCGCGCTGATGTCCAAGCAGGTGTTCGGCCAGGACGCCTCCTCCTTCGGCGTGGCCTCCAGCGTGTTCGCGGTCGGCGCCCTCGGCGGGGCGCTACTCGCCGCCCGGCGGGCCCGGCCGAGCCGCCGCCTGCTGATCGGCGGCGCGGTGTGCTTCGGCGTCGCCCAGATCGCCGCGGGTCTCGCGCCCGCCTACCCGGTGTTCCTGCTCCTGCTCATGCCGGCGGGCATGGCGATGATCACGACGAACACCGCCGCCAACTCCTCGGTCCAGCTCGCGGCCTCACCGGAGATGCGCGGCCGGGTCATGGGAATCTATGTCCTGGTGTTCACCGGTGGCGCCCCCATCGGCGCACCGCTGATCGGCTGGGTCGGCGAGCTCGCCGGGCCCCGCCTCGGAGTGGTGATCTGCGGAGTGATGTGCCTGCTGGGCGTCGGTCTGGCGATGCTGCTCACCCGGTTCGCCGAGGGAAGGACGCGCGATGCGGCTGTTCGTGGCGTTGTCGCCGCCCCCGGAGGCGCTCGCTGAGGTCGCCGCGGCCGTCGAGCCCCACCGGGACGGCTGGCCCGAGCTGCGCTGGGTCGCGCCGGAGCTGTGGCACATCACGATGAGCTTCCTCGGCGAGGTCTCCGGGGAGGTGGTGCCCGAGCTGTCGGCGCGGCTGGCGCGGGCCGCCGGACGCCACCCGGCGATGAGGCTGTCGTTCGGGGCCGCGGGCGCGTTCTCCTCCCCGGCGCGGGCGAAGGTCGTGTGGCTGGGCGTGCACGGCGGTGGTCCCGGCCTGTCGCGCCTGGCCGCCTCGCTGGCCGCCGGCGCCCGGCGCGCCGGGGCCGGGCCGCCCGACGACAAGCCCTTCCGCCCCCATCTCACCCTGGCCCGGGCCCGTCCGCGCACGGGCGCCGACGTCCGTCCGCTGGTCCAGGCGCTCGCCTCCTTCGCCGGGACGCCGTGGCGCGCCGACGCCGTCCATCTCATGCGCAGCCACCAGGGGCCGTCGGTGCGCTACGAGCCCCTCGGGGCCTGGCCACTCACCGGACGCGGCTAGGCTCCAAGGCGTGGACCGTCCCCGTCGCTGGCTGCTGCCCACCGTGCTCGCGCTTCTCGTGGTCATCGTGGTGATCGGCGCGCTGCTGTCCTAGCGGGCACCGGTCCGGGGCCTGCGGTCCTCCGCCTCGGTGGGCGGTACGGCGAGAGTCCTCGGTGGGGGAACGGCGACGGGCCCCCGGCGCGCGGCGCCGGAGGCCCGTGATGGTGAGCGGCGCCGTGGCGCGCTCCCCGATGGTCACCAGGCGTAGGCCTCGGGGGCCGGGCCGCCGGGGCCGGGGAAGATCTCGTCGAGGGTGGCGAGCGCCTTGTCGTCCAGCTCGATCTCCAGCGCCCGCAGGCTGCCGTCGAGCTGCTCGGCCGTCCGCGGGCCGATGATCGGCCCGGTGACGGCCTGCTGCAGCAGCAGCCAGGCCAGCGCCACGTCGGCCGGCTGCTCGCCCAGCTCGTCGCAGAACGCCTCGTACCGCTCGATCTTGTCGCGGTGCTGCTCCAGGGCGGCGGTGACGCGCTCGGAGGCGGAGCGGCCCTTGTCGATCTTGCGCAGGATGCCGCCCAGCAGGCCGCCGGCGAGCGGGCTCCACGGGATCACCCCGAGGCCGTACTGGTCGCAGGCGGGGAGGACCTCCAGCTCGACGGTCCGGGTGAGCAGGTTGTAGTGCGACTGCTCGGAGACCAGACCGGAGAAGTGCCGCTGCTTGGCCGTCTCCTGCGCCTGGGTGATGTGCCACCCGGCGAAGTTGGACGACCCCACGTAGATGATCTTGCCCTGCTGGCGCAGGACCTCCATGGCCTCCCAGATCTCGTCGATCGGGGTGTTCCGGTCGACGTGGTGCATCTGGTACAGGTCGATGTAGTCGGTCTGGAGCCGCTTGAGCGAGGCGTCGCAGGCCCGCCGGATGTTGAGCGCGGACAGCTTGCCGTCGTTGGGCCAGTCGCCCATGTCGCCGTTCAGCTTGGTGGCGATGACGGTCTTCTCACGGCGGCCGCCTCCCTGGGCGAACCACCGTCCGATGATCTGCTCGGTTATGCCCTCGCCCTTCTTCCAGCCGTAGACGTTGGCCGTGTCGAAGAAGTTGATCCCCAGCTCGTGCGCCCTGTCCATGATGGCGAACGAGTCCTCTTCCGAGGTGACCGGCCCGAAGTTCATGGTGCCGAGGCAGAGTCGGCTCACGGACAGTCCGGCGCGTCCAAGGTGTACGTATTCCATATCACTCACCCTAAACACCTGGAGTGCACTCCAGCCCAGCCCCGTGCCCCGTGACGTGCTCGGGCCCGTGCCCTGTGCCCGTGCCCTGTGCCGTGCTCGGGCCCGGACGGTGTCCCGACCAGACCTATCCCAACTCAGTACCGAACCGCGCGGTCGCTGCGGCGCGCCGGTGGGAACCGCGGGGCATGATGTGCCAATGGGGAGCAGCAGACGGGTGGCCGCGGTGGTTCCGGTCCTGGCGGCGTTCGGGATGTCGGTGGCGGGGCCGGTCGCGGCGTCCGCCGCCGCCACCACCGGCACCGCCTCCACCTCCACCGCCACCGCCACCGACACCGCGGAGCACGGCGCCGCGCGGCCGCGTGGCACGGGAGGCACGGGGGGCGACCGGCCGGAGGACGGCAGGCCGCGCCTGCTGTTCCGCTTCAAGGACCCGCGCATCGGCGAGTCCAGCGGCCTCGCGGTCTCCCCGACGCACAAGAACGTGGTCTACACCCACAACGACAGCGGGGCCGGGCCGCAGTTCTACGCCGTCGGGACCGACGGCCGCACGCTGGCGACGTTCACCGTCGCCGGCGCCGCGGCCCGCGACTGGGAGGCCATGGCCGCCTCCGTGGACCCGGCGACCGGGCGCAGCGTGCTGTGGTTCGCCGACATCGGCGACAACCTCAACGGCGGCTGGCCCGACTACTCGATCTACAAGGTCGAGGAGCCCAAGGTGCTGCGGGACGCCACCCTGCCGGCGACCCGCTACCGCTTCCGGTACAAGGACGGCAACCGCAACGCCGAGGGCATCATGGTCCACCCCACCACGGGCCGGCTGTACGTCGTGAGCAAGGAGTTCGCCGGCTCGGTGTACGCCGCGCCGGCCAAGCTGCGCACCGACAGGGTGAACATCCTGCGCCGGGTCGCACCGGCGCCGATCATGGCGACCGACGCCGCCTACGCGCCCGACGGGTCGAGCTTCGTGATCCGCACCTACTTCTCGGCGTCGGTCTACCGCGCGCCCGGCGATCTGATCACCCGTGTCTCCATGCCGTCGTTGCAGCAGGCCGAGTCGATCGCCTACACCAGGGACGGTAAGTCGCTGCTCACCGGCACCGAGGGGGCCGGCAGCCCGGTGTACCAGGTGCCGCTCCCGGCGGCGGCCCTGCCGGGCAGGGCAGCGGGCGGGCCCGCGCGCACGGCGTCGCCCCGGCCGAGCGTCACGCCGTCCGAGGCCGCGACCGCGCCCGACGTCGCCGCCTCCCACGCGGCGGCGAGCGACGGCGACGACGGGGGAGTGCCCACGGAGCTCATCGTCCTGTGGCTCGGCGTCGCCCTGGGCGCCACCGGCATCATCGCGGTCATCGCCCGCCGTGTCGGCTGAACCCCGCCGCGTCGGGCGAACCCGCAACGTCGGCTGAACTCGCAACGTCGGGAGAACTCGCCGCGTCGGGAGAACTCGCCGCGGCCCGCGCGGGCCGCACCCGCCGCGCGGGCCCGTGCCCTGGGGCCGCCCGCCGGGGCCGGTGCACGCGGTCCCGGAGGGCGCCCCCGGCTCTCGCGCCGGGATCAGCCGCTACGCGTCCATGGAGCCGTCGCGGAGCGGCGCCGGCTCACCGCGCCGGGCGCGGGAGGATCGAGTCGGCGCCGATGGGCCCGGGAACGGGGCTGATGGGCTCGGGACGCGACGGGCGCCCGTGGTGAGTGTGCCAGGGCCGGGCGACGGGGGTGCGGTACAGCGGCAGGCCCCAGGCGTCGCACGCCCGGTGCAGGAGCCGGCCCTTCGGGCACGGCGGGCTGCAGGTCACCTCCACCGAGTCCAGGAAGTTGCCCAGATTCGGGGTGCCTTCGGCCGACGACACCGCCTCGACGGAGAACCGCGTGAGCTTCTGGCCCTTGGGGACGCGGTAGATGCCGGTGTGGTGGCCCCACGAGTCGCCGCCGTCGGCGATGTCGGTGCCGGTCTGCCCCAGCGGGATCTGGGCCGTCGTGCCGCCCGGCGTGCCGATCCTGACGCGGATGACGTCCTTCTGGTCGGGACCGGCGCTGCGCGCGCGGTGCGCCAGCCGCCAGACCAGGACGGTCTTCGGGGTGGTGGCGATGTCCTGGTAGAGGCTGGACGCCTGCGCGCCGTTGATCGCGGCGAAACCGGTGCCGGAGTCGGCGGGGACCTCGCTGCCGGTGGCCTGCGCGTTGCCGGGCCCCCAGACCTCGATGACCCGGTCGGTGGAGGTGGTCCGCCAGTTCGGGATGTCGGTTCGCATGTTGCCGGCGCCGCGCAGGCCGGTGGGCTCCTCGAACCCTCCGTTGCTGATCACGCAGGCGGGGGCGGGCGCCGGCGGGGTGGCCGGGAGCGCCGCGGGCGCGGAGGGGGACGACTGCGCCGATGCGGAGGAGATCCCCAGGGCGGGGACGGTGAGGAGCGCCGTGGCGCCGGCAAGGAGGACACGCTGTGGCAGGGACGCCAGAGCATGGGCTGAATTCATGAACTTCCCCTCGATCCGATGACATGCCCCGGGAGGTCGGGGCCGGAGGGCACGCCGGAACATCAGTGCGGATCATGCCGGCGTGCCTGTCGTGGTATGCCCTGCGGAAACACCGAACCGAGGGGAGGGGGAGACTCTTGGGCCGCGGCGCCCCAGGGTTTTACCTGGACGATCTTGTTTGTCCCGAGGTGTCCATGCGGGCGACGAACGGCTCGCCGCGCAGGGCGTGCTCGACCAGCTCGATCGAGGCGGCCAGGCTCACGAGCCGAGGGCCTTCGCGGCGGTAGGCCGCAAGGACGGCCTCGACGGCGTGCGGAGGCAGGTACTCCTTCAGCTCGACCGCCGCGCGCCGGTAGCCGGTGCGCGCGGCCTCCACCGTGGCGTTCACGTGGTGCGATGCCATGCGGGCCAGGGCCACGGGGTGGCGGCGTAGCACGCCGTAGGCCCGGTAGTCCGGGGGGACCGCGTCGAGCAGCCACGCCACGGCCGAGGTCTCCCAGTCGGGGCTTCCCGGCGGGCGGACCTCGGGCGGCCATCCCGGTGGTAGGTACACGCCAGAAAGTGTATCGAATGTCTGTTCGAGAGTCTGCTGGCCGTTATGCCGCTTTTCCTGGACCTTCCCCAACCTTTGCCCGCGTCATGTCCGAGGCCGGCGGCCCCGGCCGGACGCCGGTCGTCTGGCGCGGCCTGCGCGAACAGAGCAAAATATCCGCTTGTGAGCGAGCGAATCGGAATCATCGGTGCGGGCATCCTCGGGCTGGCGGTGGCCCGTGAGCTTGCCGCGCGCGGTGCCACGGTGACGGTCCTGGACAAGGAGGACCGCGTCGCCGCTCACCAGACCGGCCGCAACAGCGGCGTCGTGCACGCCGGCATCTACTACACGCCCGGTTCGCTCAAGGCCAGGCTCTGCCGCGAGGGCGCCGCGCTGCTGCGGGAGTACTGCGCCGAGCACCACATCCCCTACGAGGAGATCGGCAAGCTGGTCATCGCCGCCACCGCGGCCGAGCGCGCGGGCCTGCGGCGCATCGCCGCCCGCGCCAGGGAGAACGGCGTGCCGGACGTCGCCGAACTGGACGCCCTCGGACTGCGCGAGATCGAGCCGCACGCGGTGGGCGTCGGCGCCGTCCACTCCCCGCGCACCGCCATCGTCGACTTCCCCGCCGTCGCCCGGCGCCTGGCCGAGGACGTCGCCGCGAGCGGCGGCAGCGTGCGCCTGGGGCGGCCGGTGCGGGCGCTGCGCGAGACCGCGAGCGGCGTGGAGGTGCTGGCGGGCCGGACGCGGCTGGTCTTCGACCGGTTGATCGCCTGCGCGGGCCTGCAGTCCGACGCCGTCGCCGCGATGGGGGGATACGCCGGAGACGTGCGCATCGTCCCCTTCCGCGGGGAGTACTACAAGCTCGCCGGCGCCGCCAAAGGCCTGGTCCGCGGGCTGGTGTACCCGGTGCCCGACCCGCGCTACCCCTTCCTCGGCGTGCACCTGACCCGCCGCATCGACGGCGAGGTGCTCGTCGGGCCGAACGCCGTGCTCGCGCTCGCCCGCGAAGGCTACTCCTGGCGGCAGGTGTCGCCCGGCGACCTGCGCGACATCCTGACCTGGCCGGGCACCCGGCGGATGGCCGCCCGGCACTGGAGGACCGGCCTGGCCGAGGTCTACGGCTCGCTCGCCAAGCGGGCGTTCCTCACCGCCGCGCGCCGCTACGTGCCCGTCCTCGCGCCGCACGACCTGGTGCGGACCACCGGCGGGGTGCGCGCCCAGGCCGTCGGCCGGGACGGGAGCCTGCTGGACGACTTCGTCGTGGACGTTCACGGCCGAGTGATCCTCGTGCGCAACGCCCCCTCGCCGGCCGCCACGTCCAGCCTGGCCATCGCCCGGCACATCGTTTCTTTCATCTCGGCTTAATCCGGGCAGGCCACTATAGGAAGGTGAGCGAATCGCCTGAAGCCCGCCTGCTGGTCGTCGAGGACGATCCGAACATCCTGGAGCTGCTGTCCGCCAGCCTGCGCTTCGCCGGGTTCTCGGTGACCCCGGCCGGCAACGGCGCCGAGGCGGTGGAGGCGGCGCAGCGCCGCCGGCCGGACCTCATCGTGCTGGACGTCATGCTGCCCGACATGGACGGCTTCGACGTCGTGCGGCGCCTGCGGGGCGGCGGGGCGCACACTCCGGTCGTCTTCCTCACCGCGCGGGACGCCACCGAGGACAAGATCAGGGGGCTCACCCTCGGCGGCGACGACTATGTGACCAAGCCGTTCAGCCTGGAAGAGGTGGTCGCGCGCATCCGGGCGGTGCTGCGCCGCACCGCCGGCGACCCGGCCGCGCCGCCGCCCCGGATGACCTTCGCCGACATCGAGCTGGACGAGGAGAGCCACGAGGTGTGGCGGCGGGGCACGGTCGTCCCGCTCTCGCCCACCGAGTTCAAGCTGCTGCGCTACTTCATGGCCAACGCCGGACGGGTGCTGTCCAAGGCGCAGATCCTCGACCACGTGTGGGACTACGACTTCCGCGGCGACGCCGGCATCGTCGAGTCGTACGTCTCCGTGCTGCGCAGGAAGATCGACAACACCACCCCCCGGCTCATCCACACCCTGCGCGGCGTCGGGTACGTCCTGCGCACCCCGCCCCCATGACCGCGCCCGCCTCCCCTCCGCCCGGCTCCCCTCCGCCCGTCTCCTCACCGCCCTTCTCGCGGGCCGTCCGCGGCGACGGGGCGGTGGCGTCCGCGCTCGCCCGGCGGCGGGCGGTCGTCGCGTCCCTGTTCGCCCGGACCCCGCTGCGCATCAAGCTGATCGCCACCATGCTCGCGCTCGTCGCCATCGCGCTCGCCGGCATCGGCGCGGGCAGCGTGTCGGTCCTGCGCGGCTACCTCGTCGACCGGGTCGACCAGCAGCTCGCCACCTTCGTCCAGGACGTCGCCCACCGCCTGCAACGCGGGCCCGGCCTCGGCAGTCGCGTGCCCCCCGACGGATTGATCCAGCTCCGCGACGGCGAAGGGCGGGTCGTCGCCACCCTCGCCGGACTGGAGGCCGAGCACCGGCCCGGGCCGGTGCTGCCCGACCTCGCCGCCTCGGCGTGGCGCCCGCAGACCGTCCCCGCCGAGTCGGGCGGGGGCGAGTGGCGGCTGCGCGCCGCCTCGGTGGCGGGCGTGGGCAGCGTGGTCGTGGCCATCGACATGTCCTCGGTCGCCCAGATCACCGCCCGCCTCGCGCTCACCGAACTGCTGGGCGGCGGCCTGGTCATGGTCGTCCTGGCCGTCCTCGGCGTGGTCATCGTCCGCAGGAGCCTGCGGCCGCTGGTGGAGATGGAGCACACCGCCGCCGCCATCGCCGCCGGGGACCTCGCCCGCCGCGTCCCCGACCGCGACCCGCGCACCGAGGTGGGCAGCCTGGCCGCCTCACTCAACGGCATGCTCGCCCAGATCGAGGCCGCGTTCCACGCGCGGGAAATCTCCGAGGCGGCGGCCCGCACCTCCGAGGAGCGCATGCGCCGCTTCGTCGCCGACGCCTCGCACGAACTGCGCACGCCGCTCACCTCCATCCGCGGCTTCGCCGAGTTCTACCGGCAGAATCCCGCCGGCGACCCGGCCCGGCTCATGCGCCGGGTGGAGGACGCCGCCGCCCGCATGGGCGTCCTGGTCGAGGACCTGCTGCTGCTCGCGCGCCTCGACCAGCAGCGGCCGCTCACCATGAGCCCGGTCGACCTGCTCGCCCTGGCCGCCGACGCGGTGCAGGAGGCCCGCATCCTCGCCGCCGACCGCGAGCTGGTGCTGGAGGTGGCCGGTGACGTCGCCCCGATCGTCTCCGGCGACGAGGTGCGGTTGCGCCAGATCATCGGGAACCTCGTGGGCAACGCCCTCACCCACACCCCCGCCGGCACGCCGATCACCGTGCGCGCGGGGACGGACGGCGCCGCCGCGTTTCTGGAGGTCGCCGACAAAGGCCCTGGCTTGGCCCCCGAACAGGCCGAACGCGTCTTCGAACGCTTCTACCGCGCCGACCCCGCCAGAACCCGTACCCCCCTCCCACCCGGCCCCCGGGAAGACACGCCCTCCGGCTCACCGGACGGCACCGGGTCTCCGGACGGCACTGGGTCTCCGGATGGCGCCGGGTCTCCGGATGGCGCCGGGTCTCCGGATGGCGCCGGGTCTCCGGGCGGCGCCGGGTCTCCGGGCGGCGAGGGCGCGGCGGGTTCCCGCGCGGCCGCGGCCGGCAGCGGCGCGTCGCACGGTAGTGCGACTGCGGGTGGCAGCGGCCTCGGCCTCGCGATCGTCGCCGGCCTCGTCGCGGCGCACGGCGGCACCGTGGCCCTGCGCACGGCCCCCGGCGCCGGCGCCACCTTCCGCGTGACCCTCCCCCTCGCCCCCGACGTCCTGCCCCCATCCCTGTAGTGCCCCGCGCCGGATGCTTTCCCACCCCTGGCCCCCGACGTCCTGCCCCGTCCCTGTAGTGCCCGCGCCGGACGCTTTCCCACCCCTGGCCATGTGCTGAGGGTGATCGGCGCCGGGTCGGCGGGTCGTGGTACGGCGATGCCGGCGCCGGTTACGGCGCCCGAGCCGGTGAACGTTCCTGGACGGCGCATCAGGGGCTCCCGCGGTCTTCGCGGGGCCGCCGTTCAGGGCGCCGATGGGTGGCGGGCGGGGCGGGTGTCGGCGGGCGTCCGGTTCCGGACCGATCATTGATCGGCGGAGCGATCGTTGTCTACGCTCGCGAAATGAGCATCCCCACCGAACCCATTGGCAGTATTCCCCGGCCCTCCGCCCTGCTGACCGCGATGGCGGACCACGCGGCGGGCCGCTTAGGAGATGACGACCTGGCCGCGGCGCAGGATGCGGCCGTCGCCGACACCCTCGCGAGGCTGGAGAGCATCGGCAGCCCCGTCCTGGTCGACGGCGAGCAGTCCAAGCCGAGTTTCGCCACCTACCCGATCGCCGGGCTGGACGGCCTGGCCGCGGACGGGGCGGTCATCCCGTTCGCCGACGGCCACACCCGGCAGCTTCCCCGCCTGACGACCGGGCCGTTCCGCTACGGCGAGCGCGCCGCGACCTACCTGCGGGCCGCGCGCCGCCACACCGCCCTGCCGGTCAAGCAGGCGGTCATCGCCCCATCGGCGCTCAGCCTGCTCTACCCGGCCGACGGCATCGCCGGCTATCCGCGCAAGGCCTTCGTCGACGACCTGGTCGCCGAGGCCGAGGCCGACATCCGGGGCTGCCTGGACGCCGGAGCGCACGTGGTGCAGCTCGACTTCACCGAAGGGCGGCTGTCGCTCAAGCTGGACCCGAGCGGGGGGCTGCTGGAGCAGTTCGTGGCCCTCAACAACCAGGTGCTCGAGCGCTTCACCGACGACGAGCGCGCCCGCATCGGCGTGCACACCTGTCCCGGAGGCGACCAGGACTCCACCCACAGCGCGGACGTCGACTACGCCGCTCTGCTGCCCACGTTGTTCACCCTGCGGGCCGGCAACTTCTACGTCGAACTCGCCGGCGAGGCCGACCCGGGGCGGGTGCTGGACCTCATCGCCGCGCACCTCCCCGCGCAGGCCCGGATCTTCGTCGGCGTGACCGACCCCATCGACCCGGCCGTCGAGACGCCGGAACAGGTGCGCGACAGGGTGCTGGAGGCCGCGCGGCGGCTGCCCGCCGAACGGCTCGGCACCTGCGACGACTGCGGGTTCGCGCCGTTCGCCGACGACACCTCCACCTCGCGCGACACCGCGTTCGCCAAGATCGCGGCCCGGGTCGAGGGCACCGCCCTGGCAGCGGAGGCCCTGGGCGTCTGAACCACCCGGCCAGGGGCCCGTCGCGATCGCGGCGGGCCCCTGGGCACCGGGTCGGCGGCCTTTCACGGCCAAGCCCGGCGTCGAGCGGGTCAGGGGGGTTGCTGGTGGGCTGTCCGTCGCACGTGCGCCCGGTCGGGCACCGTAGTCGGCGCCGGCATCGCCGTACCACGACCCGCCGAACCGGCGCCGATCACTTCCAGCACACATCGGGGTGGAGAGCCGCGCCTGGTGAACGGGCGCCGATCACTTCCAGCACACATCGGGGTGGAGAGCCGCGCCTGGTGAACGGGCGCCGATCACTTCCGGCACACATCGGGGTGGAGAGCCGCGCCGGGTGAACGTGAGTTCACCGCACTAGGGGTGATGGGACAGGGGAGTAGGACCGGCGCTGCGGGTCCTGGCCCAACGACCTTGTCATGGCAGAGCCCGGCGGTGGGTGCCTCAGGGGGTTCGTGAGGGGGACGGTATCGGGGAGGGGAGGCCGGGGAATCCGTCGGCGGGGAAGCCGCCCGCGGTGCCCGGAAGCTCGACCTGGTCGCCTGCCGCCAGGCCGGAGGTGACCTCGACGTACTGGTCGCCCCGCACGCCGAGCTCGACCGCGCGCTCGACGGTTCGCCCGCCGTCGCGGACCAGGACCGTCGCGACGCCGTCCGCCCGCGTGCGCACGGCCTGCGCGGGCACGTACACCGCGTCCCGCGCCTGGTCCAGCGTCACCTGGACGGTGGCCGACTGCCCGAGCAGCAGTCCCTTGGGCCGGCGGACGAAGGCGATGTCCACCCCGTACTGGACGAGCCGGTTCGTCGCGGTCGCGGTCACGTCGATGTGGGCGACCTTGCCGCGGTAGGCGACGCCGGGCCGGGTGGCCAGGGACACGGTCGCGGGCTGGCCGACCTTCAGACGCACCACGTCGGTCTGGGAGAACATGGCTTGCACCTGCAGCTCGTCGAGATCGCCGAGCGTGATGAACGGCGACCCGGCCGTGGCCGCCGCGCCGGCCGCGCCGGAGACCGTCAAGATCGTGCCCTTGGCGGGCGCCTTGATCGTCACTCCGGCCAGCGCCTCCTCGGTCCGCCGCAGGGTCGTCTCGGCCTTGGCGATGTTCGCCTCCGCCTCGGCCACCGTGGTCACCGCCTGACCGCCCTGCCGGTTCTCACCACCCTGGACACCCCGGCCACTCTGACCGGCCAGGCCGGCGCGCCCGGTCCGACCGGCCTGGCCGGACCGTCCGCTCCGTCCGCTCCGTCCGCTCTGGCCGTTGCCGTCGCGGCCGTTCTGCCCGTCATGACCTTGCGGGTTCCCGTCGGGACGGCCGTCCTGGCCGGTCGGCGTACCGCAAGTGGGGGTGGGACGCGGGGCCGGCGTGCCGCTGTCCTGCGGGCCGGGCGCCGAACCGGTCGGCGACGGGTCGACGGGGACGACGGTGGGGACGGGCCTCGGGGTGTGCGAGCTCGTGTGGTCGGGCGTGGCCGTGGCCGTGGGCCGGGGCGTAGGAACACCGGACGGCGAGGCGACGGGGGTGGGAGTCGCGGAGGGCCTGGGAGGCGCGGACGGCGTGGGGCCGTGCGCTGCGCCCGGTCCGGAGGTGTGGGCTTCGCCCGGTCCGGGGGTGGGGGATTTGGCCGGCTCGGAGGTGTGGGGCCGGGCCGGTCCAGGGGTGGGGGTCCCGGTCGGTCTGGGGATGTGGGTTCCGGCCGGCTTCGGACCGTGCCGTCCTGCGGCCTTGTGGCCACCGGTGCCTCTGTCCCTCACATCGTCCGAGGCGGACGGCCGTGCGGCGGAGGCCGTCGGCCGTGGTGTGGAGAGGGACCGTCGAGGGGTGGCCGGCTTGGACGATCGTGGCGATCTCGTGCCGGACGGTCGCGGAGTCGGAGTCGGAGTCAAGGTCGGGGTGGGCGTCGGGCTTGGTGTGGGGGTGGGGCTGGGCGTGGGAGTGGGGGTGGGCTCAGGGTGGGGGGCGGCATCGTGTTCACGGGACGGCTCCCCGGCGTCGGCGTGATCGCCGCCGGTCACAGGGCTTTCGCCGCCGGCCGCACCGGCCCCCGGACCGCCTGCGGGCCCATGGCCGCCCGAGTAGGAGAGCGGGACGACGTCGGTCGCCGCGGCCAGGCGCACCGCGTTCGGCGTGATGGTGAACCCCACGCTGGGAACGGCGCTCGGCGAAGGGGTGGCAGGGGCCGCTGATCCCGAAGGCCGCGGATTCGCACTGGTCTGCGGACACGCCGGCGTTCCCGTAGGCGAGACCGACGGCCTCCCGGAGGGCCGTCCGGTCGGTGTCGTGGAGGGCCGTCCGGTCGGTGTCGTGGAAGGGCGCCCGGTAGGTCCTCCGGAGGGCTGCCCGGTAGGAGTGCCGGAGGGTTGTGCGGAAGGGGCGCCCGAAGGTCGTCCGGTGGGAGTGCCCGAAGGACGTCCGGTCGGTCTCCCCGAGGGCTGCTGGGAAGGCCGTCCTGAGGGGAGACCGGAGGGCCGTCCTGAGGGGGTGCCGGAGGGGCGTCCGGAAGGGGCGCTGGAGGGCCGGCTGGTGGGGGTGCGGCCGGTGGGGGGTGGGGTGGCGGGGCCGGCTCGGTCGCGGGCGCCGGTGGGAGTGTTCTGGGCCTCCTCCAGTTTGTCGCGGGTCTCCTCCGCGGCGGCGAGGGCCGCCTTGGCGGCCGTGTGGTCCTCCTGGGCGATCGTGTCGTCGATGCGCGCGAGCACCTGCCCCTCGCGCACCTTCTGCCCGACCGAGACGTACACCTTCTCCACCGTGCCGTCCGCGCCGAAGGCCAGGTCGCGGATGTGGGCGTCCACGGTGCTGCCCGCCGCGGAGGCGCCGCTGACGATCGTGCCCCGCCTGGCCGACGCCAGCTCCACGCGGGCGGCCGTGGGGGCGTCGCCGCCTCCCAGGTAGACCAGCCCGGCGGCCGCCAGGACGACCCCGGCGAGCGCGAGTCCCCCGACGCGCGCGACGGTTGGCGGATTGCTCGATCTCATGCGGCCAATCCTGGTCACCGGACGTGACTCCAAGCTCAGCCCGGCCTGAGAGTTTCCTGTGTATCGCCCTCGCATGCGACCCTCCTGAGCTGCGGTTTCGATGCGCAGGGACAGGCAAGACGTGGCCCGGCGGTGTTCAGGCGCCCGCGAGACGCCCGGCCTTTCAGCAAACCTTCAGGGACGGCGGAGGTTGGCCCAAGCGGCGTGGTCCAGGCTCAGTGGTCGTGAAGCTGTCGACGAAGCGCAGAGCGCTGATCGTGAACGGCGCCCTCGGGGTGCTGTTGCTGGGAGGCGCGGGCGTCGCGTACGCCTCCCTGAACGGGGGCTCCTCCGCGGAGGCGGCGCCCTCCACCACGCCGGTCACCCGGGGCACCGTCCTGTCCTCGGTCTCGGCCTCCGGCGCGGTGGAGAGCGCGAACACCCGGTCGCTGAGCTTCGGCACGAGCGGCACGGTCGAGAAGATCTACGTCGAGAGCGGCGACAAGGTCACCAAGGGCCAGATCCTCGCCCGGGTCGACGACACGGCGGCCGAGGAGGACCTGGACGCCGCGGCGGCCTCCCTCAGCGCGGCCGAGGACGGCGACACCACCACCGCGTCGGGCTACTCGCAGTACGTCCAGGCGAGGAACGCCTACCGGGACGCCAAGCGGACGCTGGACGGCACGGTGCTCAAGGCGCCGTTCGGCGGCACCATCACCGCCGTCAACGGCGCCGTCGGCGGCTCGTCCGCAGGGTCGGGCGGCTCCTCCACGGGTTCCTCGGGCGGTACGGGCTCCTCGGCCGGGTCGGGCGCGCGGGCGAGCGGATCGTCCGGCGGCTCCTCGGCGGGCTCGGGCTCCTCCGGCTCCTCCGGGTCATCGGGGTCCTCCGGCGGCTTCATCGACATCGCCGACACCAGGAGGCTCCAGGTCGTCGGCGACTTCACCGAGTCGGATGTGACCAAGCTGAAGTCCGGTCAGACCGCGACCGTCACCTTCGACGCCCTGCCCGGCGTCACGGCCTCCGGCAAGGTGACGGTGATCGACCCGGTGGCGCAGACCAGCAACAACGTGGTCCAGTACGCCGCCACGATCTCCCTCACCGACGTGCCGAAGACCGTGCGCCTGGGTCAGACGACGAGCGTCCAGGTGATCGTCGCCAAGGCGGACGACGTGCTGACCGTCCCCACCTCGGCGGTCAGGACGGCGGGCGGCCAGGACACCGTCACCGTCCTGTCGAACGGCAGGCAGGTCGCCAAGACCGTCGAGGTCGGGGTGAAGGGGGACACGCTGACCGAGATCAGGTCCGGCCTGTCGGAGGGCGACGCGGTGGTGCGGAGCACGACGGCCGGCACGGGCGGCCTGCAGGGCGGCTTCCCCGGCGGTGGCTTCCCCGGCGGCGGCGCCGTCCGCATCGGCCGCGGCGGAGCCGGCCAGTGACCCCCTGGGAGAGCGCCGGCGGCGGCCGGGACGGCGCCGCGCCGCGCGCCGGTGGTCCGGACGGCGGCGTGCCGCGCCACGGGTCCGGCGTGCCGGTGCGGCACGCCGGCGGCCGCACCCCGCCCGTCCTCGACGTGCGGCGGGTCACGAAGGTCTACGGCGAGGGGGACACCGGTGTCCAGGCGCTGCGCGGCGTCACGCTCGCGGTCGAGCGGGGCGACTTCGTCGCCATCATGGGCGCCTCCGGCTCCGGCAAGTCGACGCTGATGAACATCCTCGGCTGCCTGGACGTGCCCAGCGCCGGCGCGTACCTCATCGACGGCACCGACGTTGGGGCTCTCGACGACCGGCAGCTGGCGATCCTGCGCAACCGGAAGATCGGCTTCGTCTTCCAGTCGTTCAACCTCATCCCCCGCATGACCGCGCTGGCCAACGTGGAGCTGCCTCTCGCGTACGGAGGGGTCGGCGCGGGCGCGCGCCGGCGGCGGGCCCTCGCGGCGCTGGACCAGGTGGGGCTGTCCGACCGCGTCCAGCACGAGCCGAACGAGCTGTCCGGCGGCCAGCAGCAGCGGGTCGCGGTCGCCCGCGCCCTGGTGACCGCGCCGTCGCTGCTGCTGGCCGACGAGCCGACCGGCAACCTGGACACCAAATCCACGGCCGACGTGCTGGCCATCCTCGACCGGCTGAGCGACGCCGGCCGCACGATCGTCCTGATCACGCACGAGGACGACGTGGCCACGCACGCCAAGCGGGTCGTCCGCCTGGTGGACGGCCAGGTCGTCGAGGACCGGCGGCAGGCTCCCGTCGACGGACCGCCGCCCCGGCTGTCCTCCCAGGTGGTGAGGGACCGATGAACGCCCTGGAAGTCCTGCGCTTCGCCGTGCGCGGCCTCACGGCCAACAAGATGCGCAGCGCGCTGACCACGCTCGGCATCCTGATCGGCGTCGCGGCGGTCATCATGCTGGTCGCCGTCGGCGAGGGCTCCTCGCAGGCGATCCAGCAGAACATCCAGCGTCTGGGCTCCAACACCCTCACCGTCATGCAGTCGTTCACCGGCGGCGGAGCGCGTGGCGGGGGTGGCGGCGGCGGGGGCGGGGGAGGGTTCTTCGGCCTCGGCGGCGGGGGCGGCAGGAACCAGCAGCAGGCCGCCACCGGCCCGCGCACCCAGGCAAAGGAGCTGACCCTGGACGATGCCAGGGCGCTGGCCGACCCGGCGAACACCCCGTCGGTCAAGAGCGTGTCCCCCGTCGTCACGGCCTCGGCGCAGACGGCGACCTACCAGGGGGCGAGCCACGCGATCGCGCAGCTCGTCGGCACCTATCCCAGCTACTTCGAGGCCTCGAACAAGCCGGTGGACAAGGGGTCGTACTTCTTCAACGAGGACGTGCTGGCCGCCCGCAAGATCATCGTCATCGGGCGGACGGTGGCCGACGACCTGTTCGGCTCCGTGGACCCCGTCGGCAGGCAGATCACGATCAGCGGGGTGCCGTTCACGGTCGTGGGCGTGCTCAAGACCGCCGGGTCGGCCGGCTTCCAGGACGCCGACGACGTCGCGGTCGCGCCGCTTCCGGCCGTGCAGCAGAGCCTCACCGGGTTCGGGCCGCTCGGCCAGATCATCGTCCAGGCCAAGAGCGCGACGGCGGTCGACGCGGCCCAGTCGGAGATCACCCAGACCCTCGACCAGCGGCACGGCATCACCGGCACCGCAACCGCCGACTACCGGATCCTCAACCAGGCGACGCTGCAGGAGACGGTCAGCGCCGCGACCGGCACCTTCACCGTGCTGCTGGGGGCCGTCGCCGCGATCAGCCTGCTGGTGGGCGGCATCGGCATCACCAACATCATGCTCGTGACCGTGACCGAGCGGACCCGCGAGATCGGCATCCGCAAGGCCATCGGCGCGCCGCGCGGCGCGATCCTCGGCCAGTTCCTCGCCGAGGCCACGATGCTCAGCCTGATCGGCGGGCTGCTCGGCGTGGCCATCGCGCTGATCGGCACCAGGTTCACCATCGCCGGCGTGCGGCCGGTCGTGGTGCCGACGTCGATCGTGCTGGCCCTCGGCGTCTCGGTCGCGATCGGCCTGTTCTTCGGCAGCTATCCGGCGAACCGGGCGGCGAAGCTGCGTCCCATCGAAGCGCTGCGGCACGAGTGACGTAGGGCCGTCGCACAAGGAGTGATCATGAGTACGAGCAGGCGCAAGCCGTACACGACGGAGGAACCGGTGACGGCGCACGAGCTGCTTTCGACCTCGCCCTTCGAGGACGACCTGGACGACGAACTCGCGGCCCGCCCCGAGCGGCGCCGGATGTCCACGCTGACCATGGCCCTCGCCGCGGCCGTGCTGCTGGTGGCGGGCATGGTCGTGGGCATCCAGCTCCAGAAGCTCTGGGGCGCGGCGAGCTCCCGGCAGGCCGCGATCCAGGGCCTGCTGGCCGGCGCGGGCGGCGGCGCGGGCGCCGGGCAGCGGGCCGGCGGGGGCGGCAGGTTCGGCTTCCCCGGCGCAGGCCAGGGCCAGGGCAGGAACGGAGGGCAGGGACAGGCAGGCGCCGGGGGCGCGGGCGGCGCGTTCGGCAACCTCACGGTCGGCACGGTCAAGCTCGTCGACGGCGGCAAGATCTACCTGGAGACCACCGGAGGCGGCATCGTCACGGTCAGGACCTCTGACGGCACCAAGGTGCAGGTCAGCAAGGAAGGCAAGGTCAAGGACCTCAAGCCGGGCAGCACCATCGTCGTGCAGGGCGAGCGCGGCAGCGACGGCTCGGTCACCGCCACCTCGGTGAACCAGGGCGGCGCCGGCGGCTTCGCCGGCCCCCGCGGACGCGGCTGATGGACGCCCCAGCACGCCCCGGCCCCCCGGCGAGCCCTGCCTTCAGCGCACGGGGTGCCTCCCTGGCACGGAACGCCTCCCCGACGTGGAGCGTGTCCCCGGCATGGAGCGCGTCCCCGGTACAAGAAGCCTTCCCGGTGCAGGGAGGTCCGCATGTCCGGTGAGGCCAAGCTGCTCATCGTCGACGACGAGCCGAACATCCGCGAGCTGCTGTCGGCGACGCTGCGCTACGCGGGGTTCGACGTCGTGACCGCCGCGGACGGGCGCGAGGCCGTGCAGCTCGTCGACCGCGTCCGGCCCGACCTGGTGGTCCTCGACGTGATGCTGCCGGACATGGACGGCTTCGCCGTGGCGAACCGGCTGCGTGCCGGCGGCAGGCGCACCCCGGTTCTCTTCCTCACCGCGCGGGACGAGACCGAGCACAAGCTGACCGGGCTCGGGCTCGGCGACGACTACGTGACCAAGCCGTTCAGCCTGGAGGAGGTGCTGGCCAGGATCCGGGCCGTGCTGCGCCGCACGCGGGGCGACCTTGACCTGCCCACGCGGCTCCAGGTGGCCGATCTCGAGCTGGACGAGGAGGGCCACCAGGTGTGGCGCGGGGGCGCCCGGGTGAAGCTGTCGCCGACCGAGTACAAGCTGCTGCACTACTTCATGGTCAACGCCGGGCGGGTGCTGTCCAAGGCGCAGATCCTCGACCACGTCTGGAACTACGACTTCGGCGGGGACCGGAACGTGGTGGAGTCCTACGTCTCCTACCTGCGGCGCAAGGTCGACACCGTCGAGCCGCGGCTGATCCACACGCTCCGGGGAGTGGGCTACGTCCTGCGCGCCCCACGCCGGTGACCGTCCTGCCGCACCTCGGATGAGCGCACGATGAGCCCGGCCCGCAGGATGAGCCCGATCCGTGCGACGAGCGCGCTCCGCAGGATGATCCCGGTCTGGGCGATCAGCCCGGTCCGCAGGATGATCCCGGTCCGTGCGATCAGCCCGGTTCGTGCGATGAGACGGTGGGCGGCCCGGTCGCCGTTGTGGCTGCGCCTGGTCGCGGGGACGCTGGCGCTGGTCACCCTCGCCATCGCGCTGACGGGTGGCGCCGCCGTCCAGCTTCTGCGCGGCTACCTCGTCGACCGGGTCGACCAGCAACTGCGGGTGGCCGCGGAGCTGCGGCGCGACCCGGCGGTGCAGCAGCAGGTACGCGACGTGACCCGCCCGCTCAAGCAGTTCGGCCTGTTCTACATGGCCGTGCTCCGGCCGGACGGCGGCGTCGAGCGCACCCTGCAGGAGCCGCCCGGCTCCTCACCGCCGGTGCTGTCTCCGGCCCAGGCCGGCGGGGCGGCCTCCGCGCGGCCCCGCCCGTTCACCGTGGAGTCCGGTGAGGGGACGCGCTGGCGGGCGATCGTGGTCGCCGACGACCGGCGGATCCGCGTGATCGCCGTCCGCATGGACGACATCGACGCCACCGTCACCCGGCTCGCCGTCATCGTCGCCAGCGTCGGCGGCGGCGCGCTGCTGGCCCTGGGCCTGGCCTGCAACTGGCTGGTCCGGCGCAGCCTGCGTCCCCTGGGGGAGATCGAGCGGACCGCCGGCGCCATCGCCGGCGGCGACCTGTCCCGCCGCCTGCCCCCGCGGCACCGCCGGACGGAGATGGGACGGCTCGGCAGGGCCATCAACGGCATGCTCGCCCAGATCGAGGCCGCCTTCGACGACCGCGAGGCCTCCGAGATCGCCGCGCGCAAGTCGGCCTTCGAGGCCCGCCGGTCGGAGGACCGCATGCGCAGGTTCGTCGCCGACGCCTCCCACGAGCTGCGCACCCCGCTGACCTCCATACGGGGCTTCGCCGAGCTCTACCGGCACGAGGCCCCGAGCCTTGAGGAGGCGGCCAGGCTGCTGCGCCGCATCGAGGACGAGGCCACCCGCATGGGCCTCCTCGTGGACGACCTGCTGCTGCTCGCCCGCCTCGACCAGCAGCGCCCGCTCGACCGGCAGCCGGTCGACGTGCTCAGCGTGGCCGCCGGGGCCGTCCTGGACGCCCAGACGCTCGCGCCGGACCGCGAGATCGACCTGGTGCGCCTGGACGGCTCCGACGGGACGGTCACCGTGACCGGCGACGAGGCGCGGCTGCGCCAGGTGGTCGCCAACCTGGTCGGCAACGTCCTGCGGCACACCCCCGCCGGCACCGCGTTCCGCGTCGGCGTGGGCAACCTGGACGGGCACGTCGTCATCGAGGTGGCCGACGAGGGGCCGGGGCTGCCGGTCCAGGACGCCGAGCGGGTGTTCGAGCGCTTCTACCGCGCCGACCCTTCGCGCACGCGCAATGGGGCGGGCGGGACGGGGCTCGGCCTTTCCATCGCGGCCGCCCTGGTCCAGGCCCACGGAGGCGTGATCACCCTCGACAGCGACCCCGGCCGCGGCGCCACCTTCCGCGTCGCCCTGCCCACCGACGCGACCCCGTTCTGACCGTGTCGCGCCGTTCACCGCGAGCCCGTTCTGACCGCGTCGCGCTGCTCATCGACGCCGGCCCGTCCTGACCGCGCCGGGGCCGTCCAGTGACGGCGACCCGGTCCTGACCGCGCAGGCGCCCGGTGGTTGACAGCGGAAATTCAGCTTTGTCGTACCTGGCGCTGAGTTTGGTGGCCTTCCATGGATACCGCCAGAGTCCCTCGGTCCCCCGATGGAGTTCACTTCGTGAATGCGTTGCCTCATGTCCTCGGCGTCGCCGCGGTGGCCACCGTCCTGCTGGCGTCCGGCTGTGGTTCCGACTCCGCCACGACCGGCGCCCAGCCTGCACCGGGCCGGACCGGTGGCGCTCCCGCCGCATTCGTCGAGTGCATGCGCAAGAACGGCGTGAACATGCCCACAGGCCGCCCTGGCGGCGCACCCACGGCTCAGCCGGGCGGTTCCCCGTCAGCTCGGCCGAGCGGCGGACCGAGGGGCTTCGGCACCATGTCACCGCAGATCCGCAAGGCGTTCGAGGCGTGCCGCTCGCTGATGCCGCAGGGCCGCGCGGGTCAGGGCGGCCGACGCGGCGGCTTCGACCCCTCGGCGCTCGCGGCCTTCCGGTCCTGCATGAAGGACAACGGCGCCGACCTGCCGGCCGGCGGCGGAGTGCGCCGTTTCGACACCAAGGACCCGGCCATCGCCAAGGCCCTGGAGAAGTGCCGCCCCCTCCTGCCCACCCCGGCCGCCACCCCGACGGCAGGTTGAAGCCGTTCGTCCACGATTGTCCGGCGGTCCGTCCGCTTCGGAGTCTGATCTCCGCCGTAGGCGTGGTCCCAGCCGCCGAATCCGCGCCGATGGCCGCCTTCAGCGTCCCGTGCAGAGAGCCCCGCGAGAGACACGGGAAGCCCACCGCGCGCCGAGCCCCGGCCGTGGACGGCCGCGGCCCGGCGTACTCGGGACGTGGTCAGCCGGGGAACGCCCCGGTGAAGCCGGGGAAGCTCCCGGTGAGCAGGGCCCAGCCCTCCGGCCAGTCGCCGAGGCCGGAGTCGGCGTTGATATGACCCTTGCGTCCGATGGGCACCAGCTCCGCGCCGATGGCGGCGGCGACCTCGGCGGTGTGCCCCGGGGAGCCGTAC
Organism: Sphaerisporangium sp. NPDC005289; assembly: GCF_040607455.1. NCBI lineage: Bacteria > Bacillati > Actinomycetota > Actinomycetes > Streptosporangiales > Streptosporangiaceae > Sphaerisporangium > Sphaerisporangium sp. NPDC005289. The sequence goes on from NZ_JBEXGS010000013.1 coordinate 93,684, forward strand.
GGGTCGTCGTCGCTGGCGACCACGACCGTCCTGAACGGCAGCCGCCGGTGCTTCGGCGCGTCGAAGCCCACCGCCTGCGCGGGGAAGTCCGGCCCGTGCACGTCGGGCACGGCGACCAGGAAGGCGCCGGCCATGTCGTCGTTCTTGTGCTGCGCGGCCCACTCCGTCACCAGCGTGCAGCCGAGGCTGTGCGCGACGAGGATCACGGGACCCTCGACCGCGCGCAGGGCCTGGTCGAACTCGCGCACCCACACGTCGCGGACCGGGGCGTCCCAGGAGGAGTGCTCCACCCAGAGGCCGCCCGGCACCCGGGCGTGCCAGATGGCCTGCCAGTGGCCCGGGCCGGAGTTGCCGATTCCGGCCAGGTACACCAGGGCGGGACCGTGCGTGGCGTCCATGCTCAGACCTCGTACTCGACGCCGACGCCGTCGAAGCGCAGGCGGTCCTGGATGGCGACGCGTTCGTCGTTCTTGTCGTAGCCGGACAGCAGGCCGGCCTCCATCAGCCGGATGACGATCTGCGAGCTCACCTCCCGCACCCCGGAGTCGCTGAGCTGCTTGATCAGGGTCTTGTAGCTCACCGTCTCCTTGACGACGCCCTGGAAGATCTCGCGCTGCTCCTCTTCCACCGGGAACTTGATCATGTCGGTGCCGTCCTCGTTGGCCAGCACCTGCTTGCGCTCCAGCCGGAAGCTCGTCGGCTCGACCTTGTAGTACGGCTTGAGCCGCACCTCGTCGCCGGCCCACCGCAGCCGCGTGATGCGGTTCAACTGCTTGGTGAGACCGCTGATCCAGCGCATCCGGGCGAAGCCGAGCTCGTTCTCGGTGAACTCGTCGCTCAGCTCCTTCCGCTGGTGCCGGCCGATGGCGATCATCGTGGACGCCCGGTCCCGGAAGTCGGCCACCGACGTCGTCGGGTTCTCAAGGTCGTCCTGGACCAGCCGGTCGAACCAGCGCAGGCGGGACAGCCGGGCGTCGTCGGACTCGCTGATCCGGCGCTTGCGCCAGAACTCCGACTCCGGCTCGGTGAAGGAGGCGAAGGTGTAGAACGAGGCGAGGAACTCGTGGTACTGCTCGTAGGTCTCGCGGTAGCTGCGGTTGTACCAGGCGTGGACCTCCTCGCGCTCGTCCTCGAACCGCGTGATCCGGTCGATCGCGGACGCCGCGCTGACCGCCGACTGCGTGGCCAGGTGGACGCCCTGGGAGAACAGCGGGTCGGTGAAGCACGCCGCGTCGCCGCACAGGAAGTAGGCGCCGCCGGAGAACCATTCGGAGTCGTAGGACCAGTCGTGGACGATGCGCACCTCGTCGACCATCTCGGCGTCCCCGAGGATGGCGGTGGCCCGGACGGCCTGGGCCAGGGTCTCGCGGTAGAAGCGGTCGGGGCCCAGCTCCTTGACCTCGCTCGCCTTGGAGCGGTCTACCACCAGGCCGACGCTGTAGAGGTCGCCCTTGAGGGGGATCATCCACACCCAGCCGTCCTGGAAGGTGATGGAGAAGGTGGTGCCCTTGAGGTCGCCCTCGAACGGCTCCTTGCACCTGAAGTAGGACCACACCGCGAAGTTCTTGTAGAACTCGTCGTAGCGGCGGACCTTGAGCTGCCGCGCCAGCGGGCTGCCCGCGCCGCCGGCGTCGATGACGAAGTCGCTCTCGACCACGCGGGTGTCCTCGCCCTGCCGTACCGTCAGCGAGACGCGGCCGGGGTCGGAGATGTCCACGTCGCTCACGGCGGCGCCCTCGAAGACGGAGATGCCGCGCTCGCGGACCTCGTCGAGCAGGAGGGCGTCGAACTCCTCGCGCTTGACCTGGATGGCATGGTCGAAGACCCACGGGGCCGTCTTGGGGGTGGCGAAGGAGAAGGTCCAGGGCGCCTGGTCCTGGCCCCACAGGAAGGTCGCCGAGGGCTTCTTCACGAAGCCGGCCGCGTCGATCTTCTCCTGCAGGCCCAGCCGGTTGAGGATCGACAGCGTTCCTGGCAGGAACGACTCGCCGATCCGATATCGGGGGAAGTGGCCCTTCTCGTAGACCTCGACCTCGTGGCCGAGCTTGTTCAGGGTCAGGGCGGCCACGCAGCCGGCGGGACCCGCGCCGATCACGGTGACCTTCGCTCGCTTCATCATTTTCTTCCTCAGGACGTCTTGATCGACTTGATGCGGTTGGGAACCAGGTGGGAGTGGCCGCTCGGCGCGTCCTCGAACAGGGTGATGCCGGCCTGAAACCTGCTGCCGCTGCCCGCGTCCACCCCTGGGGCGACGGTGCAGCTCAGGCCGAAGAAGTTGTCGTCACCGATCTCGACGCCGCTCCCGCAGTGGAAGTTGGGCGCGAGGAAGTTGTTCGAGCCGATGCGCGAGTGGTGCCCGATGGAGCAGTGGTAGTGGACGATGTTGAACCCGCCGAGAACGGCGCCCGCGCCGATGTAACAGTCAGGCCCGATGATGTTGCCGGGGCCGAGGAGCTGCGCGGGGTCGACCCGGGCCGCCGGGTGCACGACGTTGACCACGTCGAGGTCGTGGTCGTCGACCAGGCCGTCGATCAGCCGCCGCCGTTCGGCCGGGTCGGTGAGGGCGAGCACGACGCGGACGCCGGGGCGGGGCTCGAAGTCCGCGAACGGGACGCAGCGGTCCACGGGCGCGTGCACGGGCTCTCCGGGAACGGCCAGGTAGCGTGCCACGCGGTGGTCGTCGTGCCCGGCGGCGACCAGGTCGTCGAGGTAGCGAGCGACCTCGACCGCGAACGTCCCCGCCCCGATCACGACGAGAGCGGCGTCGGTCATGGCGTCGACCTCTTCTTCTTGAACCGCTCGGACACGGTGACCGAGTCGATCAGGTTGACCTTGGTGGGCATCTTGAAGGCGTCGACCTTGCCGGTCAGGAAGTCGGCGACGTGCCTGCGCAACTCCGCGCGGGTCATCTCGCCGCGCGGCCTGACGTCCGCGCACACCGACTGCCCGGTGATGGCGTTGGGCCTGCCGTAGACCACGCAGTCGTCGATGAGCGGGCTGCCGAGCAGGATCGACTCCAGCTCCAGCGGCAGCACCTTCTCGCCGCCGACGTTGATGACCTCCGTGGCGCGGCCCTTGACGGTCATGTAACCGTCGGCGTTCTGCTCGACCAGGTCGCCGGTGCGGAACCAGCCGTCCTCGGTGAGCGCGTCGCTGGGGTAGTTGAGGTAGCCGAGGAACTGGGTGCGGCTCTTGAGCTGCAGCTCGCCGTCGACGACGCGGTGCTGGACGTTCGCGTCGTCGATCCGGAAGTAGGTGCTCCGCGAGGACTCGCTGGTGGTCGTCGAGATCCCGGTCTCGCTGGTGCCGAACGTCTGCAGCAGCCTGACCCCGGGGAAGGCGGCGTTGACCCGCGCGAGCAGTTCCTGCGGCATCGGCTCGGTGCCGTAGGTGATCAGGCGCAGGCTGCTGAGGTCGTACTCGCGGTGGTAGCCGCCGATCAGGATCAGGTTCAGGAACGTCGGGCTGGTGGGCAGCAGCCTGATCTTGTGCTTCTCGATGAGCGCGCAGATCTCCTCCGGCGTGCGGCGCCGGGGCACGATGGCGGCCCCGCCCATGCGCAGGGCGCCGAGCAGCGAGTTGAGGCCGCCGATGTGGTCGAAGAGCAGGAACATCAGGATGTTGGCGGGGCGGCCCGCCGTCCGCGCCCGGGTGCCGAGCTTCTCGGCGATGATCGCGTCCAGGTCGTGCAGGATCGCCTTGGGTTCGCCGGTGCTGCCGCTGCTCAGCAGGACCAGGCCGGAGGCTCCGGCGGCGATCAGAGAGTCGTAGGCGCCGGTGGCGGGCGCCCCGGCGATCGCCTCGATCTCCACCTCCGCGCCCACCCGCATCAGGTGCCGCGGCGAGCATGACCTGGTGACGGTGGCGAGCACCGGGTCGGTGAGGCTCACCACGGGCACCAGGACGTTCCGGTTGAGGTAGAGCGCCAGAAGCGCCGCGATCGAGCGGAAGGAGAAGTCGCCGTTGAGCACCACGACGTCGTGGGGCGGCACCCGGTGCTCCGCCAGGAACGTTCCCAGTCGTCGGGTCTCGTCGGCCAGGTCGCGGTAGCCGTACGCCGCGTCCGCGTCGACGACCGCGGTGCGGTCGCCGAGTTCGTCGAACCGGGCGAGAATCGCGTCCCGCATTTCAGTGAACACCCCCAAGGAAGAGCGTCTCGCCCGTGACGAACGAGGACTCCGGAGAGATCAGGAACTCGACCGGCCCGGTGATGTCGGCCATCGTGCACATGCGTTTCAGCGTCTGCCGCCCGATCAGGGCGTCGATCTTCTCTCGGGGCACGGTGCGGGTGAGGACGGTGTGCACGGGCGGCAGGCCGATGCCGTTCACCCGGATGCCGAGGTCGGCGACCTCTTTGCTCATCACCCGCGTGAGCTGCTCGACTGCGCTCTTGCTGGCCGAGTAGGCCAGTTGCCCGGCCAGCGCCCAGGGGACGGCGACGGTGGAGACGTTGAGGACGGCCGGGGAGCCGCTGCTCTTCTGGAGCAGTTTGACGCTCTCGCGGCAGCAGTTCAGCACCGCGAAGAAGTTGACGTCGAAGATCCGCCGGGCGACGTCCTCGGGCGTCATCATGAAGTGGTTCATGGTGGCGACCCCGGCGTTGTTGACGACGGCGTCGAGGTGCCCGTGCTCGGTCCGGACGGCCCGGCACATCGCCTTGATCCCTCTGCTGTCGGTGAGGTCCACTTCGTGGTGGCGGTAGCCGGGATGCTCGATGGTGGAGGGCCTGCGGCTGCACCCCACCACGTGGTGGCCGCGGGCGAGGAAGTGCTCGGCCAGGGCCTTGCCGATACCGGTCCGGGTGCCGGTGATCATTATGATCATGATGCGGTGCGGCCCGCCCCGTCCGTCCGGTCCGTCGTGGTCACCGGCTCAGCCGCCCAGCCGCACCGGCTCGGCGTCCGCGCCCGGCGCGTCGCCGGCGTCGCCCCCGGCGAGCCGCATCTCCTCCTCGATGAAGTCGATCAGCCGCCGGACGCTGCTGAACGGGCTCATCCGGCGGGAGACGGCCTTCTCCGAGGTCAGCGAGATCTCCACGTCGTACTCGTCCTCCAGTTCCTCCTCCACCCGGGCGAGGAAGTTGACCAGGTGCATGGAGTCGAACACCCCCGCGTCGCCGTAGAGCACCACGCCGGACAGGTTCTCGGTCGGGATCTTCTCGCCCCTGCGCTCGTTGAGCTCCTCGACGACGCCGGTGATCAACTCGAGCAGTCGGTCGTGCATGACGGTGCCTTTCGTTCGGGCTGGGCGAGCGGACTTCCTGCCCGCCCCGTGGCGGGGCCGCGGTCACGCCACGGCGGGCTCATCGGGTTCCGGTTCCTGTTCGAGCGCGTCGTGGCGCTCCGCGTGCCTGAGCCGCGCGCCCACCACGGTGGCGGCGGCCGCGGTGAGCAGGAACAGCGCGGCCAGGGCGACCATCCCCGAGGTCCCGAGGCCCAGCACGACGGCCAGGAGCACCGGGCCGACGATGCCCACGGCCGCCCCGCCGAGGCTGAACACCGAGAGGTACTCCGTGCGCAGGTCCGGGGGCGCGTGCCGGTAGGACAGCTCCCAGCCGCCGACCGCCTGGAGCATCTCGCCGCAGGTCAGCAAGATGGTGGCGACGACCAGCAAGGTGATCGTCAGCCAGGCGTGGGAGTACGACGAGGCGACCAGGACCAGGCTGGAGGCCGCCAGGGTGACGCCGGCGCCGCGCAGCGCCCGGGTGCCGCCGCGCGAGTCGCCGACCCGCTTGGCGAAGTGGACCTGGAGGGTGATCGCCAGCACCGTGTTCACCGTGATCAGGCCGCTGAGCAGGCCGGGCGGGGCGTCGGTCGACTGCACCAGCCAGAGCGGCAGGCCGATGCCGAACAGCACGGTGTGCAGGAACAGCACGCCGTTCACGGTGGTCAGCGCGAGGTAGCGGCGGTCGCGCAGGACGGGCAGCAGGCCGCTGTGCCAGCGGGCGGGCCGGTCCGCGGGGGCCGCCACCCGGACGTGGAGCAGGCCGAAGAGCCCGGCGGAGGCGATGCAGCACAGGGCGCCGATCAGCAGGATCGACCGGAGCATCCAGACGCCGCCGAGGCTGAGGAACGGCGCGGCGGCCAGGGCGCCCAGGCACATGCCCACGTTCGAGACCGAGCCGATGACCCCGAGCGACTTGGTCTGGTCGCGCTCGCCGGCGACGGCGCCCACCACGAGCTGGACCATGGGGAGCACCGGCCCCTGCGAGATCATGAACAGGGAGGCGAAGAGGGTGAAGGTCCAGACGTTGTCGGCGAAGGCCAGGGCGGCCAGCCAGGCCGCCCGCCACACCTGCACCATGCGCAGCAGTTGCAGCGGCCCGAAGCGCCTGGCCAGCATGCTCACCGGCACCGTGGTGAGGAACCCGGCCAGGCCGGCGACGGTGAGGCCGGTGCCGACCTGCGCGGTGCTCAGCCCCACGCCCTTGACCAGGAAGACGGTGCCGCCGGCCAGGTAGAGGCCGCTGCCGGTGGCGTAGACCACGACGGCGGCCACGATGAGGCGGCCGTCCCTGCTCGGCAGGATGTAGCTGCCGAGCAGGCGCCGCAGCGCGTTCGAGAAACCGCTCACGAGGCGCCCCCGATCGGCTCCATCTCCGCCCGCACCAGCTCCGACGCCCGGTCCAGCGCCCGCCCGCAGTCGCCGGGGGTGTCCCCGGTGACGATCACGGCGGCCAGGCGCGGCACCACGCCGCGCGGCGGCAGCAGCAGTCGCGCGCCCGGCTCCGCGAGCCGGACCACCTCCACCACGCCCGGCACGGCCGCGGCGTCGGACACCTCCAGGGAGCCGACCACGCCGTCCTGGGGCGGGTAGAGGAAGCGCACCTCCGCGCAGATGTCGCGGGACTGTCCCGCCTCGGGCCGCAGGGCGAGGGCGAGGTCGATCGCCGCGGCGGTCAGGTCGACGCCGGTCGCCAGCTTGCCGAGGTAGGGGATGAAGTCGCCGCCGAGGCGCCCGTTGAGCTCGACCAGACGCGGCCCGGCCGCGGTGAGCCGCACCTCCGCGTGCGTGAGGCCGGTCTGCACGCCCAGCGCCCGGTGCGCCTCGGCCAGCAGGTCGATGAGGTCGTCCGCCCACGGCTCGGCCCGCCAGGGCGAGACCAGGTGGCCGACCTCCTCGAAGAAGGGGTCGAAGCCGAGCCGCTTGCGGGCCACGTTCACCGGCCGCGCGTCCCCGTCGTGGACGACGGAGTCGACGCTGATCTCCGGCCCGGACAGGAACTCCTCCAGCAGCAGGCCGTCCAGGGGGTCAAGGCCCGGGTAGGCCGCCTCGGTCGCGTGGTGGTACACCTCGGTCAGCTCGCCGGCGTCGTGCGCGATCACCACGCCGACGCTGCCCGCGAGCGATCGCGGCTTGACCACCACCGGGTACCCGATGGCGTCCGCCTCCCTCAGCGCCTCCTCCCGGCTTCGTACGTGGGCGAAGCGGACGCCGGGAAGCCCGGCCTCGCGCAGCAGCCGGCGGGTGGCGAGCTTGTCACGGCAGTTGCGCGCCGCGGAGGGGGACATGTGCGGCAGGCCGAGCCGCGCCGCGGCGGCGGCGGTCACCTCCAGCAGCACCTCGTCCCAGGTGAACACGCCGGCCGGGCCCGGGGCGCCGGCGACGCACTGGCCCACCGCCCGGGTCAGCGCGTCCGCGCCGGAGTCGGCCACGGTGCGGTGACCGGCGAGGTAACCCGACTGCCAGGTGGGTTCGGCGGCGGCGACCAGCGTCACCTCGCAGCGGGCGGCGGCGTCGGCGAACGCGTACTCCCGGTAGGCCCGGCCGCCGCTGCCGACGAGCACGACACGCTCGGGCGCGTCCGGGTCGACCGGGGTGCAGCGGAAGTCGAAGTCGGTGATCGTCCGGCGGATCGCCGCCTCGACCTCGGCGGTGGTGGCGCCCCGGTAGCGGAACCGGGCGCCGGAGTGCTCGTATCCGGCGTGGCCGGCCAGCGTCCGGCCGACCACGGGCACGCGCTCGGCGTAGGGACCCGCGTGCTCGCCGTCCGCCGTCCGGCCGGCCCGCTCCCCGCCGGACGGTCGCGGCCCCGCGGCGACGACCCGGCACGGCCGGGCGACCGGAGTGGGCACCAGCAACCAGCCGCCGCACTCCGTCCCGCTCAGGGAGCGGCAGGCGCCGGGCAGGGGCTCGCCCATCTGGAGGGCGAAGGCGGCCGCCATCAGGTCGACGCCATGCACCTCTTTCCAGACGAACGGCACCTCCGCGCCGCCGGGGCGCGCGCCGACCTCCAGCACCTGAAGCTCGGGCGCCTCGGGCGCCCCCGACAGGAACAGCTCCAGGTGGAACACCCACGGGTCTCGGGACAGGGCGCGCACCACGCGGCCGGTGAACGCGCCCACCGCCTCGATCAGCGGCGGATCGTCCAGTTCCACCGAGCCGAGGGCCAGCCCCTCGGTGAACTCCAGGCAGGTGTTGACGTAACGCGACGCCCGCCAGGCGCCGAGGCCCGTTCCGGTGGACACGCCGTCCACGTGCAGGATGTCGTGGGGCAGGTATGGCTGCACCAGCATCGGCATGTCGCGCGGGAAGGCGTACGCGTCCAGTTCCGCGGGGGAGGCGAGGCGGGTCACTCCGGCGCTCGCGGTGCCGCGCACCGGCTTGACCAGCAGCGGCCAGCCGTGGAGGGCGGCGAAGGCGGCGACCGCCGCCCGGTCCGGCGCGGGCGCGGTGGCCGGCACGGGGACGCCGGCCTCGGCCAGGCGCCGCGCCATGACCAGTTTGTCGCGGAAGGGGGCGAGTTCGCCCGGGGTCTCTCCGGGGACGCCGAGTTCCCCGCGCAGTTCGGCCACGATGTCCAGGTCGACCTCGTGCAGCGCGATGATCCGTGCCGGCCGGCCGAACTCCTCGACCAGGGATGCGACGGCGGCCCGCACCTCCTTGCCGTCCTCCGTGCTGCGGACGATGCGCACCGCCGCGGCCCCCTCCGGCAGTGAACCGGCGGCACGGCCGGTCGTCACATAACTGACGTGGAGGGCGTCGTGGTCGGCGTAGGAGGCGTAGTCCGCGTAACGGTCGCTCCATCGATGGATGACGATGATCTGGTCGGGCACCGACCCTCCCTGTGGTTGACGGACGACGATCGGTCTGCGGACGTGCGGGACGGCCTTGCGCGGCGGGAGGGGCGCCGCCTACTCGGGATCGGCGGCGGCGACCAGGATGTCCCGCAGGAGCAGCAGCAGTCCGGTGACCTCGTCGAAACCGGTGCCGGCCGAGTTCTCGCGCAGGGTGCAGGTGAGCGCCTCCCCGTCCTGCACCTGGAGGTAGAGGGGAGCTCCGATGTTGCGGCCGGCGGTGCCGGTGCGGATCTCCTCGTCGACGGAGGTGTGCTCCTGCTGGTACCGGCCGAGGTAGTTGAAGAAGTAGCGGAAGAAGCCGCTGACCGACCCCTCGAAGGTGCCGTTCACCGAGCCGGTGTAGCCGTGGGCGCGTCCGGCCTCCAGCACGTCGTCCACGTTGTACACGCTGTGCCGGTAGGAGCGCAGGGAGTCCCAGTGGACCCGGCGCACCAGCTCGTCGAAGTCCTCCCCGGCCTTCGGTTCGACCAGCAGGGGGACGATCTGGTTCTGGGCGGCGACGAGCGTCTCCCAGCGGGGGTCGCTGCGGTTGTGGGCGTAGACCGCCACCAGCAGCCGGTCGCGGCCGGTGCGGCGGTGGACGGCCAGGCAGAAGGCGGCGAGCACCACCGAGGGCAGCGAGACCGTCAGCCGGTCGGCGATGCGGCCGGCGGCGTCGGCCGCCTCCTTGGAGCCGAGCCGCGCCCAGCGGGTGGACAGCGCCGCCCTGCCCTCGGGCCCGTCGGTCCCGGGCTCCCGCTCCATCGCCGGGGCCGCCTCGAAGACGCCCGTCCAGAACTTGCGTGCCGCTCTGCGGCGGCGCTCCCGTTCCGGCGACCACTGGTCGGCGGCGAGCTCCCGGCCGCTGGGCGCCGGCTCGGGGATGCTCAGCCCGTCCAGCAGCGCGAGGAACTCCTGGTGGAGCTGGTTGATGGCCCACGCGTCCACGGCGATGTGGTGGAAGCAGATGACCAGACGGACGGGAACCTTCTCCACGGTCACCGCGCGGGCGCGCCAGGAACGGTCCACCGCGAGGTCGAAAGGATCGGCCCCGGCCCGTTCGGCCGCCTCCTCCGCCACGCGGACGGGGTCGTCGTCTCCGTCGATGGTGTCCAGGTGGATCGGCGCGGGCGGCCAGACGGCCTGGACCAGGTCGCCCTCGCCTGCGGGTTCGTAGCGGGTGCGCAGCGACTCATGGCGTCGCTCCAGCGCCTCCAGCGCCTGCTCGACCGAAGCCAGGCTCGCGCCGTCCGGAAGCGTCCAGATCTGCGGCAGATTACAGGCCTCCGGGGGAAGCCTTTGGATCGATCGCCATAAGGAAAGCTGGCCGAATGTCAACGGCGCGCGAATGACCGACAGATGCTCCACGACCTGAAACCTCACCGAAACAAATGGGTTTTGAGGAGCACACAGGCAGCGGCCCGGCCGCCCGAATGCCTCGCGGAGGGCGTCGTCTTCGTCGCCCAGGAAGAAAGCGAAAAGAATTGTCGCCGGGGGCGAACGGGCTCACCGTCTTGCTTCCGCGAAGACGCTAACGCAGCGCCCCCGCTGCGGAACAGAATGTTCTCAGCAGCTGAGACGGACAGATTACCTGCTTTGATCTCAGATTATGACAATCGATGCTTTTGGTGGGCGCTCGCCGCTACCAATGGGTATGAGCCGACGCTATGGATGCCGCTCGACCCGGTATTCCGGCTGCCCGGTATCGGGGCCTTGGCTCGCGCCCAAACCGGGAATCTCTTCTCACAATAGTGCGTCATCACGTGAAACACCGGCCGAATGTGAGACCGTTACCGACGGCCGGCCGGCCGGACGTCCGGCGGCGGGCCGATCACCGCGCCGTGCCCACTCGTTGGCGGCCGGTGGGGATACCTTGTCCCCGCTGGGGCATGACCGGTCGTATGGCAGGGAACAACGGGTTGCTCACGGCCCTTACGGCCCTGCGACGTCAGCTCGATCGCGATCTGTTCCCCCTCGCGATCGGGGACGTCGCGTCGCATCGTCGTGCCCTCAAGGAGCTGAGAGGCCAGCTCGACGACTACCTGCTCCCGCGCGTCGCCGCCATGGACGCCCCGCTGCTGGCCGTGGTGGGCGGTTCCACCGGGGCGGGCAAGTCGACCCTGGTCAACTCCCTCGCCTCCGCCGACGTCACCGAGCCGGGCGTGCTGCGCCCGACCACGCTCGCGCCCACCCTCGTCGCCAGTCCCGCCGACGAGGCATGGTTCACCACGCAGAACGTGCTGCCCGGCCTGGCCAGGACGACCGGGCGGGGACGCGGCGAGCCGGGCACGCTGCGCATCGTCACCGCCGGCACCCTGCCGGCCGGGCTGGCGCTGCTCGACGCCCCCGACATCGACTCGGTGGTCACCGCCAACCGCGAGATCGCCGCCCAGCTCCTGGCCGCCGCCGACCTGTGGCTGTTCGTCACCACCGCCGCCCGGTACGCCGACGAGGTCCCGTGGGGCTTCCTGCGCAGCGCGCGCGAACGCAGCACGGCCCTGGCGGTGGTCCTGGACCGCGTCCCCCAGGAGGCGCTGGAGCCGGTGACCGCCCACCTCACCCGCCTGCTGGACGCCAACGGCCTGGGCGGGACGCCGCTGTTCACCGTCCCGGAGGTGGCGCTGCCCGAGGAGAACGCCCGCCTGCCCGAACAGGCCGTCCGCGAGGTGCGCGGCTGGCTGGCCGCGATCGCGGCCGACGCCCAGGCACGGGCCGAGGTCGTGCGCAGGACGCTGTCCGGGGCGCTGGACAGCGTCGCCGCCCGGGTACCCGCCCTCGCCGACCAGGCCGACCGGCAGCGGGCCGGGCTCGCCGACCTGCGGCTGTCGGTGGAGTCGGCGTACGGGGCGGCGATGGCCACCTTCGACGACGGCATCCGCGACGGCTCGCTGCTGCGCGGCGAGGTGCTCACCCGCTGGCAGGACTTCATCGGCACCGGTGACCTGATGCGCTCGCTGGAGTCGCGCATCGGCTGGCTGCGCGAGCGCATCGTGGCCGCGTTCATGGGCACCCCGCCGCCCGACACCCGGCTGCGGGTCGCCCTGGAGACCGGGGTCGAGTCGCTGATCAGGTCCGCCGCCGACGCCGCCGCCGAACGCACGCTGGAGGCGTGGTCGGGCATGCCCTCGGGCCGTGACGTCATCGAGCGCGCCGGCGCGGTCACGGCCGGGCGGCTCGGCCGCGCGTCCTCGACGCTGCCCGACCGCGCCGCCTCGGCCGTGCGGGCCTGGCAGGCGTACGTGCTCGACCTGGTCGCCAAGGAGGGGGCCGAGAAGCGCACCACCGCGCGGCTCGCCTCGTTCAGCCTGAACGGCCTCGGGCTGCTGCTCATGCTCATGGTCTTCGCCTCGACCGGCGGGCTGACCGGCATCGAGGTCGGCATCGCGGGAGGCACGAGCGTGCTCAGCCAGAAGCTGCTGGAGGCGGTGTTCGGCGACCAGGCCGTGCGCGCCCTCACCCAGGCCGCGCGCGACGACCTTCGCGAACGAGTGAGCGTGCTGCTGGAGGAGGACGCCGCGCGGTTCACCTCGCTGCTGGAGGGCGTCGAGCTGCCCGAGCAGGTCTCGGCCGATCTGCGCCGCGCCGCCCAGGCCGTCCGCGACCACCGCGACGAGGTCACCACCCGCCCCACCGGCTCCCCGGAGGACGCGGCCCTCACCGGCCCGCCCGGGACTTCCAGGACTCCCGGGACGCCCGAGGAGGCCGTTCCCGCCCCAGGGACGCCCCAGGACGCCACCCGCTCCGACGGCTCGGCGCAGGACGCGGCCGGTTCCGAGGGCTCGGTGCGGCAGGACGCGGCTCGTTCCGAGGGCCCGCCCGGCGACGCGCCGCCCGTCCGGGACACGCCGCCCGTCCGGGATGAGCCGCCCGGCGCCGCCGTCCGGCCGCGCTCGGGGGACCGGTCGTGAAGGTCCTGAGGCGGCCCAAGAGCGTGCCGCTGGACGACCGGCTCGCCGCGCTCGCCGAGGCGGCCGAGCTGGCCGAGGGACGGCTGCAGGCGGCGGCGGTCGCGCGGGCCGCCGGCGTGGTCGCCCGGGCCGGGACGCGCCGGAGCCTGTCGGTCGAGCACACGGTCGTCGCCCTCGCCGGAGCCACGGGAAGCGGCAAGTCCTCGCTCTTCAACGCCCTTTCCGGCACCTCGCTCGCCACGGTCGGGGTGACCCGGCCGACCACCTCCACCGCGCAGGCCGCGATGTGGGACCCCGAGGGCGCCGGACCGCTCCTCGACTGGCTGGAGGTCCCGCGTCGCCACACGGTCGGCGAGGACGGCGGGATGGACGGCACGCTGTCCGGGCTCGTCCTGCTCGACCTGCCCGACCACGACTCGATCGAGGCGGCCCACCGGTTGGAGGTCGACCGCCTGGTCTCGGTGGTCGACCTGCTCGTGTGGGTGCTGGACCCGCAGAAGTACGCCGACGCGGCCGTCCACGAGCGCTACCTGCGCCCGCTGCGGCGGCACCGCGACGTCATGCTGATCGTGCTGAACCAGGTGGACCGGCTGTCCCCGCCCGCGGCCGAGCGCTGCGTGCGCGACCTGCGGCGGCTGCTGGAGGAGGACGGGCTGTCCGGGGTCCCGGTGGTCGCGACCTCGGTGCGGGAGGGCAGGGGCGTCGCCGAGCTGCGGTCGGCGCTGGCCAGGCGGGTGGCCGACCGGCACGCCTGGACCGCGCGCCTGGAGGCCGACGTGCGGCAGGCCGCCGACGTCCTCGCCGCCGCCTCCTCCGGCGTCCTGACCGCCGGCGTGCCGACGGACGGCGCCTCCTCCTCCGGCATCCCGACGGACGGCGCCGCCTCCTCCGGTGTCCTGACCGCCGGCGCCTCCTCCGGCGTCCTGACGGCCGGCGTCCCGGCGGAGGCGGCCTCGCCGCCGGGCGAGCCGGAGACGTGGGCCGAGGCGTCGCGGGCGCTGGAACGGCGGGCCGAGGCCGCGGAGAAGGCACTGCCGGACGAGCTGTCCCGGCCGCTGACCGCCGCGCTCGCGGAGGCCGCGGGCGTTCCCACCGTCGTGGAGGCCGTCCGCAAGGCCCACCGGCACCGGTCGGTCGCGGCCACCGGCTGGCCGGTCACCCGCTGGCTGCGCCGGCTGCGGCCCGACCCCCTGCGCCGCCTGCACCTGGGCGGGGCCTCGGCCGCCGCCGGCGGGCGTACGTCCATCCCGGCGGCCTCGGGCGTGCAGCGGTCCCGCATGGAGACCGCGATCAGGGATGTGGGCTCGGCCGCCTCCGCGGACCTGCCCGAGCCGTGGGCGGCGGTCGTCCGCGGAGCGGCCCGGTCACGGGCGGACGACCTGGCCGAGACCCTGGACCGCGCGGTGGCGACCACCTCGATGGGCGCCGGACGGCGGCCCCGGTGGTGGCGGGCCGTGGGCGTGCTCCAGTGGCTGGTGTTCACCGCCATGCTCGCCGGGGCCCTGTGGCTGTTCGCGCTGTTCGTCATGGACTACCTGCGGTTCCCCGAGGTCCCCACCCCGACGCTGGACACCGTCCCCTGGCCGACCGTCCTGCTCGTCGGCGGCGTGCTCGCCGGGTTGCTGATCGCCCTGCTGTCGCGCGCGGCGGCGGCCGTGGGCGGCGCCCGCCGGGCGCGCAAGGCCCGGCGGGCGCTGTGGGGCGGCGTCGACCAGGTCGGCCGCGAGCTGGTGCTCGACCCGGTACGGGACGAACTCCACCGCGCCCGCCGCTTCGCCGAACTCCTCACCACCGCCCGCGGCTAGTGGGCTGTCCACGGACGTTCACCGGGCGGGGCGCCGTAGCAGGCGCCGATATCGCCGTACCACGACCCGCCGACCCGGCGCCGATCATCTTCGGCATGTGGCCGGAGTGGGAAGTCGCGTCCGGTGGAGGTCTCTGGTCAGCGCGATAGCCGACGTTCGGTGCTGGACGGTCAGGGGAGCCGTCTCAGGCTCCCCCCAAATGGACCGCCCAGGGGCCGAACCGGTGTGAGCTCAGGATTCGGGAGTGTTGTTCGGGCTGGGGCGGACGGTCTGGTTGGCGGGGGCGGGGGCGGGAGCGGCGAGGGGGTCGGGGAAGGACGCGCCGGCGGTGATGCCGCGGGGGCCGGACTCCTCGGCGTCGGCGATGGCCTCCTCGGCGGCCCTCTGCGCCTGCGCGGCCTCGGCCTGGGCGGCGGTCTTGCCCTCGGTCACCTCGCGGGTCGCCGCGGACCTCGGCAGCGACTCGGTGAACGCCTTCGACACGCCCTGCAGCGCCGAGGTGACCTCGCTCGGGATCACCCAGAAGGTGTTGCCCTGGCCCTGCGCGAGCTGCGGGAGCACCTGGAGGTACTGGTAGGCGAGCAACTGCGGGTCGGGGTCGTTGCGGTGGACGGCCTGGAACACCTCGTCGATGGCCTGCGACTGGCCCTCGGCCTTGAGGATCGCCGCGGTGCGGTCGCCCTCGGCGCGCAGGATCGCGCTCTGCTTCTCGCCCTCGGCGGTGAGGATCTGCGACTGGCGAAGACCCTCGGCGGTCAGGATGGCGGCGCGCTTGTCCCGCTCGGCGCGCATCTGCTTCTCCATCGCCTCCTTGATCGTCTTGGGCGGGTCGATGGCCTTGATCTCCACCCGGTTCACCCGGATGCCCCACTTGCCGGTGGCCTCGTCGAGCACCCCGCGTAGCTGGCTGTTGATGGTGTCGCGCGAGGTGAGGGTCTTCTCCAGGTCCATGCCGCCGACGACGTTGCGCAGCGTGGTGACGGTGAGCTGCTCGACGCCCTGGATGAAGTTGGCGATCTCGTACGCGGCGGCGCGCGGGTCGGTGACCTGGAAGTACAGCACCGTGTCGATGTCGACCACGAGGTTGTCCTCGGTGATGACGGGCTGCGGCTTGAAGGAGACCACCTGCTCGCGCAGGTCGATGAGCGGCCGGACCCGGTCGATGTAGGGGATCACGAAGTTCAGGCCGGGCCCGAGGGTGCGCGAGTAGCGGCCGAGGCGTTCGACGTTCCCCGCCCTGGCCTGCGGGACGATGCGGACCGACCGCAGGACGGTGAACACCGCGAGAAGGACGATCAGAATTCCGGCGATCAATGCGGCGTCCATGCTCACTCCCGGGGATACACGAGCGCGGTAGCGCCCTCGATTTCGATCACGTCCACCGTCGCGCCCGCCGGGATCACCAGCGTCTCGTCATAGGCGCGGGCCGACCATTCCTCCCCGCCGATGCGCACCCGCCCGTTCATCCCGGTGACCTCGCGGGTGACATAGGCGGCCTTGCCCACCAGGGCGGACACGCCGAAGCGCTGGACCGGCGGCTGCTTTATGTGGCGCTGGGCGATGGGACGCAGGACGACCAGGCCCGATATGGAGCCGAGAATGAACACGGCGAGCTGGATGCCGGTCGGCAGGCCGATCGCGGCGACGGCGGCGGTCAGCAGGGCCGCGGCGCCCAGCAGGCCGAGCGCGGCGGTGAGGGTGAACAGCTCGGCCGCCCCCAGCGCCGCCGCGAGTATCAACCAGAAGATCCATGACTCCATAGCCCCGGCCCTCCTATGAATGAGAACGCGTTCCGGGCTCCGGTGGTTCCTGAAACCCACGGTAGCTCCGTTTTTCCGGGCGCGGCATGACAAATGAGTCACGGCGCCCGGATCGCGGCAGGGCTCGCGATGACCCCCTCCGGGGTGGTGCGCCCCATCAGGCGGAGCGTGCCCGTCACCTCAGGCGGGGCCGGGTGGAATCATGCCCGTCATCTCACGCGGGGCCGGGCAGGATCGTGCCCGTCACCTCCCCGAGGGCGATGCGCGTCCCGCCCGCGCCGGGAGCGGTCGCGGTGATCGTCACGGTGTCGCCGTCCTCCAGGAAGGACCGCGACTGCCCGTCGGACAGCTTGATCGGCTCGGCGCCGTTCCAGGTGATCTCCAGCAGGGACCCGCGCCGCGCCGGCTCGTCCCCCGAGACGGTGCCGCTCGCGTACAGGTCGCCGGTGCGCAGAGACGCGCCGTTCACGGTCAGGTGGGCGAGCATCTGGTCGGGCGTCCAGTACATCTCGCGGTACGGCGGGCTCGACACCGGTTCGCCGTTCAGCGTGATCTCCATGCTGATGTCCAGGCCCCACGGCTCGCTCCGCCGCAGGTACGGAAGCGGCTCGGGGTCCTGCGCGCGGCCGGGGACACGGGCGGCCTCCAGCGCTTCCAGCGGGGTCACCCAGGCCGAGACCGACGTGGCGAACGACTTGCCGAGGAAGGGCCCGAGCGGGACGTACTCCCACGCCTGGATGTCGCGGGCGCTCCAGTCGTTGAGCAGCGTCACGCCGAACACGTGGTCGGCGAAGTCGCCCGCGCTCTCGCCCGGCCGCGTCGGCGTCCCGACGACGAATCCCAGCTCGGCCTCGATGTCCAGCTTGGCGGTGGGCGCGAGGACGGGCTCGCCGTCCGGCGTGGCGACGCGCTGGCCGCGCGGGCGGGTGACCGGCGTGCCCGACACCACGACGGTGCCGGACCGGCCGTGGTAGCCGACCGGCAGGTGCCGCCAGTTGGGCATGAGCGCCTGGCCGCCGGGCCGGAAGATGTGGCCGACGTTGGTCGCGTGCTCCAGCGAGCAGTAGAAGTCGACGTAGTCGCCGATCTCCACCGGCAGATGGAGCCGCACCTGGCGCAGCGGGATCAGGTGCGGTTCGAGCGCCGCCCGGTTGGCCGGCGCCTCCTTGGCGTCCGCCGACAGCAGCCGCTGCAGCAGCCGCCGGGTGTCCTGCCACGCCGTGCGTCCCCTGGCCATGAAGGCGTTCAGGCTCCCGGTGGCGAACACCTCGTCGTGCAGCACGGGCGCGAGGTCGAGGACGTGGTCGCCGATGCGCACGCCGGCCCTGGCCGGCTCGCCGGGACGGGAGAACACCCCGTAGGGCAGGTTGGCGACGGTGTAGGGCGTCGCGTCGGCGCCGGGCACCCAGGTGGCGGTCACGTTGTCCTCTCTGACGGTCACGGCCGGGCCGCGGTCGACGGCGAGCCCGAGCGCGCGCAGGTCTTCGGCCGGTGTGGCGGTGTTGCACGACCCGTAGGAGACCAGCAGCTCCCTGGCGCGCCGCGCCACCTCCACGGGTGTGGCGCGGACGAGCGAGACCAGCTCGGCCTTGTCCATGATCTCCAGGACGGGCACCGGGTCGCGTCCCTGGACGGCCGCGCACACGGCGAGCACGAGGTTCAGGAACCCGTGCCGGTAGACCCCGAGGCTCGGGTCGGGGTGCCGGACGGCGTGGTGCAGCCCGGCGGTGGCCTTGAACGGGGTGCCCTGCTCGACGCAGGCGCGGACGAAGGCCCCCAGCTCGTGCGTGGAAGGGTAGTTCTCGGGCGCGGCGCCCCCGCAGCGGACCTTCAGGCCGACCCCGGGGGGCGCCTGGTGCAGGTCGGTGGGGGGCACCTCGACGAACAGCCGCACCGCCGGGCCCGCTTCTGTCGCCGCCTCGCGCGGCCCGCCTGGGGCCCGCGTGAGCAGGCGCCGCGCCACGGCGGCGAGGGTGGAGCCCGGGGGCAGCGGCGCCTCGAACCAGTCGACGGTGAGGGCGGGGTCCGCGGTCGCCAGGGCGGCCAGGTCCGGCGGCTCGGGCGTGTCCACGATGACGCCGAGCCGTATGGGACGGGTCAGCTCGGCGCGCAGTTCGTCCAGCCGGCTCGCCGGGCACAGCAGGCGGTGGGTGAGCATCGGGTCGCCCGCGTCCTGGTCGGCGTAGTGCCGGGCCAGCGCCCGCGACATGGGCAGCGACGTGGGCGGGAACAGGCCGGCGTCGTCGACCAGGACGCCGAAGAGCGCCGCCGCCGTGTCCGTCATCGGGCCCACGTCCAGGCGTAACCGGGGTCCTCGCACGCGAGCGCGGCGTCGCCGAGGTCCAGAGGCCGGAAGGTGTCGACCATGACGGCCAGCTCGCTGGTCATGGTGTGGCCCTGCCGCACCGCCTCGACGACCGCCTCCACGGCGCCCGGCTGCGGGCCGTGGGTGAAGCCGGCCGGGTGCAGCGAGATGGAGCCGATGTCGATGCCCGACCCCTTGCGGGCGGTGTAGTCGCCGCCGACGTAGAACATGAACTCGTCGGAGTCGACGTTGTGGTGGTTGTAGGGGATCGGCACGGCCTCGGGGTGGAAGTCCAGCGGGCGCGGGCAGAATGAGCACACGACGAAACCGGGGCCCTCGAAGGTCTGGTGCACCGGCGGCGGCGCGTGGGTGCGCTTAACGACCGGCTCGAAGTCGGCGATGTTGAAGGCGTAGGGGTACAGGCAGCCGTCCCAGCCGACCACGTCGAACGGGTGGTGGGCGTAGGTCAGCCGGGTCAGCCCGCCCCGGGTCCTGACCAGGACGGGCGTCTCGGCGTCCTCGACGGTCAGCGGCTCGGACGGCGCGCGCAGGTCGCGCTCGCAGTAGGGAGCGTGCTCCAGGAACTGGCCGTACTGCGACAGGTAGCGCTTGGGGGGCCGGATGTGCCCGGACGCCTCGATGGTCAGCGCCCGCACCGTCGTGCCGTCCAGGGGCACCCACCGGTGGATGGTGCCGGTGGGGATCACGACGTAGTCCCCCTCGCCGGCCTCGATCGCCCCGTAGGTGGACTCGAACCGCACCCGGCCGCCGGCGATGTAGACGCACTCGTCGCCCTTGGAGTCGCGGTACAGCTCGCTGGGCCGGTCGGCGGCCGCGTACGACATGCGGACGTCCGCGTTGCCGGCCAGCGGCTGCCGCGAGGTGACCAGGTCGCCGCCGGTGGGCAGGTTCTGGGTGCGGAAGTGGCGCGGCGACAGGGGGAGGTTCGGGGACAGCGCGGTGCGCACCATGTCCGGCACGGCCTCCGCCTTGACGATCGCGGTCGGCAGGTGCCGGTGGTAGAGCAGCGAGGAGTCGGAGGAGAAGCCCTCCTCGCCCATCAGCTCTTCGGCGTACAGGCCGCCGTCGGGCTTGCGGAACTGGATGTGGCGTTTGCGCGGCACCTCGCCGACGGTGCGGTAGTACGGCATCGTCCCCTCCTGGCGTACGCATATCGGACAGCGATGTCCTCTATACGTACGACGATCCGCCATCCCCGGAACGATGTCAACCTGCCCACGCCGCCACACCTGGGACATTGCCCTGATCTGGGACGCACGCGACGGTGGGGATCGTCAGGCGGTCGCGCGTTCGGCCAAGGGCCGGGTCAGGCGTCGATCGCCTGGTACACCGTGGTCCAGAAGTCGTGGATGAGCCGCGCGGAATCGGGGACCGACATTCCGACCTGGGTGAGCAGGATTCCGGTGAGCCGGTTCCGCGGGTCGGCGTAGGTCGAGGTGCCGCTTCCGCCGTCCCAGCCGAACTGGCCGATGGGCGCGTAGTCGCCGCGGTAGGTGCGCACCGCCATCCCGAAGCCCCAGCCGCCGTGCTGGCCCTGGCCGAACGACAGGTGGACGTTCTCGGTGGCCATGGCGCTTCGGACGGCCTGCTGCTCGGGCGTGAGGCGGTTGGTGGTCATCAGCTCGACCGCGGGCCGGGACAAGATGCGCTCGCCGCCGTGCATCCCGTGATCGAGCAGCATCCGGAAGTACGCGTGGTAGTCGTCGGCGGTGGAGACCAGTCCGCCGCCGCCGCCCTGGAAGGCCGGAGGCAGGCTCCAGCGTCCTCCCTTGGCCTCGTCCCACACGGTGAACTCTCCGCTCCGCGGGTCGGGGGCGTAGAGGGTCGGCATCCGGTCGATCTGGTCGTCGGGTACGTGGAAACCGGTGTCCTTCATGCCCAGGGGGCCGAAGACGCGTTCGCGCAGGAACGTCTCGAACGACCGGCCCGTGACCCTGGCGACGAGCACGCCGAGCAGATCATTGCTGATGTGGTACTGCCAGCGCTCCCCGGGCTGGTGCATCAGCGGCAGCTCGCCGAGGCGGCGCATCCACTCGTCCGGCTCGGGCATCGGCGTCGGCAGGTCGGGCGTGAGCCCTTTCTCGAAGATCGCGCCCATGATGGGAGTGCCCAGTGACGTCATGTCCATGCCGAGGCCGAACGTGGAGGTCAGCAGGTCGCGGACGGTGATCGGCCGCCGCGCCGGCACGGTGTCGTCCAGCGGGCCGTCCAGTTGCTTCAGCACCCGCCGGTCGGCGAGCTCCGGCAGCCACGGATCCACCACGTCGTCCAGCCGCAGCCTGCACTCGTCGAGCAGCACCATCGTCGCCGCGACCGTGACCGGCTTGGACGTCGAGGCCATGCGGAAGATCGTGTCCCGGCGCATCGGCGCGCCGCCGTCATGGCGCATCGTTCCGATCGCTTCGACGTGCGTCTCGTCGCCCCGGCCGACCAGAGCGACGAGCCCGGGGATCTTCCCGGAGTCGACATGCCGCTCCAGCACCTCGCGCAGCCTGCGCAGCCCCGTGGTGGAGAAGCCGCCGTTGCCGTTTCCCATCGTGGATCTCCTCATGTGCGGCGTTCGATCCGCCGGTGTTCACCATCGTTCGGCAATCGCTGAACGTCTGCGACACTACATTGCGTTCACATATTCGTCAACGAGGAGTGAAGGCTTCTTCTGCCTGCACATCAGGGATATGGATGCCATCTTTGCAATGAGTGTGACGCTGAACGCAATGGACGACCGGTACTGGCATTGCAATGGGCGGCGAGTGAACGCATACTGTGCGGCGGGTGTGCGTGCGGAGCGCCCGCGCACGTCGACAGATGGGAGACCGGCACCGATGCCCGGAGGCAGACTCACCCCCGAGGACCGCCGGCACATCGCCGCAGGCCTGGCCGAGGGGCTCGGATACGCGGAGATCGGCCGGCGGCTGGGACGGCCCGCGTCGACCATCATGCGAGAGGTCACCCGCAACGGCGGACCCGACGACTACGGGGCGGACCGGGCGCACGAGGCCACCCGGCACCGTGCGCGGCGGCACAAGCAGGCGCGGCCCGCGGCTCCGCCGATCTCCGATGGCGGCCATGGGCGTGATCCTGAGGCGGTGCGGGACTTCGCGGAGTCCTTCACCGCTCTCCTCGTCGAACAGGGCCTGCCCCGCATGGAGGCCAGGGTGCTGGCCTGCCTGTACATCACCGACGCCGGCGCTCTCACCGCCGCCGACCTGGTCCAGCGGCTCCGCGTCAGCCCGGCGTCGATCTCGCACGCCATAGCCTTCCTCGAGCAGCAGGGAATGCTCAGGAGGGAGCGGGCTCCCGGCGCGCGGCGCGAACGCTATGTCATCGACGACGAGATCTGGCTCCGGTCCCTCATCGCGTCTCTGGAGATGAACGACGCCCTGGCGACCGCGTCGCGCCGCGGGACCGAGATCCTCGGAGCGGCGACCCCCGCGGGCGCCCGTTTCCAGTCCTCCACCGAACTGCTCGCCCTCGTGAGCGAGGCATTCCGCCAGGTCATCGACCAGTGGCGGCAGAACATGGCCACCCGCGGCACCCAGACCCCGGAGACGCCGGTGGGCGGGGGCGATCCCGGGATCGCCCCCGCCCTGCGACCGCCGCCCTAATGCGGGTCTTCGACCGGCGTGCACGGCTTGACGGAGGAGCCCGCCTGAGCCAGCCAGGCGCCGAGCCGCCAGGGCACTTGTGCGTTGCGGTTCTCGCGGAACTCCACCACGAGGGTCTCGCCCGGCCTGATGTAGCGGGGAGAGATCCGGATCGTCCGTACAGAGGTCACCCGGACGGCGTTGTACGAACGCGACCCTTCCACCATCGAACGCAAATCATCCGCTCCCGCGGCGCGCGACCCGCCGTAGGTCCCGTCCACGCCGGCGAAACGAGGAGCCGCGCAGTGCGTGCCCGCGGCCAGGAACGTCACATCGGCCGTGATGCCGGCCGCGCCCAGCTTGGCCTCCAACCCCGAGGGGTCGCGCAGTTCGTTGACGGTCACGGCGACCGTACCGTCCGGGTTCTCGGCCACCGCATAGGCGGGGTTCCCCGTTCCGCCGACCAGCGGCGTGATGAGGAGCGCCGCCGCGACACCGGCCGCGACCAGCAGCCGGGGACCGGTGACGAGGCGCTGCCGCGGGCGCATCCCGTCGAGCAGCCGCTGCCGCGCTCCGGCGAGTTCCGTGGGGGTGGCCGGCGGAATGGTGCTCCACATGGCCTTGAGCTCATCCATGGTCATTCTCCTTGCTGGTTCAGGGTGCGTCGGATCTGCAGACGGGCCCGGTTGAGGCGCGAGGCGACGGTTCCCGGCGGGATGGCGAGCGCGGCGGCGACCTCCTGGTAGCTCAGGTCCGCCCACGCGACGAGCAGCAGCACGTCGCGATCGGCCTGGGCGAGCCCCAGTAACGCCCTGGCCAGCGGCTGGTTCACGGCCAGGGTGTTGACGCCGTCCTCCACCTGAAGGCCCGACAACTCCGCCGGATGCACGCCGCTGCGGAGGTAGGCGCGGTAGAGGCCCATCTCCGTGCGCCGCCGTTTGCCGATCACATTGGAGGCGATCCCGTACAGCCACGGCCGGGCGTCGCCGCGGCTCCGGTCGTAGTCGCCTCGACGTTGGAAGGCGGCCAGAAAGGTGTCGGCCACGACGTCCTCTGCCTCGCCGGGCCCCAGGCGTCTGGCCGCGTACCTGTACAGGAGCGGTGCGTGCCGGTCGAACAGAACGGAGAAGATCTCGGGATCATCGAGCGATCTCTCGATGATGGTCGCATCATGGACCTCGACAGCTTCGCGGGGGATTGTCATGCATACCGGCCTTTCTTGGCGTATGCGGTCACTCGTACTTACCGCGCCAGGCCGAAATGCTTCACAAGGTCCCGCCTCGCCGAGCCCGAGCCGCTGGGCGCCCTGCCGCCGCCTCAAAAGGTGCTGCTGCCCTGGCTGCTGGAACCCGCCAGCCGGGACTTTCCCTGGGCGACCTGATGGTCCTCACCGCGCAGACCGGCAACGAATGGGCGGTCACCGCCGCCCTGGTGGAGCAGTACATCTATCCGCTGCTGGCCGAGCATCAGGTTAGGACCGTGCAGGTGCCCCGGGCCGGCGCCTCCCAGCGTGGCGGCATCGTCGTCCTAGACGACACCCGCAGTCCGGCCGTCTGCCACATCGGCGGCGCCTACACCCTGGCCCCGGAGATGCTCACAGCAGGCACCATCCCCCAGACGGGGGTGCCGCTAACCCACGTGTCACCAGCCGCCAATTGGGGCTGTCCCTTATCTGAGCTCCTGTAATGCTCGACTGCCTTGCGCTGATTTGTAGGGCATGGAGCGTCCACCGCTCGGCATGGATGAGCTGGTCGAGCACTGGACTGTGCTCAGCGACGAGGTCGGCTTGGTAGGCGCCAAGCACGAGAGCACCCGACTGGGATTCGCGCTGCTGCTGAAGTACTACACGCAGTACGGACGCTTTCCCCGGTGCCGGGCCGATCTTCCCGATGAGGCGGTCGACTATCTGGCGCGCCAGACCAAGACGTCGGCGAGCAGTCTGGGCATGTACGAGTGGTCGGGGCGAACGATCGAACGGCACCGCCGCGAGATACGCACCCATCTGGGGTATCGCGAGTGCTCGGTCGCTGATGCGGGCAAGCTGACCGACTGGCTGGCGGTCAACGTAGCGCACGCCGAACGGCATCCCGACTGGGTACGGGAGGAGCTGATCAAGCAGTGCCGCCAGGAGCGCATCGAACCACCGACGGCGAGGTAGATCACCCGGATCGTGCGGTCGGCTCTGCACAACGCCGAAGAGACCTGGTTCGCTCGGATCTCGACCCGGCTCGGCCCGGAGACGACCAGCCGCATCCTAGAGTCGATGCTGTGGCCGAGCGGGGACGGGAGGTCACCGCCAACCTGGTCGACCTGCTGATCGCCACTGTGCACCGGATCGGCGCCCGGGCCGATGGGAGCCCGGATATGTGTCGCTGGCCTGAGGACCGGCCTCCCCGCAGGAGGCCGGCGTGTCTGATCCCATAGCGGGATCGCGGCGGCGGTCGCGGTGGTGGCGGTGGGCACTGCTGGCTGTCGGGGTGACCTTGTTGTCCGGCAGCGTCTGGCTGTTCTATGTGGTACGGGCGCAGGGCGGCCAAGCCGATTGGGCTGCCGCGTTCCTCGCTGTCGCGGGCTTGGTCACCGGGCTGGCGCAGGTTCTGCTCGGCGGGCTGGCGCTGCGGCCGGCCGCGCGCACTGATACGGCCCTCGCCGGCGGGGCGGCGCATCGGCATCTGCGTGGTGAGGGGGGCGATGGGACGCGTCCGGCGCTAACCGTGCCCCGGCAGTTGCCCACTGCGGTGGCGGGGTTCGCCGGCCGGACGGGCGAGCTGGCCGCATTGACGTCGCTGCTGGAATCGACCAGTACGGCCGCAACCGTGGTGATCTCGGCGGTGGACGGCACCGCCGGGATCGGCAAGACCGCCCTGGCCGTGTGCTGGGCACACGGGGTAGCCGACCGGTTCCCGGACGGGCAGTTGTATGTGAACCTGCGGGGATTCGACCCGGCTGGCCCGCCAATGAGCCCCGCCGACGCGGTACGGGGGTTCCTGGACGCGTTTGAAGTCCCTTCCGAGCGTATCCCGGTCGGGTTGGACGCCCAGGCGAGCCTGTACCGCAGCATCCTGGCCGGTCGCCGGATGCTGGTGCTACTGGACAACGCCCGCGACGCCGCACAGGTACGGCCGCTGCTGCCCGGCACGCCGGGGTGTTTCGTGCTGGTGACCAGCCGAACCCGGCTGACCAGCCTGATCGCGGCTGAGGGCGCCCGGCCGTTGACCGTGCACCTGCTCCCCGACGCCGAAGCCCGAGAGCTGCTGACCTGTCGGCTCGGGCCGGACCGGGTGGCGGCCGAGCCGCAGGCCGTGGAGGAGATCATTACCCTGTGCGCGCGGCTGCCGTTGGCGCTCAGCGTCGTGGCCGCCCGAGCCGCCGCGCATCCGCAGTTTTCCCTGGCGGCTTTAGCGCGGGAACTACGGCACACCCGGGGGGGATTGCAGGGGTTCGAGGGGGGCGAGGTCAGCGTCGACGTTCGTGTGGTGTTCTCCTGGTCCTACCAGCGGCTGGACCCGGCGGCGGCGCGGTTGTTCCGGCTGCTCGGGCTGCATCCGGGACCCGACGTCACCGCGGCGGCCGCGGCCAGCCTGGCCGGCATCGACCTCGCCCAGGCGCGGCGGGCCATCGCCGACCTGGCCGGATACCACTTGCTCGCCGAGCAGGTGCCCGGTCGGTTCGGCTTCCACGACCTACTCCGGGCCTATGCCACCGAACTGGCCGGTACCCACGACAGCGATGACGAGCGGCAAGAGGCCCGCCGGCGCATGCTGGACCACTACCTGCATACGACGTACGCCGCCAACCTGCTGTTGCACCCGCGCTACGACCCGATCACCATCACCGCATCGGTGCCCGGCGTCGTGGCGGAGGAGATCACCGAGGTGGCCTCAGCGCTGGCCTGGTTCGAAGCCGAGTACGCCGTGCTGCTCGCGACGATCCACCTCGCCGTCGACGCCGGGCACCACAACCACGCCTGGCAACTGCCCCACGAGCTGACAGAGTTCTTCGTCCGCCGGGGGCATTGGGCCGACTGGGTTGCCATCGAAGGCACTGCCCTAGGAGCCGTGCAATGTCTCGGTGACCGCCCCGGGCAGGCCCATACCCACCGCAGACTGGGCCGCGCCCTGGCCTGGCTCGGACGCTACGACGAGGCGCACGACCACCTCCGCCAGGCCCTCGTCCTGTTCGCTGAACTCGGCGACATACTCGGCCAAGCCGACGTCTACAACCGGATCAGCGCCGTATTCGAACAGCAGGGCAACCCTACCGACGCCCTCACCCACGCCCAGCGGGCGGTCGCTTTAGCCCGCACCACCGACTCGCTGCGGTCACTGGCCCAAAACCTCAACAACGTCGGCTGGTACCACGCCCTGCTCGGCGAGCCCGAGCCGGCCCTGTCCTATTGCCGGCAGGCGCTGACTCTCAACAGGCAGGTCGGTGATCGCCGAGGTGAAGCGTCCGCCCTGGATAGTCTCGGCTACGCCTACCATCGCCTTGGCCAGTACGAGCAGGCTATCGACTACCTCCAGCGGGCTTGTGCCATCACCGCGGAACTGGGCGACCGGCACCGCCTCGCCGATCAATTGGATCACCTCGGCGACGCCTTCCACGCGGCTGGGGACCACGACGCCGCGCGCGCCGCCTGGCGGCAGACCCTGACCATCCTCGACCAGCTCGGCGTCGTCCGAGCCGGTACCGGCCCTGGGTATCCCGATGCCGACGAGATCGGCGCGAAACTCCGCCGACTCGCTGAACCATGAAAGGGATGCCGTTAACCAACGCGATTGTCGGCCTCGGCGCCTGGGAGAAACGGCAGGAGGTCTGGAGCTAGTGCCTGCTCTCACTGTGGCAACAGCACCACTGTCGGGCAGAGCCATCCCTGGCCGAGCCCGACGACGCGGGTCTGCGACGACTGCGTACGGATGGCCGGGGCGCTGTTCCACCAGGAGCCGACGGTGCTCGCCGGCTGAATCGGGCGAGGCCGGGCGGCGGACTTGCCACGCGGCACGCCCGCATTCTGTGCCGTTCCGGCATGCCACCTACGGAAAGGACAGCGCTTTGAGTTACGGCGATACCACCCTCACTGTCGTCGGCACCTGGTCGACGAGCCAGAGCTGCGTTTCACCCCTTCGGGGCAGGCCGTGGCCCGATCTCGTATCGCGTCCAACCCGCGCTTCATGGATCGGCAGAGCAACGAGTGGAAGGACGGCGAGAGCCTGTTACTGAACTGACCGCTGCAGCTGGGACGGCTGCAGCGGTTGAGTGCTGCCGGGGGCCGCGACGTGGGCATGTGGCCACGTCGCGGGCCTTCGGTCAGGGGGTCGGTGCGGTGGTGTCAGCCGCCTATCGCCATGGCGAAGATGTGCATGGTCGCGACGCCCGAGGCCGCCTGCCGGCTGATGTTGGGCAGGTCGACGCGGGAGACCTCCTTGTCCTGCAGCGCCACGCCCGCGAAGTAGATGGTCGCGGCGGTGTTGGCCCGCTGGTTTCCCGGCCGGTTCTGGTAGGCGGCCACGGCGGCGGCGACGCCCTCCGGCCTCGGCGCGCCGTACCAGTCAGGGGAGCTGAGGGTGAAGGTCTGCCTGGTGCCGTCCTTGTAGACGATGGTGGCCGGCCCGGACACCGCGCCGTAGGTTCCGGTCAGCAGGAAACCGAGCGTCTTGCCGGTGCCGGTGACCTTGATGGACTGTCCCGAGGCGATGGCGTTGTCCGGGCTGCCCACCGGGACGTCGGGCCAGGTGAAGTTCACCCCGCCCTTGCTGACCGTGCCGCCCGGGGTGACCCCGGCCTGGGCCAGCGCCTGGGCGGAGATGCTGGCGCCGCCGCCGTCGATGTTCCCGGGGTCGGTGTTGGTGTCGTCGGTGACGCCGACGTTGCTGAAGCTCTCCGAGAGCGGCGCCTCCCGGCCGTCCCACACCCGGACGGTGGCCTTGGCGGACGCGGCCCAGTCATGGCCGCTCACCGTGGCGACCAGGACCACCGCGCCCGCCGGCTCGCTCGCGCCGGGGGTGAGGGTGAACTCGACGGTGGTCTCCGAGTTCGGCTTCAGCGGCCGCAGCACGATCTGCGCGGGGGTGACGGTCCACCCGTCCGGGGCCTCCATGGTCACGGTGGCCTTGGGCGCCATCGGCATCTCGATGGCCCGCACGGTGACACTGACCTTGGCCTCCTGGCCCGGGCTGACCTCGGCGGGGGCGGCGAGCTTGATCTTCTGCAGGGTGTACGCGCGGTAGGTGTGCCCGGCCTTCCCGGTGAGCTCGATCAGATCGGCCCCGGTCTTCTTGACGTGGGCATGGCCGTGGGGGGTGTCGCTCACCTTGTAGCGGCCGGCGAACATCTCGCCGCGCAGCTTGACGACGCCGTCGCGATCGGGCGTGATGGTGAACTCGTCGGCCTGCCCGTCGCTCCACGCGGCGCCCACGGTGTGGCCGCCGCGGCCGCGCAGCCCCTTGACACGCCCGCTCTGCCACGCCTCCGGCAACGCCGGCAGCACGTGCAGCTCGCCGGTGTGGCTCTGCAGCAGCATCTCGGCGATGCCCGACGTGGCGCCGAAGTTGCCGTCGATCTGGAAGGGAGGGTGCAGGTCGAACATGTTCGGCGCGAGCCGGGCCGGAGTCACCAGGAAGCGGACCAGGTCGTGGGCCCGCGTGCCCTCTTCCATCCGCGCCCAGTAGTTGATCTTCCAGGCGAGCGACCAGCCGGTGCCGTCGTCGCCGCGCAGCTCCAGCGTCCGCCGCGCGGCCGTGAACAGCTCGGGCGTGCCCCGCTTGGTGATCTGGTTGCTGGGGTGCAGGCCGTACAGGTGGGAGATGTGCCGGTGGTTGCGCTCGGTCTCCACCCAGTCGTACAGCCACTCCTGGATGTTGCCGCGCGAGCCGATCTGCATCGGGGCCAGCCGCTTGCGGGTGGCCGTGAGCTGGGCCCGGAAGTCGGCGTCGACGCCGAGGACCTCGCTCGCCTTGGCGCAGCCGTCGAACAGGTCACGCAGGATCTGCATGTCCATGGTGGGGCCGGCGCACACGCTGGCGTCCGGGTGGTGGCCGAGCTCGGGGGAGTTCGACGGGTTGGTCACCAGCCACCCGAGGGTCGGCTCCTCCACCAGGGTGTCGAGGAAGAACTGGGCGGCGCCCTTCATCGCGGGGTAGTTCTCCCGCAGGAAGCCGAGGTCGCCGGTGAACAGGTAGTGGTCCCAGATCAGGCTGGACAGCCACGCGCCGCCGCTCTGCCACATGCCCCAGAACGCGCCGTCGACGACCGAGGTGGCCCGCCACCCGTCGGTGTTGTGGTGGGTGACCCAGCCGCCGGCGCCGTACTGGGCCTGCGCGGTGCGGGCGCCGGTCACCGCGAGGTCCTTGACCATGCCGAACACCGGCTCGTAGCACTCCGACAGGTTGGTGGTGTCGGCGGGCCAGTAGTTCATCGGCAGGTTGGCGTTGATGGTGTACTTCGAGTCCCACGGCGGGGCCATCTGGTCGTTCCAGATGCCCTGCAGGTTGGCCGGCTGGGTGCCCGGACGCGAGGAGCTGATCAGCAGGTACCGGCCGAACTGGAACAGCAGCGCGGAGAACTGCGGGTCGTCGGCGGAGGCGTACTGCGCGATGCGCACGTCGGTCGGCTGGTCGGCCGCGGCGGTGCGGCCGAGGTCGAGCTCCGTCCGGCCGAACAGCTTGCGGTAGTCGGCCACGTGCCGGGCGCGCAGCGCGTCGTAGTCCTTGCCCAGGGCCGCGTCGAGGTGCTCGCGCGCGATGCCCTGGTAGTCCCCGCCGACGTCCTTGTAGTTGACGTAGCTGGTGCCGATGGAGATGAGCACCGTCACGCTGTCGGCGGCGGACACCTGCAGCGTGCCGCCGGAGCTGGTCACGCTGCCGCCCTCGGCGACGGCCTTGGCCAGCGCCAGGAACCGGACCGAGCCGCTCTTGCCCTCGAAGTCGCCCGAGATGCCGTCAAGGCCGACCGTCGTGCCGTCCGGGCTCGAGCGCGTCGTGCGCTGCGGGCTGTCGAAGGTCGCTGAGAAGGTGATGGAGCCGGGCTTGTCGGCGGTCAGCCGGATGGCGATGACCTGGTCGGGCGCGCTCGCGAGCACTTCGCGCCGGTACCGCACCCCGTTCTGGACGTAGGTCGTGGACGCGGTGGCGGAGGTGAGGTTGAGCTGGCGGTTGTACTCCGAGACCCCGCCGGTGCCGCCGGGGAAGCTCAGCCTGAGGTTGCCGACGGGCTGGTAGGCGAGCTGGCCCGCGGGGCTGCCGAGCATGGTCTGGTTGATCAGGTTCTGGGCCTGCGCCCACTGGTTCTCGAAGACCAGCCGCCGGATCTCCGGCAGCGCCGCCGCGCCCTTCGGGTTGCTCTGGTCGTACGGCCCGCCGGCCCACACGGTGTCCTCGTTGAGCTGCAGGCGCTCCTGGTCCACGTTGCCGAACACCATGGCGCCGAGACGTCCGTTGCCGATCGGCAGCGCGCGCAGCCAGTCCGTGCCGGCGGCCTCGTCGTACCACAGCGCCAGGTCGTCCGCGGCGCGCACCTCGGGTGGCGCCACCGAGGCGGCCCGGGCCGCCGCCGTCCATTGCATCGGCAACAGCAGAGCTCCTGCTCCGGCCGCTCCGAACTTCATCAGTTGCCTACGCGTCAGATCTGCCATCTCGCTTCTCCAAGCGCCTGCGGCCTTGCGAGCGGCCGGCGCCGCACGCATGCGGAGACGAGCTCGACCTCGGTGAGGAAGGCGAGCTCAGCGGAACCGGCGGCATCACGAAGCACTGTTCTGGGGAGTGATCACCAAGCTACAAACATTCGATGTATGGGTCAACAGTTGTACTAATTAAC
Source organism: Sphaerisporangium sp. NPDC005289 (assembly GCF_040607455.1). NCBI lineage: Bacteria > Bacillati > Actinomycetota > Actinomycetes > Streptosporangiales > Streptosporangiaceae > Sphaerisporangium > Sphaerisporangium sp. NPDC005289. The sequence continues at coordinate 124,937 of NZ_JBEXGS010000013.1, forward strand.
GCCAAAACTCCACCGATACGTCGCATGCCAAGTCGCAGACATCCAATGTCTGAGCGTGCCCCCTGCCGTGGCGACCCGGACACCGGCAGATCATGGGCGTTCGGCCGGGCGAGGCCGTCGGGGTGTCGGCGCCGCCATGGCCCCCCTCGGTGGCTGGTGGGGGTCAGGATGGTGGGTATGACAACCTTGGACGAGTTCGCCGCGCTGGCGGCGAAGGAGCAGGGCCTGGTCGTCGTCTCGACGCTGCGGGCGGACGGCACGATTCAGGCGTCGCTGGTCAACGCGGGCGCGCTGCCCCACCCGCTCACCGGCGCTCCGGTGCTCGGGTTCGTCACCTACGGCAAGGTCAAGCTGGCCAACCTGCGAGCGCGCCCCCAGGTGACCGTGACGGCGCGGTCAGGCTGGACCTGGGCCACCATCGAGGGCACGGCCGAACTCATCGGGCCGGACGACCCGGTCGAGGGCATCGACGTCGAGAGGCTGCGACTGCTGCGGCGCGAGGTGTTCACCGCCGCGGGCGGCACCCACGAGGACTGGGACGAGTACGACCGCGTCATGGCCGAACAACGCCGCACCGTCGTTCTGCTCGCCCCGGCCCGCATCTACAGCAACTGAACGACACCCGATCGCCCACCGCGGGCGGCGCGACTGAGTGGGCTGATGGGCATCCGGCGCCCCACCGGCTCGGGTAGGTGGTGGGGCCTGCGGTTCGGGTCATGGTCCTCGCGGCGGCGCGCTTCGCCCATCGACGCGAGGGCGGTGTTCCCGGCTTGGGTATGTGGTGAGGCCTGCGGCTTGGGTCGTGGTCCTCGCGGCGGCGCGCTTCGCGCATTGACGCGAGGGCGGTGTTCTGTGGGGGTTCCCCCACGCCCCCGGCGAAGGGCCTCCGGCCCCTCACGCTCCCCGGCCCGTCACGCCAAGAGCGATGTGCCGGAGGTCGAAGAGGTCGATGAGAGGCTCCGCCACCTGGAAGAAGAGAACGGAGATGGCAAGGGACGCTGATCGTCTGGTGGTCCGCTCATGACCCGGCCTCAGTCGATGGAGATCGCTTGGTCGTGTGCCGTTCGTTCAGGTGGAGGTGGGGGCGTTGAGGGCGGCGCGGTAGTCGGGGAGGGCCGGGAGGGCGGCTCGCCGGTCGGAGGGGACGGTGTCGAGCACTCTGCGGGCGGTGTGGGTGATCATGCGGCTGCGGTAGGCCGGATCGAGGTCGGCGAGCAGCTGCGTGACCAGCCGGAGTGCTTCGTTATGGCCGCCGCTGCTGGCGACGCTGATCGCTTCGTGCAGTCGGACGTTGGCGGCGTTCTGGTAAGCCGGAGACTGCGCGAGTGTCTTGTCGCGCGCCTCGCGGCCGGACTCGGTCGCTCCCTCGAACGAGTACACCCAGGAGGAGACGAACCACGTGCAGTCGCTCGACCAGCCGACTTGCCCGTCCGGGGATGAACGGTCGACGAGGTCGTGCAGGTGGCGGACGGATTCGCGGGCCTCCTGCCGCCTGCCCATTACGGCCAGCGCCTGGGCTTCCGCGCCGACGGCCTGGAGCAGGCCCGGGGTGGTGCGCCCGGCCGCGAGAGTCTGGGCGTCTCGGGCCAGGGTGAGCACCGTCTCGACGGGACGTGGCGAGTAGAGGCCGAACACGGCCTCGGCGCCGCGAACCCAGACCCGCATGTCCGCGTCGTGAGATGCGTCGGCGGCCTGGCGGGCCGTGCGCCACCAGCGGCGGGCGGGGCCGTACTCGCCGAGCCTGGTGAGCAGGTTGGCGTGCATGGTGGACATCCATGCCGCGATGCGTTGCAGGCGAGCGCTCTGCTCGGGAGTCGCGATCGACATCTGCTGCTGCAGGATGGCCAGGTCGACCAGAAGATCGTCTAGTGCTTCGGTGGCCGGCTGGGCGAGCAGGGCGTGCGTGTGGTCGGCGCAGACGGCCTCCCAGTGGTCCAGGGCACGACCCTCGGCGGTGCCGAGCGAGCGTTCGAGCATTTGTCGGATGTGCTCGCCGTTGGTGAAGATGGGGGATTGGGCGAGAAGGCCCCATCCGGCCAATTGGAACAAATGGCGGCGTTCCATGTCGTCTCCTCCGGCGAGGGCGCAGGGTGCGTTTTCACGGTAGCCCGGATTGATGCGCTTTGTCGTTGCGGCGAGTTCTTCGAGGGGACGGTGGCCCAGGCGTTGCACCAGGGGCCAGAGCGTTTTCAGTTGGCCCCCGGCATGCAGAGCGTCGTCCAGGGACTCCACGCGCGCGCCTGACTCGGGGAGGGTCTCGCCGCGCTCGATCTGGCCGATCATTGACGCCGAGTAGCCCGTGCGGGCGGCCAGGTGGGACATGGTGAGCGGCTCGCCGACCCGTGACTCGTACGAATCGCGCAGATCGCGAATCAGTGCGCCGAAATAGTGTGCCATTGACCGATAACGGTCGCTGCTCTTCCGGGGGGCGGGCATGCCGTTTCTCCTTCCCAAAGGGCTGGCGATCGACAGTGGATCAGCACTGTCGATCAGCTCTTGTCCGGCGGCTGGACGCGTACGAACGTACTGGTGACTCTAAATGACGAGTCGATTACAGAATGCCAGTTCGCTGAGTTGTCCACAGGTCGATCAGGAGTACGACATGGCCCTCCTCGATGCGCGCCGCCGTCCCGGCCGCGGCCGCCTCCCGTTCTCGCGACGTCCCCCCACCGGCCGGCACCGCCTCCGGCGGCCCGCGACCATGCCCGAACCTCTTGCCCCGGACGGCGGGCGGAAGGCGTGGGACGAGAAGCAGCAGGCCAGGGCCGGGCAACTCGGGCTGCTGGAACCCGGGTGGCTGGTGATGTACGGGGTCTACTCGCGCCGCTTCTACGCCATCGCCCGCACGGCCGAGGTCGCGGAGCCGCTGGTCGAGGCCGCCACTCCCGGCGAGCTCCGCGCCCTCATGCGCGACTCCGAGAGCAGGCGCCCCGTCCCTCGCCCCCGGACGCCGCAGCTGGGGACGCCCGAGCTGTGGACGCCGCGTTGCGGGATGCTCGGTCCCCGCGTCGGGAGCCGGGGATGACGGGCACGCTGATGTACGGCATGCCGGAGGGGCGGGCCGAGGAGCATCGCCGGGCGCTGCGTGAGCTGGCCAAGTACCTGGAGTCCCATGGCCTGCGCTGCCGCCACGTCGAGCGCGTCCATCTCCCCATGCGATGGGGGTTCGACAGGGGCTTCCTGCTGCCGCCCGAGATGGACGTGTACGGGTGCGGCCGGCCGGCGGCCACCGTCGCCGTGGTCGACGTACCCGGCGGCGGGGCCTGGTACCTCGTCAAGCGGCCCGACGGCCTGCCTGTGCGGGCGTGCGCGGCGGCCGACCCGGCCTGCGCCGCCGAGGACATCGCGTCGGACGCGGCAGGGTCGGCGCACGCCCCCGAGCGCGAACACCGCGAGGGCGGGGCGGACCACTAGGGCGCGCATTGAGTCGTGATCGATCTGCGGATTCGCCATCGGGGCGTACGAGGAAATCCAAGATCTCCGGCAAGGTCCGGTTCAGTGGTCGCGCCGGGCTCCGTAGCGAAGTCCATCGACGAGCAGCGCGACCATCCGCTCGTCGGCGGTGCGGTCCACGCCTCCCGTACAGATCCGGGAGATGGCGTACAGCAGGTCCAACGGGGCGACGTCGGCGCGGACCTCCCCGGCGGCTGCTGCCGCTTCGAGAAGTTGTCGCAGTGCGGGCTCGAATCTCTGCTGGAAATAGGCGGGCAGCGGCTCGAAGGCGGGGTTGCCCGAGTGCAGGGCTGCGGACAGCCCGCGTTTGGTTCCGACGAACCCGGTGAACCGGTGCAGCCAACGGGCCAGGGCCTCGAAGGGCTCCTGGGTTGCGGCCAGGACGGCCGCCTCGTCGGCGCAGGCGTCCACCTCATGCCGGAAGACGGCCGAGACCAGGTCCGAGCGTTCGGGGAAGTGTCGGTAGAACGTGGCGAGACCGACTCCCGCACGGCCTGCGATCTGGCGCACGGGGGCATCCACGCCCGCTTCGAGGAACACCTCACGAGCCGCATCCACCAGTGCGTCGACGCTGCGCTGCGCGTCTGCGCGCACCCGACGGGTCCGTTCGGGCTGAGGCGTGCTCACGTGTCCCCCCGGTTGCTAACTGAGAAGGCGTTCCATATTCTCTAAATGGTAAGGCGTTCCGTTTTATCGATTCTAACAGCAGCAGTACCGGAGGACAGGCATGAAGTACCGCACGCTGGGCCGCACCGGCATCCAGGTCAGCCCCTACTGCCTGGGGGCCATGATGTTCGGCGCCATCGGCAACCCCGACCATGACGACTCGATCCGCATCATCCACAAGGCCCTCGACTCCGGCATCAACTTCATCGACACCGCGGACGTGTACTCCCGCGGCGAGTCGGAGGAGATCGTCGGCAAGGCCCTCAAGGGCCGTCGCGACAACGTCGTCCTCGCCACGAAGGTCAACGGCACCATGGGCGAGGACCCCAACCAGCGCGGTACCTCCCGACGCTGGATCATGACCGCCGTCGAAGACTCGCTGCGGCGCCTGGGCACCGACCACATCGACCTCTACCAGCTCCACCGCCTCGACGACACGGTCGACCTTGAGGACACCCTGTCGGCCCTGACCGACCTGGTGCGCAGCGGTAAGGTCCGCGCCGTCGGCTCGTCCGCCTTCCCGGCCTCCACCATCGTCGAAGCCCAGTGGATCGCCGAGTCCCGCGGACTGCAACGCCTGCGCACCGAACAGCCCGCGTACTCCATCCTCGACCGCGGCATCGAACGCGAGATCCTGCCCATCGCGCAGAAGTACGGCATCGGAACGCTCGTCTGGAGCCCGCTCGCTCAGGGCATGCTCACCGGCCGCTACCGCAAGGGGCAGCAGGCCGATACCCACCGCGGCGGACTCTTCAAGCACTACCGCGACGAGCGCCGCCTCGACGCGGTCGAGCAGCTCATCCCGCTCGCCGAACGCTCCGGCATCAAGCTCACCCACCTGGCGATGGCGTTCGCGGTCTCCCACCCCGGGGTCACCTCGGCCATCATCGGCCCGCGCACCATGGGGCACCTGGACGACCTGCTCGCCGGTGCCGACACCACGTTGGACGACGCCCTGCTGGACGAGATCGACGCCATCGTCGCTCCCGGCACCGACGTCGGCCGGCTCGACATGGCCTACAAGCCGCAAGCGCTCCAGCAGGTCGGCCTGCGTCGCCGCACACTCGAAGAACGCCCCGCCGCCTAGGCGCGCCGGCGACCGCGTCGGGCCGGGTGCGGGGGCGCACATGGCCGGGGTGGGGAGCCGCGCCCGGTGGGCCATTGGGTTGTGGTGACCGGGTGCGGGTGGTGCGGGGTGGGAGGGGCGGTGGTGGGGGCGGGGGCCGGATAATCGGGAAGGTGGATCACAAGGGGAGTCCGGAGTCGGCGCAGACGCTGGAGCGGGGGCTGCGGCTGTTGCGGCTGCTCGCCGACGGCCACCGCGCCCGTACTCCCACCGAGCTCGCCCAGGAGCTCGGGCTGAGCCGTCCGATCGTCTACCGGCTGCTCACCACGCTGCAGAACGAGGGCTTCGCCCGCCGGGACGCCGAAGGGCGGGCCCATCTCGGCTTCGGCGTCCTCGCGCTGGCCCGCGCCGTCCAGCCCCTCCTCAGAGCGGCGGCCCTCCCGGCGCTGCGCCGGCTCGCCGAGGACGCCGGGGCCACCGCCCACCTCACCGTGGCCGAGGGCGACGAGGGGCTGGCCATCGCCGTGGTCGAGCCCACGTGGACCGACATGCACGTGGCCTACCGCGAGGGCGCCCGCCATCCTCTGTCGCGCGGCGCCGCCGGGCTGGCGATCGTGGCCCTGCGCGAGGGCCGTACCGACTACAGGGTGACCGAAGGGCAGCTCCAGGAGGGCGCCCGGGGGGTCGCCGCTCCGTTGCCGAGGTTGCCGTGGCTGGAGGCGTCGGTGGGCATCGTGACCTTCGGCGCCCTGGACACCGCCACCCTCGGCCCGCGCGTCGTCGCCGCGGCCGTCGAGCTGAGCGAAGCCCTCACCTGAGCTCACCTGAGCAAGGTTCAGGGGGCGGTGTGGCGGTCGAGGCCGAGGGTGGCGATGAGGTCCTCGTGGAGCTCGAACCAGACGCGGTGGCAGGAGTCGACGTCGGTGTGGTCGACCCAGGCTCCGTCCCCGGCTCGCGCCCGCTCCAGCGCCGTTACGAACCGTTCGTCGTAGCCCTGGAAGCGGACCAGGACGCGTGAGAGCCGGTCCGTCAGCGGCGTGAGCGCGCGGCCGATGTCGCCGAGCTCCCGCAGGACCCGGGCGTCCCAGGTGTGGTCGGAGTGGTCGTTGGCGGCGAGCCGGTCGCCGGCGGTGGGCCGGAGCTGCCAGTCGGTGCAGGCCTGGAGCAGGAGGGCGTTCAGCGGGAGGAACGCGCGGTAGACCTCACGGACCTCCTCGGCGCCGTCGGCGTGTGCCAGCTCGGCCGCGAGCCGGCGCTCGTTCTCGGCCTTGCCCCGCTCGGTCAGCGACCACCCTGCGGTTCCGGCGAATGCGGTGTGCTGGACCCATCCGTACGCCTCGGCGTCGCGCAGCGTCTCTTCGGTCTCGGCCGGGTCGAGCCCGTACCGACGAGCGATCACCGGGGTGTCGGCGAACCCGGTGACGCGCACGGAGTGCAGGACCAGCAGGTCGGGTGCGGAGTCCTGCGTCATGAGCCGGCCTCCCGCCGCGTCGTCAGCCGGGTGTAGCGCTGCTGGCATGCCTGCGGGGAGTTGAACCCCATCGCCTGTGCCATCTGCGCCCAGGTCAGCCCCGCGCTGCGGGCCGTGAACAGCAGGCCGGCTTCAAGCGCGTCGACCTCGGCGCGTGCGGCGGGCATGAGGGCGAGCGCGCCCAGGATGTCCTCCGGGGTCAGGTCCGCCCAGCGCCAGACGGCGAAGTTCACCAGGTCCACCGCGGACAGCGGGACGGGTGAGGGGCGCCACGGGCGGGCCTCGAGCGCATCGGCGCCCAGCGTCAGGAGACGCCCACGCGCGTCGCGCTCGCGCTGGGCCTGGGCGTGGTCGGCGCGCTCGGTGTGAGCGATGTCCTGCTTGCGTGACATGCGGATCAGGATGCAGAATCAACGAAAAGTTGTCAACAGAACGTTGAAGGGTGGACGGGTGATCATACCCCTCGGGGAGGCCGTCGCGGACACCTGCGGGGGCAAGGCCGGCGCGCTCGGCGCGCTGCTCCGCGCGGGCCTGCCGGTGCCGGACGGCTTCGTCCTCCCGTACGCGGCCTATCGCGCCGCGGTCCGCGACCTGGACATCGGGCGGTCCGCCCGCGACCCGGATCGCGCCACCTCGCGGCTCACGGCCGTGACGGACAATTTGGCCACCGTGCGGGTCATCGGCCGGCCGGACGAGCTCGACGCGACGCGGCGGGCGATCGAGGCCCGTCCGGTCCACGCCACCGTCATCGAGGCGGTGGGGCGAGGACTCCGCGAGCTCGGCGATCGGCCCGTGGCGGTGAGGTCATCGGCGGCGGGCGAGGACACCGGCCAGGCGTCGGCGGCCGGGCAGCACGAGAGCTTTCTCGCCGTGCGCGGCACCGCCGACGTCGCCCATGCCGTACGTGCCTGCTGGGCCTCGCTGTTCTCTCCGCGTGCCATCGACTACCGCGACGCCTCCGGCCGGTCGGCCGGCGATCTCGCGATGGCGGTCATCGTCCAACGCCACCTGGACGCCGAGGTGTCCGGGGTCATGTTCACGCCCGCGGACGCGGACGAGCCGACCCTGATCGAGGCGTCCTTCGGCCTCGGCCCCAGTGTCGTCGGGGGACAGGTCGCCCCGGACGCTTACCGCGTCGCCGGCGACGGTTCGGTCATGCGCACCGTCGGGGACAAACGGACCCGCCTTGATCGGCACGGCGCGCGGCTCGTGGTCTCCGAGGTGCCCATCCGTGCCCGTGAGCAGCAGGCGATCGACGACGCGACCGCCGAGCGGCTGGCCGGGCTGGGACGGCGGATCGCCGCCGTGCTCGGCGGACCGCAGGACATCGAGTGGGCGATCGCCGACGGCCGCCTCTGGGTCCTGCAGGCACGGCCGGTCACCGCCGCGCCCCCGCCGCCTGCCCCGCCACCGGCCGCGCCCCCCGTCGCGCCGGACACCGCGAACGCCGCGAAAGCCGAGGACATGGACGGTACCCGGAACACCGAGGACGCCAACGACGGCGCGCGCACCGCGGACACCGGGGACACGGGGATCGCCGGGGACACGAGGGTCGCTGGGGATACCGGGGACACCGTGCTCAGGGGAACTCCGGGCAGCCGTGGGACCGTGACCGGCGCCGCGAGGGTCGTGCGCGGTCCCGGCGACTTCGGGCGCGTGCGCCGGGGCGACATCCTCGTCTGCCCGTTCACCGACCCCGCGTGGACGCCGTTGCTGCGCGTCGTCGCGGGCGTCGTCACCGAGACCGGAGGCGTGCTCTCCCACGCCGCGATCGTCGCTCGCGAGCAGGCCATTCCGGCCGTCCTCGGCGTCGCGGACGCGACGAGCAGGCTGCGCGACGAGACCGTCGTCACCATCGACGGCACCGCCGGAACCGTCACCGCCGCCGGCTGACGAGCGGTGCGCCGCCGGCGGGCCGGAGGTGGCGCGGCGCCGCGCCCGTACCATCGCCGGGCCCGCACCCACGATCGGAAGGAGATGGGAGACGGGCCCGTCCAGGGCGCCCCGTATCCTCACCGCTCATGACGACGCGACACCTCTACCTGGTACGCCACGGCGCGGCCGACGCGGCCGGGGAGCTGACCGACATCGGGCGCCGGCAGGCGGGCCTGCTGGGCGAGCGGCTCGCCGGCGTGCCGGTCGACGCCGTGTGGCACTCCCCGCTGCCGCGCGCGGTGGCGAGCGCGCACGAACTCGCCCGGCACTTGCCGGACGTGCCCGTGGCCGAGGCCGCCGAACTCGTCGACCACGTGCCCTACGTTCCCACCGCGGCTGAACTGCCCCCGTCCCAGGCCGGCTTCTTCGACGGCTACGACGACACCGAGGTGGCTTTGGGCCGCAGGCTCGCCGACGCGCTGGTCGCCCGATTCGCCAAGGCCCCCGCCTCGCAAGGGACCGGGACCGGGGCCGACACGCACGAGGTCCTGGTGACGCACGCCTTTCAGATCGCCTGGCTGGTGCGGCACGCGCTGGACGCGCCGCCGTCCCGGTGGCTCGGCCTGAACAGCGGCAACACCGCACTGACGGTCATCGACTACCGCGACGGCCTGCCGCCCGCGATCGTGATGTTCAACGACATGAGCCACCTCCCGGCCGAGCTGCGCTGGACCGGGTTCTCAGAACGCGTGAGGCCGTGAGGCCGCTTCCGCCGTCCGTAGACGTGTCGGACGGGCGGGGTGGTGGAACGGGGAGTGACGCGGGTCGTACGGGTGCGTGAAATCCGGGTTCGAACCAGCGTGTCGCGAGGCGGAGCCGGGCGGCCGGCCCGGCCCGTCAGGCGGCGGTGCGTTCGCTGATGGGGCGGCGGCGGAGGTTCGGATCCTGGAGGGGTGGGGGCACGTAAGCCTGGTCGAGCGTGCCGACGTCGGTGCCGGGCGGGACGATCTCGTCGATCCGGTCGAGAATGTCGTCGGTGAGGGTGACGTCGGCGCCGGCGAGCAGGTCGTCGAGGTGGCTCATCGTACGTGGCCCGACAATCGCGCTGGTCACGCCAGGGTGAGCGATCGCGAACGCCGTCGCGAGGTGGGTCAGCGGCAAGCCCGCCTCCTCGGCGAGCGAAACGAATTGCTCGACGACGTCGAGGCGACGCTCGTCGTTGAGGTGTCTCACGAGGCCCGCGCGGCGAAGTTCGTTCTGCCGGCCCTTGCGCACGCGCCCGGTGAGCAGTCCCTGCCCGAGCGGGCCCCACACCAGCGTGCCCATCCCGTAGCGTTGGGTGATCGGCAGCACTTCGCGTTCGATGCCGCGGTTGAGCAGCGAGTAGGGCGGTTGCTCTGTGTGGAGCCGCTCCAGGCCGCGCCGCTCGGCGCCCCACTGGGCTTCGATGATGTCGGACGCGGGCATGGCGGACGACCCGATCGCACGCACTTTTCCGCTGCGGATGAGGTCGGTGAGCGCGGAGAGAGTTTCCTCGATGTCGGTGGTGGGGTCCGGCCGATGGATTTGATAGAGGTCGAGGTGGTCGGTCCGCAGGCGGCGCAGCGAGTTCTCGACCGCGGTCGTGATCCAGCGCCGCGAGGCGCCTTGCTGGTTGGGGTCCTCACCCATCGGGCGGCTCACCTTGGTCGCCAGGACGACGTTGTCACGCCGCCCTTGGAGCGCTTTGCCGACGACCTCTTCCGAGTCGCCGTAGACGTCGGCGGTGTCGATGAAGTTGATTCCCGCGTCCAGCGCTTTGTGGATGATCCGCACCGAGTCGTCGGGGTCGGGGTTGCCGATGGACGTGGCGAGCATCAGTGCGCCGAGCGCGTAGGGGCTGACCTTGATACCGGTCCGGCCGAGCGTGCGGTATCGCATGCGATCTCCGCCTTTCTTGGTGGGTGATGCGGGGTCGTTCGTCCGACCGGCACATCCAGGGATGCCGGATCCGGATGTGGCGTGTCTTGGAGGGGCGTGTCATGGAGGGAGGTGCCGCGTGCGGCGTGCGGGACCTCGGCTGTGCTCGTCTCGTCGCACCCGCGGGGCGCCGCCGGTCCGCCGGGGTGGTTCTCATCGTGCGGCAGGTGCGGGCGCCGGCGGGAGAGACGTCCTTATCCTGGGAGCGGCCGTCCCTGGCTGCGGCCGGCGTTCCGAGGCATGGTGGAGGTGTGGACAGACCCGAGCTGGCCGACTTCCTGCGCCACTGCCGCACCCGCCTCACCCCCGCCGCCGTGGGCCTGCCGCATGGCGCCCGGCGCCGTACTCCGGGGTTGCGCCGTGAGGAGGTGGCGCAGCTGGCGGGCATGTCCACCGACCACTACACGCGGCTGGAGCAGGGCAGGGGCTCGCGCCCGTCCCGCCAGATGCTCGCCGCCGTCGCCCGCGCGCTGCGGCTGGCCCGCGACGAGCGGGACCACCTCTTCCATCTGGCCGGCGAGGAGCCCCCGCGGGACCGGCCGACCACCGAGCACGTCCGCCCCGGCCTGCTCCTGGTCCTCGATCGGCTGACCGACACTCCCGCCCAGGTGGTGAACGACCGCGGTGACATCCTCGCGCAGAACGCGATGGCCAAGGCGCTCAACGGCGATGCGTCCGCCCGCCCCGAGGCGGAGCGCAACATCGTCTGGCGCTACTTCACGGACCCGTCCGCGCGCGAGCTGTTCCCGGCGGAGGACCACGCCCGCGCCGCCCGCGTGGCGGTGGCGGATCTGCGCGCCACACTAGCCCGCCGCCCGGATGACGCGCGGCTGGCGGGGCTCGTCCGGGGGCTCCGCGCCAGGAGCGAGGAGTTCGCGGCGCTGTGGGACGCCCATGACGTCGCCGTGCGCCGTTCCGACGTCAAGCGCTTCCTGCACGCCGTCGTCGGCCCACTGGAGCTGGATTGCGAGGTACTGCTGAGCCCGGAGCACGACCAGCGGCTCGTGGTCTACACCGCGCGTCCGGGCAGCGAGTCTCATGAGCGGCTCGAACTGCTGCGCGTGGTCGGCCTGCAGGACCTGACCCGCGGCTGAGCCGGTACGCCGGGTCCGTCCGCCTGGGGCGGGCGCTCGGGCGCTGCCGGAACTCCGGGTGACGCAGGGGATACGGGTCGGTGAAATCCGGCCGGGGGGCGCGAGGGACTGCGCGGGTCCTGCGAGTTGGGAGGGGGGTCGGCGCGCCGGGCGGGGTTCCTGTGTTGACACGATCCCTTCGTTCCTCTGGTCGTGTAGAGATGTGCCCGATACAGTCGTTTCGATCGTTTTGCACGATCATCGGCAATATCGCCCCGCCCAAGGAGACGCTTGATGCGAATCAGGAGAGCCCTCGCCCTCAGCGCCGCCCTCACCGTTCTCGCGGTGGGCATCCCGGCCGCCACGGCGTTCTCCGAGGACGGTGCCGAGGACTGCAAGAACGTCACCAACGGCGGCTCGCAGTCCGACCCTCAGTGCTTCTGGATGGCCGACCCGGGCGAGGCGCTGGACATCGTCCGGTTCTGGGCCAAGGACGACGGCGCGAAGCTGAAGGAGGCCACCGAGTACCCGGTCGGCTGGATCGACTGCACGGTCGAGCAGTGCTCCGCCGAGGGCGAGGGCGACGGCCAGGCGCACGGTGACGGCGACCCGGCTCCCCAGGACTACCAGGACGACAGCACCCCGCCGGCCTGTCAGACCGCCGGCGAGAACTGCTCGGTGACCCCTCAGGAGATCGCCGCCGCCGCGCAGACCCCCGCCGGGCAGGCGATCGCCGCCGCCGCGGCGAGCAACATGCGGGTCTGGGTCGACACCGAGCTGCTGGACGACTACAAGGCCGGCGCAGCGGCCTTCGCCGCGGCGGTGCGCAAGGTGGGCGCGCTCGCCGCGCAGCCGGGCGTCGTCGGCATCCGCTTCACCTCCCAGCTCGGCTACAACGGCGCGGTCAAGACGCCCGAGGAGATGAGCGGGTTCGTCACCGCCGCCGCCAAGGCCCTGCACCAGATCGCCCCGGGCAAGAAGCTCGGCGTGCACACCGTGGTCCCCGCGTTCGGGTGCGGCGCCGACGACTCCTGCGGCACCGAGATGACCAAGAAGTACCCGCTGCTCACCCCCGAGCACATCGAGCCGCTGCTGACCTCCGGCTCGGTGGACCAGCTCGCGCTCGACTCCGGCCTGCTGTCGTCGGCGTACGCCACCTGGAAGATCACGCCGCAGCAGGCGCAGCGCAACCAGTGGAGCAAGGTCAAGTCCCTGGCCTGGGACACGCTCGCGCAGATCGCCGCCGAGGACGCCGGGCTCGCCGGCAAGAACGCCTCGCCGCTGACCACCGAGCAGGCCGCCGCCGTGGCACAGGACCGCATCGCCGCCCCGCTCAAGGACGGCGCCGCCACCGTCAACCTGTGGACCCGCTGGCAGGACACCTCGGGGGCGACCTACCGCGTCATGGGATCGGGCCTGGCCTCCACGCCCGCCTGGGAGCAGCTCACCAAGCTCCAGCCGCTCCAGCGCCGCCTGTCCACCATGTACAGCCCGGCGGCCCCCGAGGTCGGCATCACTCAGGACCTCAAGAAGCTCTCCGAGGTCTTCAGCCAGGTGTACGTCACCGAGTGACCGCCGGTTCCCCGGCGGGGTCTGGCTATGACATAGCGCGATAACTCCGGATTTCTGCGGCGTGTCAGTGCGAATTCCGGTATTTCGCTAATGTTTCGCTCTACCATCCCCCTGTGGCATATCCGGGACCGGGGGAGCGGATCCCCCCTGGCCAGTTCGTGCAGGCCGCCTCGCCGCTGGGGCGGTCCCCGCAGGGAGGCGCTCGGCCGCAGGCGGCGGCCGAGCCGGTGGTGGTCGACGTGGGGGCCGGTTCCAAGGCCAAGGCCGTCGCGGCCGCCGTCGTCGCCGGGACGCTCGGCGTGGTCACGGTGGCGTCCGCGCTGACCGGCCAGGTCGACGGCGGACCCGCCACGACCGTCGTCGCCGGAGTCCTCGGCGTGGTGTTCATCGCCCTCGGGCTGCTCCCGCTGCTCGCCTGGCGCAAGATCACCCGGCCGCGCAAGCTGGTCATCGAGCAGGTCGGCATCCGGTGGGACGACCCGCGCGGCACGTCATGGGCGGTCCCCTGGCATGAGCTGTCCGGAGTCGCCGTCTCGCGCACCGTCCAGCGCCGGTTCAAGCTGGACGACTACCTGCTGCCGCGCAAGGTGATGGTCCGGGTCGACCTGTTCCCGGCCGACCCGGGCTTCCGGGTCAGGCACCCCGAGATGGAGCCCCTCTGGGAGTTCCACCGGGTGCGGAACGGCTACCGTCTCCCGCTGGGGTCCGCGCCCAAGCACATCGACCCCATCGACCGGGGGATGCGGGCCCACCGGCCGAACCTCTACCTCGGCGTGCGGGACGAGGGCTTCGTGGTCGGGCTCGTCTGAACCGGCGTCGCGCCGCCGTCAGGGGTGCCCGGACCCTGCTCGCAGCTGCCGTCCCGGTCAGTGCCGCCGACCTTCGGCAGCTCGTCCACCACCGACGCCTTGAGCAGCGCGGTCAGGGCCAGGACGCTGCCCACCGGCGCGCCCGCGGCCTTGGCGTCGACGACCGTGCCGCGCTCCCCGAGGTACATGGACGTCGCCGGGTCGAAGATGAGCTGGGTGAGGACGCCGTCGCGCGCCCTGCCGAGCGCGGTGCCCCGGCGCCCGGCGGCGTCCTCGACGCCCTCGGCCACCTCGACGCCGCCGATCGTCTTGGCCGCGGCCACCAGCGCCTCCCGCTGGGCGCGCGGCAGGTAGCTCTCGCGCACCAGGTCGCCCACCGCCGTGAACGCCTGGTCGTCGGCGCCCACCTTCCCTCCGGGCCGCGCGTAGAGGTGCTCGCGCATGCCGGCCTCGTCCGCGGGCAGGGTGCTCACGTAGGCGTAGTCGGTGCGGGAGTCGTCGGGCGTGCCCGGACAGTGCCCGGCGATGTCGTGCCACTGCCCGCCGGGCCATCCCTTAGCGTCCGCGGGGAGCGACTCGCCGGGCCACGGCTTGGACGGCAGCCCCTCGATCGAGAGCAGACCGCGCGCCGTCCCGTCGGCCGACTGCCAGATCTTGCGCTTGGTCCGGTAGAGGTAGCGCGTCCCGCCCTGCGGACCGGCGGAGGAGGCCGTGGACACCGTGGACAGTGTGGACATCGTGTACATCGTCTCCGACTCCACCAGGACGAACTGCCCGGGCCGGGGGTGCAGCTCCGTGCCGTCCACGGACGGGGCGAGCGACACCGCGTCGGTCGCGGGCTCGGGTGAGGCGGCGGTGGCGACGGCGGCCGGCCTCGGGACGGGTGCGGGACGCGAGGAGAGGGCGACACCGACGCCGCCCACCAGGGCGAGGGTCACCCCGAAGGCCGCGGCGGCCTGCCAGCCGGGCCGGGGAACGCCCGTCCGGAAGAGACGGGGACGGGCGCGCGAACCGTTCGCGGCCTCGGCGAGCAGGCGGCGCCGCGCGCCCTCCCGGGCGCCGGGCCGGTACGGCGGGGCGTCCGGACGGCCGTCCCTGAACGACTGGATCTCGTCAGCCATGCTGGTGCTCCAAGGTGAGGGGGTCGCTGCCACCGAGCGCCCGGCGGAGTTTGACGCGGACGCGATGCAACCGGGAGCGCACGGTCCCGGCGGGAATGCCGAGGGCCTCGGCGACGTCCTCGTAGCTCAGGTCCGCCCAGGCGACGAGCAGCAGCAGGTCGCGCTCGCGGGCCGACAGCGCGCCCAGCGCCCGTGCCAGCCGCGGCTGGAGCTGCTGTGCGGCCACCCGTTCGTCGCTGCGCTCCTCGAAGGTGCCCGGACGGTCCGCGGCGACCCGCGCGGCGGCGCGCGTGCGCCGGCGTTCGGCCCGCCGGTGCTGCGAGGCCACGTTGGTCGTGATCCCGTACAGCCACGGACGGGCGTCGGGACGCGCGAGGTCGTATCGTGCCCTCTGGCGGAACGCGACCAGGAACGTCTCGGCCACGACGTCCTCCGCCAGTTCGGCCCCCAGACGCCGCGCGGCGTACCGGAACATCTCGTCGGCGTGCCGGTCGAACACCACCGCGAACATCTCGGGCTGCTCCAGCGAACGCGCGATCACGGTCGAGTCGTCGGCAGTGGAGCCCTCGAGCAGTGCCTGGGCACCTATCACGTGCGGTCCTCTTTCGGATTCTCGGTGCTTCCACCCTCTACTTGGCGGCACGAGCATCCTCAGGTCCCACTTTTTCGCCGTTCTCCGTACGGCGACACCCCTTCGGCTCTTACGGGGCGTGAGCGTGGAGATCTACCTGCGCGCCCGCCAGGCCCTCCGGTGAGAGCGGCGACCTGACGGGCTTTCGATGACCGTTCGGACGGGTCAGCCGGTCGTGGCGGCGAGGTAGCGGGAGAACTCCTCCAGCGAGATGCGCCCGTCGCCGTCGAGGTCGAGCTTCTGGACCGCCGCGTCGGCGGCCTCCTGGGACACGGGCTGGCCGAGCACGTCCATCAGCCGCAGCAGTTCCCCGGCCGAGATGAGCCCGTCCTTGTCGACGTCTACCAGGTCGAAGGTCACCGCGTAATCGCTCATAGCCACTCCTCGCGAGTTAGGTCGTCCAGCACCTTAGTGCGCCAACTGCCACCATTTCGGGATTTCATTCACTTACGTCACCCTGCGGCGCCGTTCCGCGTCCGCGCGCGCCGTACCAGGGCGGGCCCGACGCCCGTCCGGGATTGCCGTGCCGCAGATGGGTATGTGGGGTTGGTGAGAGTTGGTGAGAAGAAGGGAACGCTGATGGCCGCCGAGCGTGACCAGGCCCGGCTACGGGAAGAGCTCGACATGGTCGAGGAAGACCTGGTGAAGCTCCGCGAGACCGTGGCCGAGCTGCGCGGGACCGTCGGAAGCAGTGCCGAGGCCCCGACCGACGCGGCCGAGGTCTCCATGCTGATCGCCATGGCCGACGAGCAGGAACAGCTCATGAACACGCTGGAGGCCCGCCGCGAGGACCTGCGCCGCCGCCTGGGCGAGCAGCCCTGAGAGCGGTGAGGCCGCCCTCCCGGAGGAAGGCGGCCTCGGACGGCCGTGGCCCGGGCGCGCTCGGCCGCGGTGTTCCAGGCGCGGTCAGCCGCAGTGTTCGAAGGGGCTGTCGTAGGTGGACGAACCGGCTTTACCGCCCCACTTCACGCACTTGTCGGCCGCCGAAGCGCGCACCGGGCCCGCGTAGTAGGCGAAGTCGCCCGAGTCGGTGATCCTCGTCGATCCCTGCACCTCCAGGTACGCCGAGGTGGCCGTGGCCGTGCCGAGCGAGGTGCTCTTGATCGTGGCCACGCAGTTGCGGCCGCTGGAGGCGTCGTACAGCAGGTACACCGTCCCCGACGTGCCGAGCGCGGCCGAGTCGATCACGCTGTAGCCGGTGCCGCACACCTGCTCCGGGGTGTACGGGTTGCCGCCGGAGCCCCCGGTGACGTACTGCATGTACTTGGTCCAGTTCCAGTTGGGCCCCGGGTCGGTGTGGTCGGTCCCGGGGACCTGGGCGTGGCCGATGATGTGCGTGCGGTCCTTCGGGATGCCGTACTTGTCGGCGACGTAGCGGGTCAGCGCCGCCGACGAGCGGTACATCGCGTCGGTGAACCAGCTCGCGTCGTTGACGTACCCCTCGTGCTCGATCCCGACGGAACGGTCGTTGTAGACGGTCGCGTGGTAGGCGACGTCCTTCTCACGGACCATCTGCGTGATGTCGCCGTCCGACGACCGCACCAGGTAGTGCGCCGAGACCTTGGCGCTCGGGTTCTGGAACCAGGAGATCGTCCCGGCGTACGAGCCCTGCATCACGTGGATGACGATGCGGTCGATCGTGCTCGCGCCCCGGCTGCCGACCCGGTAGTTGCTGGTACTGGCCGCCGCCCAGTGGGCGCTCGGGTAGTCCGCGGCGGCCGCGAGGCGCGGAGCGTTCAGGTCGGGCGCGTCGGCGTACGCGCCCCGGTCGGGGTCCACGGTCCTGGCCTGCACGTCCACCGTCTCGCCGCGGGGTGTGACGGTGTGGATGCCGGCGCCGAGCAGGTCGTACACGGTGTCGGCGTACAGCCGGGCGGAGGAGGGGTTCGCGGCCCCGCCGTACCTGGCCACGGCCGAGTACCACCTGCCGATGTCCCGGCGGTCGGCGGCGCGCAGGCCCAGCCCGTCGGCCTCGGCGCGCAGCACCGCGGCGCCGCCGGCGATGTTGGCCGCGCTGTCGGACCGCACCGCCGCGACCGGCCTGCCGGTGAGCGCTGCGGCCTGCTCCAGCGTGTGGCGCGTCGGATTGGTGACCAGGTGCATCACGCCGTACCCGCCGCTCGCGCTGGGCGCGCCGTCGTGCCCGTCGAGGTGGGTCTCTGCGTAGGCCAGCGCGACGAGCAGATCGCGCGGCACCTCGTACCTCGCCGCCGCGCCGCTGAACGCGCCGCCCAAGGGGTCGGCCGGTGCGGACGGGGCGGCGTTCGCCGGTCCGCCGAACAGGCAGACGGGAGCCGCGAGCAGACCGGCCAGCGCCACCGCCAGGCGATGTGAGCGGCGGACGCGGAAAGCCATCATGGGTCCTCCTCAACACGGGCGCTCCTGGTGCGAAGCGCCGTGCCGTACAGCGTCCGGAGGACTCATATAAGAAAGCTCCAAAACCCATACATCCGCATGAAACGGATGCGGCCGTACCCCGGGAGCGGCGGGGTCAGCGGCCGGTGGGGGTGAGCGGGCGTTCGCGGGAGACGGGGCCCGTCTCGGCGGGTCTCCCCTCGTCACGGCGGAGCGCGTTGAGGGCGAGCACCAGCGCCGCCCCGTACGTCACGTGCGCGGCGGCCAGGACGGCCTGCCGGTCCGGCCGGTCGCGGTGGGCGGGCGGCATGGCGCCGAGGCCCGGCACCCACCCCTGGTAGCTGACCAGCCAGATCGCCAGCCCGTACGCCATGCCCTCCGCCACGCGGGGACGGCGCCGCCGGAACGGGATCGCGAACAGCCCGCCGGCGGCGGCGCCGAAGCCGACGTGCGCGACCGTCGCCAGCACGTTCTCCCCGTGCTTGGGCCGGTGTTTCGAGCCGGGCAGCACCGCGCGGACGATGTGCTTGGGCGGCGGCTTCCACGACCGCCCGGCGCGGCTCCCGGTCATCATGACGACAGTGTGGGCGGCGGTCGCGATCGTGCCGCTGACGGCGCCTTTGACGAGGTCACGGATCATTGCCGCTACCTGCCCTCACGGCCGGTCCCGAAAACGGGCGGCCGGCGCGGCAGGGGAACGGCCGCGAGCCGGCGTCGCGGCCGGGGAGGGTGAGCACCCCGTCGTTCTCGGTCAAGGGATGGCCGAGTCGGCGTCGTGGCCGGAGACGGCGAGGACGCCGTCGATCTCGGTCAGCGTGGCCGTCAGCTCCGCGACCGGCCCCGGTCCGTGCACGCTGAGCCACAACGTCACCGCGGAAGGGTCCTTCTCGACGCGCTGGTCGACCGACACCTCGCTCATGGTGAACCCCTGGCCGCTGCACACCTCCAGCACCCGCCGCAGCACCCCGCGGCCCGGCAGGTACGAAAGGTGGACGCGCGACGGCGCGTATTTGGAACGGGGCAGCATGTCCGAGACCGGGGCCAGCACGAACACCGCGATGAAATGGCCGATGGTGACGATGATCGCCAGCAGCCACAGCCCCGCCCCGGACGCCATGCCGACGGCGGCGGTCAGCCAGATCGTCGCGGCCGTGGTGAGGCCGCGCACGGCGTCCCGCCTGATGAAGATCAGCCCCGCGCCGATGAAGCCGATGCCCGACACGATCTGCGCGGCCACGCGGGACGGGTCCAGCGTCACGTTGTGCCCGAGGACGTCCTGGAAGCCGTACTTGGACACCAGCATGATCAGGGCGGCGGCGAACCCGACGAGGATGTGCGTGCGCAGGCCCGCGCTCTTCTGGCGGATCTCACGCTCGACCCCGATGGCCGCCGACAGGACGAACGCCAGGGCGAGCTCCCCGACCTGTGTCCAGCCCTGCCCGGGAAGGCCGCCGAGATATGCCGCCACCATCCGACCAGGTTAGAACAGCCCCGCCCTCCCACCACGAGAGCACGCCGCACGTCTGCGCAGGTCAGCGCGGTTGTTCGTCCGGAGGGGGAGCCGGGCGGGCGGCGGCGAGCGCGTCGGCGACCACGCGGGGGGCCTCGGCCAGCGACGGGCCGTACCAGGTGAGGTGCCGGCCGCTGACCAGCGCGGCGGGGACGCCGGGGAAGAAGCCCGGCCCGTCGCCGGGGGTGAACCGGTACGGCTCGTCCGGCAGGACCACCAGGTCGGGACGGGCGTCCAGCAGCT
The DNA here is from genome assembly GCF_040607455.1 of Sphaerisporangium sp. NPDC005289. Classification (NCBI taxonomy): domain Bacteria; kingdom Bacillati; phylum Actinomycetota; class Actinomycetes; order Streptosporangiales; family Streptosporangiaceae; genus Sphaerisporangium; species Sphaerisporangium sp. NPDC005289. Next base: position 144,741 of record NZ_JBEXGS010000013.1, read on the forward strand.
CGGGAAGGGGGATGCGCGGGTAGCGCTCGGCGTGACCGGCGTAGATGTTGCGCACGCCCAGGCGCATCAGCAGGTCCCCGGCGAAGGTGTCCCGCCCCACCACCATCCACGGCTTCCGCCACACCGGGATCACCGCCCGCCGCACCCCTCCGGCGGCGCCCGTCGAGCCCGCGACGCCCGTGCCACCATCCGGCCCGAGACGGGTGCCGGTGCCGGTGTTCCAGGCTCGTTCGGCGGCGGAGAGCCAGGCGGGCTCGGGCAGCCCAAGGGCGGTGACCAGCAGCCGGCGCAGAGAGGCGAACGCGTCGTCGAGCGTGCGGACGACCGTGACCCAGACCGGCACGCCCGCCGCGCGCAGCGCGTCCAGGTCGGGGACGCGGTTCTCCTCCTCGTTCGCCACGACCAGGTCCGGACGCAGCGCCACGATGGCGTCCACGTCGGGGTTCTTGGTGCCGCGCACCCGGGTCACCTGGAGATCGGCGGGGTGCGAGCACCAGTCGGTCGCGCCGGCGAGCAGCCCTGGAGCCGTCGCCGCGACCGATTCGGTCAGCGAGGGGACCAGGGACACCACCCGGCGCACCCGACCCGGGACCGGCACGGCGAGGCCGAGATCGTCGTGGAGGAGTCTCATGCCCCGGCCCCTTCTCCCGCCCGTCGCGCGGCGTGCGCCCACTGCGCCTCGCGGACCGCCGGGTCGAGCAGGGCGCAGTCGTCGCACATCCCGCCGCCGGGGACGCGGTAGTACAGGCAGCAGCTCACCCGCACGAAGGAGTACCAGCCGGGCGCGGGCTCGGCGAGGCGCCCGGTGTCGGCCAGGACGCCGAGCCCGAGCACCTCGCGCACGAACCGCGCGGCGCGCGGGCCGAGGTCCGGTCGCGCGACGGGGAGGGTGCGCAACGTCCCGGCGAGCGATGAAGCGGCGTTCCCCCACAGGAGCGGCACGGAGACCCCGGCGATCTCGCGGACGGCGCCCAGCAGGGGTTCCAGCAACTCGGTCACGACCACCCGATAGGCCACCTCGGCCGCCCCTCCTGCGCCCTGCGACCCGCCCCTGCCCTGCGGCCCGCCACCGCCCTCCGGTCCGCCCTCGCCCTGCGACCCGGCGCCGCCCTGCGACTCGGCCCCGCCTTCGGGGAGGGTGCCGCCTTCGGGGACGGTGCCGTCGGAGGAAGTCCGACCGGCCGGCACATCTCGCGCCGACGAGTCCCCGCCGGCCAGCAGGGCCTCCCTGAAGGAGCCCCCCTCGTCCGGCAGGACGACCCAGTGGGATGTGACGGCGGCGCGTAGCGGCAGGGGGCCGGTGGGAGCCGGGCGCCAGTGGATGTCCGACGGAGCCTCGGCCGGGATCAGGCCGCGTGCGGCGACGGCGCCGACGATCGGCGACCACAGCCGCGCCGCGAGCCCCTGGAACAGGATGGAGGCGGCGACGCGGATCTCCTCGGCGCCGAGCCGCCGCTGGTAATCCTCGATCTTCGCGCGCAGCGCTCTGGTGTCCGTCACGAGCTCACTCAGCGGACGCCAGCCCCCGTCCTCCTCGAAGCCGAAGCCGGAGCCGGAGCCGAGGTCGGAGCGGACGCCTGACCCGGAGCCCGAGCCCGAGCCGCGGTCCGAGCCGGGGCCCGGGCCGGGGTCGCGGTTAAAGCCGGGCTCGCGGTCCGGGCCGGGGTCGCGGTCCGAGCCGGGGCCGGAACTCGAGCCGCGGTCCGAGCCGGGGCCCGGGCCGGGGGCGCGGTCAGAGCCGGGCTCGCGGTTAGAGCCGGGGGCGCGGTCACAGCCGTGGTCAGGGCCGGGGGAGATGGCGTAGTACGGACCGATGGCCGAGAGTTCGGCGAGGGTCTCGGCGACGAGACCTGGATCCGCCCGCACACCCCTCACCCCCGGTCCGCTTCGGTACGCCTGACCCGGTCAATCTTCGCATCAGCCCCCGTCCGAACGTACCCGTCCGGTAAGCGGCGCGGGCCGGTGGCCGGGCCGGCCGGATGTTACCAACAAGTCAGTAACTTGTGGTGTGAGGTTGTCAACCGGCCGGGACGGGCCGACAGTCTGAGCAACAGCCGATCGGGGGATCACCCCAGGAGCCAGCTTGGACATCCGCCGCCGCACCCTCGTCCTCCTGTCCGCAGTAGCGTTCGTCTTCCTCCCCGCCTTCGCCGTGGCGCTCCCGTCCCCGGCCCTCGCCGCGGCCCCGCCGGTCCCCGGTTCGATGGCCTCGATGGGCGACTCCATCACGCGCGGCTTCAACGCCTGCGGCTTCTACCTGGACTGCACCTCCCGGTCGTGGTCCACCGGGTCCAGCAGCTCGGTCAACAGCCACTACCTGCGCCTCAGAGCCGCCAACCCGTCCCTGGTCGCCCACAACGACGCCAAGTCCGGCGCCACGGTGGCCGACATGCCCGGGCAGGCGCAGCAGGCCGTCTCGCAGGGCGTGGACTACGTGACCATCCTGATCGGAGCCAACGACGCGTGCGCCTCCTCCGAGGATGGCATGACCTCGGTGGCCGACTTCGAGACGAGGTTCCGCGCCACCATCGAAACCCTCTCCACCGGGCTGCCCGAGGCGTCGATCTTCGTCGCGAGCGTGCCGGACCTCAAGCGCTTGTGGGAGGTCGGCAAGGGCAACCTCGCCGCGCGCACCGCGTGGGCCGCACTGGACATCTGCCAGTCGATGCTCGCCCGTCCCCGCTCGACCGACGCGGCCGACGCCGCCCGGCGCGACCGGGTGCGCCAGCGCGTCGCCGACTACAACACGGTGCTGTCGACGGTGTGCGCCGAGCGGCCCGCCTGCCGGTACGACGGCGGTGCCGTCTTCGGGTACCCGTTCGCGCTCGCGGACCTCAGCACGTGGGACTACTTCCACCCCAACACCAACGGCCAGAAGATCCTCGCCGAGGTGACCTACGCGGCCTCCTTCGACCTGACCTCCCCGGATTCCCTCGACGACCGTTAGCGCGGTGACGTTGACCGGGTGCGGCTCTCCACCCCGGCCATGTGCTGCAGTGATCGGCGCCGGGTCGGCGGGTCGTGGTACGGCGATGTCGGCGCCTGCTACGGCACCCGAGCCGGTGAAGGGAGCGCAGTGACCACAGGTGTTGACCGGGCGCGGCTCTCCACCCTGGCCATGTGTTGCAGTGATCGGCGCCGGGTCGGCGGGTCGTGGTACGGCGATGTCGGCGCCTGCTACGGCGCCAGTGCCGGTGAAGGTTCGTGGACAGCGCATTAGCGCGCCGTTGAATCCTTCGGACTCGATCAGGGGGCCCGGGCTCGGGTCAGGGGACCAGGTAGGCGGTGTCCCTGACGTCGGTGATGGCCATGTGGCCGGGCGCGTGCCCGATGGCGAACGGCGGGCGCGAGCGCATGACCGCCGCTTGCGGGGTCACCCCGCAGGCCCAGAACACCGGGATCTCTCCCGCCCGCACCTCGACCGGCTCGCCGAAGTCGGGCCGGTCGAGGTCGCGCACGCCCAGCGCGCCGGGGTCGCCGACGTGGACGGGAGCACCGTGCACGGCCGGGTAGCGGGACGTGACCCGCACCGCCGTCGCGACCAGGTGCGCGGGCACCGGGCGCATGGACACGACCATGGGCCCGGACAGCCCGCCCGCGGGCCGGCAGCCGCGGTTCGTGCGGTACATCGGCACGTTCGTCCTGCTCTCAAGGTGCCGCACGGGCACCCCCGCCTCCAGCAGCGCGGCCTCGAAGGTGAAGCTGCAGCCGATGAGGAAGCAGACCAGGTCGTCGCGCCAGTACGCGGTCACGTCCGGCACCTCGGCGACCTGCTCGCCGTTCTCGTACACCCGGTAGGCGGGCAGGTCGGTTCGCAGGTCGCCGGCGAAGACGGAAGCGGCGACCTCGCCCGGCTCGGTCACGTCCAGCACGGGGCACGGGCGCGGGTTGCGCTGGGCGAACAGCAGAAAGTCGTACGCGCGGTCCCGGGGGAGCGCCAGCAGGTTGGCCTGCGTCCAGCCGGCCGACCAGCCGGACGTGGGCGTCACCAGCCCTTCGCGGAACAGCGACCGGGCCTCGCCGGGCGTCAGCAGAGCGGGATCCAGCATGCCTTCGTCTCCTTCCTCGCGCCTCATGGGCGAGCCTCGTGCTTCATGGACGGCTCTCGTTCTTCACGGGCGTGCTTCGTGCCTCATGGGCGGCTCTCGTGCTTCATGGGCGGGCTCTCGTGCCTCATGGGCGGGCCTCGTGCGTCACGTGCGCGCCAGGCGGAACCGGACGCGCTGGCCGGGGCGGACCTGCGCCGCGCGGTCCACGTCGGACGTGCGGACCACCGCGATCACCGGGTACCCGCCCGTGACGGGGTGGTCGGCCAGGAACAGCGTCGGCTGCCCCGACGGCGGCACCTGCAGCGCGCCCGGCACCATGCCCTCGGGCGGAAGCTCGCCCTCCCGCACCCGGTCCAGGCACGGCCCGCGCAGCCGCATGCCGACCCGGTTGCTGTCGACGGTCACCTCGTACGGCTCGGCGCACAGCGCCTGGAGCGCTCCGGGGGCGAACCAGTCGTCCCGGGGTCCGGGCAGGACGGAAAGGACGGGCTCCCCGGCGTACAGGGGGGTCACCGGGGCGAGGTCCACGATCGGGAACCTCGCCGGTGGGGGCCCCACCGGCAGCGCCGAGCCGCGCGCCGGCCGGTCGGGGCCGACCCCGGCCATGATGTCGGTCGCCCGGGACCCGAGGACCTCCGGCACGTCCAGCCCGCCCCGCACCGCCAGGTACGTGCGCAGGCCGCGCCGGGGCACGCCGAGCCGTAGCGTGGATCCGTCGGGAAGCCGTTCGACGGCCTGGTGGCCGGCTCCCCGTGCCCGGCCGGCGGCGTCGGTGACGGTCGCCGGGCACGGCGCCCCGCTCAACGCGATCGTCAGGTCGCCGTGGGCGCGCACCTGGAGCCCGCCCAGGGTGACCTCCAGCGCGGCGGCGCCCTCGGGGTTGGCCAGCAGGCGGTTCGCCAGGCGCAGCGCCGTCCGGTCGGCCGCCCCCGACCGTCCCACGCCGAGGTCGCCGCGGCCCGGACGCCCGAGATCCTGCACGGTCGTGAGCGGCCCGGTGGCCAGCACCTCCAGCCACCCCGGCCGCTCTGCCTCACCCACGACGGACCTCCCCGCGGCCGGGGGCGACCTCGGTCCGGACCTCCCCGCGGCCGGGGGCGACCTCGGTCTGTATCTCGGTCGCGGTCTCGGGCATGGTCCCGGTCGCGGTCCCGGGCGTGGTATCGGTGAAGCGCACGCGCATGCCGGGGCGCAGGAGGGCGGGCGGGTCGGCGGCGAGGTCCCACACGGAGAGCGGCGTGCGGCCGATGAGCCGCCAGCCGCCGGGCGACTCGCGCGGGTAGACCGCGCTGTACCCGGCCGCCAGCGCCACCGCCCCGGCGGGGACCCGCACCCGCGACTCGGTGCGGCGCGGCACCCGTAGCCGCGGGTCGCCGCCGACCAGGTACCCGAAGCCGGGGGCGAAGCCGGAGAAGGCCACCGTCCACGGCGTCCCGGTGTGCGCCTGGACCACCTCGCGTTCCGAGAGCCCGGTCAGGGCCGCCACGTCGGCGAGGTCGGCGCCGTCGTAGACGACCGGGACGGTCACCTCCCCGCTCGCCGCGCGCCGGCCGGTCGCCGGACGGGCGCGCAGGATCGCCGACTCGACCGGTTCGCGGCGCCGGGGCCCGTCGAAGCGGACCAGCAGCGTCCCGGCCGCCGGGAGCAGGTCGGTCACCCCGGGCGGCGGGTCGGCGGCGAGCGCTTCGTACAGGGCCAGGACCTCCTCGACCCCGTCCAGCTCGACCAGGACGGCGCTGTCCCCGCACCTGCGCAGGCGCGGGCTCATGGCGCCCGGTTCCCGATGAAGGGCGCCACCTCGACGCCGCCCGCGGCCAGCGCGGCCCGTACCCGCCGGGCCATGGCGACCGCGCCGGGGGTGTCGCCGTGCACGCAGATCGACGCGGCCGTGACCGTCAGCGGCGTGCCGTCGATCGCGGTGATCGGCTCGCCGCGCGCCATGCGCAGACAGCGTTCGGCCACCTCGCCGGGGTCGTCCAGCACCGCGCCCGGCTCGCCGCGCGGGACCAGGGTGCCCTGGGGAGTGTAGGCCCGGTCGGCGAAGCACTCGGGGACGACGGTCAGGCCCGCCTCCCCGGCCAGGCGCAGCCACTGCGAGCCGGGCAGGCCGAGCACCGGCAGCCCGGGGTCGTAGGCGCGGACGGCCGCGACGACCGCGGCCGCCTGCTCCTCATGGTGGACGATCGCGTTGTACAGGGCGCCGTGCGGCTTGACGTAGCTCACCCGCGTCCCGGCCAGGCGGGCGAACGCGTCCAGGGCGCCGATCTGGTACACGATCTCGTCGGTCAGCGTCTCGGGCGGCACGTCGATGAAGCGCCGCCCGAAGCCGGCCAGGTCGCGGTAGCTCACCTGGGCGCCGATCGCGACGCCGAGCGCGGACGCGGTCGCGCACGTGCGCCGCATGATCGTCGGGTCGCCCGCGTGGAAGCCGCAGGCCACGTTGGCGCTGGTGACGACCGACAGCAGCGCTTCGTCGTCGCCGAGGCTCCAGCGGCCGAACCCCTCACCGAGGTCGGAGTTGAGGTCGACGGTCGTGACCGGGCCTGGGCGGCCGGCCGTCGCGATCGGGCCTGACACGATGGGCTCCCAATTGACTCGTGCGGGTGGGTCAGGAAAGGCGCCGGGCCCGGGTCTCGGGCAGTCCCAGCAGGGCCACGACCGCGAGCCCGTACGCCAGCGCGCCGAACGCCATGGCGCCGCCGACGCTGTAGGCGGTCGCGAGGTATCCGATGATCGTGGGGAAGAAGGCGCCGAGGCCGCGGCCGACGTTGTAGGTGAAGCCCTGCCCGGTGCCGCGGACGGCGCTGGGGTACAGCTCGGCCAGGTAGGCCCCGAAGCCGGAGAAGATGGCCGAGGAGCAGAACCCGAGCGGGAAGCCGAGGAACATCACGTACTCGCCGGCCGAGCTCGGAAGCTGTGTGTAGAGCAGGATGAGCGCGCCGCTGAGCACCGAGAAGATGGCGAAGGTCCGCTTGCGCCCGATCTTGTCGGTGAAGTAGCCGCCGGTCAGGTAGCCGCAGAACGCGCCGGTGATGAGGAAGACCAGGTAGCCGCCCGTGCCGATGACCGACAGGCCGCGCTCGGTCTTGAGGTAGGTGGGCACCCAGGTGGCCAGGGTGTAGTAGCCGCCCTGCACGCCGGTGGCGAGCATCGTCGCGAAGACCGTGGTGCGCAGCAGGCCGTCGCCGAAGACGGCGAGCGGTGACACCCGGTCGCCGGTGGCCCGCTGCTCGGTGAAGATCGGCGCGTCGGTGACGTTGCGCCGTACGTAGATCACCGCCAGCGCCGGGAGCGCGCCGGTCCAGAACAGCACCCGCCAGGCCAGGTCCTCGTCCAGGAACTGGAACACCAGCGTGTACACCAGGACGGCGAGGCCCCAGCCGATGGCCCACGAGCTCTGGATGACCGCGACGGCCCGCCCCCGGTGGCGCGCCTGGGCGTACTCGGCGACCAGGATGGCCCCGGCCGCCCACTCGCCGCCGAAGCCGAGGCCCTGCAGAGCGCGGAACCCGAGCAGGGTCTCGTAGTTGGGCGCGATGCCGCACAGCGCGGTGAACAGCGCGTAGACCGAAACGGTGATCATGAGCGTGCGGGCGCGGCCGACCCGGTCGGCGAGCACGCCCGCGATGACGCCGCCGAGCGCGGAGCAGACCAGCGTGGCCGTGGCGAGCAGCCCGGTCTGGGCCGTACCGAGGCCGAAAGTGCCCGCGATGGCCACCAGGCCGAGCGGGAGCACCCAGAAGTCGTAGGAGTCGAGGCTGTAGCCGAGGAAGGCCCCGGCGAACGCCTTGCGGCCCTTGGCGCTGAGCGTGGAGTACCAGGCGAACGCGCCCTTGTGGGGCTGCTCGTCGTGGGGGAGGTATGCGGCTGGTTCCGGCTTGGACGTCGTCATGGCGCACCTCGCTGCCACTCTGCCAGACGGGAGGCGCCACCGGATCCGGCGGGCCGGAACGGTGTCCCCGAGCGCCCCATGGCTCTGTGAGCCAGTGGATTCAACATAAGGATCGTTCAACGATCTGGCAATAGCCTCGTGCTAGGATTTCACCTCACACCGATGGGATTGAAGGGGCTGAACCGTCGTGACCGATGGTGCCGCGGGGGTCACCGAACGCCTCGCCGAGGACCGCGCCCTGCTCGGGCGCACCAGCACGGCCGAGCGCGTCGCCGCCATCCTCCGCGAGCGCATCACCGAGGGCATGTTCTCGCCCGGCACCCGCCTGTCGGAGGAGTCGATCGGCGCGGCGCTCGGGGTGTCACGCAACACGCTGCGCGAGGCATTTCGCCTGCTGTCCCATGAACGGCTGCTCGTCCACGAGCTCAACCGGGGCGTGTTCGTCCGCCGGCTCACCGCCGAGGACGTCGTCGACCTCTACCGCGTCCGGCGCCTGATCGAATGCTCGGCGATCCGCCGGTCCGGCCGCCCCTCCGCCGAGGCGCTCGCCGACCTGCGTGAGGCCGTCGCCGCCGCCGGGCGCGCGGCGGCCGAGGAGCGGTGGGAGGACGTCGGCACCGCCAACATCCGCTTCCACCAGGCGATCGTGCACCTCACCGGCAGTCCCCGCCTGGACGAGACCATGCGCCGCCTGCTCGCCGAGCTACGGCTGAGCTTCCTGGAGATGGCCAACCCCCGTGCTTTCCACGAGCCGTATCTGTGGCGCAACCGCGACATCCTCCAGCTCATCGAGACCGGCGACACCGAGGGCGCCGAACGCGCCCTCAGCGACTACCTCACCGACGCCGAACACCAACTCGTCACCGCCCACACCTGACCGCCACCGGTCACCCATGGTCCTCGCCTCCGCGCCCTGGGGGCGCTCCGGCTCGGGCTGTATTTCCCAGGGGGCAAGCCCCCTTCGACCCCCGATCGAGGGGCCCGCCCCTCGAGCTCCCCGCCATTCGGTCCAAGCCGCGATTCCCGTCGGGGGTGTATTTCCGCCGAGGGGTGAGCCCTCCCAGCGCTCTGTGTCCCATTCCTTTGTTCATGGAAATCGTCCTACACGCATCCGTGTCATATGCGATTTGCGACCATTGTGCGATCAATGAGATGCCGCTGGACTTCACCGTCGTCATCGACGAGGACGTGATCAGCCACGTGATCGGCGACACGAAGATCATGCGCGAGCAGCTCACGCACCTGCTGGAGATAGCCCGTCATCCCCAGGTGACGCTCCAGGTCGTCCCGTATGCGGCCAGGCCGCATTGCGGCGCGATGGGCGGGTTCATCATCGCCGAACGCAACGGACATCCCTATGCCGCGTACGCGGAGGCTCAGCCAGTCGGTCGCACCTTCGATGACCGTCGACTTATATCCGAATTGATCCGGAGATATGACGCGATCCGGGCGGAGGCCGTACCGTTCAAGCAGTCCCTCCGGCTGATAGAGGAAGCGGTGGATCGAATTGGAGCTTGATCTTCGAAACGCGCGGTGGCGTAAAGTAGCTTCAGCGGTGACTCGGGAGAATGTGTCGAGGTGGCCTTGGACGTTCCCGGTCTGGTCGGGGTGCGCGACAGCAAGAATCCCGGCGGTGGCGTACTGGCCTGCGCCTCCGGCGAGTGGTCCGCTTTCCTGGCCGGCGTGAAGGCCGACCGTTTCGACGGCTGATCCCTCCGGAGCGTCCGTCCCCAGGACGAGAGTTCTCAACGACGAGGGCTCTCGTCCGCCGTTCTGGCAGTCCGGCTCTCGTCCCAGTGAGCCTTTCCGCGCAACGATGTGCAGCGCTTCGTGATCGACGACTGTGATCACACCTCGTACGCCTCGCCATCGGTGCTGGCGACCACGACCGTATAGCCGTCGGGGTCCTTGAGCCAGATTTCGCGGTGGCCCGGCCCGTTGCCTTGGCTCTGCGGGGGGTTGCGGTGCGGCGGTCGGACCACCGTGGCTCCGAGGTCGGCTGCGCGTTGGAGTACGCCGTCGAAGTCGCTGACTTCCCCGAACCACACCAGGACGCCGTTGCCGACGTCGCCGCCGACGTCGGTGAACAGGCCGTGGTGGTGCTCGACGCGCCGCTGGTGGAGCTGGAGCACGAGGACGCCGTCGGCGAGCAGGCGCTCGTACTCCGGCCCGCCGTGGTCGCTGCGCAGGCCGAGAAGCTGCTGGTACCAGCGGCTGGATGCCTCGACGTCGCTGACGGCGAGCATCGTCTGGGCCTGGGCGGTGCGGGCCGGCGCGACGACGCCGATCCGGTTGCCCGCGGGGTCGTCGATCTCAGCCAGCCAGCGTTCGCCGCCGTCCGGCTGGGGGCGGCCACGAACCCGGCCACCGGCGGCCTCCACCCGTTGCAGCGCGGGATACAACTGGTCCACCCAGACCCAGACGACCGGCCCGGCATCGCGGGCCGGCGTCAGATCGGTGGTCCACTGGCCGATCATCCCGGGTGCTTCGAAGCCGCCGTGCTCGCTGTCGGCAGACCAGCCGAAGGCCGCCTGGTAGAAGGCCGCGGAGCGGGCCACGTCGGTGGCGGGCAGTTGCAGGTAGGCGATGCCGCCCTCGGGCGGGTACTGACCCATGGCGGGGGTGGGTCGAGTCACGTCGTTCTCCTTCGGTGGTGGACGGATCCGGGGGTGTCGTCGATGAGCAGCCGGCCGGCGGAGCGGGCGAACCAGTCCTGATAGCGCTCGACCGTCCAGCCACGGCGACGGACCAGTCGGTCGAACAGTGCGGGGTCCATCAGGATCCACACGGTGTCGATGGCGTCCTGCCTGCCCAGGCCGGTGCGCAGGGCTGCCTGGGCGGTCAGCCCGTCGACGACCCAGTCGGCGGTGATCTCCCGCTGCGCGATCATCTGCTCGGCGACGTCGGCCAGCCCGGGGTCGGCCGCGGACCCCTCGAACACCGCCAGAACCAGGCCGGCGGAACGCGCCTGGGCCGGGCCGAGCACGCCGGCGACGACATCGAGAAACTCCTCCGCGCCGGCGGCGTTCATTGCTGCCACCGTCCAGCCGCGTTCCAGCACCGGGACCGCCTCATCATCACCGGCGATCGCAATGTCGATGGCGGCCTTGAGCAGGCGAGCCTTGGTGCCGAACAGCAACTCGACGGTCGGCACTGAGACACCGGCGGCCGCCGCCACGGCGCGCATCGTGGTGCCGGCATATCCCTTCGCCACGAACACCGACGTCGCGGCCTCGATCACCCGGCGCTCGGTGCGGCGTGCCTGTTCCTCCCGGCGGCTCGAACGATAGGAACGCGCCGGTGCCTGCTCGCCTGGTGGTACTGGTTCCACAGACGACAGAATTGACTATGGCTACCCCATAGTCAATATCTGACGCAGAGCGACATCGACGCCCCGGTCCTGGGTGAGCGGTATCCACATGAAGGCTCTGCTGGACGATCAAACTCAACGGCTACAGAAAGTCACGAGTAATCGCACGGAATGGCTCAGTGGCCTGATGGGGGTCATCGTGCCGGGGCGGCCGGGAGTGGGGGGTGGGTGCGTGGGGCAAGGGGTGTCTCATGAGGGTCGTCGTCCTGTCGGACACGCATGCTCCGCGGTTCTGGAAGTCGTGTCCGCCTCGGGTGGCCGATCACCTGCGGGGGGCCGACGTCATCCTGCACGCCGGGGACGTGTGCACGGCCGGCGTCCTGGATGAGCTGGCCGCGTACGCGCCGGTTCACGCGGTGAAGGGCAACAACGACGGCCCGGACGTGGACGCCCCCGAGACGCTGGAACTCGACCTGGACGGACTGCGGGTGGCCATGATCCACGACAGCGGCGCGGCCAAGGGGCGCTGGGCCCGCATGCGCAGGCGCTTTCCGTCCGCCGATCTGGTGGTGTTCGGCCACTCGCACATCCCGCTGGACCACGCCGAGGAAGGGCTGCGCATCTTCAACCCCGGTTCCCCCACCGACCGCCGCCGCCAGCCCCACGGCACCATCGGCGTCCTCCACATCGAAGACGGCCGCCTCCTGACCGCCGACATCATCCCGGTCACCTGACGACGCCCGGCCGCGCCCTCCTCGCCGGATCGCCGCGCCGCCAGGGGATCGTCCGCGCACGTGCGCCGCGTCGGGCGCCGTAGCAGGCGCCGCCATCGCCGCACCACGACCCGCCGACCCGGCGCCGATCACCTCCAGTACATAGCGGGGTGGAGGGCCGTGCCCGCCGACCCGGCGCCGATCACCTCCAGTACATAGCGGGGTGGAGGGCCGTGCCCGCCGACCCGGCGCCGATCACCTCCAGTGCACAGCGGGGTGGAGGACCGTGCCCGCCGATCCGGTGCCGGTCGCCTTCGGCGCACAGGGGGGGACCGTGCCTGCTGGAGGTATGTGGCCAGTGCATTAATCGGCGGAGGCCGGCGGGTGGGTGCGCTGGAGGTGGACTATCTGGCGGAAGGCCTGTTTGAAGACGGTGTAGACGTCCTCGCCGACGGCCTCGGCGTGCCGGCGCTCGATGTCGGCGACGATGGCGTCCGACCGTTCCATCTCGTCCAGGCCGAGCGGGGTGGGGACGATGAGCTTGGCCCGCCGGTCCTGCGGGTCGGGCTCGCGGCGCACGTAGCCGAGCTCGACCAGTTCGTCCACCAGTGTGCCGATCACCTGCTTGTGCTGGCCGGACTGCTGTGACAGGTCGGTGGCGCGGCTGCCCTCCTCGTCGAGGTACGCCAGGACGGCGCCGTGCCGGGGCCGCAGGTGGGGGTGGCCGTGCCGGGCGAGGGTCTCGAACATCTCCCGCTGGACGGCGAACAGCATCTGGCCGGCCATGATGCCGAGGTCGGGGTCGGTCTTCTTGCGTTCGCTGCGCCGCATGGGGGCCATCCGTCCGTCAACTAGTCACTGAACTTGATAGTCACTGATTCTTACTATATCGTCGAAGTCGCCTGCTCACATCAGGAGACAGCGATGACAACCGTAGAACTGACCAGATTCCATGTGGCGCCCGGTGAGGTGCGCCGCCTGCTCGCGGCCCGTCCGGCGATGCTCGCCGACTTCCGCGCCGACCGCGCCGGCTTCCTCGGCGCCCGGCTGGTGCGCCTGCTCGGCGACGACTGGCTGGACATCGTGCACTGGCGGACCGCCGAGGACTTCGCCGATTCGCGGGCCAAGGGCGCGAACCTGCCCGGCATCAGAGCCTTCTTCGAGGCCATCGACCACGTGGTGTCCGCCGAGGCGGGCACCGCCATTGAAGACGAGGACCAGCCATGACCACCCTGATCACCGGCGCCACCGGCGCCGTCTCCAGCGCGCTCCTGCGCTCCCTGCCCACCACTGACGGCGTCCGCCTGCTCGTGCGCGACCCCGCCCAGGCGCCCGACCTCCCCGGAGCCGAGGTCGTCGTCGGCGACCTGGAGCAACCCCGCACCCTCGGCCCGGCGTTCGACGGGGCCGACACCGTGTGGCTGCTCACCGCGATGGGCCCGCAGGCCCCGCACGCCTCCATGAACGCCGTCTGGGCCGCCCGTCAGGCGGGGGTGCGCCACATCGTGCGCATGTCCGCCGTCGGCGCCGGTCATGACGCCCCCACCCGCAACGGCCGGCTGCACGCGTTGTCCGACGCCGAGCTGATGGCCTCCGGCCTGCGATGGACCATCATCCGGCCGCACTTCTTCATGCAGAACCTGTTCGGCTCGGTGAACGGCGGCACCCTGTACGGGGGCCTCGGCGACGGGCGGGTCGGCATGATCGACGTGCGGGACATCGGCGACTTCGCCGCCCGCGTCCTCACCGAGCCGCAGTCCCACGAGGGGAAGGTCTACACCCTGACCGGGCCGGCCGGCATCTCGCTCAAGGAGGCCGCCGAGCGGCTCCAGCTCATCTATGGCACGCCGGTCGACTACCACGCGCTGAGCGAGAGGGAGGCCTACGAGGCCATGCTCGGCGCCGGGCTGCCCGACTGGATCGCCGCGGTCAACGCCGAGTACGGCACCGCGTACGCGCGTGGCTGGGGAGACTTCACCACATCGGACTTCCCCGACGTCATGGGGCGGCCCGCCCGATCGTTCGGCGACTTCGCCCGCGACTACGCCGACCGGATCCGCGGCGCCTGAGAGCCCGACCGGTTCCGCGGCGCCCGAGGAGTCCGACCGGTTCCGCGGCGCCCGAGGAGTCCGACCGGTTCCGCGGCCCTGAGCCTTTCGCCGGCCGTTCCGCGACGCTCGTCCAGCGGTTCCGTGCTCCCGTCCATCGGTTCCGGGGCATCGATGGGCTCCGCCGGGCGGATCCGTGGCGCCGGGAGGGGAATGTACCCGGGATCGAGCCGGGAGGGGCGGCTCCCGGCCGGGGAGGTGGGCGGATGGGCGAGGTGTGGACGATCGTCGTGCGCGGGCTGTGCGGGGGGCTGCTGGTCATGGCCTTCGCCCTCGTCGGCGAGATCGTGAGCCCGAAGCGGTTCGCCGGCATCTTCGCCGCCGGCCCCGCCGTCGCGCTCGCGGGGATGGCCGTGACGCTGCTGGTGCTGGGGGAGCGCCAGGTGGCCGAGGCGGGGCACGGCATGGTCGTCGGGGCGGTGGCGCTGGTCGCCTACTGCGCTTCGGCGGTCCCGCTGACGCGGCGGCTCGGCGCCACCGCCGGCAGCGCGGTGGCGATGGTGATCTGGGCGGCCGTCGCGGCCCTCGGCTGGGAGCTGATCACGTGAACGACGATCCCGGCAGGATCCGCGTGCACCCCGAGAAGATCCGCGAGATCTCGCTGCCCGGGATGGGGCTGCGCTTCGCCTTCGGCATGGTGGTCTCGGTGATCGCCGGCCTGGTGGGGCAGCGCTGGGGGGTCACCGCGGGCGGGGTGTTCCTGGCCTTTCCCGCCGTCATGGCCGCCACGCTCACGCTGATCCAGGACGAGGAGCACAGCCGGGTCCCGGTCGCGCAGGACGCCCGGGGTGCGGTGCTGGGCGCGATCGGGATGATCGTCTTCGCGGTGTGCGTCTGGGCGCTGGCCGGCCGCGTCCCGGCGGTGCCGGCGCTGGCGCTGGCGACCGTGGCTTGGATGATCGTCTCCGCCGTCCTCTACCTGGCGGTGCGGCGTCACACGAGATAGGTGTGCCGGGCTGTCACCGGGAGGATGGAGAACCCTCACCTCAGGGCGCCGGAACCGAAGGTGTGAAAACGCTGGGCAACGGGCGAATAGGGGGACCGATAGCGTGGTAGGGGTGGTCGGCGATAACAGTGCGATGCGCTGTTTCTCGAGATGGCGCGGCTGTTCATCCAATAATTCCCGGAAAATGACTGATGCGGCCGGAGACGTTGTCTCCGGCCGCACCTCAGCCGTCTGCCACGAGCGGTCGGTCAGATCCAGGGAGTGCTGTTGTCACTGGTGGGGGTGGGGGTGGGGGTCGGGGTCGAGCTCTGGGTCTGCGTGTCCGCCGGGGGCGTCGCGTCGGCCATGGACATGCCCGCGACGGCGGCGCTTCCGGCGGTGGCGAAGATGGCGATGATGGCGATGCGGGCGGCGGCGGACTTCATGTTCTTCATCATTTTGCTGACCCCTTTTTTGTGGCCTTCGGCTTGTTTCCCTCACCGTTTTCCTGGTGACATTTACGAAGGTATGGGGGGTCGCTATCCATGCCTTATCGCTCCGCTTCTGTTTCGCCACCGCCGAAGTAGGTGGCGGCGATAGCGGTTATCGAATGCCTTTTTTCGGGGGGTGTCGCGCCGTGGGGGAAGGTCGGCCATGGGCGTCGCGCCCCAGGCCGGGGAACGGCGATGACGGGCGACGACGGCAGCGACAGGGGCGGCCGGGTGGCGGGACGCGATGGCGGGACGCGATGGCGAGACGAGGTCGCGGCGTCGACCGGACGGGGGTGGCGCGTCCGCCCCGACGAGGATGGGCCGACGATGGCGGCAGGGAGCTGGGCGAGGAGGGTAGGAGGCCGGTCGTCCGGTCGCTACCGTGTCGGTCGTGAAGCCACATCGACGCATGCGGCGCGGTGGCCGCGCCGAGCGCGGCGCCCGGCCGGCGAAGGTGCCGCCGCCGGGGGAGCTGACGGGCATGGACGTCGTGCTCGTCGGCTACTTCTCCGCCAAGGAGCGGCATTACCTGGTGATCATGGACGAGTTCGCGAGCGCGATGGCGGCCCTGGGCGCGCAGGTGGTGGGACGCTTCGTCCAGCGCCGGGGCGTCTCGGACGGCGGGGCGCGGACGATGGACGCGCCCTATTCGTCCCGCACGCTGGTCAGCGCCGGCAAGGTGGAGGAGATCGCGCTGGTGCGGGAGAAGACCCGTGCCGACGCGGTCATCTTTCTCAACCCGCTGACCGCGCACCAGGTCGAGACCCTCACCGGCCTGTTCAACTGCCCCGTGCTCTCCTCACAGGACCTGGTGCCATAGGCGGGTGTCCTCACGGGGGCACTGTCGGGAACGCGGCTACGGCGAGCGGCGCCGCCGTCGCGGCCGGTCTCGGCCGGGAGCCGGGGGACGCCCGCCGGGGACGCCGTGATGGACGGGTCCCGGTGGGCGTAGGCGCTGACCGGTGGGTCACACCGGCTCTGTTAGCGCTAACATTCGAGAGTCTCGAGGTGCGTCGTTTTTCCTGGCGCGGGCCCTTTTCGTAACCCGGGCTCGGCGCGCCTGTCAACCCGCCGTCCGCCGCGGCTGAAATTTACAGCCGCCGGCCGGGCCGTGCCCGGCCGTGGCGCCGCCTGCGGGCGCACGTGGAACGCGCCGCCGGCGGCCGAAGAACCCGCCGCTCACCGCCTGCGCGCCGCTCCGGCGGCATCTGGGCTCATGCCTGGGCGACGACGCGGGCAAGGCGGGACGGGCGCACGCCGGCCGTTGCGCGCCGGTGATCGCGGACGTACAGTCGCCACCGCCTCACCCCTCCACCGACAGGGGCGGGCCCTTCACGGCGCCCCTCCGGCCGCACCGACGGCCGCGGGCGACGGCCTGGCGCGGGAAGCCGGGCACCGGCACGACGCCCCGCCACCTGCGGCGCGCCTTCTCCGGCGCCGACCCGGCGTGCCCGCGCGGGCACGCCTGTGCGCCGGACCGCCGTCCTGCCCCGGTGAGTCCCTGCCGCCCCGCTTCGCCCTGTGCCGTGGCGCGGGCGGCGCCGCTCGAACCACGGATGAGGACCAGGGATGAACTCCGCGACTTCCATGCCCAGAACCGGCCCGCGCCGCCGCCTCCGCCGAACGCTCGCGGCGGCGGCCGTCTCGGTCGCCGCCCTGTGCGGCTCCGCCTCGGCGCACGCCGCGACGTCCGCGCCCGCCCTGCCCGCGAAGGCGACCGCTGCCCTGCCCGGGAAGGCGACCGCCGTGCTGACCGCGTCCGCGACGGGTGCGGCAGGTACGACCGCCGTGTCGGCGGCCGGTGCGACCCTCGGACAGGCCGCTCGGCGGACCACGGCCGGGGGCGCCCCCTTCGCGGCCCGCGCCGCTTACCCCAACCCCGGGTACGTCACCGGATCGATCTCGGTGCACGACCCGTCCATGGTGAAGACGCCCGCCGGCGGCTACATCCTCGTGCACACCGGCGACAACATCGCCATTAAGACCTCCACCGACCGGACGGCCTTCCGCGACGCCGGCACGGTGTTCCCGGGCGGCGCGTCCTGGACGACGGCCTACACCGGCGGCAGCCGCAACCTGTGGGCGCCGGACATCTCCTACCGCAACGGCCGGTACTACCTGTACTACTCGGCCTCCACCTTCGGCTCCAACCACTCGGCGATCTTCCTGGCGACCAGCACGACCGGAGCCTCGGGAAGCTGGACCAACCAGGGCCTGGTCATCGAGTCCCGGACCTCCGACAACTTCAACGCCATCGACCCCAACCTGGTCGTCGACGGCCAGGGCGCCTGGTGGCTGTCGTTCGGCTCATTCTGGTCGGGCGTCAAGCTCGTCCGGATCGACCCGGCCACCGGCAAGCGGGCCGACTCCACCATCCGGTCCATCGCCGGGCGCAACGGCGGCGCGATCGAGGCGCCGTACATCTTCAGGCGCGGCTCGTACTACTACCTGTACGTGTCGTTCGACCTGTGCTGCCGGGGCGCGTCCAGCACCTACCGCGTCATGGTCGGCCGCTCGACCAGCGTCACCGGCCCCTACGTCGACCGTAACGGGGTGGCGATGACCTCCGGGGGCGGCACCGAGATCCTCGCCGGGCACGGGAGCATCCACGGCCCCGGCCACCAGGCCGTCTTCACCGACGTCGACGCCGACGTGCTGGTCTACCACTACTACGCCGACAACGGCGCCTCGCGGCTCGGCATCAACCTTCTCGCCTACGACTCCGCCGGCTGGCCCTACGTCTACTGACCGGGGATGAGGGGGACCGGGCCCTGTCCGGTCCCCCGTCGCCCTGGCCGACGGTGTAGTTGCGGAACAGCGGCAGGGCCGGGCACAGGGCCACCACGATGGTGACCACCGTGGCGGCGGCGAACACGCCCACCGGGCGCCAGCCGGCCTCCTTGAGCGAGGAGACGACGCGGAAGGCGGACCAGGCGGTCAGCGCCACGACGACGACCCCGATGAGCGCGTTCTGGGTGACCTTCCGGGTGGTCCCCGGCGTCCGGCGCCGGACCGGCCTTGGGCGCCTCCTCGGCCGCGTACTTCCGTCCGGGGGGCGGCGCGCTTTCCGTGTCCCGACGAACCCGCACGGTGCCCGGCCGCATGTAGTTTTCATCGGACGGCGCCGCCCATCACCCCTTTGACCATGAATGCAACACATATCGCTTTTCCTGTGTCATATCCATATTGCTCGGAGCGTGACGCCGTCGTTATGATCCCTCGATGCGGAGTAGCCTCGGGATGATCGCCCTCCGACAGGGTGCCCGCCTCCGCCTTGACAGTGCGACGGCCGGCGCTTTCTTCGTGCCCGCCCTCCGATTCTCCCGACACAGGGGTGCTTCGACTCGTGCATGAAATCGACCGGCCCGAATTGGCGACGCCGGAAAGCGGAGAGCCTTTCACGGCGGCGCTCCACCTCCCCTCCCGCGGCCACGTCCGCGCGCACCAGTGACATGTGGGTCCTCGGGCTCAACGCACCCGCGGTCGGCTGGCATGACGTGGCCGCCTGCCTGGTGGACGGCGACGGGGTGGTCCACGCGCTGGTGGAACAAGAGCGGGTCAGTCGCGTTAAGCACGGCCTGCGCGAGTACCCCGCCCGCGCGGCCCAGGCGTGCCTGGACATGGCCGGCATCACCGCGGCCGACGTGGACGTCGTCACCGTCGGCTGGGACATGCCCCGGCACTCGGCGCGCGACGACCTCGGCCTCGACCCGCCGGTGCTCGGCCGGCCGTGGCGGTTCGGCGACAGCCGCGACTGGCTCGCCACCGCGCTCGGATGGCGGGTCGACGCGGCCCGCCACCCCGAGGTCGTCTTCGTCCCGCACCACCTCGCCCACGCCTGCGCGTCCTTCTACGCCTCCGGGCACGCCGAGGCGGCCGTCCTGGTGGTCGACGGCAACGGCGACGACGAGAGCGTCTCGATCTACGACGCCCGCTACGGCCGGATGCTGGTGCGCCGCGAGCGCTGGCCCATCCCGCACTCGCTGGGGCTGATGTACGACGCGGTCTCCAGGACCATCGGGCTGTCGTTCCTCGAGGCCGGCAAGACCATGGGGCTCGCCGCGTACGGCAAGGCCCGCGGCGCCGACCGCTGGCCGATCTTCGAGGTGTGCGCCGGCGCCTTCTCGCCTCCCTTCGACCTGCCGTCCGGCGCTCCGCACCGCGACGTGATGCGAGCCTGGTGGGACCACTTCGCCCGCATCGGCTTCCGGCGGCACGACGGCGACCCGGCCACGCTGGACGGCGACGAGGACGCCGTCCGGCTCGCCTGGAGCGCCCAGGCGAGCCTGCAGGAGGTCATGGCGATGCTCGCGCGCCGGGCCAGGGAGGTGACCGGGCACGACGTCCTGTGCCTGTCCGGTGGCGTCGCGCTGAACTGCTCCTCCAACGGCCTGCTGCCGCCGCCGGTATACGTGCCGCCGGTGCCGCACGACGCGGGCGTGTCGCTCGGCTCGGCCTGGGCGGTCGCGCCGCCCGCCCGTCCCCGCGCCCCGCTCAGTCCGTACCTGGGCCGGCGGGTGCGGCCCCGGGAGATCGACGAGGCGCTCGCGCGGCACGGGCTCGCGGCCCGGGAGGTGCTGCCCGAGACCGTCGCCCGCTGGCTGCTGGCCGGGCGGATGGGCGGCGTCGTCACCGGGCGGGCCGAGATCGGCCCCCGCGCGCTGTGCCACCGTTCGATCATCGCGGCGGCCACCGACGACCGGATGCGCGACCGGCTCAACCGCGCCAAGGGCCGTGAGTTGTGGCGGCCGCTCGGCCCGGTGGGCCTGGCCGAGAGCGAGGGACGGCACTGGGAGGCCAGCCCGCTGCACCGCTACATGGTGGGCGCCAGCCTGATGACCGACCTCGGCGCCAAGGAGGCCCCGGCCGGCGTGCACGTCGACGGCACCGCGCGCCCGCAGATGATCGGCCGTGAGGACGGGGTGGTGTGGGACGTGCTCGACCGGTTGCGCGCGAGCGGCGCACCGGCCGTGGCGATCAACACCTCCTTCAACACCCGGCAAGAGCCGATCGTCGACGACGCCGAAGGCGCCGTGCGCTCCGCCCGGGCGATCGGCCTGGACTTCCTCATCCTGGAGGACCGCCTGGTGGACCTGAGCGGCGACGGCTGACCGGCGCGAGGCGCCACGCGCCCGTCGCACCGCCCGGACGCCGCCCGGCGTCCGGGCGGCGTTCGCGTGAGCGGGCGTCCCGGCGGTGCTCGGGTGGGCCCGCGTCCCGGCGACGCTCGCGCCGATTCTGGTCCGGGCGGCGCTCGCGGCGGCCGGCGACCGCCGGTTCACCCAACTTTCACATGCCGTTGGCCGCTCCCGGCGGCGCGCGGCGGGCGCCGCATCATGCGAATGACGAGGCCAGTTGTGGTGGTCTGACGGTTAAGGGCGATATGTAATGAATGTGGAGTGCTTGCGCAATAAAAAGCTGACATTTCAACGTCTGTCAGATTTAGCGACTCTCCGAGCTGTCTGACTTCTCCGTTCACGACCAGGACCCCCCACCTGGCCGGAGAGCAGGCAGAAGGAGAGGCTCGTGAGACGGGTCTTCACCGGCGCCCTCGCCGCCCTCGCCACCGTCGTCCTCACCCTGACCCTCACCACCGGCCCCGCCGGGGCCACCCCGCCCAACATCCCCTCCGCCGCCACCGCCGCCTCGCGACTGGCCGCGCTGACCGTCGCAGCCGAGTCCCACCAGTCCACCTACAACCGGGACCTGTTCCCGCACTGGATCACCATCTCGGGCGCCTGCAACACCCGGGAGACCGTGCTCAAGCGCGACGGCACGAACGTGGGCACCGACTCGAGCTGCGCCGCCGTCTCGGGCAGCTGGTACAGCCCCTACGACGGGGCCACCTGGAGCTCGGCCGCGGACGTCGACATCGACCACATGGTGCCCCTCGCCGAGGCGTGGCGGTCCGGGGCGTGGGCCTGGACCACGGCCCAGCGGCAGACCTACGCCAACGACCTCGGCGGGCCCGAGCTGTGGGCGGTCACCGACAACGTCAACCAGGCCAAGGGCGACCAGGACCCGACCACGTGGAAGCCTTCGCGCACCGCGTTCTGGTGCACCTACGCCCGCGCCTGGATCCAGGTGAAGTGGTACTACAGCCTCACCCTGCAGAGCGCCGAGAAGTCCGCGCTCACCTCCATGCTCAACTCCTGCTGACCGTCCCGGACGCCGCGGCGCCGCCCACGCCCGCGAGGGGTGGGCGGCGCCTGATCGTGGAAGGCGAAAGGCGCCCCGCTCGTGCGGGACGCCGTCGCGGGGGGCCGGCGGTCACCAGGTGGCCGGCTTGCCCTTCTGGTACAGCCACACGTCGAAGAAGCCCTTGAGGTCCTTGCCGGACGCGCTCTGCGCCGCGGCCACGAAGTCGGCGGTGGTGGCGTTGCCGTACTTGTGCGTGGTGGCCCAGTCCTTGAGCAGCGTGAAGAACGCCGCGTCGCCGATCTTGCCGCGCAGCGCGTGCAGCGTCATCGCGCCCCGGTTGTAGGGCACGTTGCCGAACATGTCGACCGGCCCGGGGTCGGTCAGGACGGTCTGCCAGAACGACGAGGTGGCCGCGCGCCCGTAGTTGCTCGCGCTGTCGAAGGTCTGCTGCGCGGTGGCGCCGCCGTTGTGCTCGGTCCACAGCCACTGGGCGTAGGTCGCGAAGCCCTCGTTGAGCCAGATGTCGGACCAGCGCTTCAGCGACACGCTGTCGCCGAACCACTGGTGGGCGAGCTCGTGGGCCATGGTGCCGAGGCTCGGCGCGCTGGAGAATATCGGCTTGGTCTGGCTCTCCAGGGCGTAGCCGACGTCCGGCGCCTTGTCGATGATCGCGCCGGTCGAGGCGAAGGGGTAGGGGCCGAACACCGAGGAGAAGTACTCGACGATGTCGGGGATGCGGGCGACGGTGGCCGCCGACTGGCTCGCGAGCTGCGGGTCCACGGCGGTGTAGACCGGGACGCCGCTCGGCGTGACCGACCTGGCGACCTGGAATCTGCCGAGGGTCACCGTGGCCAGGTAGGTCGCCATCGGCTCGGTGGAGTCCCACACGAAGGTCGTCCTGCCGCCGGTGGTCGTCTGCGACAGCAACTGCCCGTTGCCGACGACGGTGATGCCCTCGGGCACGGTCGCGTGGAAGGTGAACGTCGCCTTGTCCGTCGGGTGGTCGTTGCCGGGCAGCCACGCCGGCGACCCCTGCGGCTCGCCCGGGACGAACGCGCCGTCGTCGGTGGGCACCCAGCCCTCGATGGAGTCGTCGGGGTCGGTGATGACCGGCGGCGTGCCCGCGTACTTCACCCGGACGGTGAACTGCTCGCCGTTCTTCAACTTGGGCCGCGGGGTGACGACGAGTTCCTGTCCCTCCCGCCTGAACGACGCCGGGTGCTTGCCGACGGTGAGGGAGCTGATCTCGGGGCCGCGGAAGTCCAGGTCGAACCGGTCGAGGTCCTGGGTCGCCACCGCGGTGATCGTCGTGGTGGCGTCCATGCGCTTGGTGGCCGGGTCGTAGGAGAAGACGACGTCGTAGTGCCGCACGTCGTAGCCGCCGTTGCCCTCGGAGGGGAAGTACGGGTCACCGACGCTCGGCGCGCCCGCCGAGTACCGCGGCCCGCCGGGGTCGCCGGGGGCGGCGAAGGCGGGTGGGGCGCAGACCAGGACGGACAGCCCCGCCACGACGGCGGCTCCCCGCAGACCACGAGACCTCATCGAATTCCTCTCTGGACGCTCCCGGCCGGAACCGGCCGGTTCCTGAGGGAGCGGAGCATGTGGACGCCACGTGCGATCCAGGTCGGATCGTACAAACCCCCCTTAAACCGGTCAAGATCTACTGAATCCCCTGAAAAGCAACTTTCCCCGCTTTCTACCCCAGAACGGATGGTCACCCGCACGGGTACGGTCCGCGAGAAGCGCCGGTGGGGCAGGGGGTACGGCACTCCGAGGCGTCCAGGCTCCCACGGGTCACCGCACCCCGTCCCGCCGGTTGTGAACTTCTCGTTACGTCCTCGGCCGGGCCGCCGCCGCCCCTCGCCGGATCTCACTCCGACGGCACCAGGACGACCTTGCCGGTGAACCCGCCGGCCTCGGCGAAGCGCAGCGCCGCCGCCGCCTCGGTCAGCGGGAAGGTGCGGGCCACCTGCGCCGTGATGCTCCCGGCGGCCAGCATGGCGAACAGCCGGCCGAGGTCGGCGCGCAGTTCGGCGCGGTAGCGGTCCAGGTGGCGGGCCTTGCCCGCCCACAGGTTGAAGAAGTGCGCGCCGCGTCCGTTCGGCAGATGATTCCAGGCCGCCAGCCGGGCCACCAGCTTGAGCACGGCCAGCGTGCCGCTGCCCGGCTTGTCGCGGGTGGACGCGCTGCCGTAGGACACCAGCGTGCCGCCGCGCGCCAGCATCCGCCAGGAGCCGGCGATGCCCGGGCCGCCGACGTGGTCGAACACCGCCGCCACGCCCTCGGGCGCCAGCTCACGCACGCGGGCGGGCACGTCGTCGTGGTAGTCGACGGGGATCGCGCCGAGCTTCCGCAGCCGGTCGTGACCGCGCGGCGAGGCCGTGCCGATGACCCGGACGCCGGCGTGCCGGGCGAGCTGGACCAGCGTCGAGCCCACCCCGCCGTTCGCGCCGAGCACGACGATCGTCTGACCGGCCCGCACCCGGGCCGTGCGGTGCAGCATGCGCCAGGCGGTGACGCCGTTGACCACGATGGTCTCGGCCTCGGCCGCGCTCACCCCGTCCGGCACCGGGACCAGGTCGGCCACGTCGAGTACGACGCGATCGGCCCACCCGCCGATCTTGGTCAGCGCCGCGACCCGCTGCCCCACCTCCACGGGCGAGCCGCCCGCGCCCGGGGCCGCCCGGCCGCCGAGGGCCTCCACGACGCCGACCAGGTCGTACCCGGGGACGAAGGGGAAGGCCGGCTGGTCGTAGTACTTGCCCCGGCGCATCTGCTGCTCGGCGAACGACACCCCGCTCGCCTCCACCCGCACCACCGCCTGCCCGGCCCCCGGCGCGGGCAGCTCCCTGCTGCGCACCAGCATCGCCTCCGGCTCCCCGACCCCGGCGAGCACGATCTCGGTCGTCTCCATGGCCCGTCTCCTCAGTCGTGGTTATACCCTCTAACTAAAGTTAGAGTACCTGAAAATCGATGCATGGCAAGAGGAAGGGCTGCGAGTGGCCGCGCCGCCAGGGGGCGATGGAACGGCATGGAACGCCTCGAGGGTGAGACCAGTTCCCCCTCTAAGGAGAAACCTCCCGTGCCAAGAACCATCTCCCTGTCGCTGTTCGGACTCGTAGCCCTGTTCGCGGCGGCGGTCCTGGCGACCCCCGCGTCCGCCGCCTCCGCCTCGCTGTCGTGCCAGGTCATCCCGTCCACCAGCGGGTCGAGCACGAACGTCTGCGGCACGTTCCGGGCCGCGTCCAGCTACGTGATCGACAACGCGGTACAGGGTGGTCCGGCGAGCGGCTACGACTGGCACGTGCCCTCGGGCACCAAGGTCGTCGGCGGCTGCAACTCCACCACCCCGTTCTGCGACCTGTCCGTGCGCGCCGCCGCCCGTGACCGCGAGTTCGTCACGTCGGTGGGGGTGCCCGGCTCCGGCACCCTCTCGGTCACCGCGGTGCTCCCGGCCGTGTGCGGCGCCTTCCTCTGCTGATCCTCGACGCGTGCGGACGTCGCCTGCGGCGGCCCGCGCGCACCGCACCCCGAGCCCGGGCCGGGAACCACCCGCCCGGGCTCGAACGGCGCCTTGGCCCCCTATGGCGACTCGCGGCCGGTGTGACCTGTATCACATCTCGGTGATGCGGTAGCCGACGCCGGGGGTCGTGGTGATGATCGGCGGGCCGCCGAGTTTGCGGCGCAGCCGGCCGATGGTGACGGCGACGGTGTTGGTGAACGGGTCGGCGTGTTCGTCCCAGACCTGCTGGAGCAGGGCCTCCGCGCTCAGGAACGCGGGGCCGGCCCGCAGGAGGGCCTCGAGAACCGCGAACTCCTTGACCGACAGGTCGAGCCGCCGGCCGTCGCGGGTGGCCGTGCGGCGCAGCGGATCGAGTTCGATGCCGGCCGCGCGCAGCGTCCGCGGCCGGGCTGCGGGGCGCCGCCGGGCCAGGGCGCGGACGCGCAGCACCAGTTCGGGGAAGTGGAAGGGCTTGGCCAGGTAGTCGTCGGCCCCCTGTGTGAGGCCGCTGACCCGGTCGGCGGGGGAGCCGGCGGCGGTGAGCATCAGGACCATCGGCCGGTCGTCGTGGTCGGTGATCATCTGGCAGAGCGTGTCGCCGTGGATCCCGGGCAGGTCGCGGTCCAGGACGACGACGTCGTAGGCGTTGAGATCGAGCTTGGTGGCGGCGGACAGGCCGTCGTGCGCGAGGTCGACGGCCATGCCCTGGTCGCGCAGCCCCTCGGCCAGGACCTCGGCCAGCGACAGCGCGTCTTCGACCACCAGCAGCCTCACGCGGCGGCGCCCCGTGGTACGGCGGCCGGCAGTGGCAGCGAGACGGTGACGCGCAGGCCGCCCTCGGGGCGGGCGTGCAGTTCGAGGCGGCCGCCGTGCGCGGCGGCGACGGCGGCGACGATCGACAGGCCGAGGCCCGAGCCGGTCTCGGAACCGGTCCGGTCGGCGGTGAGCCGCCGGAACGGCTCGCCGAGCCGGGCGATGTGCCGCGGGTCCAGAACCGGGCCGCCGGTCTCCACGGCCAGCCGCGCCGAGCCGTCCTCGGTACGGGTGGCGACCCGGATCCAGCCGCCGTCCTGGTTGTGGACGACGGCGTTGTCGACCAGGTTGTCCGCCATGCGCGTCAGCAGCGTCGGGCTGCCCTGGATCGGCAGGGTGTCCCGCAGGCCGTCGTCGTCCACGGTCAGGTTCTTCTCGGCGATGCCGGCGGCGTGGGCGGCCAGTGCGCCGGAGACCAGGTCGCCGAGCGACACCGCCGCCCGGTCGGGGAGCGCTCCGTGTTCCGCGCGGGCCAGGACGAGGAAGCCCTCCAGAAGGCGGTCCACCAGGTCGAGTTCGGTGCGCAGCCGGTCGGCGAGCGCGATCGTCTGCGGGGGCGCCGGACGGGGCTTGGCCATGGCCACGTCCAGCGCGGCCCGCATCGTCGTCAGAGGCGTCCGCAGCTCGTGGGAGGCGTTGGCGACGAAGCGGCGCTGGGCGGCGAAGGACGCCTCCAGGCGTTCCAGCAGCCCGTCGATGGTGTCGGCGAGCTCCTTGACCTCATCGGCCGGGCCGGGCACCGCTAGCCGCTCGTGCAGGTTCTCGGCGGAGATCCGCCGCGTGGCCGCCGTGATCGTGCGCACCGGGCGCAGCACCCGGCCGGCGACGGCGTTGCCCAGCACGACCGACACCGCCGCCATCACCACCAGCGCGATCAGCGAGCCCACCAGGAGCTGGCGCGACTGGAGCGCGTGGACGCCCGCCAGCTCCGACTCCAGCCGGTGGATCCTCTCCTGGGCGACGGCGAGACCGGACCCCGGGGCGTCCATGCCGGGCGCGTGGGAGGTCGCGCTGCCGCTGGACAGCAGGTACGTCAGGAGCAGCAGGCCGATCCCCGACATCAGGAACAGGCCGGCATACAAGATCGTGATGCGCAACCGCACCGTCCGCCCCGGCCCCTCGCGCCGCAGCGATCTCTCGGAGTTCCCCGATCGCTCGCGCCGCCGGGACCCCTCATGGCGCGGCGACCCCTCTGATCGTCCGGACGTCTCGCGCCGTCCCGGCTCCTCACGGCGCTCCGACCTCACCACCGGCCCCGCCTCTCGCGGCATAGCATCCTCACCATCCGGTCCCGCTCGTCCCCGCATGGCATCCTCGCCGGCCCTCGCGGCGTCGATCCGCCCGCGCCGGTGACCGGCAACGCCACGCGATCTCGTCGCCCGGTCCCGTGCCTCCCGGCGTCGCGGTGTGCGCACTGGTTCGTCCGCGGGCACGGCGAGAGCACCAGGATGGTCTGCGGGACCTAACACCGATATAACACCCGCGGACTCCGTCGCGGTGACGTGAGCGTTCCGGCCCCTTATCGATCTCTGACGCCTACCATTGCTGAACGATAAGCCGGTCATATACCGATACCTCCGCCGATCGGGTCTTTACCGCCGTTTCGACGGTCAGGGACAAGAGGAGCCGGGCATGCACGATTCCGCCGAGTCGGCCGAGCCGCCGTTCCCGTACCCGCTGCTGGAGGCGCTGCGGACCTCGCCCGGCGGCACGGCCTTCGAACAGGGGGACAGGCGCGTCTCGCGGGGGGAGCTGCTGGATCTCATCGGGCGGCTGGCCGCAGCGCTGCGCGACGCGGGCCTCGGTCCCGGCCGGGGGGTCGCCATCCGCGCGGGCGTCTCGCCGGAGGCGTTCGCCGCGCACATGGCCGCGCACGCGCTGGGCTGCCGCGTCCTGTGCGTACGTCCCGGCTACACCCCCCGCCTGCTCGCCCACGTGTTCGGCATGGACATCGACGCGGTGATCCTCGACGCCTCGACGGCGACGCCGGAGCTGTTCCAGGCCGCCGGACCGGCCACGATGCTCTCGCTCGGACCCGTCGCGGGCGCGGCCGACCTGCTCGAACACCCCGGCGACGACGGCCCGCTCCAGGTCACGGCCCGGCCCGAGGACGTGGCGCTGCTGATCTTCACCAGCGGCAGCACGGGCGAGCCCAAGGGCTGTGGGGTGACCTACCGCGCGCTCGGCGCGCACTGGTCATGGCACCCGCGGAACTGGTCGCCGATCGCGACCGCGCTGGCCGGGTCCTTCCAGCGCTTCCTGCTGTTCGGCACGCTGTCCGCCACGGTCATCCTGGACTACGTGATGCTGTGCCTGCTCGGCGGCGGCACCGCGGTGATCCCCGAGGAGGACGGCGGGCCGCTGTTCCCGTACGCGATCGAGCGTCATCGCATCACCGGCTCGGTCATGGCCGCGCCCCGGCTGTGCGCCATGCTCGACGTGCTCCGCGATGAGCGGGTCGACGTCGGCAGCCTGCGCGCGGTGATGGTCGGCGGGTCGTCGATCAGCGCCCATCGGCTGACCGAGGCGGTGGAGCGGCTGGGCCCGGTGGTCTACCACGGGTACGGGATGACCGAGTCCGGCCTGATCTCCATCCTGACCCCCGACGACCTCGCCCGCTTCCCGGACCGCGCGCCGGCCTCGGTGGGCCCGCCGCACCCCGGTGTCGAGATCAGCGTGCGCGACGAGGAGGGCCGTCCGGTCCCCACGGGGCGGACCGGCGAGATCCACGTCCGCACCCCGTACCTGATGGCGGGCTACTGGGGACGTCCGGAGGAGACCGCCGAGGTGCTGCGGGACGGCCTGCTGCGCACGCGCGACCTCGGCCACCTGGACGAGAACGGCCTGCTGCACCTGGTCGGCCGGATCAGGGACGTCATCATGGTCAACGCGATGGTGGTGTACGCCGGGCCCATCGAGCGCGTCCTGGCCGCCCACCCCGACGTGGCCGAGGCGTACGTGACCGGCGCGCCGGACGAGCGCACCGGGGAGGCCGTCCACGCGTTCGTCGTGCCGGCCGCCGGCCGCACCCCCGACCCCGGCGCGCTGACCGAGCTGGTGCGGGCCGACCTCGGCGCGGACAGCGTCCCGCGGACGATCACGACGGTGTCCACCGTGCCGGTCGCGGCCAGCGGAAAACCGGACAAGCGCGCCCTGTTGGAGCAGTACGGCCCGGCGGCGACCTGACCCGAACGGCGCGAAGGCGTCGCCGCCGCGATGCCCCGGCGATGTCCGGGGCCTTTCGCTTCCCGCCATTCCGGGGCGAGGGAAATCGCTTCCTCAGATATCGACGGAATGGCGGTTCGGCGTAATCGACTCCGCGCGTGTTCCGGCGCGACGCGGAATACCGTACTGTGACGCGCGACAGCGACGACGCTCACAGGAGATGTGATGACGCCCGCTCGCCCGGCCGTCCGCCGCAATGGTCGCAACACTCGGAACGCTCGCAATGGTCGCGATGCCCCGAACGCTCGCAGTGGTCGTGACGCTCGCGGCGCCGGCGGCCGTACGTCCGCCGTCGCGCGGCGCGATCGCCTCCCGTGGCACTGGATTCTGTCCGCGATCGTCGTGGCGACCTTCGTCGTGCACGCCAACGGCATCGGCAACGGCTTCATTTATTTCGACGATCCCGAGAGCGTGGTGGACAACGTGTCCATCCGCGAAGTCGACGGGGCCGCCATCGGCCACTGGTTCACCACCCCGCTGCAGTCCATGTACACACCACTGGTGTACGCGTCGTACGCGATCGACCATCTGGTCGGCCAGGGCGCGATGGGCGTCTACCACTTCACCAACGTGCTGCTGCACCTTGCCAACGTGGTGCTGGTGTTCCTGCTGGTCCGCGGGCTGACCGAGCGGGTGTTCCCGGCCGCTTTCGTGGCGGCGGCCTTCGCGGTCCATCCCGTGAACGTGGACACCGTCGCCTGGATCTCCGCTCGCAGCAATCTGCTGGCGACGCTGTTCTCCCTGGCCGCGCTGCTGGCCTACCTGCGTCACCTCGACTCGCGGCACTGGGGACCGCTGGCGTGGTCGGCGGCGCTTTTCGGGCTGGCCACGTTGTCGAAGTCGACCGCTGTCGTGCTTCCCCTGGTGCTGTTCCTCGTCGATTTCCTCAAGGGCCGCAGGCCGAGCCGGCGTTCGTTTCTGGAGAAGGTCCCGTTCCTGGTCATCGCCGCCGCCATGGGGCTGGTCGCGCTCACCGCGCGGCAGGATGTGGTGCCGCCCCGCGACTACACCGTCGTCGACCGGTTCTTCCTCGCCTGTTCGGCGGTGGTCGACTATCTGGTGCAGCTCGTCGGCCCCTTCCACCTGTCGCTCGCCTACGAATACCCCGGAAAACCCCTGCCGTGGTACGTCCTGCTCTCCCCGCTCGTGCTGGCGGGGGTGGTGGCGGCCCTGCTCGTGCCCAGGTCGTCGCGCAAGGTCGTGGTGTTCGGGCTGGCGTTCTTCGCGGTCGGCATCGCGCTCACGCAGGCCGTGCTGCTCATCGACAACTACCACGCCAACAGGTACGCCTATCTGCCCTACCTCGGCCTGTTCCTCATCGCGGCTCACTTCGCGGAGAAGGCGTTCCAGCACCGCGACCGCGTTCCGCGCATCGCGGTGACCGGGGCGATGGCGGTGTTCGCCGTG
Source organism: Sphaerisporangium sp. NPDC005289 (assembly GCF_040607455.1). Classification (NCBI taxonomy): domain Bacteria; kingdom Bacillati; phylum Actinomycetota; class Actinomycetes; order Streptosporangiales; family Streptosporangiaceae; genus Sphaerisporangium; species Sphaerisporangium sp. NPDC005289. The sequence goes on from NZ_JBEXGS010000013.1 coordinate 175,317, forward strand.
CTGTTCGCCACGCTGACGATCACCAGGAACATGGCCTGGAAGGACACCGAGACCATCATGAGCGACGCCATCGCCAAAGAGCCCGGAGTGGCGTTCGCGCACAACAGCCGGGGCATCGCCAGGTACACCGCCGGCGACTACACCGGCGCGGCACCGGATTTCGAGGCCACCATCGCCCTCGACCGCGATTTCATGCTCGCCTACTACTACCTGGGCCTGATCAGGTACCAGAACGGCGACTACGCGGCGGCGCTGTCCAAGCTCGACTACGTGGTGTCACGGCTGCGGACCTTCGCCCCCGGCTACAGCGAGCGCGGCAGGACCAGACTCGCGCTGAAGGATTACGCGGGCGCGCGGACGGACCTGTCCACCGCCATCGGCTACGACCCCGGCCTGGTGGAGGACTACCACCTCCGGGGGCTCGCCGAAGCCGGCCTCGGCGACACCGGCGCCGCCTGCGCCGACTGGAGGACGGCGGCCTCTCTCGGCAACGCGGACGCCGGCAGGTCCGTCGCCGGCGCTCACTGCCCGGGGTGACCGCCGACCGCCCGCGGGACGCGGCCGCCGCGTCGCTGAATGTTTCACCGGCCGGGGGCTCCGTCTCCGGGTTCTCACCAGCACGGATCAGTGCCCGCTCCCGCAGCGGACGGCGCGGAGGTTGACCGGCGACTCCGGGCGGCCGTAACTACGCCCATGTTCTCTTTCGTGAATGCCGTACAGAGGTGTGAACGGCACCCGCGTAACGGGATCGAGGCCGGCCCCGCGCCGCCTCGGCCACGGAGGTGCGCGCTCGAATGTGAGCGCTAACAACAGCGGCCCGGGACGTAGCCCGGTCACGGGCTGTCCCGCCGCCGGCATCCACGCGCCGGGCGGTGCGCAGGTCCCATCGTCTCTCATCACGCAAAGGAGCGGTCCTTGCTCTCTCGGCCCCCCATGCGACGGCGTCGCCTCGCCATCTTCAACGCGGTCACGGCGATGGTCGTCGCCGCGGCAGGACTCGCGACCTTGACCTCCCAGGCCGACGCCGCGACCGGCTGCAAGGTCACCTACGCCGTCGCCTCGCAATGGCCCGGCGGATTCACCGCCAACGTCGAGGTGACCAACCTCGGCGATCCGCTGACGAGCTGGTCCCTGGGCTGGTCCTTCGACGCCGGCCAGCAGGTCACCACCGGCTGGAGCGCCACCTTCTCCCAGAGCGGGAGCCAGGTCACCGCGACGAACGTCTCCTACAACGGCTCGCTGGCCACCGGCGGCGCCGTCGCGCTCGGCTTCCAGGGCACCTGGACCTCCTCCAACCCCGTGCCGGGGTCGTTCACCCTCAATGGCGTCACCTGCACGGGAGGCGTCGGCGGCACCCCCACGCCGAGCTCGACCCCGACGCGCTTCCCCACGCCGACCCCGACTCCCACCCCGCCGCCCTCGCCGACCCCCACGCCGACCCCCACGCCCACCCCGACGGCGCCGCCCCCCACCGGGCTGGTCGGCTGGGCGACACAGGGCGGGGGCACCACCGGCGGCGCCGGCGGCGCCACGACCACCGTCACCTCCCTGAGCGCGCTCACGAGCGCGGTCTCGGGCAACGGCGCCAAGACCGTCCAGGTCAACGGCAACTTCAGCTGCTCCGCCGACGTGCGGGTGGGTTCCAACACCACCGTCCTCGGTGTCGGCTCGAACTCCGGACTGACCGGCTGCGGCCTCAACATCAGGGACGTCAGTAACGTCATCGTCCGCAACATGAAGATCTCAAAGGTCCTGGCCGAAAACGGCAACGGCGACGCGATCCACGTCGACCACTCCACCCGGCTGTGGTTCGACCACAACGACCTGTCCAGCGACACGAGCCACGGCACCGACTACTACGACGGGCTGCTGGACATCACCCACGGCGCCGACTACGTCACCGTCTCGTGGAACAAGCTGCACGACCACGTCAAGTGCTCGCTGGTGGGCCACAGTGACAGCAACGCGTCGGAGGACACCGGGCACCTGCGGGTGACCTACCACCACAACGCGTTCCAGACCTGCGCCCAGCGCAACCCGCGCGTCCGCTTCGGCAACCCGGTCCACGTGTTCAACAACTACTACTACAAGAGCTCCTCCTACACCGACTACAGCTACGGCGTCGCCTCCACCTGTGGCGCCGGCGTCCTGGTCGAGGGCAACTACTTCGAGAACGTGGCCGAGCCCACCCACACCAGTGAGGGCTCCTCGCCGGGCGGCTCGATCGTCGCGCGCAACAACTACCTGGTGAACTCGGGCGCTCCCCAGACCGCCGGCAGCGTCAACTCCATCCCCTACTCCTACACCGTCGACACGCCCAGCGGCGTGAAGACGACCGTCCTCGCGAACGCGGGCACCGGCAAGATCTGACCGTCGCCGGCAGAACCGGCGACCGAGGGCCTCGGACCTGTTCCTCAGGTTCCGGGGCCTTCGGCGTCTCCGCCGGGGCGCCACTGCTTCTTCTCGGCGCAGATGCGGGCCAGTTCGGCGCGCGATGCGATGTCGAGCTTGGCGAAGATCCGGCGAAGGTGGGTGGAGACGGTGTGCGGGGACAGGAACATCCGCGCGGCGGCCTGGCGGTTGGTCAGTCCTCGGGTGATCAGTTCCGCCACCGCCCGTTCGGTCTCCGAGAGGCTGTCCCACCCGAAGGCAGCAGCGTCCAGCGTTGTCCTTCCGCGTCGGTGTAGGTGGGTTCGAGGATCTCCACCGCCCGTCCCAGGTCCTCCGGGGTGTCCCTGACCGGCCTGCTGGTCCTCAGTCAGGTGGTCATCTCGCTGGGAGTGCCCGTGGCGCTGTTCCTGCTCGTCCACTTCTGCCGCGACAAGTCGCTGATGGGGCCGCTCGTCAACGCCCCGTACACGACCTGGATCGCCGGCGCCGCCGCGGTGGTGGTCACCCTCCTCGGCTGCTCGACCTGCACTCCGACGGCGGATGCAAGCCGGCGCCAGGCCGTTGACAGCGGGTTGCAGGCGGCATGCCCGTCAATGGTGGAGCAGCCCGGCCGACGTAGCGTCCCGGACCACAGGGCCCGCACCGTCTCGGAGGAGATCGAAATGACTCACACCATCCGCGCCCTGCTCGGCGTCACCGTCGCCGCCGGCGTCGTCGCCCTGGGCGTTCCCGCGCTCGGCGCCGCCGCGAACGCCTCGGCCGCCGCCGGCACGGTCACCACGAGCTCCGCCCGCTCTCTCCAGCTGGCGCAGCCGTTCCTGTTCACCTACACCTTCGACGGCCACCTCAAGGTCGCCGGCGGCAACTTCACCGTCGGAGGCCGCGTCTACGTGGTCGTCAAGTTCACCACCGGCCGGGTGGCCTTCTCCCGGTGGCAGACCGCCCGCACGCACCCCATCACCCCCGGCGGCGCCGTCTACGTGGACACGACGATCGCCGCTCCCTGCGCCCCCGGGACCAACGGGTACGCCCGCGGGTACGACGAGGTCACCAAGCGGTGGTCGCCCCGCCTGCCGGTGACGATCTGCCGGCGAATCGACTGACCCCTCGCGCGGGGGAGAGCAGGCCGGCCCTGCTCCCGGCTTCGGCCGGGAGCGGGGCCGGCGGCATGTTCGCGGCGGTGCGGTGTTTTCGGCCATGTGATGCAGTTCACAAGGATGTCCGAAATATCCGGGGACGGTCTCCCCGTTTGCACGGAGGTCGCAACCGGGGAGAACGTCCCCGGTTGCGCGCCGGAGGACGGAAGGGAGCACCGCTGTGGGAACCGTGAGCACGACCGCCGGGCGGAGCCACGTTCAGCGGCTGCGGGCGGACGCGTCACGCAACCGGGAACGCATCGTGGCCGCCGCGCGTGAGGCGTTCGTGGAGTACGGGGCCGAGGTGACTCTCGACCAGATCGCGCGGCGGGCCGGCGTGGGCAACGCCACGATCTACCGGCACTTCGCCGACCGTCCCGAACTCATCCGCCAGGTGACCCTGGAGGTCATGAACCGAATCGTGAAGCTGGCCGAGACGGCGCTCGCCGAGGAGCCGGACGCGTTCGCGGCGCTGCGGCGCTTCGTGCACGGCGCGACCGAGGAGCGAATTGGGGCCCTGTGTCCGATTCTCTCCGCCGATTGTGAGAGGATCGCCTCGGCGCTCACCGTGGAGCGCGCCCGCCTCGAACGGGCGGTGGAGGCCATCGTGGAGCGGGGGCGCGACGCGGGCCTCCTGCGCCCGGATGTGACCCCTGCCGACATCCTGATCGCACTCTCACAGCTCACCCGGCCCCTGCCGGGTTCCAGGCGCCTGAACCTCGACAGGTTCGTCGGTCGTCATCTGGAGCTCTTCCTGGACGGGCTCCGCACCCCGGCGCGATCCCCCCTGCCCGGAGCCGGCGCCACCTTCGACGACCTCAAGCGGCGACCACCGACCACGACGACGCCGACCGCCTGAGCTCCCCGCTCCGGCGACAGATCGTTACTACCTTTCACCTGCCGATTCGGCATCTCTGTACCGTAAGTGAGTTAACGCATGCCTGAAACAGCCCAGGTCCAGCCGGACCCCCGGCGCTGGAAAGCCCTCGGATTCATCGCCATCGCCCAGCTGATGGTCGTGCTCGACGCGACGATCGTGAACATCGCCCTGCCTTCCGCGCAGGTGGACCTCCATATCTCCGACGTCGACCGCCAGTGGGTCATCACGGCGTACGCCCTGGCGTTCGGGGGACTGCTCCTGTTCGGCGGCCGCATTGCCGACCTGTGGGGCCGCAGGCGCGCCTTCATCGCCGGCCTGATCGGCTTCGCCCTGGCCTCCGCGATCGGTGGCGCCGCCGGCAACGAGGCGATGCTCCTCGGAGCCCGCGCGCTCCAGGGCGTGTTCGGCGCGCTGCTGGCGCCCGCCGCCCTGTCACTGCTGGCGGTGATGTTCACCGAGGCCCACGAGCGGGCGAAGGCGTTCGGCATCTACGGCGCCATCGCGGGCGGCGGCAGCGCCGTCGGCCTGATCCTCGGCGGCTTCCTCACCGAGTACCTCGATTGGCGCTGGACGTTCTACGTCAACATCCCCTTCGCCGTTCTCGCCGTCATCGGCGCCTTCCTGGTCATCCGTGAGCCCGCCGGGACCCACAACGGCAGCGGCCTCGACATCCCCGGCGTCGTGCTGGCCACCCTCGGCCTGGTCTCCCTGGTCTACGCCTTCACCCGCGCCGAGTCCGACGGCTGGTCGGCGAACGTGACCATCGGCCTGTTCGTCGCGGCGGCCGTGCTGCTCGTCGCCTTCGTGCTGGTCGAGAGCAAGGTCAGATCGCCGTTGCTGCCGCTGCGCGTGGTCACCGACCGCAACCGCGGCGGCGTGTACCTGTCACTGGGACTGGCGATCATCGCGATGTTCGGCCTGTTCCTCTTCCTGACCTACTACCTGCAGGTCGTCAAGGGCTACTCGCCGGTGCGCACCGGCTTCGCCTTCCTGCCGATGGTCGCGGGCATGGTCACCGGCTCGACGCAGATCGGCGCCCGTCTGATGACCCGCGTCCCGCCGCGGCTGCTGATGGTGCCCGGCTTCCTGCTCGCCGCGGTCGGCATGCTCATCCTCACCCAGATGAAGGTCGACAGCTCCTACGCCGGCCTGGTGCTGCCCGCGCAGATCCTGCTCGGTCTCGGCATGGGCACGGCCTTCATGCCGGCGATGAGCCTGGCCACCTTCGGGGTCCAGCCGCGCGACGCGGGTGTGGCCTCCGCGATGGTCAACACCTCCCAGCAGGTCGGCGGCGCCATCGGCACCGCCCTGCTCAACACCATCGCCGCCGGCGCCGTCACCGGCTGGGTCACCTCGCACGCCGCCCAGGCGCGGACCCTCGGCAAGGCCGCCTTCGCCAACGAGGCGGCGGTGCACGGCTACGCGACCGCGATCTGGTGGGCGGTGGGCATCCTGGTGCTGGCCGCGGCCATCGTGCTCGTCCTGGTCGACAGCGGCCACCAGGGACGGCGCCCCGGCGCCTCGTCCGGCCACGACGGCCACGAGGACGCGCCCTCGGTGCCCGTGCTCGCCCACTGACCAGACCGCGCGGGACGCCGATCCCCGCGGCTCATGAACGCCGCCCCCTGTCCGGCCACCTCCTTTTCGGTGGTCCGGGCAGGGGGCGAGGCATTTCTAGGGCCCGGTGAAGGAGGAGACGGCGAGCCAGACCGCCGACAGCGCCACGACGATCAGTACGGCCAGGTCCTTGCGGCGGACAGGATGTCCCTCCCACCCCCGGCGACAGAAAAACATACCATCGGAGAGGTATTTTCTTCCGACAGGGCATGACCTCCCACTGTGCAACTGAGGATTCACCCGGTCGCACACTGGCCGCGCCGCCCTGTCACTTCCTGGCGGGGACATCCGGTGCCGCCACCGTGAGGTGAACGGAAGCGGAGCGTCATGCCTGGCAGGCGCATGGTCCGCGTGCGCCGCGAAGAGGGCCGACCGGCAGTCATGTCGTGGTGATGGAGGCCGGAGGTGCCCGGTCGGCATCGGCGGGGGCCGCCTGCCGCTCCCCGGGTGCCTTACACAAAGTTACATACCTTCATGAAGGTATGCGATAGTGGGCGAAGCCACCGATGACCCCGTGCACCAACGTCAGCTCCCAGGTGGTGGACGACCGCGCACCGCGCTCCGCCAGGTACGGAGCCCCCATATCCCCGGCCAGACGCACCGCCGGCCCGACGTCCGCCTGCCGGAATATCGCACTCCCGATCACCCCACGGATCCCGAGCTTCCAAGGAATCTGAGAGGAGCCCGATGAAATTCGGAAACGACCTGCGGATCAAGACCGTGACCACATGGTTTCCACCGGATCGCGAGAACGTCGAGGACGCCGTCGCGGCGGGCAAGCTGGACACCCAGGACGTGGACCGGCTCGGCCTCACCGGTCTTCCGGTCTCGACGCGGTGGTCCGCTCCCGAGATGGCGGCGGCGGCCGGTCGTGACGCGATCAGCCGGGCCGGCTGGAGCCCTTCGAATGTGGGCCTGGTGATGCACACCTGGATCTACCACCAGGGCCATGACATGTGGTCGCCGCCGCACTTCGTGGCCAACGAGGTCGGCGCTCCCAATGCCCTGGTGTACGGCGTGCAGCAAGGCTGCAACGCGGCCGCGCTCGCCCTCCAGCTCGCGGCGCTGCATCTGGACGCCGAACCGGGGCTCGGCGCCGCGCTCATCACCACGGGCGACCGCTTCGCCCCGCCCGGCATGGACCGCTGGACCTCCGACTACGGCCTGGGATTCGGCGACGCGGGAACCGCGGCGCTGCTGCACCACGGCGACTCGGGGCCCGACGACTGGGCGCTGCTGTCCCTGGCCAGCGAGACCGAGGCCGAGCTCGAACTGATGATGCGGCACGGCAACGACTTCAGCGCGGCGCCCATGTCGCACAGCAGCTCCATCGACCTGCGCCGTCCCAAGAAGTCCTACGTGGAGGCGTACGGCAAGGACAAGTTCACCTCCATCGCCAGCCGGTCGATCCGCAAGGTGATCGTGGACGCCGTGCGCGACGCGGGGCTGCGGCTCGACGATCCCCGGATCAAGTACATCGCGCTGCCGCGGCTCGGAGCGTACCTGCTGGACGCCAACTACGTGCCGGTGATGAATGACGTGCTGAAGGCCGAGGCGCTGCAATTCGGCGCGGACACCGGCCACCTGGGGTGCGGGGACTTCCTGGCGAACCTGGCCGACCTGCGCGATCGCGCGCCGCTGGAGCCGGGCGACGTCGCCCTGGTGATCGGCGGCGGGGCGGCCTGGACCTGGACCTGCGCCGTCGTCCAGGTGCCGCGGGAGCAGGCGGCGGAGAGGAGCGACTGATGGGCGTGGGATTCCTCGGCCTGGGCGGCCACGTGCCGCCGGTGGTCATCGACAACGCGCAGATCGCCGAGTGGGCCGGCGTGGAGGAGAACTGGATCGTCGAGCGGACCGGCATCCTGGAACGCAGGTACCGCGAGCCCGGCACCGCCACCTCCGACCTCGCGCTGCACGCCGCCCGTGAGGCGCTGGCCGCGCGGCCCGAGGCGGCCGACCGGCTCGGGCTGATCATCGTGGGCACCTCGACGCCCGACCAGCCGCAGCCCTCCACCGGAGCCATCCTGCAGGACAAGCTCGGGCTGTCCGGTGTCCCGGCGTTCGACGTCAACGCCGTGTGCTCCGGCTTCCTCTACGCACTGGCGGTCGCCGACTCGATGATGTCGGGGCGGCTGTCCGGGCAGGGGGGCGAGTACGCCCTGGTGATCGGCGCGGACGTGTACTCCTCGCTGATGGACCCCACCGACCGGCGCACCGTCAGCCTGTTCGGCGACGGGGCCGGGGCGGTGCTGCTCGGTCCGGTGCCCGAGGGGTACGGCGTACTGGGCTGGCGGCTGGTGGCCAACGGCGAGTACCGCGACCTGGTCGAGGTGGCCGCCGGCGGCACCCGCCGACCGCTGGACGCCCGGGCGTGGGAGGCCGGAGAGCACCTGTTCCGGATGAAGGGCCGCCCCGTGCGCGAGTACGCGATGCGCACCCTCCCCAAGGTGATCGACGAGGCGCTCGCCTCGGCCGGGCTCCGGCTGGAGGAGGTGGACCGCCTCATCCTGCACCAGGCCAACACCCGCATGGTCGAGGAGTGCGTCCGCGAACTGCGCGTCGACCCCGCCCGGGTGCCGCTCACCGCACCGCACTTCGGCAACACCGCCGCGGCCTCCATCCCGCTCACCCTCCGCGTGGAGCACGAACGCCGGCCCTTCCAGCGGGGTGAGCGCCTGGTGCTGGCCGGAGTGGGCGGCGGTATGACCGCGGGCGCCGTCGTCGTCCGCTGGTACTGAGCCCGCCGGACCAACGCCGGACAACGCCGGACCACGTCCGACCACGCCGGACGACCGCTGGAAACCGGGCAAGCGCTGCAAAAGGAGACAGAAATGCCGATGGCCACCGCGGCGGGGCACCGTTGCTACGAGCTGTGGGATCCGATGCCCGACGAGGTACGGGAGGGCGCCAGGCGGTTCGCCACCGTACAGGCGCTCAACGAGCTGGTGGGCGTGCTGCCGTTCGCCGAGTGGCTGGACCGCGCGCCCAGCCACACCAGGCGGCAGATGCTCATGGCCAAGATCCAGGACGAGGTCGGTCACGGGCATGTGGCCGCGCGCGTCGCCGAAGACCTGGGCATGCCGCGCGAGCGGATCCTGCTCGACTACCTCGAGGGCCGCGCGAAGGTGCACAACATCTTCCACTACTCCTTCGGGACCTGGGAGGAGCTGGGCCCGGGACTGCTGCTGATGAACTCCGCGGCGATCGTCCAGTTCCAGTCCCTGATGAAGGGCGTGTACCTGCCGTACGCCCGGGCGCTGCGCAAGATCGAGCGCGAGGAGTCCTTCCACTACCAGCACGCCCTGGACCTCACCCACGAGGTGCTGACCCACGGTGACGCCGAGCAGCGCCGGCGGGTGCAGGAGGGGTTCGAGCTGTGGATGCCGCGCGTGCTGGCCTACCTCGGTCCGCCCGACACCGACACCCTGCACGCCAACCGCATGTGGCAGATCGGCCTGAAGCCGGACGGCAACGACGCGCTGCGCCAGGCATGGCTCAACAAGATCATCCCGGTCTTCCGGAAGCTCGGTGTGCACGTGGATCCCGCGCTGGTCCGTCAGGCGCCCTCGGGGGAGTGGGAGTTCGCGATGCCCGACTGGGCCGAGGTGAAGAAGGTGATCGCGGGCGGCGGGCCGGCGTCGCAGCGACGGCTGGACTGGGTGCGCCACGCCCTGGACCGCAACACGCGGTACCGGCGCGCGCTGCGGGAGGTGTCGTGATGCCGCACGTCCCGAACGACCCCGACGTCTATGAGGTCTTCACGCAGAATGGCGTCGGCAAGACGCTCAGCCACGTCGGCTCCATCGTCTCGCCGCGCCCGGACGGCGCCTGGCACCTGGCCAAGGAGACCTACGGGCGCCGCGACGACCTGGCCACCCTCTGGGTGGTCCGCCGCGCCGACATGATCGTCTCCACCGGGGACGACCGCGACCTGCTCGCCGCCAAGACCCGGATGCCGCACCGCCAGCCCGGCTTCCCCACCGCCCGCCGCCGCGACCGCTCGGACTCTTCGCCCGGGGCCGACTCCCCGCCCGTCGCCGATTCGCCGCTGGTTGCCGGCTCGCCGGCCGTCGCCGATTCGCCGCTGGTTGCCGGCTCGCCGGCCGTCGCCGATTCGCCGGCCGCTCCCGGCTCGCCGGCCGTCGACTCTTCGGCCGAGCCGAGGGACGGCGCCCTCTCCGAGCTTCGCGACGACGCGTCCCGGGCCGCCGACCCCGAGCTCCGCGACCTGTGGCTCGCGCTCGCCGACGACCTGTTCGTGCTGGGCAACCGGCTGGGCGAACGCATCGTCGACTACATCGACCTGGAAGAGTCGCTGGCGGTCGGCTCGATCGGACAGGAGGCGCTGGCGCACGCCGGGACGATCCTGTCGCTGTGCGGTTTCGACGAGGCCGCCGCCGACGCGTGGTTCTTCGACCGGCCGCAGGCGCGGTGGCGGGTGTCGCGCGCCATCGAACGGCTCACCGACTGGCCGTCCACCGTGGCCTGCGGTCTGGTGATCGCCGCTGCCGTCGTCGCGCTCGCCGAGCGGACCGCGGAGGCCGAGCCCGGCCGCACCGGGCAGGCCGCGGAGGCGGGGCCCGGCGGGGCGTGGCTGCCCGCGATCATCGCCATCCGCGACGAGCAGCGGGTCCATCTGGACCACTGGCGGCGGTGGGCGCGGGCGCTGACCGCATGGCCCGAGACCAGTGAAGAGTTCGCGCGCGCCTACGCCGAGGTGACCGAGCGCGCCGGCGACCTGTTCGGCGCCGGGCCGCAGGGAGTCACGGCGGGCGTACTGCCCAGCGCTCCGGTACCGGCCGCGACCCTGCACGAGCGTCTCGCCGCGCTGGTCGGCGACAGCGGCGGCCCCGCGTCGCGCCTGCCCGGCCGCCCGCTGACGCGGACCGCGGGGATGGGCGGGAGCGCACTGGCCTACTGCCTGTCCCGTGGCCGCATGGTGAGGGACGACTACGCCCCGGGGGTGTTCCGGTGAACGCCGACCGACTCCAGGACCGGCCCCCAGGCCGGCTCACAGCTCAGCCCACGGACGAGTTCACAGCTCAGCCCACGGACGAGTTCACAGCTCAGCCCACGGACGAGTTCACAGCTCAGCCCACGGACGAGTTCACGGCCCAGCCCACGGACGAGTTCACGGCCCGGCGCACAGACGAGCTCACCGGCCGGCTCGCCGACGTGGTCGCCGGTGTGCGCGATCCGGAGATCGACGTCGGCCTGCGCGACCTCGGTGTGCTGCGCTCGGTGTCGCTGACCGGCGGCCGCGTCCGGGTCCGCCTGGCCCCCACCCGGCTCAGCTGCCCCGCCGTCGGGGAGATCGCCCGGCGGGTGCGGTCCGCGCTCGCCGACGCGGCCCCGGGACGCGAGGTCGACATCGTGTGGGAGCGCGGCGCCTGGCAACCGGCGGCGGTCACCGCCGCCGGCCGGGACGCGCTGCGCAGGGGCGGATACCGCGTGGCGGGCGCCGCCCCCAGATGTCCGTACTGCGGCTGCGACGACGTCGCGCGCGCCGGCCGCTTCGGCGGGGCGGTGTGCAAGGTCCCCTACGACTGCCGCGGCTGCGGCTCGACCTTCGACGTGATCGGCACGGCCGGCTGCACCGCCATGCTCCCGACCCCCGGTCCCGTGCGAGGAGGATCGTGATGAGACTCATCGGAAAGACCGCCGTCATCACCGGAGGCTCCCGGGGCCTCGGCCGGGCGATCGCGGAACGCTACCTGCAGGAAGGGGCGCAGGTCGTCTGCGCCGCCCGCAACCCGTACGACATCAAGGAGGTCATCGACCTCGCGCCCGGCCGCTGCGCCTACGTCCCGGTCGACGTCACCAGCGACGATTCGGTCGATGAGCTGATGGCCGAGACCGCCGGACGCTTCGGGGGCATCGACATCCTGGTGGCCAACGCCGGCGTGAGCCGGGACGGGCGGGTGGACCGGCTGCCGGTCGCCGACTGGCAGGACATGGTGACCACCAACCTGACCGGGGTCTTCCTGTGCACCAGGGCCGCGGTTCCCTACCTGGAACGCAGCGACGCCGGCCGGATCGTCAACGTCTCCTCCAGCATGGCGACCCGGGTCGCGATCGGCGCCGCCGGATACTGCGCCACCAAGGCCGCGGTGGAGATGTTCACCAAGGTCAGCGCGATCGAGCTCGCCCCCCGCGGCATCCTGGTCAACTCCTTGGCCCCCGGAATCCTCGACGAGGGGATGGGTCAGCAGGTCACCGGCAACGACCGGATCTGGTCGCGCTACAAGACCCGGCTGTCGCTCGGCCGGCCCGGCCACGCCGACGAGGCCGCCGACGCCGCGGTCTTCCTGGCCGGTCCCGAGGCCAGCTACGTCAACGGCCACGTGCTGGAAGTGAACGGAGGTCTGTTATGGGCATGACGACCGCTCCAGAGGTGGGGCACCCCACCGTATGGCTGGACATCGACGGGGCGGTGGGCATCCTCCGCCTCGACCGGCCGCCGCTCAACGTGCTCGACCGCGCCGCGCAGAGCGCGTTGCGCGCGGCCGCCGAGCGGGCCGCGACCGACGAGCGGGTCCGCGCGGTGGTCGTGTACGGCGGGCCCACGGCCTTCTCGGCGGGGGGCGACATCAAGGAGATGGCCGGGATGTCGCACGCCGAGATGGTCGGGCACGCGGCCGTGCTCCAAGGCGCCTTCGACGCGGTCGCCGCCATCCCCAAGCCGGTGGTGGCCGCGATCAACGGTCCCGCTCTCGGCGGCGGCTGCGAGCTGGCGCTGACCGCCGACGCGCGCATCTGCGGCACCGAGGCGCGGCTCGGGCTCCCCGAGGTCCTGCTCGGCGTCATCCCCGGCGCGGGCGGCACCCAGCGGCTGCCCCGGCTGATCGGCCCGGCCAAGGCCAAGGAGCTGATCTTCAGCGGACGCCAGGTCGGCGCGGCCGAGGCGCTGGAGATGGGCCTGGTGGACTACGTCGTGCCGACCGACCTGGTGCTGGACAGCGCGGTGCAGTGGGCGCAGCGCTTCGAGACGGGCCCGGCGCTGGCCCTGCACGCCGCGAAGACCGCGATCGACGGGGGCCTGGCGACCGACCTGGCCGCCGGGCTCGCGATCGAACGGTCGGTGTTCGCCGGGCTGTTCGGTACCCAGGACCGTTCGACCGGCATGCGGGGGTTCGTCACCGACGGCCCCGGCCGCGCGCGATTCAGCGGGAGGTAGTCACCATGCGCACAGCGACCGGCGAGTTCCAGCGGGCCCGCGACCACCTGCTGTCCTCCTACGGTGACCTGCCGCGTGCCCGGGCCTTCCCCAGGCCCGAGGTCGGGGAGAGTTTCAGTTGGGTCGCGGACTGGTTCGACGTCATCGCCGACGGCAACCACGCCACCGCCCTGCGCGTGCTCGACCTGGACCGCCAGGGGAAACTCCTGGCCGACACCGCGGTGAGTTTCGCCGAACTGGCCGAGCGCTCCCAGCGGGTCGCCCGATGGCTGCGGTCGGCGGGCGTACGGCGCGGGGACCGCATCCTGCTGATGCTCGGCAACCGGGTCGAACTGTGGGAGTGCCTGCTGGCCGCGTTCCGGCTGGGCTGCGCGGTGATCCCCGCGGCCGTCCAGCTCGCCCCCGCCGACCTGGCCGACCGGCTGGAACGCGGCGAGGTGGCGCACGTCATCGCCGAGGCCGGCCTCACCCCCAGGCTGGACGGCCTCGGCGGCCGGTGGACGCGCATCGCCGTCGGAGGCCCGGTTCCCGGCTGGCAGGACTACCAGGGGGCCTATGCCGCCGAGCCGCTGCGCGAGGCGGTGCGGACACGGCCCGAGGAGCTGTCGCTGATCTACTTCACCTCGGGCACGACCTCCCGGCCCAAGATGGTCGGGCACACGAGCGTGAGCTACCCCGTCGGCCACCTGTCGACCATGTACTGGATCGGCCTGCGCCCCGGCGACGTGCACCTCAACATCTCGTCGCCCGGCTGGGGAAAGCACGCCTGGAGCAGCCTGTTCGCCCCCTGGAACGCGCAGGCGACGGTCATGGCCGTCAACCAGCCGCGGTTCGCCGCGCGTCCGCTGCTGGAGATGATGTCGCGCTACGCGGTGACCACCTTCTGCGCGCCGCCCACCGCCTGGCGGAGCCTGATCCAGGAGGACCTCACGCGGTGGCCGATGGTGCTCCGCGAGGCGCTGGCCGCCGGGGAACCGCTGAACCCGGAGGTGGTGCGCCGGGTCCGCGAGGCGTGGGGGGTCAGGGTCCGCGACGGGTACGGGCAGACCGAGACCACCGCCCAGATCGGCACCCCGCCGGGGATGCCGAGCGTCGAGGGGGCACTGGGCTGGGCGCTGCCCGGCTACGAGGTGGCGCTGCTGGACCCGCACACCGGCGCCCCCGTCCGGGACGTCTCCGCGGAGGGCGAGATCTGCCTGCCGCTGGCCGACCGGCCGCTCGGCCTGATGGGCGGGTACGTGGGCGACTCCGAGGCCACCGCGCGCTGCATGCGCGGCGGCCACTACCGGACGGGCGACATCGCCACCCGTGACGCCGACGGCCTGTTCCGGTACGTGGGGCGGGGCGACGACGTCTTCAAGGCCTCCGACTACCGGATCTCCCCCTTCGAGCTGGAGAGCGTGCTGCTGCAACACCCGGCCGTCGCCGAGGCCGCCGTGGTGCCCTCGCCCGAGCCGCTGCGGCTGGCCGTGCCCAAGGCCTACGTGGCGCTCGCCTCCGGCTACCTGCCGGAGGCCGAGACCGCACAGCTCATCCTCGCGCACTCCCGCGAGCACCTGGCCTCCTACAAGCGCGTCCGCCGCGTCGAGTTCGCCGAACTGCCCAAGACCATCTCCGGCAAGACCCAGCGCACCGAACTGCGCAAGCGGGAGGAGCAGCGGCTCTCGCGGTCGGCGCAGGAATGGTGGGAGGAAGACTTCCAGAACTAGCCCCCTGGCGACATGAGCGGGTCGCGCGACCGGCGGACATCCCCCCGCGCGGCCCGCCCGCCCGGGCCTACCACTCCTCGGAGACGAAATGACTGCCGTCACCATGAGCAGGGGTCAGCGCAGACGAGCCGTAGTGAGCAGCCTCATCGGGAACAGCATCGAGTTCTACGAGTTCCTCATCTACGGTTCGTTCTCCTCCCTGTACTTCAACAAGCTCTTCTTCCCCTCGTTCGACCCCACCACCGGCACCCTGTTGTCGCTGTCGACGTTCGCGGTCGCCTTCGCGGGAAGACCGCTCGGCGCCTTCCTGTTCGGGCACTTCGGCGACCGGGCCGGCCGCAAGGCGACGCTGATCACCACTCTCGCCGTGATGGGCGGCGCGACGGTGACGATCGGCCTGCTCCCCACCTACGGCACGATCGGCGTCGCCGCCCCGATATTGCTGACGATCCTGCGGTTCATCCAGGGATGCTCGCTCGGCGGCGAGTCGAGCGGCGGGTTCCTGATGGCGCTGGAGAGCGCCAAGCCGAACAGGCGGGGTTTCCTCACCGCCGTCGTCGGCACCGGCAACGCCTGGGGACTGCTGCTGGCCAACGGCGTCCTGCTCCTGGTCACCGCGCTGCCGGAGCGGCAGATTCTGGCGTGGGGGTGGCGGCTGCCGTTCGTCTTCAGCGCCGTGCTGGTGGGCGTCGCCCTCCACGTCCTGCTGCGGCTGGGGGAGACTCCCGAATTCCAGCGGTCCAAGGCCGAAGGCGCGGTCAGGAAGAGGCCGGCGCTGGAGGTCCTGTCGCGGTACGGCCTGACGACCCTGGGCGCGTCGCTGTCGGCGCTTCCCACGTTCCTGGTGTTCTACCTCGGGTCGGTGTTCTCCCTCAAATACGGTGCGACCATCGGCGTGGGCCGGTCCGTCATGCTGCTGCTGCTCGTCGGATCCTGCGTCTTCCTGATCGTCGCCATGCCGTTCTTCGGCTGGCTGGGCGATCGGTACAGCCGCAAGGCGGTCTTCGTCGGCGGCATCGCCGCCATGACGGTGGCGCCGTTCGCCTGGTTCTCGTTGCTGGGCACCGGGTCGTTCCCTCTGATGGCTCTGGGTTTCCTGCTGCTGTTCGCCGGGTTCGCCGCGAACTACGGCGTGCAGGGGGCGTTCTGCCCGCGGCTGTTCCCCACGGCCGTGCGGTACTCCGGGATGTCCATCAGTTACAACGTGGGCGGTCTGCTCGGCGGCGCCGTCGGCCCGATCGTCGCCACGTCGCTGCTCGACAGGTTCCACAGCTGGACGCCGATCGCCGTCTACATGGCGGCCGCCGGCGTGATCGCTCTGGCCGCCTCGGCGTTCCTGCGCGAACGCTCCGACGACGGCACGCCCGCGAAGCACGCCGGCGGCATGCCCGTACAGCACGCCGACGGCACGGCCGCACCGCGCGCCGCCGCTCCGACGGCGACCGCCACGTCCCCCGTCATCACCACCGCCGGAAGCT
Source organism: Sphaerisporangium sp. NPDC005289 (assembly GCF_040607455.1). NCBI lineage: Bacteria > Bacillati > Actinomycetota > Actinomycetes > Streptosporangiales > Streptosporangiaceae > Sphaerisporangium > Sphaerisporangium sp. NPDC005289. The sequence continues at coordinate 191,705 of NZ_JBEXGS010000013.1, forward strand.
AGCCGGCGCGAAGCCTCAGGCGAACCGGTGGAAGTCTCCGTGCAATCTCCAGTGAGGGAGTACCGCATGACGTCCTTGTCCGTTCCCAAATGTCCCGTTCTCGATCCCACGGGCGCCTCGGTCCACGCCGAGGCCGCCGCGTTACGCGCCGAGGGACCGGCGGTGCTGGTGGAGCTTCCCGGGCCCGTCCGCGCCTGGGCGGTCACCCGGCACAGCGTCATCCAGAAGCTGACCAACGACCCGCGCGTCTCGCGCGACTCGCGCCGGCACTGGCCCGGCCTGGCCGACATGCCCGAGGGCTGGCCGCTCGCTCCCCTCGCCCTGCAGCACAGCTTCTTCAACTTCTACGGCGAGGAGCACCGCAGGTCCCGGCGCCGCGTCGCCCCCTCGTTCTCGCCGAAGCAGGTCGAACGGATGCGCCCGCAGGTCAAGGCGACCGCGGACCGCCTGGTCAAGGAGCTGGCCGCCCTGCCGCCCGGCGCCGTCGCCGACGTGCGCCGGGACCTGGCGCTGCCGCTGACCATCACCGTCATCTGCGACCTGTTCGGCGTCCCCGAGCACCTGCGCAGGAAGGTCGGCACCGGGATCGACCGGGTCCTGGACTCCTCTCTCGGCCCAGAGGAGGCGATGGCCGCCGGCAACACGCTGTACGAGCGGCTCGGCGAGCTGCTGCGGTACAAGAGGGAGAACCCGGCCGCCGACCTGACCAGCGACCTGCTGCTGCCGGCCGAGCCCGGGGACGAGCCGATGTCGGAGGCCGAGCTGCTCGGCACGCTCTTCCTCATGATCGGCGCGGGGTACGAGACCACCGTCAACCTCATCACCAGCGCCGTCCAGGCCCTGCTCACCCACCCCGAGTACCTCACCCGGATCAACGAGGGCGCCATCGCCTGGCAGGACGTCATCGAGGAGACGCTGCGTTTCGAGGGCCCGGTCATGCACATGCCCATGCGGTGCGCCCTGGAGGACATCGACCTCGGTGAGGGCGTCGTCATCCGCAAGGGCGACGCGATCACCATCGGGTTCGCCGCCGCCGGACGCGACCCGCAGGTGCACCCGCGGTGCCCGGAGAGCTTCGACCCCACCCGGGCCAGCAAGGAACACCTCGCCTTCGGCCACGGTCCCCACTTCTGCCTGGGCGCGCACCTCGCCCGCCTGGAGGCGGAGATCGCCCTGACCACGCTGTTCGCGGAACTGCCCGATCTCGCCCTCGCCCGCCCCGGACACCAGCCCGCCCGCCTGACCTCCTTCCTCATCAACGGCCCCGTGGGCCTGGAGGTCGTCCCCCACCCCGCGTGACCGCACGAACTCCGGCCGCCGGAGGCGCCCCGCCGCCTCCGGCGGCCCCGTCATGCCCGCGCCCGCCCGCGCGGACGACCGTCGCCGGGAGCCCGTAACCTCCGCATGGTGAGCGGAGGGCAGACTACGCGTTCCAAAGGACCCCGATCGTATCCCACGAGCTGTTGTAGACCTTCAGGTAGTAACGACCGTAGAGCCCGTTGATCGTGCCGCCGCGACTCTTGCCCGTCCCGATATACCCCTGCCCGACGATGGCACCGTTGTCCGCATCGTAGATGACGTAATCAGAGTCGTCCCAAAGCGCGTTCTCCACGGACCACTTGATCCAGTGCCCACTGTTGGCCGGGATGGTCTGGGTGGTGCAACTCGAGGTGCCGACGTTGCAGGTTACGGTTTGGGCACTGGCCGGAGCGATGAGGCCGATACTGACCGCCGCCATCACGGCGGTCACGGTCAACGACCGGCGGAACCGTCGTAGACCGCGGAGCATTTTCCTCATTTGTGATCTCCCTTCCGTCATGGGCCATCCCATGTGCGACTCGGTATCGTGCGCACCGCCCGGTGCTTGAGTGGCGGCCGCTGTCCTGGACAGGATGACGCCCGCGGCTTGACACGAACCTGACACGATCGGCCGCTTACCTGGCCCCTCACGTCGACGGCCGGTCGGCCCGTATCAGACGGCCCTTGGTGACGGCGTCAGCACGCGTCACGGCGGCAGGTCACCTGCCGTGACCACGTACGTGTACCAGGTGCGGCTCTGCACTCCCGGCGATGTGCTGGAGGGGCTCGGCGCCGGAACGCGGGCCGTTCGGTGGCCGGGACGCGAACGAGGCGGCGATCTGGTTGATCGCCGCCTCGTTCACCCGCCACGTCGTGCCCGCAGGCTCAGGTCCACAGACCGCCGATCGCCAGGGGCGAGCGGTGGCGCAAGGTGTTGTCCATCTGGATGTGCCGCGCGACGCGTTCGGCCTGGTTGCGCGTGGCGGCGATGAGCAGCGGCATCACCGACCCGGCCTCGGGCAGCCCGGCGTAGTACAGGCCGGGCAGGGCGCCGAGGCCCCTGCGCTGCACCGGCATGCCGGCCTCGTCGAGCGCCGTGGCGGGCAGAATGCCGTAGTCCGGTACGAAACCCGTGGCCCAGATGATCGTCGTGATGCCGTTGGCGACCAGATCGAGCGTCGTGCCGTAGTCCTCGATGAGCGAGGGGTCGTACTCGGGGACGGGGTCCGCGGCGGGGACGACCAGCCCGTGCTGCTCGATCGCCGCGTCGATGGCCTTCAGCAGCTCGCTCTGCTTGCGGGCGGCCTCCCTGGCCACGGCGCGGACGTTGTCGGCGAGCCACAGCAGGCCGCCAGACGCGCCGCGTACCGAGCCGACGAGCGTGACGCCCTTCGCGGCCAGGATGGGCAGGCTCAGGTCCTGGCCGCCGTCCTTCCCGCTGAGCACCGACACACCCGGCAGCACGGGGGAGTCGCCGCGCCCGCCCGAGGCGGTCTCCAGGTTGCCCTCCGGCAGCAGCAACTGCAGCCAGTCGAGGATCTGCGCGCCGCGGTAGCGCCGGGGCGCGGTCTTGTGCCCGCCGACCGCGAGGAACACCTCCCGGCCGGCGTCGCGGAGGTCGTCCGCGATCTGCTGGCCGCTGTTGCCCGCGCCGACGATGAGAACGGCGCCGCTCGGCAGGGACTCCGGGTTGCGGTAGTACCGCGTGTGCAGCTGCGTGACCGAGGAGTCCACGCCCGCGGCCACCTCCGGTATGCGCGGCGAGGAGTACCCGCCGAGCGCCGCGACGACGTTGCGGGCCTCGACGACGTCCCCGTCGTCCAGGTGGACGCGGAAGCGCGCGCCCTCGTGGGCCGCGTCGCCGATCGGGGACTCGACCAGCTGGACGCTGGTGTGCTCGCGGACCGCGACGCCCATCGCGGCCACGTAGCCCCGGAGCCGTTCTGCCACCTCACGGGCCGGCATGTAGCCCTCGGGGTCGTCACCGTCGTAGGCCCAGTCGGGGAAGGAGACGGTCCGGTTCGGGGTGTTGACGCGCAGGCTGTCCCAGCGCTCGTTGGCCCACGCCTGGCCGATCTCGCCGCGCTCGACCACCAGCGCCTGGTAGCCCAGCCGGGCGAGCGCGCCCGCGACCGAGCACCCCTGCTGGCCGCCGCCCACGACCACCGTCTCGGCGAACTGCGTTCCCATCCGTTCATCCCTTCTCAAGCGGCGACATCAGGACCGCGTGTCGGTTCGGTCTCCGGTGACGACCTCGACCGACGGCGCCCAGCGCGGGATCTCGCCGCGGCCGGAAGGCAGGCGCAGGCTGCGGGCGTAGCTGTATTCCTGCAGCGTCTCGATGGCGTGCTCGCGGCCGTATCCGCTGGCGCCCACGCCGCCGAAGGGGGTGCCGGTGAACGAGCGGTTGTAGTGGTTGACGAAGACGATGCCGACGCGCAGGTCGCGGCTGAAGCGCATGGCGCGCTCGGTGTCGCGGGTGAACACCCCGGCGACCAGGCCGAACTCGGTGCCGTTGGCGATGCGGACCGCCTCGGCCTCGTCACGGAAGGGGATCACGCACACGACCGGGCCGAAGATCTCCTCCGTGGCGATGCGCATGTCCGGGGTGACGCCGGTGAACAGCGTGGGCGGGACGAAGTAGCCCTCCGCCAGCTCGGGGTCGGTGGGCGTCGCCGCCTGGGCCGCGATCGTGGCGCCCTCGCGGACGCCGAGTTCGAGGTACTCCTGCACGCGCTGCCGCTGCTCGGGGGTGACCAGCGGCCCGACGTGGGTGTCCGCGTCCGCGCCGTTGCCGACCTTCAGCCGCTTGACGGCGGCCGCGAGCCGGCGGACGACCTCCTCGTAGCGGTCGACGTGGACCAGCACGCGCGAGGCGGCGGTGCAGGCCTCGCCCTGGTTGAAGTAGCCGCCCTCCACCGCCCACGGCACGGCCGAGTCGAGGTCGGCGTCCTCGAAGATCACCAGGGCGTTCTTGCCGCCGAGCTCCAGCAGGGTCGGCGTCAGGTTCTCCGCGGCCGTCCGGATCACCGCCTGCCCGGTGGCGGGCGCGCCGGTGAAGGAGACCTTGCCCACGAGCTTGTGCCCGGCGAGCCGCGCCCCGACCGCGCCGGTGCCGGGCACGATGTGCACGACGTCGTCGGGGAGAATGGACTGGGCGATCTCGGCGACCCGCATCACCGACAGCGGAGCCTGCTCCGGCGGCTTGATGACCACGGCGTTGCCGGCCGCGAGCGCGGGGGCGAGCTTGCCGGCGGTGTGCAGCGGGGGCCAGTTGAACGGGATGATCGCGCCGATGACGCCGAAGGGCTCGCGCAGTGTGATGTCGAGCATGCTGCCCGAGTCGCGCGCCTGGCTCGGGATCGCCTCGCAGAGGCCGGCGAACATCTCGAAGATGGTGGGCGCGCCTTCGAGGTCGAAGTTGCGCGCCTGGGTGAAGGGCTTGCCGTTGTCGCTGGACTCCAGCGCCGCGATCTCGTCGGCGTTCTCGCGGATGGCCTGGGCGACCTTCCACAGCCACTTGCCGCGTTCGCGCGGCGTGCGGGCCTTCCACGCGAAGTGCGCCTCGTACGCGGCGCGGACCGCCTGGTCCACCTCCTCGGCGCCGGCGCCCTGGACGACCGCGAGCGGCCTGCCGGTCGCCGGGTCGTGCACGGTGAACCGGTCGGCCTCGTCCTGCGAGGACCAGCGCGTGCGCAGGAGCTGGGCCGTGTCGAACTGAGCGGTGTCGAACGTCGTGGTCATGTCATCATCTCTTTCAGCACCGAGGCGATCCGCTCGGCGATCACGATGGTCGGAACGTTGGTGGCCACGCGCGGCATCGCCGGGAACACCGAGGCGTCCGCGACGGTGAGTCCCTCGACGCCGTACACGGCGCCGTTGGTGTCCACGACGGAGCCGGGAGCACGGTGCGAGCCCATCCGCATCGTGGAGCTGCCGTGGTTGTAGTGCGCCGGCGCGCGGCGTATCGCCTCCGCGAGCTCCTGGTCGCTCACGCCCGGACCCGGCACCCGCTCCTCCACCAGCAGGTCGGCGAGCGGCCGGGTGCGGGCGATCGTGCGGGCGAGGCGCACCGCGTCGGCGACCCGTTCGGCGTCGTCGGCGACCGTGTAGAGCCCGAGGTCGATGACCGGCGCGTCCTGCGGGTCGCGTGAGGCGAGCCGGACGGTGCCCCGCGAACGGGGCTGGACGCAGGAGACGAAGAAGACCATGTCCCAGCCGGTCGGGTGGTTCTCGACCGGCGGAACGATCATGGCGGGCAGGCTCTCGGTCGGCACCGCCGCGGAGGGCAGGATCTGCACGTCGTAGTCCGGCTCGCCCGGTCCCGTGGCGACGCTGAGCACGCTGCCGAACATCTGCCGCGCCCCCTCCTGCGGCGGCCTGGCGACGTGGATGTTCCAGAAGGCGGGGTGTTCGGTGAGGCCGCGCCCCACGCCCGGGAGCTCGGCCACCACCTCGATTCCGTGCGAGGCGAGCTCGGCGCGGTCTCCGATGCCGGACCGCATGGCGATGACCGGGGTGTTGTAGGCGCCGGCGCTGAGCACGACGTGCCCGGCGCCGATCTCCTCGCCCGAGGCGAGCCGGACCCCGCGGGCCCGGTCGCCCCGGAACAGCACCCGGTCGACCAGCACGTCACCGCGCACCGTGAGGTTCGGCCGGTGGCGCACCGGGTTGAGGTAGCCGATGGCCGTGCTCAGCCGCACGCCGTCGGCCGCGCTGAGCGGGGTGTGCGCGAAGCCCGGCGCGCCCGGCGCGTTGAAGTCGTCGACCATCGGGTACCCGAGCCGTCCGCACGCCTCGCTCATCGCCGCGACGTGCGGACCGAGGTCGGCCGCCGTGCTCTGGGTGATGCGGTACGGCCCGTCGAGGCCGTGGAACTTCTCCTCGCCGTAGGGGTAGTGCTCCATCTCCTTGTAGAAGGGGAGCATCTCCGGGTAGCCCCACGCGGGCCCGGCCAGGGACGCCCACGCGTCATGGTCGGACGGCCGGGCGCGCATCGCCACACAGACGTTGACGGAGGAGGAGCCGCCGATGATCCGGCCCCGGGGGACCGGCACCCGGTTGCCGAACTCGTCCGGAACCGATCGGTAACCCCAGTCGTAGGAGTACGGTGCGTACGTCGCGTCGGCGACGTCCGCCGGCAGCTCCTCGGTGGTCGCGAAGTCGGGCCCGGCCTCAAGGAGCAGAACCGACAGCCGCGGGTTCGCGCTCAACCGGTTGGCCAGCACGCAGCCGGCGGAACCGCCGCCGATCACGATGACGTCGTAGGTCATGATCGCTCCTCCCTCGTCGCGGTCCTACACGTACCGGGGCCGGCCGACGATGAACCCCAGCACCAGGTCCACGGCGAAGACCACGGCGAGCATGACCATCGGCACGGCCCAGCCGCCCGTGCTGCCGTGCAGCATGCCGAACAGGAACGGGCCCCCGATGGCGATCAGGTAGCCGAAGCCCTGCGCCATGGCGGAGATCCCGGCGGTGTCGGCCGCGGTGCGGGTGCGCAGCGCGAACAGGCCGAGCGCGATCGGGAACACGCCCATGCCCGCTCCCCACAGCAGCGACCACAGCCACGGCATCGTCGTCGGCGCGACGAGCATGCCGATCGTGCCGGCGATCTCCAGGCCCACGAGGCCGGCGATCCACCAGGACTGGCTGCGGCTGCGCATCGCCATGGGCACGACCACCATCGTGACGGGCAGGGCCGCCACGACCAGCAGAGCCAGCAGCAGACCCGACTCGTTCTTGCCGATGCCCGCGCCGGTGTACACGGCCGGGGCCCAGCCCATCAGGACGTAGGAGCCCGCCGCCTGCAGTCCGAAGAACCCGGTGATCAGCCAGGCGAGCGGGCTGCGCAGCAGCAGCTTGCGCTCCTGCGGCAGGGCCGCGGTCGCGCCGCCCTGCTCGGTGCGGCGCGTCCCGGCGACCCAGACCAGCAGCGCGCCGATGGACAGCAGCGACCAGGCGGCCAGGGTGACCCGCCAGCCGCCGAGCTGGTCCTGCATCCACGGGGTCGCCGCGGCGCCCGCGCCGCCGCCGACCATCAGGGCCACGGTGTAGACCGTGGTCAGCAGCGGAATCCGATGCGGAAAGGCCTGCTTGACGACGACCGGGATGAGCACGTTGCCGAGGGCGATGCCGGCCGCCGCCACGAACGTGCCGGCCAGCATCACCCACGGGCCGCCCACGACCCGCAGCAACAGCCCGGCGGTGAGCACGACCAGACCGGCGCCGACCGCACGGGCCAGGCCGAGCTTGCGGGCCGCCAGCGGCGCCGCCGCGGCGGCGATGCCGAAGCAGAGGGTGGGCAGGGCGGTCAGCACGCTCGCCCAGAGCAGGGAGGCGCCGAGCGACCTGCGCACCTCCTCCAGCAGCGGGCCGATGCTGGTGATGGCGGGACGCAGGTTCGCCGCCGCCAGGGCGACGCCCACCAGCAGAAGCGGGGTCCCGACCAGCGCGGCGTTCCTCTCGACCGCCACAGGTGCGACTTGCTGTTCCTGCGTAGTCACTGTCTTGCCTCCTGTACTCGTGAAACGTCCCATTGCAGGTGGAGCTCGTCGAACCCGCGCGCGATCAGCAGCCGCTCGCGGCCGCGCGCGGCCGCGGGACCCAGACGCAGTCCGGGCAGGCGGTCGAACAGCAGCGGAATGGCGATGCGCAACTGGAGGCGGGCCAGCCCGGCTCCAAGGCAGGTGTGGATGCCGCGGCCGAAGGCCAGCATCTTGCGGCCGGTCCTCGGCCTGATGTCGAAGGCGGCGGGGTCGGCGAGTGCGCGCTCGTCCCGGTTGGCGGCGCCGAAGTGCACCATCACGCGGTCGCCGGGCCGCAGCCGGGTGCCGGCGAGCTCGGTCTCGGCGGTGACGGTGCGGAACAGCCCCTGGACCGGGGACTCGAAACGCAGGATCTCCTCGACCATCGCCTCGGGCGGCACCTCACCCTCGCGCAACGCCGCGAGCTGGTCCGGATTCTCCAGCAGGCTCACCAGGCCGTTGCCGATGGACCGGGTGACCGTGACGTGCCCCGCGATGATCAGGTTCATCACGATGCGCATGAGCTCGACGTCGTCCAGGTCGTTCTCGTCGTGGTCGGCCGCGAGCGAGGCGATGAGCCCGTCGCCGGCCGGCCCCGGGTCCAGCAGCATCGCCATCACGTAGTTCTGCATGGCGATGACGTCGCGGGCGCACTCGGCCCGTTCCGCCACCTCGCCGCCGCCGACCGACAGCTTCAGCCAGCTGTGGCTCCACTGCCGCAGCAGCGGCACGTCGCCGGCCGGTACGCCGAGGATGCGCGCCATGACCGACAGCGGCAGCGGCCAGGCGTAGTTCTCGATGATGTCGGTCGAACCGGTGGTGGCGAACCGGTCGATCAGCTCTTCGCCGGTCGCCGTGATGAAGGGTTCGAGCTCGGCCACCCGCCGCGGCGTGAAGACCCGGTTCACCGCCGTGCGCAGCCGGGTGTGCTCCTCGCCGTCGCTCTCGGTGAGGTTGGGCGTGAGCGACCAGCCTTCGGCCAGGATCTGCTTGACCTCGTCGGCCTCCGGTCCCGTGGTCGCCTTCACCGCGCTCTCCGAGGAGTAGGTCCGCGGATCGTGGGCCACGTGGACGACGTCCTCGTGCCGTGTGACGACGAAAAGGCCGGTCTTCTCGTCGTGGAACACCGGGCACTGGTCGCGCATGCGCGTGTACGTCGGGTACGGGTCGGCTAGTTGGCTGTCAGATGTGGGATCGAACGTCGGCTTGGTCATCGGGGTCGCTCCCCTTGTGGCTTCTCATCCGGCGGGCACCGCGCCGGCCGGCTTCGGGCCGGCCGGCACGGTGATGGGTCGCGGTTCAGTCGGCCGCCGCCAGCGCGGGCACGCTGGCGCCCAGCTCCTTGTGATCGGTGGCCCACAGGTCAGGGGTGGGCAACCGGTGCGCCGCGGGTTCGTGGACGAAGGTGTCGTGCACGCTCTGGGTCGCCTCGGCCAGGCCGCTCTCTCCGGTCAGCACGCTGAGCTTGTTGGAGGTGACGAGCAGATCGGTGCGCGCGGCGCCGACCGACCGCAGTGCTTCGAGCAGTCGCAGCGGCGAGCCGGGAAGCTGGCCTATCCCGAGGCCGACGACCGACAGCCGCGCCAGGTTCGAGGTCCAGTGCACCTCGTCCAGGCGGGCTCCCCGGTCGGCCTCGGCCAGCAGCGCGCGCGCCTCCTCCACGCTCTCCGCGGGCAGCGTGATCGCGAGGTCGCCGGCGTCCTCGGTCCCGAGGTTGCCGTAGCGGCGCAGTTCGACCTCCAGCTCGCGTTCGGCGAGTCCGCGCAGGATCCGCACCGCGTGATCGGCGGCGATCCGGCGCAGCACGCAGCGCACGAGACCGGTCCTGGTGGCCACCCCGGCGATCGCGGGGACCTCGCCGAGCCCGGCGGGCCTCCAGGAGCCGCCGCCGGAGGCCGCCATCGCCGTGCAGCGGCGGCGGTATCCGACCCAGGTCTCCGGGCCGCAGGCGGTGAGGTTGGAGCGCACCTTCAGGTCGACGCCGTGGGTCCGCGCGTAGTCCACGGAGTCCGCGGCGAGCACCTTGGCCCCGCTCACCGCGAGCTCGGCCATCTCCTCGTACAGCAGGGTGGTGTGGCGCCGGGCGCCGGTGACCTTCCTCGGGTCGGCGGTGTAGACCCCCGCGACATCGGTGACGATCTCGCAGTGGTCGGCGCCGAGCGCCGCGGCCAGGGCGACGCCGGTGGTGTCGGAGCCGCCGCGCCCCAGAGTCGTGCAGGGTCCCGCGACGCCCGCCTCGCCCTGGAAGCCCGCGACGACCGGGATCGCCCCCCTGCGGAGGTCCTCCATGAGCCGGCGCGGATCCACCTGCTGGATCGTCGCCCGGCCGTGGCGGTCATCGGTGAGGATGCCCGCCTCGGCGCCGCTGAACGACCTGCTCGCGGCGCCGTGGCGGTTCAGCGCCATCGACAGCAGCGCGGCGGACACGGCCTCGCCCGTGCTGAGCAGGGCGTCGAGCTGGACGGGATCCGGCTGGTCGGACACCGAGGAAGCCAGGTGGAGCAGCCTGTCGGTGGTTCCGCCCATGGCGGACACGACGGCGACGACCTGGTGTCCGTCCGCCCGCGCCGCCAGGATCTGCCGCGCCGCCTCGATGACCTTCTCGGGCGTGGCGACCGAGGTTCCGCCGTACTTTTGCACAATCAGCGCCATCTCGCGCACTCTCCTTCAGAGCGGAGCCGGCTCGAGCCTTCACTGCTCGTGCAGGAACTCACGGATCGCGTATCCGACGTGCCGCTGGTCGGTCATGGTGTGCCCGAGAATGTGGTCGCCGGGGCGCAGCTCGGTGAAGTTGTGGACGCTGCCGCCGGCGCCGAGCGCCCGCACGTGCCAGTCGTCCTGGCCGACCATGTTCACCACGTCGCCACCGGCGGTGCGTGCCTCGATCTGCAGCATCGGCCGGGTCTCCATCTTGATCCGGCACACGATCACCCGGCGCACGCCGCCGTCGGTGTTGACGGCCAGGATCTCCGAGCCGCAGCGCAGCTCGGACAGGTAGCGGGTGCGGTTGCCGGGCGTCAGGGTGTAGGAGCTGAGAGCGGCGGCGTTCACCCGGAACGGGCGGGTCGGCATGTACGGCAGCGGGTGGGTCTCGCTGCTGACCAGCATCAGGCCGGTCGAGTACGAGCCGACCAGGATGCCCTCGTTGGGCTGCATGTGGGAGCAGGTGTCCACGCACACCCGGTCGCCGAGGCCCAGGTGCGTGAGCTTGACGATCTCCAGCGGCTCGAGCTGCAGCGTCTCGGCCTCGCCCTGGCACACGCGCACCAGGTCGGAGGCGTCGCCGACCCGCCGCGGGGCGAGCAGCACCGCGTCGGAGCCGCGCTCCAGGACGCCGATGGTGACCATCGCGTCCTCGACGTCCTCGACGACGGTGACGATCTGGCCCTTGGCCTTGTCGGCGGCGGCCAGCAGGATCTCCAGCGGGATCTTGCTCGGGTCCTGGCGGAACTCGACCAGGGTCAGCTCCGACTCGTTCGCTATCTTGCAGGCGAGCTGCAGCGTCTCCTCACCCAGCACCTTGACCAGGACGCCGTTGCGCAGGCCGGGCCGGACGCCCTCGAACTTCTCGGCGATGCCGTGGTCGGCGATCAGGATGTCGACCACGTCGACGAGCTGGTCGATCAGGGTGGTGGGGGTCTCGCCGGTGACGACGGCGGCCTTCTCCAGGGTCGGCGGGACCTTCGCGGCGAGCTCGGGGTCGTCCAGCACGACGGCGCCGATGCCGAGGTGAGTGCTCTCTTCGATGACGGCGGTGGCGAGTTCGGCGGTCAGGCCGCGCAGATCGATCCATGCGGATTTCATGTTCGCACCTTCGGTCGTGAGTTGAGTTTCGTCAGGCAACGGTCGTGCCGGCCAGGGCCAGGTCCAGGGCGGTCAGGGGGTTGCGGGAGCCGAGCCGGGCGTGGACGCGCTGGGCGACCGACCGGGCCAGCCGGCCGGGGTCGGCGGCGCGGAAGATGTTGCGCCCGACCGCGACTCCGAGCACGCCGGACTCCATCGTTGAGTCGATCTGGTCGAGGAACTTGCCGGTGTCCCCGATGACGCCGCCGCCGGCGGTCACCACCGGAATCGGGCTGGCCCGCACGACGTCGCGCATCGTGTCGGGCGAGCCGGTGAACGGGAGTTTCACGATGTCGGCGCCGAGGTCGGCGGCGATGTTCGCCGCGTGCGCCAGCAGCGCCGGATCGGCCGGGTCGGCGATGCGCGGGCCGCGCGGGTAGATCATCGCGAGTAGCGGGACGCCCCAGCGGGCGCACTGGTCGGAGACCCCGCCGAAGTCGGCCAGTTGCTCTGCCTCGTTGCTCGACCCGAGGTTGATGTGCACGCTGACCCCGTCCGCGCCGAGCGCCACGGCCTCGGCCACGGCGCCGACCAGGGTCTTGGCGTCGGCGTCCGGCGCGTGCCTGGTGCTGCCGCTGAGGTGCACGACCAGCGCCAGCCGGCCGAGCCGCCGGGTGGGAAGGAAACGGACCCGCCCCTTGTGGACGATGATCCCGTCCACGTCGTTCGCGGCCATCGCCGCCACCAGCCCGGCGAAATCGGCGGCGCTCGACACCGGGCCGTCCGCCAGCGAATGATCGAGCGGGACCAGGAACGTCGTCCCGGACGCCGAGTGCAGAATCCGCTGGGTACGCAGATTCTTCCCGGACCAGCCGTACGCTTCTGCCATCTGTCAACACCCCATTTCCAGATCGGGAACTATTCGGAATCGGCGGCCGCGCACCGTCGCTCCGCCAGGCGTTCGGCGAGTTCCCGCCAGGCCTGGCCGCTCGCCTCGGCGAGCGCGGCGACGAATTCCACGCAGTGGTCCGGCAGGTCGTCGACGAGACGTTCCCGCGTGTGCCCGTCCATGGCGGCCACCGCCAGAACGCTCAGCAGCAGCCGGCCGGACTCGGTGAACCGCAGCGACGGGTCGGAGCGGAGCGCGCGCAGCATCGCGCCCGTCCGGTCCAGCCCGGCGCCCTGCGGAGCCGCGCCCCTGACGCGCCGTGGATCGGGGTTGTGCCTGGGCGACGCGGCCCGCTGCTCGGGGAGCACCGCGGTGGCCTGCCCGGTCATCTGCATCCGGACGGCCCGCACGGTGCCGGGGGACACCCCGGCGGCGGCGCTCACCGTGCGCAGCGAGGAGGTGGGGTCGCGCAGCAGGATCTGCCTGGCGCGCTCGCGCCCGGAGGCCGCGCTGACCGGGCGCACCCGGCCGTCCCGGCCGATCCTGACCTCGGCCACCGGCGCTCCGCACTGCTCGCGCAACGCGCCGACGGTCTTGGGGGAGAGCCCCGCGACCGAGGCCACCGCCCGGTTGGACCAGCCCGGGTGCTCGCGCAGGATGCGCCGGGCGGCCGACTTGCGGTCGGCGAGCGAGAGCGGCAGCCCGTGCTGAACGTTCAGCCGCACCGCCAGCACGAAGGCGCCGGCGTCGTCGCCGTCGAAGAAGCGGGCCTGGATCTCCCGCTCTCCGCGCATCTGCGCGGCGCGCACCCGGTGCATCCCGTCGACGACCCGGTTGGTGCCGCGCTGGACGACGATCGGCGGCAGTTCCGCCTGTGAGTCCACCTCGGCGAGAGCCCGCGCGTGCTCGGCGTCCTCACCCGCGGATCGGGGTGAGTCGGAAAGGACGAGCTCGGTGATCGAGATCCAGCCGACCTCGGGGCCGACGCCCGTCTCTCGTTCGCTTGTGATCACATCCCCGCTCACCACGTTGGCGCTCCTCGTCATCGGCGAAGCCTGTCGTGCCCTTCGAGAGCACTCTTACCTAAAACCATACCTTACACAAGGTATTTTTCGGTGAAAGCTTTCTACCTGGGACAATGGACGAAACTGGCTCATGATCATACCTTTGGTACGGTATGTTTCAGCCTGTGCAAGCGAGGAGCCTCCCCGGTTGCACACGACGCCCGCTGCCACGCCGGCCGCGCGCACATCCAGAAGGTCCCGGTCGCCTGAGGGGGTAACCATGGGGAACGACTCGCGAGCCGACACCACCCGCGCCCGGCTCGAGGCCAATCGCACCCGGCGCGTCGAGATGCTGGCGGCCGATCCGGAGCTCGCGGGCCAGATGCCGCTGAAAGAGGTCTTCGACAGCACCGCCGAGCCCGGCCTGCGGCTGCCGGAGATCGTGAAGCGGACCTTGACGGCGTACGCCGACCGGCCCGCGCTCGCCGAGCGCGCCAAGGAGTTCGTCTCCGTGGCCGGACGCACCGAGCTGCGGCGGCCGCCCCGGTTCGACACCGTCTCCTACGGCGAGCTGTGGTCCCGGCTGAGCGCCGTCGCCGCCGACTGGTACCACCACGCCGAGCACCCGCTGCGCGCCGGCGACTTCGTCGCGATCCTGGGCTTCGCCGGCACCGACTACACCACCGTGGACCTGGCCTGTGGCCAGGTCGGCGCGGTCGCCGTGCCGCTGCACAACACCGCCACGGTCGCCCACATCCGCCACCTGGTCGAAGAGACCGCTCCGCGCGTCTTCGCCACCAGCGCCGAGCGGCTGGGCACGGTGCTCGAAGCGCTTTCCGGGGACACCTCCGTCGTCCGGCTCATCGTGTTCGACCACTGCCCTGAGCTCGCCGAGCACAGGGAGAGCGTGGCGCAGGCGCGCCGGTTGCTGGCCGAGACCGGCTCGCCGATCTCGCTGGAGCCGTTGTCGGAGGTCATCGAGCGCGGGAGCGCCTCGCCACCCGCGCCGCAACCGCCGCCGGTCGACGACACCAGGGAGGTGCTGTCCGCACTGATCTACACCTCTGGCAGCACGGGCACTCCGAAGGGCGTCATCTTCCCCGAGTCCACCGTGTCCCTGATGTGGCGGCCGCCCGAGCAGCCCCACCCGATGATCAGCGCGAACTTCCTGCCGCAGAGCCACCTCGTCGCCAGGCGGCTGGTGGTCAAGACGCTGGCGCTGGGCGGCACCGCGTACTTCGTGGCCGACAGCAATCTGTCCACGCTGCTGGAGGACCTCGCGCTGATCCGGCCGACGGAGTTCGCCATGGTGCCGCGCGTCTGCGAACTGCTCTACCAGAGTTACCTGAGCCGGCTCGACCAGCCGGGCGCCGGGAACGCCGAGGAGCTGCGGCGCCATTTCCGTGACGTGGTCCTCGGCGGCCGCGTCATCCACACGCCCTGCGGTTCGGCCCCGCTCGCGCCCGAGTTGGCCGCTTTCGTGGAGTCCTGCCTGGATGTTCCGTTCTTCGACAGCTACGGCACCACCGAGACCGGACTCGTCATGCTGGACCACCGCGTGCAGCGGGCGTTCGTGCTCGACTACAAGCTCGTCGACGTGCCGGAACTCGGGTACTTCACCACCGACACGCCGCATCCGCGGGGTGAGCTGCTGGTGAGGACCAAGCTGATCACCCCCGGCTACTACCGGCGTCCAGAGGTCACCGCCGAGGTCTTCGACGACGACGGCTACTACCGCACCGGCGACATCATGGCCGAGGTCGAGCCCGACCGGCTGTACTACGTCGACCGGCGCAAGAACGTGCTCAAGCTCTCCCAGGGTGAGTTCGTGGCGCTGTCGAAGCTGGAGGCCGTCTATGTGGCCAGTCCGCTGCTGCGGCAGGTCTTCCTGTACGGCAACAGCTCCCGCCCGTACCTGCTCGCCGTGGTGGTGCCCACTCCCGAGGCGCTGGAGCAGGCCTCCGACGAGGCGGCGCTGAAGGCGGCGATCCACGAGTCGCTGCAGCACATCGCCAAGCGCGCCGACCTCAAGCCGTACGAGATCCCGCGCGATCTGCTCATCGAGACGGTGCCGTTCAGCCAGGAGAACGGACTGCTGTCCGACTCCACCAAGCAACTGCGTCCGCGGTTGAAGGAGCACTACGGCGAACGGCTGGAGCGGCGTTACGCCGAGCTGGCCGAGGAGCAGATCGACGGCCTGCGCGGTCTGCGGCACGACGAGAGCCGCCCGGTCGTGGAGACCGTCCGCCGCGCCGTGCGGGCGCTGCTCGGAGCCTCCGCCGGCGAGGCCGGCCCGGCGACGCGCTTCACCGACATGGGCGGAGACTCGCTGACGGCGCTGTCGCTGTCCAACCTGCTCAAGGAGATCTTCGGCGCCGAGGTCCCGGTCGGGACGCTGCTCGGCCCGGCCAACGGCCTTGACCACATCGCCGGCCAGATCGAGCGGCTGCGTGAGCCGTCCGCGCGGCGCGCCACCTTCGCCGGCGTGCACGGCGATGAGGCCACCGCGGTGCGTGCCGACGAACTCGCGCTCGGCGCGTTCATCGACGAGGAGACGCTGACCGCGGCCCCGGCACTGCCCCTGCCGGCCGGCGCCCCCGCCACGGTGCTGCTCACCGGGGCCAACGGCCATCTCGGCCGTCTGCTGTGCCTGGAGTGGCTGCGGCGGCTGGCACCGAGCGGCGGCACCCTGATCTGCCTGGTGCGCGGCGCCGACGACGCGGCCGCTCGCGAGCGGCTGGAGGAGTCGCTGGACAGCGGGGACGTCGAGCTCAAGCGGCGGTTCGCCGAGTTGACCGGCCACGGCGCGTTGCAGGTGCTGGCCGGGGACATCGGCGCGCCCAACCTGGGCCTGTCCGAGCGGACCTGGCGGCGGCTGGCCGGAACGGTGGACCTCATCGTGCACGCGGCCGCGCTGGTGAACCACGTCCTGCCGTACCGGCAGCTGTTCGGCCCCAACGTCGCCGGCACGGCCGAGGTCATTCGGCTGGCCCTCAACACCCGGCGCAAGCCGGTGAGCTTCCTGTCGTCGGTGGCCGTCGCGTCGCACGCGACCGGCGTCCTGCGCGAGGACCGGGACATCCGCGAGGCGGCTCCCGTGCGCCCGATCGACGGTGGCCACGCCGGTGGCTACGCCACCAGCAAGTGGGCGGGCGAGGTGCTGCTCCGGGAGGCGCACGAGCTGTGCGGGCTGCCGGTGACCGTGTTCCGCTCGGGCATGATCCTGGCGGATCGCCGCTACACCGGGCAGCTCAACGTCCCCGACACCTTCACCCGCCTGGTGCTGAGCCTGATCGCCACCGGAATCGCGCCCGGGTCGTTCTATCGCGGCGAGGCGGGGCGGGCCCACTACGACGGCCTGCCCGGGGACTTCGTCGCCGCCTCGGTCGCGGCCCTCGGCGCCGGCCCGGCCGGACACCGCACGTTCAACGTGGTCAACCCGCACGACGACGGCATCTCGCTGGACACCGTCGTCGACTGGCTGGCCGGCTCCGGAGTCGTCCTCCGCCGCGTCGATGACTACCAGGAATGGTGCGAACGGTTCGAGGCCGCGCTGCGAGACCTACCGGACAACCAGCGGAGGCATTCACTCCTCCCTCTGATGCGCGCCTGGCGGGAGCCCGTGACGCCCCGGGCCGGCTCGGCGTTCCCCGCCGGACGGTTCCAGGAGGCCGTGGGGGACATTCCACATCTGTCCCGGACGCTGATCGAGAAGTACGTGTCGGACTTACGGCACCTGGGCCTGCTCTAGGCGGGCAGCACGGGCCAGCCGTGCTTCTCCGCCCACGAGGCCAGCACCGGGTCGCCGCCGACGACCCGCGGGCTGCCGACCGCCGTCAACAGGTCCAGGTCGCTGGCATGGTCGCCGTACGCGAAGCAGTCGGCGGGGCTCGCTCCAAGACGCAGGAGCAGCTCCGTGGCGGCATCGGACTTGGCCGGGCCGATCATCGACCTGGCCACCTCGCCGGTCAGCCGCCCGTCGCCGCCGACGACGAGCTCCGTGCACAGCACATCGTCGCCGCCCACGTCCGCCAGCAGAGGATCGAGCACCGCCCGGCACGAGCCGGAGACCAGCACCACCCGGTCTCCGGCCGCCCGGTGTCCGGCGAGCGCCGCCGCGGTGGAGCCCACGAAGGCGTCCGGCTCGCGACGGTGCCGCGCGTACCAGCGACGGCCCGCCCCCGTCAACGCCGCACTCGATACGCCGGCGAAAAGCCGGTAGTATGCGCGATTCGCGGCGGCCCTGCCCTCCCGCTCGGCCACCGCTCCCAGCTCGGCCACGACGGCACGGAACCTCGCGTCGTCACGGCCCAGCCAGTACCGCAGGAACTCGACCATGCTCTTGGCGGTCAGCAGCGTCTCGTCCACATCGAAGAAGGCCACCCGAAGAGGAATCCGCACCCGGTTCATTTTTGGCTCCCCAAAACATACCTTCGCAAAGGTTTTTTTCTCCTCATCTGCCCCAAGAGAGGACGCAGTGACTCAGAAGCGCGCAGTCCGGACCCGGGCGCTTGTGCTCGCCGCGGCGGCGGAGGAGTTCGCCGCACACGGCTACAACGGCACAACGCTGCTCAACGTGGTCGAACGCACCAGTATGACCAAAGGTGCACTGTACGGTCATTTCTCCTCCAAGGAAGAGCTGGCGGCCGCCCTCATCGAGGAGGCCGGGGACGAGCTGATCGCGCGTGCGGAACGGCGCCTGGAGGGCACGGCGGCGCTGCTGTCACTGCGGGAGACGATGCTCGATCTCACCCGGCACCTGCGCCGGGACCCGCTGGCCAGGTCCGCCCTGCGGCTCGCGGTGGAGGCTCCGCAGCTGGACCGGCGCGCCCTCGGGCTGGTCGAACGGATCTCCTTGTCGCTGACCCGCGCCGTGGCCCGGGCGCACGCGGAGAACCGGGTGACGAGCAGGTTCCCCCCCGAAGCCGTCGCCCGGCTGCTGATGACGGTGTTCTTCGAGATCCCTCATCCCGCTCCGCGCAACGACGCCGATGCCGCCCGCCGGTTCGACGACCTGTGGGAGGCGGCGTCCGGGCCGCGGGGCGGCCCGGACATGGCCTAGTCAGCCGAGGACGGCCTTCGCGTACGCGTCGGCCGCCGGGGCCAGGCGCAGCGCGCCGTGACCGGCGCCGGTGTGGACGTCCCGCCACCGGCGCTGCACCGGATCATCCTCGGACAGCCCGTGGCCGCCCCGCGCGGCGAACAGCCGGTCGACGGCGCTGACGCAGAGCTCCGCGGCGACCGCCGCGTCGCACCGGTTCTGCGCGACGGTCCGCGCGTCGACCATGCCCCGGTCGGCGCGGCCGGCGGCCTCATGGAGCAACAGGCGGGCGGCGGACGCCTCCGGTGAGGACCGCGCGAGCGCCTGCTGGGCGTCCGGATCCGACGGCAGGCGCGCGCCCGCGGTGGAGACGCAGTCCGCCACCGCACCCAGGGCGGCTCCGACCAGCGGGCCGGCGAACATCACCGACGCGACCAGCGTGTAGGGAACGTTGTGGCAGGGCGCCTGCCCGGCGCGCCCGGTACCGAGCAGTTCCGGCAACGCGACCGAGCGGTGCCCGGGGACGAACGTGCCGGTCAGGACCACCGTGTTGGTCCCCGTCCCCCGCAGGCCGTCGGCCCGCCAGGTGTCCTTGACCAGGCAGTCCCCGGCCGGGACCGCGAAGATCCGCACCGTCTCCCCGCCGCCGTCCTGCACCGTGCTGGCGAGCAGCACCCAGTCGGCGAAGTCCACCCCGCTGGCCCGGCCCCACTCGCCCCGCAGCAGCCAGCCGCCCGGCACGGGCGTGGCCTGACCCGACGGCGGCATGACGGAGGCGGCGATCAGGGTGTCCGGGCCCCGGCCCCATATCTCCTCCCGGGCCTGCTCGGGCAGATAGGCGGCGATTCGTCCGTGGGCGGCGAACAGAGTCGCGCACCACGCGGTCGCCGGGCAGCTCTCGCCCACCGTGATCGCCGCCTCCACCAGCGGCGCGAAGCCTCCGGCCGTCCCGCCCCACCGGCTGGGGACGAAGTGCCGGGGGAATCCCGCTTCCACCAGCGCGGCCACCGACTCGCGGCGAAGCCGGCGGGAACCGTCGACCTCGGCCGCGTGCCGGGCCGCGCGGTCCACGAGTTCGGTCACGTCCAGACGGTGGTCCGAAGAGGTCGGGGTCAGCGTCATCGGCGGTCCTGTCCACTGGTGGTGTCAGGGCCCAGCCGGAGCTCCATCGTGCCGGCGGCGACCTCCTCGCCGTCCTGCTCGGCCAGGACGCGGACCGCCATCCGGTCCGCACCGGGACGGCCGGGCTGCGGCGTGGCGGCGATCCGGACCGGGGCGTCGAGTTCGCAGAACCGTGCGAACTCGACACGCAGGCCGGTGAGCGAGGCCCGGCGACCGGTGAGCGGCCTGGTCGCGGCGAGCGCGGCCTGCCGGAACGCCTCCAGCACCACCATGCCCTGCACGTGGTCCACGGCGTGGTCGACCATCTCGGTGTTGCTCTGGTCGAGCTGCAGCAGCCGGCCGCCGGGGTCGCCGTCGTCGGCCAGCAGCACGTCCTCCTTGCGGCGGCGGCCGACCTCGCCGGGGGAGAGCGGGTACCCGATGAAGGGGTGGGATGTGGTCGGCGCCGGCGCCGGCGCCGGCTTGCGGCCGCGGATCGCCTGGTACATGCGCGGATCCACCGCCTGGGAGAGAAGGCTGCCGCGCCCGCAGACCTCTCCGGCCACGCTGAGCTCGACGTCCAGCCGCATGCACAGCCGGCGGCGGGTCGACTTGGCGGTGGGGGTGCAGGTGACCCGCAGGCCGAGCGGGAGCCGCGAGGTGCCGGTGGGCAGCGTCGCTTCGCCGATGTCGAGGGTGACCCCGCCGAGGATGAACTTGTGCGTCTCGGGCACCTCGTAGAAGCGGTGCTGGACGTAGTAGGCGGCCTGCCGGAACGCCTCGGTCGGCAGCATCGGATCGATCCGGCCGCAGTCGTCCTGCTCGTAGAGGCAGTGGTCGCGCGGTAGCGTGGCCGTGATGAGGAAAGTGTCCGGCGCGTGCCGGACGCCGTCGGTGAGCAGCACGTGCTCGGCCGCGGCCTTGTGGACCAGTTCGCGTGAGACGAAGCGCTGGCCGGGTAAGTGCGCGTCGGGTAACTGCGGGCCGGGTAAGTGCGGGCCGGGTAAGTGCGGGCCGGGTAAGTGCGGGCCGGGTAAGTGCGGGCCGCGGTCGGGTTCAGGCATGTCGTCCCGGCCCCGGGTGTTCGGGGACGACGACTGCTGGGAGGTCGGCGGCCGGACCTGTTCCGCCGTCAGTTGAGCATTCATTTCCTACCCCCTTTGATCAGGGTCTTGCGTAGTCGCGGGTGGAGAGTGGTCGAAGGCCAACAAGTAAAATATACATCCGTGAAGGTATATTTTGTAATGCCTGGGCGAGTATGCCCATGAACTGGCGATGTACACTAGGGGTAGAGGCAGAACATACCGGGAAGGCGGTATGCTGGACGGGAGTCGCACAGAACGGATCACGCCCGTGAGTAGGAATGGCACTACCAGAGCCACCGTCGCCCACCAGGCGCCGCCCCGCAATGCGCCTCAGCAGGCGCGGGCCGCTCAGACCAGGGCCCAGATCCTCGCCGCGGCGGCCGAGTTGTTCGCCGACCGTGGATACCCGCACACCTCCATCGACCACATCGCCAGACAGGTCGGCATGACCAAGGGCGCGGTGTACTTCCACTTCCGCGACAAGCAGGACATCGCCGCCGAGATCGTGCGCGAGCTGTACAACCGTTGGCGCATACGCATCGACGAGGCGCATGCCATGGGACTGCCCCCGATGGAGACCGTTCAGGCGTTACTGGCCAATGCCGCCGACAAGTTCTTCGAGGACGACATCGTCAAGGCCGGAGCCAGGATCCAGGCCGAGCGCTCGCTGTCCGACACGACCCTGCCCGAGCCCTACGTCGAGTGGATCTCCACGCTCTCGACGCTGCTGGCGAAGGCGAGCGGCGCCGGCCAGCTCCGCGAGGGCATGGACCCCGAATCCGCCGCCTACATCCTGGTGTCGGCGTTCTTCGGTCTGCAGCACCTGTGCGACGTCCTCAACCGGCGCGCCGACCTGCCCCGCCGCTGGGCGGAGATGAGCCGCCTGCTCTACCCCTCCATCGCCGCCTCCCCGCAGTAGGACATCCGCCGGGAGCCACTCAAGGAGACCTCCGCAATGTCTGCTTCGATCCTCCCGGCAGTTCCTCTCGGCACCGGCGGCCCGCTGGTCGGGGCCCAGGGGCTCGGCTGCATGGGCTTCAGCGAGTTCTACGGACCGACGGCGCCCGACGAGGCGCGGAGAACCCTGCAGATCGCCCTTGACCTGGGCGTCACCATGTTCGACACCGCCGACCTCTACGGCGACGGCGACAACGAGGGTCTCCTCGGCCCGTTCGTCCGCGCCCACCGCGACCGGGTCTTCCTCGCCACCAAGTTCGGCATCGTCCGGCGAGCGGGCGAGAAGTCCTGGAGCCGGGTCCGCGGCGACCGCGCGTACGTACGCCAGAGCGCCGAGGCGAGCCTGAAGCGCCTCGGCATCGACCAGATCGACCTCTACTACGCACATCGCCGCGACACGTCCGTCCCCATCGAGGACACGGTCGGCGCCATGGCCGAGCTGGTGCAGGAGGGCAAGGTGCGGTACCTCGGCCTGTCCGAGATGACCGGGCCCGAACTGCGCGCGGCACACGGCGTGCACCCGATCGCCGCGCTGCAGTCCGAATGGTCGCTGTTCACCCGCGACATCGAAACCTCTGTGGTTCCGGCGGCGGCGGAGCTCGGCGTGGCTCTGGTCGCCTACTCACCCCTCGGCCGGGGCTTTCTCACCGGGTCGTTCACCGGGACTCAAGGGCTGAGGGGCGGGGCTCAAGGGCTGAGCGCCGGCGCGCAAGGGCTTAGTGCCGGGGCTCAGCGGCTGAGCGCGGGCGACGTGCGGCTGACGATGCCACGGTTCACCGGCGAGCACGCCGACGCGAACGCCGCGCTCCTCGAACCCGTTCGCGACATCGCCGCGCGCCGCGACGTCACCCCCGCACAGGTCGCCCTCGCCTGGGTGCACCAGCGCTCCCGCGTCCACGGTCTGACCGTCATCCCCATCCCCGGCACGCGCTCTCCCGGCCGCCTCCGCCAGAACGTCGAAGCCGCCACCCTGACCCTGTCCGACGGCGAGCTCACCGTACTCGAACCCCTGGCGGCCAAGGTCGCCGGCGCCCGGTACGCGGACATGACCTCCACGGCGACCGCCCGCGAATGACACCGGGCGCACACCTGCCGCATGTCCCCGTCGAACGTGATCACTCGCGTTGCTGAAAGTTACATCAGCGGACGTGGTTCACCACCGCTGACGTCAGCGATTTTCTCCCTCGTCCCGCCCGGAACGCGGGCCGGTCCGACAGGGATCCGGTGCGGCGCGGGCACCGCGTGGAGGCTCGCGCCGGGCCGCCGGCGACCGGCGCCGCGATGAAGACACCGGCCATGACCTGGCAGATCAGGATCCCGAGCCGTCAGGTCGCGCCGTAGGCGTGTCGGGCGGGGTGCCACCGCGACTCACGGGGAATCCACCGTGGCGCGGAAGAGCACCCGGCGTCGTGGCATTCGGGTGGACGAAGGTGCGCTTTGTCCACTCCCTCACCTGTTGCCAGACACCCGGGTTAATGCGACATTACCCCCAGACGTCACTCGGCATACGTTATACGTTACGGGGTCACACGATGGTAATCCACGTCCGTCGCGGATTCTTGGGGCGTGTCATGAGGAGACCTTTCGCCCCTGGGCGGCGGTGACCCTCGTCAGCGGGGCGTCGGGGTGGACGACCAGGGCTCCTGCGGCACCGGCGAGCCCGTCTTCCGCGTACGTGAGGGCCTATGAGCCGCCTGAGGCGAACGCCCGGTGCGCACGACCGGAGAGAACCGCACATCCAGATGAATTCTGCTACGGCGGGGTGCTCGCGCGGCGAACACATCTGCTCGGAACCAGCGAAAGGAACAGAGCGTGAAGTCAGCCCTGTCCACCACGGGGAAGGCGTTAGCAGCGCTCGCGGTGTTCGTCGCCGCCGTGTTGCTGCCGACCTTCGCAGGTAGTACCGCGGCCTCCGCGGCGACCCAGGCGACCTACTACGTCGCCACGGACGGCAACGACGGCGACCCTGGAACGATCACGCAACCGTTCAGGACCCTGCAGCACGCGAGGGACGTCGTCCGCACGGTGAACGCCAACATGACGGGCGACATCTACGTATACGTCCGCGGGGGCACCTACTCGGTCAGCAGCACGATCGACTTCACGCCGGCCGACTCCGGCACCAACGGCTACCGGGTCATCTACGCCGCGTACCAGAACGAGACGCCGGTCCTCACCGGAGGCGTCCAGGTGACCGGATGGAGCCAGCACAGCGGCAACATCTGGAAAGCCCCGCTGAACCGCGGTAACAAACTGCGCGCGCTCTATGTCAACGACAAGCGGGCGTACATGGCCTCCAAGACGATCAACTCGGCCGGGTGCTACGGAACCTACAACATCACGGCGGGCCAGGCGTCCTGGGCGTGGGAATCGGGTTCGCAGTGCGCCGGATCGAAGTACAGCCAGAGCGACTTTCCCGCTATCGCCGCCAACCAGGACGACATCGAAATAGAGACCGCGACGACCTGGACCACGGCCATCGTGGGAGTCCGGCAGGTCACCACCGACGGCTCGAACCGTGTAGCCCTGTTCCAGCAGCCGGGAGCGGCCATCGCCCAGGGCGCCTTCAACGGCAACGCCCAGGTCGGCGGCACCCACAAGGTCATGAACGCCTACGAGTTCCTGGACACGCCGGGCGAGTTCTACTTCGACAAGACCAGCCGGACCTTGTACTACTACAAGGCGAGCTCGGAGGACATGACGACCGCGTCGGTCTGGGCACCGAACAACGTGTCCACCCTTCTCCGGGTCGCCGGCACCTCCACGAGCAGCCGCGCCCGTAACATCACCATCTCCGGCCTCACGGTGCAGCACTCCGACTGGAACCTGTTCAACGTGGCCGGCTCGGTGTTCAAGCAGGCCCAGCAGGGCAACCTCGGCGCGCAGGTGTACGCCAAGCAGAACTTCCACGCCTACTACTACCGCAACGTCGACGTGGCGCCCGGCGCCATCCAGGTCGAGAACACCGACGGGCTCATCCTGCAGAACAACCGGGTGCAGCACACCGGCGTCGACGGGATCAACATGGTCAACGACGTAGTGAACACGCAGTTGATCGGCAACTACACCAACGACATCGCCGGATCGGCCATCACCGTGGGCCATCCCCAGAATGTCTACATCGGCGACTACACCTCGACCAACCACGAGAAGTACTCCGCCCAGGTCGAAGGCGCGCCCAAGAACATCGCGATCAAGAACAACTACATCTACGACAGCGCCGTGTTGTTCAACGGGCACAGCCCCATCTCGGCGTACTTCGCCGACGGCCTGACCATCCAGCACAACCGCATCGAGAAGACCTCGTGGTCCGGCATAACGCTCGGCTGGGGCTGGTGGAACTTCGACGGATCGTCAGGCTCCATCGCGCCGAACCGGCCGACCACCACGGCGAAGAACAACAACATCAGCTACAACCACATCATCGACACGGTGCAGCGCCTCGGCGACACGGCCCCCATCTACACGCTGGGCGGCCAGCCGGGAACCACGATCACCAACAACTACCTGCAGGGCGTCCCGTCCGGTCACAAGTACGGACTCCACCCGGACGAGGGCTCGGCGTACATCACCTTCCGCGACAACGTCCTCAGCGTGGACAAGAACGTCACCTGGCTCATCAACTCCGACGACTTCGGCCGTAAGCACGACCTCAGCATCACGCAGACCTACGGCCCGGTGAACAAGGTCTCCAACAAGAACCTGCCGAACAGCACCGTCCAGGACATCCTCGTGTCCTCCGACTACGTCTGGCCGTCGCAGGCCTACGGCATCGCCGTGAACTCCGGGCCGGAGGAAGCGTACAAGAACGTCATCCCGCAGAGCAGCGTCTCCCAGTCGGACTACGTCCTGCCCGCCAGCACGTTCGTCGCCGCCGGGGTGACCTCGATCCCGATCCGCAGCGCCGGAGACGCGAGCAAGACGGTCTGGCTGGCCCCGTCGGGCACGACGACCTTCACCGCGGGCGCCACGATGACCAGCGCGGGCGGGACCGCGACCTCCATCGCCGTCCCGACCACGAACGGTGAGTACCGGCTCTACGTCGTGGACGCCCAGGGGAACCGATCGGCCGAGTCCAAGTCGCTCGTCAGGCAAGGAAACGGCGGCGGGACCGGCCAGCAGAGCGGCTCGATCGTGGGTACCCAGTCGGGCCGATGCGTGGACGTCACCGGCGCCTCGGCGACCAACGGCGCCCAGGCCCAGCTGTACGACTGCAACGGCGCCACCAACCAGAAGTGGACCTACACCTCGGGCAAGCAGTTGCAGGTGTTCGGCAGCAAGTGCCTGGACGCCAACAACCAGGGCACCACGAACGGCACCCAGGTGATCATCTGGGACTGCAACAACCAGACCAACCAGCAGTGGAACGTCAACTCCAACGGCACCATCACCGGCGTCCAGTCCGGCCTGTGCCTGGACGCCAACGGCGGCGCCACCGCCAACGGCACGAAGCTCATCCTGTGGGCCTGCAACAGCGGCACCAACCAGAAGTGGACCCTGCGCAGCTGACCTGAAGTCCCCCTTCGGAGGGCCCCTCCTGAAGGCCCCGGCAACGCCCGGGGCCTTCAGCGTTCCCGGGGTCACCCGACAGCGGCCGTCCGAGAGGCGAGGGGCAGGCGCCATGTGCCCTCCGGGAGTGGCCGACCTTCTCGCCGACCGCGACGAACAGGCTGCGATGCGAGGATGGCGGGATGATCAGATTCGCGTCATACGACGGGACCGTGCTCGTCTGTCATGAACGGGGAGAAGGACGGGCGCTGGTCTGCCTGCCGGGTGGGCCGGGGCGGTCCTCGCGATACCTGGGAGACCTCGGCGGCCTGTCGGCGCGGCGTCGGCTGTTCCTGCTGGACAACCGGGGAACCGGCGAATCCGCGGCGCCACGCGACCCGGACACCTACGCGATGGGCCGAATGGTCGCGGACGTCGAGGCGCTGCGTGTGCGTCTGGGGCTCGAGCGGATGGACCTGCTCGGGCATTCGGCGGCCGGAGGGCTGGCGCTGCTGTACGCGGCCCGGCATCCCGAACGCATAGGACACCTGGTGCTGGTCACACCGACCGTGCACCCGGTGGGGATCGAGATCACCGATGAGCAGTGGTCCGCCCAGATCGAGGCCCGAGCCGACGAGAGCTGGTACGAGAGCAGACTGCCCGACCTCAAGGCGTGGGACGCCGGCGACGAGAGCCGGCGCCTGAGGGCGCAGCCGTTCTTCTACAGTCCCTGGAACGAGGCCGCCGAAGCGCACGCCACACGGTTCGCCGACCGCTCGGCCGAGGCGGCGAAGCGCTTCCACACCGACATGCCCTCCGCCGAGCAGACCCGAGCGAACCTGGCGAAGCTCACCACACCGGTCCTGGTGATGCTGCTCGGATTCTTTCTCGGATGCAAAGGTTTGAAATCTGCGCGTAGTTTCGCAGGCCGCACGTTAGCGGATAGGGGAATCTGGTCACCCCTTCCAGCGAGGGGGAAACAAAGCCGGCGGAAGTCAGGAAGGAGAGATCTCCCACGGCCGGCCCACGGCGCCGGTCTGGGAGTATGTCCTACCTGGAACGGACACGTTCCGATTTCTGCCCGATCAGCGCTTCGGCGCTGTCCGTTTCCGCCCTTTTCCGGTGGCACCCCTTGTTCCGAGATTCTGCATCCGTTTCGACGTGGGAGGGCATATGCGAGCTGGCGCGTGGTCTACGGCGGCAACGTTCGCGATCGTGGGCACGACATGGCTGGGCTGGATGCCCAGCGCGGCGCACGCGGCCACGAGGAACTATGAGGCCGTCATCTGTGACGCCTCACAAGGCGGCGACTATTCGATAGGGAACGTCGGCGGATACAACCAGAACAACCAATTCGTTCATACCTCGAACTTCTCGCTACTCCCTTGCGGGTACCAGCCGAATTGGTGGTTCAAGCCGGATCAGACGCTCGAAATCAACCTCTACGACTCGACGCTCGGGACCTGGGAGAGGAAGTACAAGAAGTTCCCGTCGTGTGAGCCGGTTGACACGTCTCAACGTGTATGCGATGTGAGCTGAGCGCGGCAGGTGCTGCCGTGAACGGTTGCGCGTACTTTCCTGTCCGGTATTTGGGGGTCGTAAGGCAATGTCGGTCATGCCCCGTGCACTCGATCGGCACGGCCGGGCCGAGCGGATTCTGAACAACTCAGGGGCTGGTACCCGAGGGATGCCGGGAGTCGAGCAAGTCCGCGAAGGCCGCCGCCGCTGCGTCCGCCCGTGACGGGTCTCCGGCCACCAACCGATCGAGTGCCAGCCCGTCGAGCGTGCCGAGGATGAGGTCGGCGACCGCGCGCGTCTCCGCTGCCGGGACGCCGAACGCGGCCAGGCCGAGGCGCAGCGGCTCGTGCCAGGGCGCCCGGAGCTGCTCGACGGCGGTTCTCCAGCGCTCGGGATCCTGGGTTGTCAGCACCGACAGGTCGAGGTAGAGCCGCGTGGCCTGCCTGCTGGAGGCGTTGTCGAGCGCGGTCCACAGGTATCGGACGAGGTCCCCGATCGTGCGCACCTCGGCGCCCGGGGGTTCGATCGAGGCGGCCAGCCGCTGCTGCGCCAGCGCGAGGGCGTCGCCGACGAGGCGTTCCTTGCTGCCGAAGTGATAGATCAGCATGCGGTCGCTGGTGCCCAGCGCGGCGGCCAGAGGACGCAGGGACAACCCGATGAGCCCGTGCTCGAGCACATAGTCCAGCACCCTCTCGGCGAGCTCGGCACGGCGGTCCATTGCTGCACCGTAGCAGCCTTCCCTCACCACTGTAGCGTCCGCTACATTCGCATGCATGTAGCGGACGCTACATAGCGAAGGAGGGAACGCCGATGTCATTACGACTCCTGCTCGCCTGTCTCGTGCCGGTGATGTGGGGAGCAGTCGCGGGCTTGGCCATGCCGCGCGGCCCGCTCACCCCGGCCGCGGCGCTGCTCAGCATCGGGCTTGGCCTGGCCGCGGGCGCCGCCACGGGATACCTCGCCAGGTCGCGGTGGGCGATGCTCGCGGCGCCGGTCGTGTTCGCGGCAGTCTTCGAACTGCTCAGGATCGGAGCGAGCGGGCCGAGCGTCGACGCTCCGAGAATCACCCTGTTGGGCGTACTCGCCCTGATCACCGGGCGCGGCGTGCACGGCCTGCTGGGGCTGTTTCCACTGACCGTCGGCGCCGCCTACGGGGCACGGCCGGCGCGCGGGCGGACCGCAGGCCGCCTCCGGCGATATTCCGGCCGCGCGGTCACCGGCGTGCTCGCGACGATCGTCGCCGCGGTGGCCATCGGCGTCACACTGCCCGCCACCACCGCGCCGATCGCGGGGTCTGGCAGCGTGGCGGAGCTGACGACCGTCTCGGGGCTCGGGTTGATGATCCGCGGCACCGACACGGCCAACCCGGTCCTGCTGTTCGTGCCCGGCGCCCCCGGCGCAGCCGAACGAGGCGCGGTGCGCAACCATCTGGCCGGGCTCGAACAGCACTTCGTCATGGTCACCCTCGACCGGCGCGGCGGCGGCAGTTCCTACCCGGCGATCAAACCGACGCCGAGCCCGGAGAGCGAGGCCGACGACATCCTGGCCGTCGCGGGCTACCTCGGCAAGCGCTTCGGCAAGGACCGGATCTACCTGCTGGCGCACTCCGGTGGCACCCTCCCCGCGGTGCTCGCCGCGCGACGCCGTCCCGCGCTCTTCCACGCCTACATCGGCGTCGGCCAGGCGGTGAACACCGGCGCCGCCGACCGCATGCAGTACGCCGACACGCTGGCCTGGGCACGTGCCCACCGTGACGGTGAGCTCGCCGCCGCGCTCGAAGCGGTCGGGCCGCCGCCATACAACAGCCTTTATGGCTACGAACCGATGCTCCTCGCCGAGAGCAGGGTTTACGGGGAGGCTCAGGGCGGCCTCGATGAGAGTGTCGTGGCGCCGGAGTACTCCCTGCTGGACAGGATCCACCTGTTCTCGGGCTTCCTCGACGCCTTCGACCTCTACTACCCGCGGGCCGGCCACCTCGACCTGCGGACGAGGCTCACCCGCCTCGCGATCCCCGCCTACTTCATCGATGGCGCCGACGAGGTGCCCGCACGACTGCGACTGATGGAGGAGTGGTACGGCATGCTGGAGGCACCCCGCAAGGAGCACCTTGTCATTCCCGGCACGGGACACCGCTCGCTGTTCGAGCAGCCAGACCATTTCACCCGGATCCTGCTGTCCCGGACCCTCGACTAACCGGCCGCCTGCCAGTGATCGCCGCGGGCCACCGGTCGGTGGCGCTCGACGTGGCGCCGCTCGCCGTCCGGTGGCCGCTCTCCCGCCAGGGGGTGATGGGCCGCGCAGTCCTGACGGCTACAGCGGCGGGTAGGCGTTGGCCAGGAGCTGCCGGAACAGCGCGGGGAACCACTGCCCCTCCACCGGGGCGTTCGGCAGCGCCTGGCCCGGCACGTACGCGCCGCGCGGCTCCGAGAACAGCGGGTTGCACCGCTGGTCGAACGGGATGTTCTCCGGGTTGGGCACGACGTCCGCCGCGCTGGCCCCGTCGGAGACACCGGGTGGCTTGATCCAGGCATAGGCGTCGATGCCGGGCGCGGGATCGGCCCGCGGCCGCTCGCCGAGCCCGGTGCCGGTCTGGTTGCACCAGTTGGCGACGCTGACGCGACGGTCCATCCGGGACTGATCGACGAACGTGTTCACATCGGTGGAGGTGCTCGGCGCCGTCGGGCGGGCCGGGCCGCCCCAGCCGTTGCGGGAGGTGTCGATCACCATGCCGATGGTGGGCGGGAACCCGGCGGCGATCAGCCGGTTCCGGAACGCCTGGGCGAACGACAGCTCGTCCACGTAGTCGTTCCAGTCCACCCAGCGGGTCCACTTCACCGGCATCCCGTAGATCATCGTGGAGGCGGTGAAGAACGGCTCGGTGAGCGCGGCCCACTCGGCGGTGTTCACCGTGAAGCCGTGCACGAGTGGCAGGCCGTCGCCGGTGGCATTGCCGATGCTCGCCAGCAGTTCGGCGGCCGGGCCGAAGTTGTCCGCCCAGCCGAGCCTTCCGTGGTTGGACGCGTCGAGGTAGGTGTACACGTTGGGGATGCCGTACAGGCGGTTCAGGGCGTACCGCACGGCCAGCGGGTAGACGCCGCTGGCGCGGACCGGTTCGCAGTAGATGGTGTACATGGTGCCGGTCGGCATCACCAGGCCCGGCAGGAAGTCCGGCTCGACCACCGCGACGATGCGCAACCGCCGGTAGGCCGGGTCGGCGAGTATCGAGGCGATCGGGTCGACGTACCTGGCGCGGTACAGGTTGAGGCCGTCCGCCGCGATGGTGAAGTCGCCGGTGCTGGCGTACCGCAGGCAGTTGCGGTCCGGCAGGTCGTTCAGCACGATCTGGATGGTGAGCGGCGTCGCGCCGTTCGCGGCGTCCTGCCGCACCGCCTCGTCGAGGTGCGCCCGCAGCCCCGGTGCCGAGGAGGTGCCAGTGATGCGGGACACCCGGTCCAGCCACACACCGGTCGAGGTCCGCGCCACCGCCGCCCCGCCGGGCTCACCCGCCGCCGCGGCCGACCACGTGGGGTCGACGTACCCGTCGGCCCCGGCGTACGGGTTGTCGACCCGCGCGGGATCCGGCGTGGGGGTGGGACTGGGCGTGGGCGTCGGGGTGGGTGTGGGTGTGGGTGTGGGACTAGGCGTTGGCGTCGGGGTCGGGGTGGGCGTCGGGGTCACCGGCGGGTTGGTACCGAGGCAGCCGACGCCGTTCAGCAGGAACAGCGCGGGCGGCGGGTTCGTGCCGGTGTACGACCCGTTGAAGCCCAGCGTGATCCGCTGTCCCTGGTCCAGCGCCCCGTTGTACGGCAGATTCACCGCCGTCACGTTCCTGCCCGACTGGCTCCACGTCGCGTACCACCCGTTGTCCACCCGCTGTTCCCCCGGCCAGGTGAACGTCAGCCGCCACGAGGTGATCCGCGAGGCCATGTTCTCGATGGTGACGCTCGCCCCGAACCGCCCGCTGCTGTCCCAGGTCTTCGCATACGTCACCCGGCATGTGGCCGGCGGCATCGCCGCCAACGCCGGCATGGCCACCGCCACTACGGCGCACGCCACCATTCCCGCGACCATCGCCAAGATCCCTCGGTACCGCGTCCTCCACCGCACCACCACGTTGTGCCTCCTCAGAACCGGGCCACGGAAAACCCCCAAGGCAGAGAAGGGGGGCGACCACCACGATTCGCCCATCCCGCACGCCTGTACACCGCGCACCCGGCCGCAAAGCCCCCACGACCAGTCAGCCGGCCGCGATCAGCCCTCCTAGCTCGGTAAAGGACCCAGTACCGGCTCCGTCACCCGCCTGCCCTCCTGAAAGCTTCAGCCCTTGGACCGACCGGCGAGGTGGTCCCGCAGGTCGGCGTGGCGGAACTCGTAGACCGGGCCGACCACGCGGAGCAGCCCCACCGGTGCGCGTCTTCCAGAAACCGCATCAGGTTCCTCGGGCACTCCTGACGCGCGGCCAGATTCCGACAAGGCCGCGGCGTGGCTTGCCGCGGAGGTGTGTGAGAAGGAGCGGCAGGTCGACCGGGTTCGCGCCGAGCTGCTGGCGCATCTGCGGGAAGAGCGCATCAAGCCGCCGGCCCGGGACCGGATCCGGATCCGGCGAATCATCGGGACGGCGCTACGGCAGGCCGAACAGACCCAGACCTCCCGCATCTCCAGCCGGACCTCGGCTGCGGCCATCCCGGCGCTCGATGCCGGCGGGGCGTCGGCGATAGTGTGGGCGTGGAGTACGTGTCCAGAGTGCCGCGTCCGCCGCTGGACGGGCTGATCGACGACCTCTACTACCTGGAGGGTGCGCCGCCGTACGCGCGGCTGACGCTGCCGCCGATGCCGGCGGCGTTGCTCATCGTCAACCTCGGGGCGCCGTTCCGCATCCGCGCCGGCATGGACATCGAGACGGCCGAGTACGCCGACGGCTGCGTGGTCACCATGCCCACCCGCGCGTTCGAGTTCGGCTACCCACTCCGGACCCGGTCAGTCGGCGTGCACTTCAAGCCGTGGGGGCTGGCGCCGTTCCTGCCGATGCCCGCGGCCGAGCTGTGTGACCGACCGGTGACGGTAGAGCAGATTTGGGGCCGGCCCGCCATCGCTGAGCTGCGAGACCGGCTGGCCACGGCGGGCGGACCGCACGAGATGCTGACGCTGCTCGAGGAGGAGCTGATGCGACGGCTGTGCGAGACCACCGGCCTGGGGCTGGTCCGCCATACGAGCAGCGTCATCGCGGCGACCAGCGGGGCGGTGGCGATCGGTGACCTGAGCGTGGCAGCCGGTGTCAGCAGCACTCATCTGGCGCAGCGGTTCAAGGAGCTCATCGGCGTCACGCCGAAACGGCTGGCCCGCACCTACCGCTTCACCGCCACCGTGTTCGCGATCAACCCCGCCGGACCGATCGATTGGGGCGACCTCGCCGGTGGCGCAGGCTACTTCGACCAGGCCCACTTCGGCCACGAGTTCCGGGCGTTCACCGGGCTCACGCCGACCCGGTACGTCGAAATCCGGCGGCGGTTCCTGCGCGAACATCCCGGCCACGCGTTGGACGGCTGGCCGCTGCCGGCCGATTGATTTCTTACAAGAGCGACAGCTCACGACACGCTAATTTGGGGCACCCCGAAGCAGAGGAGAGCCCCGTGGGCAAGGTGGTCATGTACAGCTCGGTGTCGGTGGACGGCTTCGTCGCGGACGAGAATGACCAGCCCGGACCGCTGTTCGACTGGTTGTCCAGCGGTGACGTCCCGTTGGGCGAGAGCGGCGAGCTGAAGGTGTCGCAGACGTCCTACGACTACACCCGGGCGTACTGGGACCAGATCGCAGTCACGATCGTCGGCCGCCACGTCTTCGACCTCACGGACGGCTGGGGCGGCAAGCCGCCGAGCGGCATTGACCACGTGGTCGTCGTGTCGCACCGGCCGATGCCCGAGGGCTGGGACCCCGAGGCGCCGTTTCACTTCGCCGACGGCGTCGAGGCGGCCGTGGCCAAGGCGCAGGAGCTTGCGGGTGACCGCATGGTCGAGGTCGCCGCCGGCGACGTCGGTGGCCAGCTGCTTGCCGCGGGCCTGATCGACGAGGTGCGCATGGACGTCGTACCCGTCGTGTTCGGGTCCGGCAAGCGCTACTTCGGGTCGGTCCACGCGCAGCACCTGCTGGAGGATCCTGACGTGGCGATTCAGGGCAACCGGGTGCTTCACCTGCGCTATCAGGTGCGTCGTTGACCGATCTGAGCGGGTACGCGAAGAAGTCCACTGCGACCGGTGACACAAGATCGGGCCTCCGGCTGCGTTCGCGCATCGCTGTCCCTGGTCGGCAGCCGACGCCGATCCGCCCCAGCACCTCACCTGCGGCAAGTCCAACTCGAAGATCACTGGTTGCCGGTTTCCGTCGTATCTTGGCCGACCCCCGAACGGACTTGGCCTGAGCGTGGCCTCGGGACTTCGGGCCCGATCAACGCGCCGACGCCGCCCTCTCATCTGAGCTTCTGATATCTGGCGAGTGTGCTGCGCGACGCCATCAGGCGCTGCGAGTACCCGCCGGACAGCACGTTGTCCAAGCAAGATGAGATCGCCGAACTGATCTTCGAGTGTCCAGAGAGGTTTACGGGAGGTCTTCAAGGCCAGCGCCATGCTGGGAGCCGGGATGGGGGCGATCCGTCAAGCGTGGCTGGACACCACGTTGCACCCTTACCCGGGGTACGTCCACGGTATCGCGGTGGTGACCGCTGAGCGGCACGCCACCGGGCAGATCACCATGCGAGATCAGTTGCGATGAAGCTTTCCGCGCGGCGCCTGCTGGGTGCATCCGGCGCCATCGGTGATGGTTACGGACCCGGCGTGATGGCGATTTGTCTGTACCCGTTGCGACCTGCCTTCTGCTCAACAGCCGCAGTGATTCGGCCATTCGGGAGCCGGCTCAGGTCAGGGAGCGGCCGACCGGAACTGGAGCGGGAAAGTCAGCGTGGCAGGTGTCCCAGGGAGAATCCGGTCGCGTGCCGCCCGGCGGGCTATTCCTCCAACTTGCGTTGCTTCTCGACTTCGTCGTACATGTCCGCGCACTGCTTTGTGCTCATGTCACCGGGCGCGCACAGGCGGACGTCCAAGGCGAAGTCGACGGTGCGTTGCCGGCCCGCCGAGGTGTAGGTGAGGCGGATGCCTTCGGCGTGTGCGGAGGCGTCGCCGCTTTTCCCGTACTGGAGGCCGAGTTCCGTGAGCGGGCCGTCCTGCTCGCAGGCGGTGGTCACGTCGGGGTTGCGGGCGGGAAAACCGATCGCTGTCAAGGACTCTTCCGCGTTGCCGACCATGTCGGGGCCCTGGGGGCGGGACGAGAACGTCTGCAGCACGATGCCACCGCTCGGCCGTAACAAATCGATCCTCTCGATGGTCACCGTGCCCGGCCGGTCCAGGCACATGATCCACCCACCCAGCGAGTAGGGCCGTCCAGCCACGATGTCAGGCAGCACCACCCCGATCTTGGCCGTCTCCCCCGTCTCCGGATCCTCGCCGACGAGGAGCCGGGGGCCCTCACCCGCGCAACCGGCCAGTGTGACCGCGACCACGACGGTCAGCAGGATCACGCGAGTGAGGGCGTACACGGGGACTCCTCAGTACTTGTGGGCTTCGGCGATACGTGCGTTGGGGTTGGCCCAGCCCTCTCGGCTGTTGCCGCACAACCGGGTCTTCTTGGTGACGGTCCAGCTGATGGACGAGGAAGTGTTGAACCCGGACTGCGCGGAGACGTTCACCACCCCCAGATCAACTCCACCACTCACAGTGGCGTTCTTGCCCCGGGACTTGGTGAAGGTGCCGCTGCTGTAGGTGTTGTACTTGCGCGTATCCTTGAAGATCACCGCTTTCGCCTTCGTGAACTTCGTGAGCAGGCTGCTGCTGATGGCCCGCTGTTCCGCACGAGCAAGGGCGGCCTGTTCGCGGCTTCGGCGATCTCCCGCGTGTGGCAGCAGGCTAGGGAGTTGGCGTTCACGCCAGGTCAGGGGCTCCAGGCGAACGGGAAGATCGCTGACGCTTTGAACGAGTGATCCACAGCTACTCTGAAAGGGCTCCGGTACCCCCGAAGCCTTTCGCGTTTCTGGGGCTGACCTGGTCAAACGCCGCCAAGATCATTTCGCGTATATTTCGCGATCACTGACATACGTCTGCCTAGGGTGGCGCTCGGCTGCGTAGGTCTAACTGTATGCCTGTTACGAAAGCCCAGCTCAGGAGCTGTATTGCCTGGTCAACTCGGTGCCCCCGGCAGGATTCGAACCTGCGGCACCCGCTCTAGGAGTGCGGTGGCCGTATGGGTGACATTTATGCTGTGAGCTGCGCGAACGCCATGCGCAGCTCACGCCACATGCAAGATCATCCCGTGCATGTCCCACTCACGCCGAATGTCACCGGGGTCATTCGATGGCAAGCCGACCCGTACTACAGGCCACAAGACCCGAGGGGCGGAAGCGGCGCGGCGTCTTCATCCCACCGGATGCTCTATTTCGCCTCCCAGACGGTAATGGGCTCGGGGATCCGACGGCGGATGAGGTCGTGCTGCCAGTTAGCACGTAGTCGCAGCGGGTGCTGACATACGCGGTGTCTACTTGGAAGGTCACGCCGGTGGAACCGGCCGACGGTGCCGAAGTTGTCGGCGCTGAGGCGATGAGTTTCCACACTGCCGGCGGTCCTATCCACATGGCGGCCTCCACGACCTCCTTCGCCATCGGTGCGACGGTCACGCGTGCGGACATCTCCGTCCTGTGCGCCGACCTCGCCGAGCTGGTGCGCGGCCGAGGTGGCGGTGTCGTGGTCTGTGACGTGGTCGACGTGGCCCATCCCGACGTGGTAACGGTCGAGGCGCTGGCCCGGTTGCGCTTGACCGCACGGCGGCATGGCTGGAGTCTGATGGTCACCGGCGCCGGCCCGAACCTGGTCGAGCTTGTGCGCCTGCTTGGATTGACCGACGCGTTACTCCAGGCGGGCCGGCAGTCCGAACAGCGGGAAGAGGCGGATGGTGTCGAGGAAGTTGTTGACCGCCGTGATTCGCCCCGCTGAGATCTCCAGCACGATCAGCGCCCACGGGTCGTGGCCGGAGCCACTGAGGCTGGACCGGTACTGCCCGAACGCCGGCATGCCGTTGGCCACCACAGGCACCAGGCGCGAGCCGCGGCAGCCGCTGCCCGTACCGGCCATCCAGGCGACGATGTCGTCGTGACCGCGCAGCCACAGCGGCAACGGCGGCATCGACAGCGTCGCATCGTCGTGCAGCAGCGTCGTCAGCGCCTCAAGGTCGTAGTCTTCAAGCGCTTTCACATAACGCGTCAGCAGCGCCTTCTGCTCGGCGTCCAACGGCGCGTGGACGTCGGCGGTGTCGGCAGTGGCGATGGCGGCCCGGGCCCGTTGGAGGGCGCTGTTGACGCTGGGTACCGAGGTGTCGAGCAGGTCGGCCACCTCCTGGGCTGACCAGGCCAGCACCTCCCGCAGGATCAGCACGGCCCGCTGCCGCGGCGGCAGGTGCTGCAGCGCGGCGACGAACGCCAGCCGGATCGACTCGCGTTGGGCGACCACGTTCGCCGGATCAGCAGCCTCGGGCAGCACCCGGCTGTCCGGTACCGGGCCCACCCAGATCTGGTCGGGACGCGGCTCGCCCGGGTCGGTAGCGCGGCCGGACCCGGCCGGGCCGAGATCCATAGGACGGGCACGCAGTTGAGCGCTGGCGAGCATATTCAGGCAGACGTTCGTCGCGATCCGGTACAGCCAGGACCGCAGCGCCGAGCGCCCTTCGAACCGGTCGAAACCGCGCCAGGCGCGAACCAAGGTGTCCTGCACGGCGTCTTCAGCCTCGAAGACGGACCCCAACATCTGGTAGCAGTAGCCGGTCAGCTCAGGCCGGTACGCCTCCAGCCGCGACTCGATCGGTGCACTGGTCGTCACATCGCTCACCCTGACGAACCTAGCGGGCGACTACGACTTTTCGGGGGGTGCCCTACCCCGGCACTGGGTCGGGGGCGATCACGCCTGTCAGGGCGCTCACTCCGCCGGCGGCCGCACCGCGGCGGGTGCTCACGACGTGGATGCTTACGAGCATGCCGGAAAAAATCGCCCCGCCATCAGCGATGAATTTCCGGCGCCCGCCCGGTCTACATCGGCGTCAAGTCGACGGGAAGCACGCGAGGAGCAATCATGACCGCCACGGAATGGACCGCTGAAAGCGCCGGCTCGGGTCAGTACGCCGAGGTAAACGGAATCAACCTGTACTACGAGACGCACGGGGCGGGACGCCCGATGATCCTGCTGCACGGAGGCCTCGGATCGGGGGAGATGTTCGAGCCGATCCTTCCCACCCTGGCCGACCACCACCAGGTCGTCGCTGTCGACCTACAGGGGCACGGCCGGACCGCCGACATCGACCGACCGCTCGACATCCGGCTGATGGCCGATGACATCGCCGCGCTCATCGACCACCTCGGCCTGCAGAAGCCGGACGTGGTCGGCTACTCCCTCGGCGGCGGGGTGGCGCTCCAGGTCGCGATCAAGTACCCGGAGAAGGTGGGCCGCCTGGTGACGGCGTCGGCGAACATCAGCCGCGACGCAATCTATCCGGAGATCCTCCAGCAGCAGGTCCAGGTGAGCGGGGCGGCCGCCGAATTCATGAAGGACACCCCGATGTACGAGCTCTACCAGCGGGTGGCACCCCGTCCCGAGGACTTCCCGAAGCTGCTCGACAAGATCGGCGAGGCTCTGGCGAAGGACTTCGACTTTACCGAAGAAGTGCGCGGCCTGCAGATGCCGACGCTCGTAGTCGCCGCCGATGCCGACATGGCACCGCCGAGCCACTACGCCGAGGTCTTCAAACTCCTCGACGGCGGCCTGCGCGACGGTGGCTGGCAGGGTGAGTCCCGGCCCAAGGGCGGACACGCACTGGCGATCCTGCCCGGTCTCACGCACTACGACATCTTCCTGTCCCCGCTCTTCGCAGCAGTCACCCTCGCCTTCCTCGACCAGGAGAGCTGAGCCAATTCGCCCTGCTCGGCGGCCTTTCGGATCGGCCGTCGGGCCGTATTGGGTAGCCGTGGACAGCCTGGTCAGAGAGGGCCCCGACCAGGTCGCCATGTCATTCGGTGGCAAGCCGACCCGTACCGCAGGGCACCCGCTGCACGCGATGAAGTGGACTCCACCCAAGACCGCTGGCGCCGTCTACCCCCGTACCGTCGTCAATCCCGAACAGGCCCGTGCGCTGCTGGCGGCGGTCCCTGGGTCGGCCGGACCCGGGGTCGGCGGCTGCACGGCACGTTCGCCTGCATGTACTACGCGGCCCTTCGCCCCGAGGAAGCCGCGGGCCTGCGCCGCCAGAACTGCGACCTTCCCGAACAGGGCTGGGGCTTGCTGACGGTCGAGAAGGCCCGGCCGCAGGCCAACAAGAGATGGACCAACTCAGGGGAGACCCACAACTCCCGGGGCCTCAAGCACCGGGCCAAGGATGAAACCCGCCTGGTTCCCGTCCCTCCCGTCCTGGTCATGATTCTGCGGGAGCACATCGACCGCTACGGCGTCGCTCCTGACGGTCGTCTGTTCCGCACCGCGAAGGGGCGCCCGTTCTCCTCATCGGCGTACTCGGGTGTCTGGCAGCAGGCCCGTCGGGTGGCCTTCACGGCGGAGCAGGCGGCCTCACCCCTGGCGGCTCGGCCGTACGACCTGCGGCATGCCGCCGTCTCGCTGTGGCTGAACGCCGGGGTACCAGCTACCGAGGTAGCCGAGCGGGCCGGCCACAGCGTTGACGTGCTGCTACGCGTCTACGCCAAGTGCATCGAGGGGCAGCAGGCGCGGGCCAACGGCAAGATCTCTGAAGCACTCGACGTATAGTCCACAACTTTGCGCACCACGGCCCCGGGGCATCCCGGGGCCTTTTGCGTTTCGAGGGTGACCTGCGGAAACGTTGTCGGGACTGGTTCGCGCATGGTTCGCGATCATTGACCTACGGCTGCATATAGCGGCCCATGGCTGCTTGAGATCAATTAGCGTCGATCAAGGAATGCCCTGATGGGGACGTAATGACTGGTCAGGTGAGTGCCCCCGGCAGGATTCGAACCTGCGGCACCCGCTTTAGGAGAGCGGTGCTCTATCCCCTGAGCTACGGAGGCGGGATCTGGTGTAAGCGTACCGAAAGGCGAGCACCGTGTGGGCCGTGGCGGGGCTCGGCTTTGCGGGTGGTCTCTCATGTATGCGATGTGCGGAGGTAAAGGGCTGACATGCCGCCAACGGGACGTAGCTGTCTGTGACTACCGTCACGGAACGTGACTGGGCGACGACGTAAGAGTCTGAAGAGGGGCCACGGGATTCGGCCTGGCGTGCTCGTTTTCGCCATGTTGGCGCCGGCGATGCTCGCGGTGGGACTTCTCGTGGCGGAGTTGACGGGGTACGAGCAGCAGGCGCGGGGCGGGACCCGGCATTCGGTGAAGGTCAGGGCTGCAGAGCGGTTGCGGGAGGCTCCCGGCACGTACTTCGTCACGCCGGTGCCCGCGCCACCGCACGCTGAGTTCGTATACGAGGGTGCCGTACCGCCGCCGCTCATGCGCGGGAAGAGTGAAGGCCAAGAGTCTGCGTGTACGCGGGGTGGACGGCAGCGTCCTGTGGTGTGGCAGGCGGTGAATGGGCGCGCTGGTTGGTGTGGTGGCGCTGGGCGCGGGGGCCGTCAATCAGGAGGGGGCGATCCGCGGCGTACAGGAGAGAGGGATGGCCGGGCGGTCCTGCTGGGGACGCGGCCGGAGATGAATGTGAGGGCTGCGACCGGTGGTCGGCAGCCTGGGGACGGT
Organism: Sphaerisporangium sp. NPDC005289; assembly: GCF_040607455.1. Classification (NCBI taxonomy): domain Bacteria; kingdom Bacillati; phylum Actinomycetota; class Actinomycetes; order Streptosporangiales; family Streptosporangiaceae; genus Sphaerisporangium; species Sphaerisporangium sp. NPDC005289. The sequence continues at coordinate 232,187 of NZ_JBEXGS010000013.1, forward strand.
GGGCGCTCTTCGCGGGTGTGGGAGGGCGGACGGCTGCGGCATCTGTCAGAAGGGCGGGCGCGTCAGGCGTTGGATGGCCCGCAGGTGCCGAGGCAACCTGCGGGGGTGCGCTCCTCGGACGGGGTGGTCGCAGGGTGCGGCGCAGCGGGGCGCGGGCGAAGGCGCGCCTCAGATGCGCAGATGGACTGGCGGCGTTCGGAGGGGCGCACGGGAGGGCGCGCCTCGGACGTGCGGAGGGGCGAAGGCGGCGGGAGCGGTGGAAGCGGCGTGAATGCGCGGATGGTAGGGCGCGGGCCGGAGGCAGGGAGGGGCGCGCAGGCAGGGAGGAGTGCACGGGCGCTGGAGGTATGGAGGGGCGAGCACCCCTCGGCGGCTGGGAGCGGAGAGGGTGACGCCGTGAAGGCGGATGCGAAGGGCGAAGAACCCTGCGAAGCGCCACGGGGGATGGTCCCCGGGAGGACGATCTCTGGGAGGACCGTCTTCGGGAGGACGGATGAGGTCGGGGATCAGTGGGAGGCGGAGGCAGGGGTGTGACAGGCGCTGCCGTGCGGTGATGGAAGGACGGCGGGGCCGGAGGCCGTGGTGACCTGTGCGGTGAGGCGGCGAGGCCGGGATGGCGCAGCCTATGTGGTGATGGGGCGGGCGTGGCCGGAGGCCGCAGGGGCGCTGGTGGTGATCGGAGGACCTTGGGCCCGACGATTCGAGGGTGATGGGAGGAGGTGAGGTGACGGGAGGACGTGGGTGACGAGATCCGCGAGGTCGGTGGATTCGCTGGTGAGGGGCGGTCGGGGAGTGGTGCTGGGCCGGTCGGTGATGGGGGAGGTGACGTCGCCGTGGACAGGGGCCGGGTCGACGTCTCGGGGGCGGGGCTACGGGTGATGTGGTGACGGGAGGGTGCAAGGGGTGACGGGAGGGCTCGAAGCCACGGGTGTCGGTGTGTGGGGCGGCGGGTGGTGATGGCATAAAAGGCGTGATCCGTACATAACGGCTCTTGCGACTCCGGCCCGGACACTCAGTCCGCTGTAGTAACGTGCGTGCGGGCGCAGGTCACAAGTTCGCAAATGGAGGGGTCTTAACGTGCCATCTCCTCGATCGGCGGGCCTGGTCGCGGTCCTTATGGCGATGATTTCCATGATCAGTATGACGTCGCCCGGTATGGCGCACGCGCGATCGGCCACGCACGAGACGGCTGACCGGAAACCCGATCCGACCAACCTGACAGAGCTGCGGCGTGAGGCCGAAAAGTCGTCCCAAGCGCTCGCGGACGCCACCAAGGCGCTGGAGCAGCGCCAGACGACGCTGGCGAAGGCCGACAAAGAGCTCAAGGGCAAGCTGGAGCAGTTGCGCACGGCGAATCTCCAGCTCGGCAAGATGCGACAGCCGCTGTCGGACCTGGTGCAGTCGCTGTACCAGGAGCCTTCGGGCGGTGACATGGCCCCGTTCCTCAACGGCAGCGACGACGCGAGCCTGCGGGCGCTGAGCGACATGACATACCTGGTGTCCGGGCGGGACGAGATACTCGCGGACGCCGGGCGGCTGTACCAGCAACAGCAGAGACTGGCCGGCGAGGCGCAGGATCTGCGGGCGACCAAACTGCTGGTGGAGGCCCAGCTCAGCGTGGAGATCGACACGTTGAGAAAGCGGTCCGCGACCGTTGTGAAGTCGCTGTCGCAGACGCTGGTGAAGCTCGGCGTGCGCGTCAACCAGGGCGGCCGCTCGGGCGCGGCCTGTGACCCGACCCGGGTGAGTTCGGCGGCGCAGTATCCGAACGGGCTGTTGCCGGCGGACGTGCTGTGCCCGCTCCAGCAGCGTGGGCGTGAGTTGCGGGCCGACGCGGCGATCGCGTTCGTCGCGCTCAGCGAGGCCTACCGCAAGCAGTTCGGTACGCCGATCTGCGTGACCGACAGCTACCGCAACCTGGCGCAACAGCAGTCGATCTTCTATCGGCGGCCGGGGTTCGCCGCGGTGCCGGGGCGCAGCAACCACGGGCTCGGCCTGGCGGTGGACCTGTGCGGCGGCGTCCAGACCTTCCGTTCGGTGCAGTTCAACTGGCTCGAGTCGAACGGCAAGCGGTTCGGCTGGATCCATCCCGACTGGGCCTACCACAGTCCGTTCGAGCCTTGGCACTGGGAGTACGACCCGAAGCTGGGGTCGTTGTTGTAGGACTGGCTCGGTCTGATGGACGTCCTGGCCGGGACGGATCGGCGGCGGACGACGCCCGTGGGTGCCTCGACGTCCACCTTCAGAGGCAGTGCGGACCCCTTCTCGTCTCTTGCCGAAGTCGTGCCCGTTCGGTCAACCGTCTGTGGCTCAGCTCGGGGTTTCGCGATGCCGGGTTCGTGGGCTCAGTGTGGCGCGCTCGCTGACCGGTGGACGTAGGGGGTGTGGGTGCGGTGGGCCGTTAATGGGTGTGGCCGTGGATGGTGATCGAGAGGCGGGAGCCCGTGCCGGCCTGGGCCAAGCGCGCGGCCTGGCCCGGTGTGGTGGCCAGGACGACCAGGGCGCCGGTCTCGGCCATGTCGCCGGTGGAAGTGCCGCTCCAGCGAGGCCCGCTGGGTACGGCGATGACGGTGACGGCCTGCGCCGCCGTAGAGGTGCGGGCAGGTGTGACACTCGGCGCGTCGCCGTGGTCCGTAGATGCGCCTGTGGCCGGGTCGGCCGCAGGAGGCGGGGCGAGGTCGTCCCAGGCGGATGATGAGGAGATGACGTCGATGACGTCACCGGGCCGGAGCAGCCGGGCAGAGGCGGCGTCCGTGACGCGCACCGGGGTGGCGAGCAGGCCAGGGCCGTAGGCGTCGATGAGGGCCGGACCGAGCAGGCGCAGGTCGGTGATCGGCTCGCCGCGCCGGGCAGGGGCGGTGAGAACGCGTCCGGCCACCCGGGCTCCCGGGCGGAGGGCGCCGTCGGGGACGGCCTCCTCGGGCAGGTGAACGACGGTCAGGTCGGACACGGCCAGCGCTCCACCCCCGAGGTCGTGCGCGGCGGCCAGCACCGCGACGGAGGGAGCCGGGCGGACGGCCAGGCCGACGCACGCGGTGCCCAGTGCGGCGAGTGCGACGGCCACGAGCCGCCGTCGCCGGCTGAGCATCCGGATGACGCGCATGGGTATGGCGGCCTGCATGATGCCTGGCTCCTGTCGAGGGGTGAGAGTGCCCGGCCACAAGCTGTCGGCCCGTGGGTCGCACCCCGGGCGAGAGTCGCGGTCCGGGATGGCCGCGTACGCGCGGCTCTTGCCGCGACCGTCAGCTATGCGCCCGCGCGCCCGCGTCGCGACCGTCGGCCATGAGGTCGGTCGCAACGCGGTACGGCTCGCGGATGCGGGGTGAGCTGATGGATCAGGGGGAGGTGGGGCGGAGAGTGCTGGAGGACGGTGGTCAGGGGAGTTCGAAGGGGAGCTTGATGCCGTTCAGGGCGTCGCCGCAGGGGCAGGCGCGGTCAAGGGGGAGTTCGGCGACGACCGAGCCGACGAGGGTGCGCATGCGCTCGCTGTTGGCGGCGAAGAAGGCGAAGACCTCCTCCTGCGTCACGCCCTCGCCGGTGTCCACGCCGGCGTCGTGGTCGGTGACGAGCGACAGCGAGGTGTAGCAGAGGGCCAGCTCGCGGGCGAGGACCGCCTCGGGGTGGCCGGTCATGCCGACGATCGACCAGCCGTTGGAGGTGAACCAGCGTGACTCGGCTCGGGTGGAGAAGCGGGGACCCTCGATGATGACCAGGGTGCCGCCGTCCACGGCGTTCCACCCCTCGGCCTCGGCCCGGGAGTAGGCGAGGGCCCTGCCGACCGGGCAGTAAGGATCGGCGAACGGGACGTGCACCGCGCCACCGGCGTCATAGTAGGTCTGCGCCCGGCCGGAGGTGCGGTCGACCAGCTGGTCGGGGATCACCAGCGTGCCCGGCCCGTACTCGGCGCGCAGGGAGCCGACCGCGCTCGGGGCGACGACCTGACGCACGCCGAGAGAACGCAGCGCCCAGAGGTTCGCCTGGTAGGGGATGCGGTGGGGCGGGAACCGGTGATCTCGGCCGTGACGGGGCACGAACGCCACCGTGCGCTCGCCGATGCGGCCGACCGTGATGATGTCGCTGGGAGCCCCGTAGGGCGTGGTGATCTCGATCTCCTCGGCGTCGTCGAGGAGGGAGTAGAACCCGGAACCGCCGATGACCCCGATGTCAGCTGTCATGACCATGGGCTCGAGATTAGCGGCACGGACGTGGGGCGGTGAGGGCGGAGGGCAAGGCTGTGGACAACCGTCGGTGCCGCCGCTCAGCTTGTGGACGACCGTCAACGCACACGCGGTCGGCGCTGGTCATCACACCCGGCCGACGCCGGGGCGGAAGGATGCGAATCGGGTTGTACGGCGGGACGGCCGTACAACCCGGGGAGGCGTCAGGCGGCGGAGCTGCTCGGGGTGGCGCTGGCGGAGGCGGGCTCCTTCTTCGCCGGCGTGCTGGAGCCGGAGTCCGACGAGCCACCGGAGTCCGACGAACCGTTGGAGCTCGAGGAACCGCCGGAGCTGGAGCCGGTGGACGTCGTGGAGGAGGTCGAGGAACCGGAGGAGCGGTTGTCCGTCCGGTAGAAGCCCGAACCCTTGAACACGATGCCGACGGCCGAGAACACCTTGCGCAGCTGACCCTGGCAGTTCGGGCAGGTGGTCAGCGGGTCATCGGTGAAACGCTGGACGACCTCGAGCCCTTCACCGCAAGCGGTACAGGCGTACTGGTAGGTGGGCACGCGCTCCTCCTCATATGGCTCAGTGTGGCTCAACGCAGATTGGCACTCTACCGCTGCGACTGCTAATGGTACGCAGCCGATTAGGCTAAACGCCACCCGGACGGGTTCTAATCCCTGTCGTGAGGCTCACCGCGGGGGTCGGGTGGGGTGGACGTCGCGGGGGTCCCCGGCCGTTCTGAGGACCGATGAGCCCCATGACCCGAACGAGTCGCGGACCGCGTCGGGGGTCGGGGTACGGAGTTCTCTTGGGAGGCCGGTCTCCGAAGCCGGCGGGACTGTCGTGCGGGGTTGGCGCGGGGTGAAGCAGGGTGAAGGGGTCATTCGCCGCGTTCGCCGTACCAGCCGGCGAGTTTGCCGCGGCGGCTGACGGCGCGCAGCCGGCGTTCGACGACCTTGCGGCAGGCGGCCGTGGTGACGACGAGCAACTGGTCCTCGGCTCGCAGCCGCGTGGTGCCCTCGGGGACGAACGAGCGGCCCTCGCGTACGACCATGGTGACGGCGGCGTCCGACGGCAGGCGGAGCTCGAAGATCTCGACGCCGTGCAGCCCGGACCCCGGAGGGATGCTGACCTGCAGCAGGTCGGCGTTGAGCTCCTCCAGCGGCGCCGCTTCGACCCCGAGGTCGCGTGCCTCGGCCGGGGCGCTGACCTGCAGGACGCGGGCGAGGAACGGCAGTGTCGGTCCCTGCACCATGGTGAACACGATGACGATGACGAAGACCTCGTTGAACACTCCCTTGGCCCCGGTGATGCCGGCGGCCCAGGGGATGGTGGCGAGCACGATGGGCACCGCGCCGCGCAGTCCGGCCCATGACAGGAACGCCTGCTCCCGCCAGGACAGCCGGTCGGTGCGGGTCACGCGTACGGCCAGGGCGGAGACGACCACCGACAGCGGGCGCGCGAACAGCAGCAGCACCAGCCCGATGATCAGTCCGGGCACGACCATCTGCGGGAGTTCGAACGGGCTGGCGAGGACGCCGAGCATGACGAAAAGGCCGATCTGGGCGAGCCACGCGGCTCCTTCGGCGAAGCCCCGGGTCGGCACACGGTGGGGCAGGCGCATGTTGCCCAGTACCAGTGTGGCCAGGTAGACGGCGAGGAAACCGCTGCCGTGCAGCAGCGTCGCGCCGCTGTAGGCGACGAAGGCGAGGGCGAGCACGGCGATGGGGTACAGGCCGGAGGCGGGCAGGGCGACCCGCCGCAGGGCGTAGCCGCCGAGCGGCCCGACCGCGAGGCCGACGGCGCTTCCGATGGCCAGCTCGAACATCGCGTCCAGCACGACGTGCCCCACGCTCGGCATCGGTGTGCTGATCTGGCTGAGCATGACGACGACGATGACGGTCGGCGCGTCGTTGAACCCCGACTCGGCCTCCAGGATGCCCGAGAGGCGTTCGGGAAGGGGCAGGCGGCGCAGGACGGAGAACACGGCGGCCGCGTCGGTCGAGGCGAGGACCGCTCCAAGGAGCAGGGCGGTGCGCCAGTCCATGCCGATCAGCCAGTGCACCGCCGCGGCCAGCGCGACGATGCTCACCGCGACGCCGACCGTGGCGAGTACCACCGCGGAAGGGACGGCCCGGCGTACGTGCTCCCAGCTTGTGGTCAGGCCGCCTTCGGCGAGGATCACCGCCAGCGCCGCCAGGCCGATCTGCTGGGCGACCTTCGCGTTCTCGAACTGCAGGCCCAGGCCGGCTTCGCCGAGGAGGAGTCCGATGGCGAGGTAGATCAGGAGGCTGGGCAGTCCGGTGCGGTGGGCGACGCGCACGGAGGCGATGGCGGCGATCACGACGATGGACGCGAGGAGCAGCCAGAGATCAAGATTCACCGGCCCCCCTCCCGCGTTTGCGTCCATTGTGTCGTATTCGTATAGGCCACTACCACGAGCAACAGCTATGGGCTACCGTCACTCGCGACACAGACGAAGAGGAACAACGGGTTTGCAGGGGACGAAATTGGCCGACGACACTTCCCCGGTCCTGGAGAGCGCGAGGAAGGACCATTTCGTCGACGGCGACGAGGTCGTCCCCGTGAAGGAACCCGATATGTCCGATGCGTCCCGAACGTCCGAGCCGCCGCAGCCACCCGGGACCGTCAAGCCGCGCAGGAAGCGGCGGTTGTTACGCCGGCTGACGATCGCGACCGGGCTGGTTCTGGCCATGGTGGTCGCGGCGGCGTTCGCGTTGGTGATGGAACGTCAGATCACGCTCAACGGCAACATCCAGCGTATCCCTGGAGCGTTCCCCGAGGACGCGGGCCGACCGGCCAAGGCCGTGGGGGACGCGCAGAACTGGTTGCTCATCGGGTCGGACAAGCGGCCGGGCGAGTCGGGCAGCCAGCGGGCCGACACCATCATGATCGTTCACGTGCCCGCGGACCGGAAGCGGCTCACTCTCATCGGCATCCCCCGCGACTCTTATGTCCGTATCCCCGGCCGGGGAAACAACAAGATCAACGCCGCGTACGCCTTCGGGGGCCCGAAGCTGCTGATCAAGACCGTCGAGGACCTGACCAAGGTCCGCATCGACCATTTCGCGGCCCTGGACTTCAAGGGGTTCGTTGCGATGACGCAGGTCATCGGCGGTGTCGACGTCTACGTCGCGCGCAAGGTGTACGACCCGGCGAACAAGGTCACCTGGCCGCAGGGCCTGGTGCACCTGGAGGGCGAGAAGGCGCTGCTGTTCGTCCGTCAGCGGTACAACCTGCCGGGCGGCGACTTCGACCGGATCAAGCGCCAGCAGGCGTTCGTCGGAGCCCTCGGACACAAGATCATAAGCCGGGACATGCTGACCGACCCGCTCAAGCTGAACGACTTCCTGGAGGCGCTCACGCGCGCGGTCAGCGTCGACTCGGCCGTGACGCTCAGCACGCTGCGCGACCTCGCGCTGGAACTGCGCGACATCCGGCCGGACACCGTCGACTCCGCCACCGTGCCGACGCTCGGCACCGCCATGGTCAAGGGCGCCAGCATCGTCCGCCTGGACAGGAAGGCGGGACGGCGGTTCTTCGACGCGGTCAGGAACGACGATTTGGAGGAGTACTTCGGCGAGAACGGCGGCCTCAACGACCTGCAGATCCTTCCCTGAGCCCCCAAGACAGAGGGGCCAGAGGGCTCAGAGGGCTCAGAGGGCTCAGAGGGCTCAGAGGGCTCAGAAGGTGACGATGCCGGACGGGAGGGCGGCCATCGAGACGGGAAGGTCGTGCGGCTCGGCCGGCACGCCGTCGATCAGCTCCCCCTCGTGCAGCAGCGCGACCGTCGGCACGTTCGGGCCGACCCGCGCCAGCGCGCGGTCGTAGGAACCGCCGCCGCGCCCGAGCCGGACGCCGGTGGTGGCGTCGACCGCCAGGGCGGGCACGATCACCAGCCCGGCCGTGCGGATGGCGTCCACGCCGCGCCGGGTGTCCACCGGTTCCATCAGGCCGCGCGGCCCGGGCGCCAGCGAGTCGGGGCCGTCGTAGACCGCCCAGTCGAGGTCATCGTCGGGCAGGAGGACGGGCAGGATGACCGTCGTGCCGTGTTTCCACAGGGCGAAGATGAGGCCGTGCGTGGCCGGTTCCGTGCCCGCGGACCAATAACAGGCGACCAGCCCGGCCATCTGAACCCAGGGTCGGTCGAGTAGCGTTTCCCTGATCGCGGTGGCCGGGCCGCGCGGATCGGACAGCCCTGCACGTGCGGCGACGATCCTCCGGCGCAGCTCCGCTTTGTCCACACGGCCCTCCATTAAGGTGCATTCATGGCTGACTTCGATCCAGTGACGAAAGTTGTCATCCCCGCCGCCGGTCTGGGCACGCGATTCCTCCCGGCGACCAAGGCGACCCCGAAAGAGATGCTGCCGATCGTCGACAAGCCGGCCATCCAGTATGTCGTCGAAGAGGCGGTGTCCGCCGGGCTCCTCGACCTCCTCATGGTGACAGGCCGGAACAAGCGCTCCATCGAGGACCACTTCGACCGAGCGTACGAGCTCGAGGAGGTGCTCGCCGCCAAGGGCGACTCCGAGCGCCTGAACCAGGTCCTCGAGCCCGTCGAGATCGCGACGTTCCACTACGTGCGCCAGGGCGAGCCGAAGGGGCTCGGCCACGCGGTGCTGTGCGCCAAGCAGCACGTCGGGGGCCACCCGTTCGCCTGTCTCCTCGGCGACGACCTGATCGACCACCGTGACCACCTGCTCAAGCGCATGATCGAGGTGCGCAACACCTACGGCGGCAGCGTGGTGGCACTGATGGAGGTGCCCCGCGAGCAGGTCTCCCTGTACGGCTGCGCCGAGATCGCCCCCACCTCGGAGGACGACGTCGTCCGCGTCACCGGGCTGGTGGAGAAGCCGCCGGCGGACGAGGCGCCGTCCAACTGGGCCGTCATCGGACGCTACGTGATCGACCCCGCCGTCTTCGAGGTGCTGGAGAACACCGCGCCGGGACGCGGCGGGGAGATCCAGCTCACCGACGCGCTGCTGGAGCTCGCCGGCCGTTCCACCGAGGAGGGCGGCCCCGTCCACGGCGTGCTGTTCCGCGGGCGCCGCTACGACACGGGCAACAAGCTGGACTACCTGCGCACCGTCGTGCAGTTCGCCGCCGAGCGCCCCGACCTCGCGCCCGAGTTCATGTCCTGGCTGCGCGAGTTCCTCAACGACGCCCCCGAGTCCCTGACCGACGCCTCCGAGTGAGGCTTCACTCCGGGTGGATGCGATGAAGACGGTTGACGCCCATCTGGCCGAGATCCTCGGCGCCGTGCGCCCGCTCGACCCCGTTCAGGTCGATCTGGACTCGGCGCTCGGCGCCACCCTGGCCGAGGACGTCGCCTCGCCCCTCGCGCTGCCGCCGTTCGACAACTCGGCCATGGACGGGTACGCCGTCCGGGCCGAGGACGTCGCGGGGGCCGGCGAGGACGGGCCCGTGGTGCTGCCCGTGACGCTGGACGTGGCCGCGGGGGACACCGCGCGGCGCGCGGTCGAGCGCGGGTTCGTCACGCGCATCATGACCGGCGCGCCGGTGCCCGAGGGCGCCGACGCGGTGGTGCCGGTCGAGTGGACCGACGGCGGCACGGTGAAGGTCGCGATCCGCCGCACGCCGCCGCCGGGCAACGCGATCCGCAGGTCCGGGGAGGACGTGCGGGCGGGCGACGTCGTGCTGCCCGCGGGCACGGTCATCGGGCCGACCCAGCTCGGCATCCTCGCCGGAGTGGGACGGCGCACGGTGCTCGCCCATCCGCGTCCCCGCGTGGTGGTGCTGTCCACCGGCGCCGAGCTGGTCGAGCCGGGGACGCCGCTCGGGCACGGGCAGATCTGGGAGTCCAACAGCTTCACCCTCGTCGCGGCCGTCCGGCAGGCGGGCGGCGAGGCGTCCCGGCGCGGCGCGGTCGGCGACGATCCCGCGGCGTTCTCGGCGACCCTCGACGCCCTGCTCGGCGAGGCCGACGCCGTGATCACCAGCGGCGGCATCTCCATGGGCGCCTACGAGCCGGTCAAGGAGGCGCTGTCGCCGCTGGGCACCGTCCGGTTCGAGAAGGTCGCCATGCAGCCGGGGATGCCGCAGGGCTTCGGGCTGCTGGGCGACCGGCAGGTGCCGATCTTCACGCTGCCCGGCAATCCGGTGTCGTCCTACGTGTCGTTCATGCTGTTCGTGAAGCCGGCGCTGGCCCGGATGCGCGGCCTGCCCGCCGGCCCTCCGGTCACCGTCGCCGCGACGACCGCCGCGGCGCTGCGCTCACCGGCCGGCCGGCGCTCGTTCCTGCGCGGCGTCCTGACCAGGCGGGACGGCGTCGCGTCGGTGACGCCGGTCCACGGGCAGGGTTCCCACCAGCTCGCCGCGCTCGCCGGGGCGAACGCACTGATCGTCGTCCCCGAGGACGTCACCGAACTGCCGGAGGGAGCCGATGTGGAGGTGATCCCGCTGTGAACGACCTGACCGCCGCGGGCGAGGTGATCCCGCTGTGAACGACCTGACCGCCGCGAGTGAGGTGATCGCGCTATGAGTGAACTGACGCACATCGACGAGTCGGGCGCGGCGCGCATGGTGGACGTGTCCGCGAAGGAGGTCGGTGTCCGGACGGCGTGCGCCACCGGCCGGGTGCTGCTGTCGCCGGAGGCCGTGCGCATCCTGCGATCGGGAGAGGTGCCCAAGGGAGACGCCATCGGCGTGGCGCGCATCGCGGGCATCCAGGGCGCCAAGCGCACCCCGGACCTGATCCCGTTGTGCCATCCGATCGCCCTGCACGGCGTCAAGGTGGAGATCGTAGTGGTCGACTCCGGCGTCGAGATCACCGCGAGGGTGAAGACCGCCGACCGCACCGGAGTCGAGATGGAGGCGCTCACCGCCGTCTCGGTGGCCGGCCTGGCGATGATCGACATGATCAAGGCGGTGGACCCCGCGGCGGTGATCACCGATGTGCGGGTGGAGGAGAAGACCGGCGGCAAGACCGGTGTCTGGACGCGGCCGTGAGAGCGCTCGTCGTGACGGCCTCCAACCGGGCCGCCGCGGGCGTGTATCCCGACGAGTCGGGACGACTGCTGGCCGAGCTGCTCGTCGAGGCCGGATGCGATCAGGTGGACGGCCCGCGGGTCGTCCCGGACGGCGAGCCCGTCGAGGCGGCGCTGCGCGAGGGGGTCCGCGCAGGGTACGACGTGATCGTCACCACCGGGGGGACCGGCCTCACCCCGCAGGACCTCACCCCCGAGATGACGCGGCGGGTCATCGAACGGGAGGTACCCGGCATCGCCGAGGCGGTGCGCCAGGTCAACCGGGAGAAGGTGCCCACCTCGATCCTGTCGCGCGGGCTGGCCGGACAGGCGGGCAACACCCTGATCGTCAACCTCCCGGGGTCGTCCGGCGGCGTACGCGACGGCATGGCGATCCTCGCCCCCATCCTCCGGCACGCCGTCGACCAGATCAGAGGCGGCGACCACCCCCGCCCGTCGTAACCCCGGGACCGCGCATGTGCGAACAGGCACGGGGCGGCGGCCGGTCTCGCCCGCAGCCCGGGACGGTGGACGCGCGGATTACCTGATCGACATGCGGTGTCAAGAGAGGGGCGGGCGGCCGCCATGGCGGATTCAGGGTCGGACAGGGGATGATTGTGCCGTGGATCGACTTCGCGGCTGGCCGGTGACCCTGACAGAGGGACCGGTGGGACTCCGGCCGCTGCGGCTGCGTGATGTCAACGCCTGGCGTGAGACGCGGTTGCGCAACGCCGACTGGCTGCGCCCATGGGAGCCCAGCAACCCCGAGACCCCTCTGTTCCGCACCGGCCTCGGTCCCTACATCTCCATGGTCGGCACCCTGCGGCGCGAGGCGCGGCAGGGGCTGGCGCTTCCCTGGGTGGTGACCTACCGGGGGGCGTTCGCCGGACAGCTCACCGTCGGCGCCATCGTGTGGGGCTCGGCCCGGTCGGCGCAGGTCGGGTACTGGGTCAGCGGCACCCTCGCCGGACGCGGCATCATCCCCACGGCGCTCGCGATGGCCGTCGACCACTGCTTCTTCACCGTGGGCCTGCACCGCCTGGAGGCCAACATCCGGCCCGAGAACCACGCCAGCCGCCGCGTCGTCGAGAAACTCGGCTTCCGCGAGGAAGGCGTGCGCCGCAGGCAGCTCCACATCGACGGCGCCTGGCGCGACCACATCTGCTACGCCCTCACCCTGGAGGACGTCCCGCGCGGGCTTCTCGCGCAGTGGCGCCAGACGAGGCAGAAAACCGCCCATGACGGTTCGTCGTGAGCGACGGCAAAAATCCTTGACGTAGGCCTGGGGATAAACAGGTTGACGATCTCGCGACACACCGCACCGAATGCTCGTCAATCAGTGACACGCGGTCCTACGGTGCGTGACGTGAACACATTTGCGACGGCCCACACCCCGTGCTGTGTTCATGCTGCCCGCGCGGTGGCCCTTCCATACGTCGCGCTGGGGGTGGGCGCGTGAGCAGTGCCTTCCTCTACCTCGGCATCGTGGTCATGTGGCTGTGCGTCCTGGTCCCGATGTGGCTGCGCCGCGACCGTCACACCGTGGACATCGCCGAGTTGTACGCCGACGGCGAGGACGACGACTCCCGCGAGTCCGCGGAGTGCGAGGAGTCCGACGACTCCGAGGAGTGCGAGGAGCCGGAGGGCGACACCCTCGCCGACCACCCGGTATCCCGCGTCTCCGGGATCTCGGACACCTCCGGCGTCTCCGGCGTCTCCGGCTTCTCCCGGGTCTCGCGGGTCTCCGGCGTCAGGGCCCACGCCGCCGACCCGGCCGACGACGAGATCACCATGGAACTCGACCCCTCCGGCCCCCGCCGCGACAACCCGTCCCACCACCCCAGCGCCTCGCACCACCCCGGCGCCTCCCGCCACGACAATGCGCCCGGCGACCCCCGTGCCTCCCGCCGCGACGACACCTCCCGCGACGGCGACACCTCTCGCCGCGGCGACGTCCCCCGCCGCGATGACGTCTCCCGCCGCGACGACGCCTCCGAAGCGTCCTCGTCCCCGGTCACCAGGGCGGTCTCCGGCACGGGCTCCTCCACGCTCTCCGGAGCCGGGCACGCCTTCGGATCCGCCGTCCCGGACACCAGGACCCCGGTCGGCGCCCCGGTCACCCGCGCGGCCGACTCTCCGGCCACCCCCGCCCCCTCCGCCGGCCCGGACGAGACCTCCGACGAGGACACGGCGGGCGAGTACGCCCCCGGGCGTGACGACATCCTCGCCGAACGCCGTCGCCGGGCCGGTGTCGTGGCCCGTCGCCGCCGGTGGCTGCTGTTCAGCGTGCTGCTCCACATCGCCTCGGTGGTGACGGCGGGCGTCGGCGTGGCCCCGTGGTGGAGCGTCGCGCCCTCCGCGGTCGTGCTGCTCGCCTACCTGGCCGTCCTGCGGGTGGCCGTCGCCGTGGACGCCGAGCGCCGGGTCGCCGCGGCGAAGGCTCACGCCGAGCAACTTCGCAAGGCACAAGAGCGGCGCCGCGCGCTCGAACTGGCGGCCGAGCAGGCCGAGGCCGAGGTCATCGAGTTCCGCAAGCCCGCCGAGCCCTTCGACCAGTACGCCGACCGCTCCCGCCGCGCCGTCGGTGACTGAGTTTCGGCTCGCGCGCACCCGGGTGGCGCGGGCGGTCCCCAAAGTTTGCTAATCTGGTCCAGTCCTTGGGGCTGTAGCGCAGTCCGGTAGCGCACTTCGTTCGCATCGAAGGGGTCAGGGGTTCGAATCCCCTCAGCTCCACCCAAGGGCCGTTCTTGAGTTAGCTCGGGAGCGGTTGACGAGATCCCGTCTGATCATCGCGATCAGGCGGGATCTTGTTGTTTCAGGGGTTTCGAATCGGGTTCGTCCTGGTTTGGGAGCCGCGGAGCAGGTGCCTGGGGAGGCCCGGGTGGTGACAGGCCGCTGGTCGAGGTTCACGTTCGCGTCGCTGGGCATGGCGAAGCCGACGCCGGGCTGGGTGCTGCGGTTCGAGGATCCAGGAGGAGCGCAGTCGGCGCACCGACAGGGCGGGCAGGCCGGCGGTCGGCTGGTGGCGGGCTGTCCAGGAGCTGAACAAGTTCTTGGCGTGCCGGGCGGCGCGCCCGGGCCGGGCACGAACCGGTCGCCCGGCTGGACGGCGGCGTGAACCAGGACGTCCTCCCAGGTGGCGCGGCAGACGATCAACCGCTCGGTGCCGGGGACGGTCACCACGACCGCGCCGGAGTCCAGGCGACGAAGATGCCCGGTCCGGACGGCGGCCACCTCCCCAGAGGTCAGACCGCAACCGAAGGCGAGCGCCATCAACGCCAGCGCGTCGCCTATGGCCTGGCCGGGCAGGCGTTCGGCCCAGCCGCGCAACCGGCCGAGCTGGGCCGGCGAGTACGGCGGGCTGACCTTCTTGGGGGCCTTCATCGGCGGCGGCGTCTGTTCGCCGCGTTCCAGCCAGGCCAGTGTGGCGCGCATGTGTCGCAGCCGGCTGCGGTAGGTCTGCGCCGAGCTCGGGGCCAGGTCGGTGCAGCCGGTCAGGACGAACGCGTCGATCGTCTCGTGCCGCAGCCACACTTCCGGGTCGTCCGGCAGGCCGGAGCGGTGACACCACACGGCCAGCCGGGTGGTCGCGGTGAGCAGCCGTTCCACGCGGTAGGGGGAGCGGTCGGCGCTGGCGGCGACCAGCATCCGCACGTGCCCGGCGATTTGGTCCCATTCCGGCGGGACCTGATGCGGCCGGTAGCCGGTGATCCTTGCCGAGGTTTCCGCGCCGAGGGTCACACCCCATCCATAGCGGAACACCTCTTGGCCCTCGAACAGCTCAGACAACACGGTGTTGTGCCGACGCAGCAGGATCTCGTACTCCGGCGTATCCGCATACCGCTTGGACTCGGGAAGGCTGTGGAAGCGAACCAAGCGTGAGCCGTAGAACCGCTTCAGCTCATGGCCGACAGGCGGACAATCCGGCCAGTTCGCCTGCCACCGCTCACTCAGTTCAGGTCGCTCATTCAGCACGCAACGCCACGTCATGAGGTCAGCGTAGAGAGACGGCCAATCTGGACGCGAAAGCATTTCGCGGGCCACCGGCCAGGCAGCCTCACGAGCTCAAGCCGCCCGACGACTCATGATGAGGTCTGCAGGAATGCGAACCGGCAGGCACAAGGTTTGACCGTGCTGTTTGAACAGGTCGTCCCGGGAGTCGAAATAGCCCAGCTCGGCCAGGACGTGTCCTGACAGGTCACATGAGGAGCAGGTGCTGCCGTCCCAGTCCACGGCAGTGTGCGCAATCGCGTCGAAAAGTGTCACGCCACCTGTGTTGGCGAATCGGCCGCCCGCCCGCAGCGTGCCCAGATCACCATAGAGTTCGGACACGGCCACCCACTGACCATCGAGGAGGAACTCCGGCCAGGCCAGCACCACGTGCCGGGGGATCAACGCACGCAGCCGCGGGAACCGCGGATACCAAAAACGCCCATCGAGCAGCAAGCCTCTGACTCGAGTGACGATCCCGCAGCCGCGTGCCACGGCCTCAAGCAGCGCCAATCTCTGGCTGCACGAACCGCGTCCCAGACCCAAGGTGGTAGAGACGGGCTGCCTTTCGTTCATGGCGTATACCGGGCGCACGCGGGCTGCGATTAGTTGGTGGGCCGTGATCAGGAATGCTCGCTCTGCCTCAGGACGAACGTCCCGGGCTTCGGTCATCAACGCCAGCACCCGAGGATGCCGCCAGTCGAGGATCGGTGTGGCTGCCGAACTTCCAGCGACTGCTGTCCGTGGAGAAACGGCCGCACCACCTTGCCGTGATCGTAAGCACGTCAGCTTCACTAAATCATCATATCTTCGTCCGGGAAACGATCAGAGAGAACCTGGGAAGCGATCTTCGCCACCCCGGCCTCATCCCAGCTCAATCACACTCGTGAACACCCCACCCAGGTCCAAGGCCGTTTCCGTAGATCGGAAACGGCCTTTTGGTCTTCCGGGTGACCAACTGAGTGACCAAGCCTCCGGCCGTCCCTTGAAGATCCGGTCCATGGCCTCCATCACGTCGGTCTTGCCTTCGAGCGCGCTCGAAGGCATAGCGTCCCCGCCATGACGACACAGACCTGGATCATCACTGGCGCGTCCCGCGGGTTCGGACGCGCACTGGCGGAGTCGGCGCTCGCGGCGGGCGACCACGTGGTGGCGGCGGTGCGCCGGCGTGAGAGTGTGGCCGATCTGGAGGCCGAATACCCGGACAACTGCCTGATCGCGAAGTTCGATGCTCGGGACATCGCCGCGGCCGCGGACCTCGTGCGCGACACCCTCGACCGCTTCGGTCAGCTCGATGTGCTGGTGAACAACGCGGGCCGGGCCGTGGTCGGAGCGGTCGAGGAGGTCAGCGACGCGCAGTTGCGCGAGTTGATGGATCTGCACCTGTTCGGCCCCGCCGCGCTCGTCCGGGCGGCGCTGCCCACGATGCGTGAGCGGGGCACCGGGACGATCGTGCAGATGAGCAGCCAGGGCGGGCGGACGTCGTTCCCTGGCGTGTCGGCGTACTCCGCGTCGAAGTTCGCCCTCGAAGGCTGGTCCGAGGCCCTGGCCGGGGAGGTCGCGCCGTTCGGGATCCGGGTGATGCTCGTCGAGCCCAGCCGGTTCAGGACTGGCTTCAACGGGGGCGATGTGCTCGAGTTCGCCGAGCCGTCCGCGACCTACCGTGACCTGCTCGCCAACGTCCGTGCGGACATGGCCGGGACCGACGGCCGCCAGGAAGGTGACCCGGCGCGGGCGGCCGAGATCATCGTGTCCCTCGCGCACGGCGACGAGGTGCCGCTGCGGCTGCCGCTCGGGCGCGAGTCGGTCGAGCGTATCTCGCGTGCCTACCGGCGCGGCCTGGACGAGGTCGAGCAGTGGGCCGAGACCGCCCGCAGCGCCGATTTCGAGGGTGTCTCCGCATCGGTACGGCCCATCTAGGCTCGTGGTCATGGCCACCGACGATCTGATGACCAGGGCGCTCGAAGCGCTTGGGGACGACGGTCCGCTGTCGGTCGAGGCGATCCACCGCCTCGCCGACCTGGCCGACCTGCCCGAGACGATGACGATCGCCGAGGTTGCCGACCTCCTGGACATCTCGCCTCACACGCTGCGCTATTACGAGCGGGCCGGGCTGGTCGAGGTGGCCCGCGACGGTAATGGTCATCGCGTCTACGACGCCGAAGCGGTTCGGCGCCTGGTGTTCCTCACCCGGATGCGGCTGTCCGGTATGCCGATGCGTGACCTGCAGCACTACATCTCGCTCGTCGATGCCGGAGGGCACACGGTGCCGGAGCGGCTCGATGTGCTGGTCGAACATCGCGACACCATCCGCCGCCGGATCCGTGAGCTGACCCTTTCCCTCACGGCGGTCGAATACAAGATCGCCACGTACGGGGGCTCGACCGGGCCGGACGTTCAGGCCCTCGGCACCACCACCGGTACCGACCTCACGGCGCTGCCGGACGAGCCGCTGCGACGGGCACTCCCGGCAGAGTGAGGGACGCCGACGTTCGCCGGGCCTCCGTACAGAGACCGGCACCTTGGCGTCCTGGTACTCGAAGGGTCGACTGCCGCGACATGTACGCCGAGATCGGATAGGCGTTGATCGCCCTGGCCGGGGTCGCTTATGCGGGGAGGGTGTCTCCGGGGAAGCCGTGGCAGGGGTGGACCTCGCAGCGGATCATCCCGGCTCGAACGCAGGGGTCTGCGGCCATGATCTCCGCGGCTTCTTCGGCCGGCACGGTCATGATCGCGACGCCGGCCACGGTGTCGGAGGCGACCGGGCACAGGATCGCGATCACCCCCTCGGCGCGCAGCGATACCATGCGTCGCTGGTGTTCGCGTTCGATCGCGTCCGCGCCGTCCATGGTCCGCTCCGGCCCCCACTGAAGGAGCGCCAGGCTGTAAGGCTTCGCGGTCGCGGCCAGAGCGCGAATCTGTTCGTCGGTCACGGTCGTGCTCATGATGTCTCCCTAATTCTCGACGCGCTCGGCCAACGAGACGATGATTCCTTCGGGCCCGCGGACGTAGGCCATCCGCCACACGCCCTCGTATTCGCCGATGCCTCCCACCAGGCCGTAGCCGTCGACTGCGGCGTAATCGACCGCGGCTTGGAGGTCGTGCACCTCGAAGGCGACGTTGCGCAGGCCCAGCTCGTTGGCCGGCGCGGCGGGCGAACCCGGGAGGTGGTCCGGCCGCGTGAAGCTCGACAGCTCCAGCGTCGTACCTCCGCCGGGCGCTCGCAGCATGACGATCTCGGTGCGGGCGCCGGTCATGCCGATCACCGTGTCCAGGAACTCGCCTTCGACGGCCATCTTCGGATCGGCCTCCAGACCGAGGCTGACGAAGAACGCCGTCACGGCATCGAGGTCGGCGACGGTGATGCCGACGTGGTCAAAGCGCCTTATGAATGTCATCGGATCCCTTTCCAAGTTTCTTCAAGAGACGCTGAGAAGATAGCACTCTGGGTTCCGTAAGGGAACCCCAGTCGCTGGATTGCTCCATGGGGCGAAGGTGGTTCGGTAGCCATGCCTGCGGGCAGATTTGTCGCCTGTGTGTGATTTGTCCGGTTTGGGGAACCCTTGCGGTACCAGTCCTGGCAGGGTGCGGCAGGCGTCCTTTACGGGCGGTCTGGCCATGGATCAGCGGCCCGATGCGCGGACCGCCCTCAGGAAACCCAGGGAAGGTACCTTCCAATGACCTCTCAGTCCTCTATCACCCCACTGGCCGGGCGGGTCGCCGTCGTCACCGGCGCCTCCAGCGGTATCGGCGAAGCGACCGCCGAACACCTGGCAGCGCTGGGAGCGAAGGTCGCCGTGCTGGCCCGGCGCGAGGACCGGCTCGCCGAGCTGGTCTCGCGTATCCAGAAGAACGGCGGCACCGCACTGGCGATCGCCGCGGACGTGACCGACGTGCCGGCCGTGCGCGCTGCCGCCGACCGGGTCCAGAGCGACCTCGGCGGCGCGGACCTGCTGTTCAACAACGCGGGCGTGATGCTGCCGGCCCCGATCGAGGAACTGGCCGTCGACCAGTGGCAGCGCCAGATCGACCTGAACGTCACCGGCCTGATGAACGTCATCGGCGCGTTCGTTCCGCAGATGGTCCAGGCCGCCGCCGAGCGTGGCGTGGGCGACCTGATCAACATGTCGTCGATCGCCGCGCAGAACATCTTCCCGAACTTCGCGGTGTACTCGGCGACCAAGGCCTACGTCACGCACCTGTCCCGGCACCTGCGGACGGAGCTGGGACCGAAGAAGGTACGAGTCTCCGCGATCGAGCCGGGCATCGTCGGTACGGAGTTGCAGGACCACGTCACCGACCCCGGGGCGCTGGAATGGCTGGCCGGGTCGAAGGAGGCGATGGAGTGGCTGACGGCGGAGGACATCGCCCACACCATCGGCTTCCTCGCCTCCCAGCCGGCACGCGTCAACCTTCAGCAGGTCACGATCATGCCCACCGGCCAGGCCACCTGATCACGCCTCGTCGGCCCGGCCCAGGACGCAGAACTCGTTGCCCTCCGGGTCGGCCAGGACCGTCCATGGCACCTGGCCCTGGCCGAGGTCGACGTCGGTGGCGCCGAGGGCGCGCAGCCGGGCCACCTCCGCCTCCTTGTCGTCGAGGGGGTACGGCAGCAGGTCGAGATGGACGCGGCTCCACACGGTCGTGCCGCCCGACTCCCGGCGGAACTCCAGGTACGGCCCGACACCCTTGGCCGAACGCATCACCGCGTGATCGTCGGTCACCTCGTGCAGCGTCCATTCCAGCGCCTGGTCCCAGAACCGGGCCATGGCCCGCGGGTCGGCGCAGGCGACCACCACCGCGGCGATCGGCCCGGTGTCCCGGTAGGTCTCTCGAGGCTCCAGGACGCGGAACACGTTGCCCTCCGGGTCGGCCAGAGCCGTCCACGGGACCTCGCCCTGGCCCGCGTCGGCGGGCGTCGCGCCGAGTTCCTTCAGCCGCGAGACGAACTCCGTGTGATGGGCCGCGGAGGTGGTGGCGAGTTCGAGGTGCACGCGGTACTTCACCGTTTCGGGGTCCGGCACGATGACGAAGTCGATGTAGAAGCCGGCGGGGTCCGGCCATACAACTCCCTCGGGCTCGAGGTTGGTCACGCCGGGGCCCTCGCTGGAAAGACCCCAGCCGAGCGCCTCCGCCCAGAACCGGCCGAGGGCCGAGTCGTCTCGAGCCTTGAAGTTCACCTGAACGAGTCGCAGCGCCATGCCGCCGATCATAGGCCCGAGCGGGCCGGGGACCGCGCCGGCATTCGCCCGCCGAAGGCGGTCTGCGGCGACGAAGAAGAGGGGCGAACGCGCAGGATGCGAGCGGGCGGGGTCACGGCTCGGCGGAGCCGCGGATCACCGAGGCCGCTTGCCCTTCCCCTTACGGCCGGCCTCTTTGCGGCCCGCTTCTTTGCGGCCCGCTTCTTTACGGCCGGTCTCTTTGTGGCCGGTCGGCACGGCGCGGCGGCCGGAGCCCTGTGCGGGTTTCCGGGTCTTTCCCTGCGCCGGTTTCTGCGCGGACGGGGCCGGGGCACGGCCCCGTGAGCTGTTCGCCGTCCGCCCTCGGACGATGCCGATGAAGTCCTCCACCAGGTCGGTGGTCGCATCCGTGGGCCAGGTCAGCGCGACCTGAGACTGCGGCGCGTCCGGCACCGGCCGGTAGGTGAGATCTCTGCGGTGGTGGAGGCGGGCCAGCGACTGCGGGACCAGGAGGATCCCGGCGCCGGCCGCCACCAGTTCCACCGCCTCCGCCGTCGTGGCCGGTCGGGTGAACGCGGGCAGCCCGGGCCGGACCGTCCACTCGATGGTGTCGTCCACAGGATGGAGCACCTCGTCGTCGGCGAGTTCGGCGGTGGCCACCTCGTCGGCGGCGGCCACCGCGTGGTCCTTGGGCACCACGACCACCGTGGTCTCCACGTAGAGAGGGATCACGCTGAGCCCGTCCCGGTCGACCGGCAGTCTGACGAACGCGGCGTCGGCGCCGCCGCTGCGCAGCAGGTTCACCGCCTCGGCGGCGGTGACCGCAACCAGGGTGATCGGCACGTCGGGCAGCCTCTCGGTCCAGACGTTGACCCATTTCGCGGGGGTCACTCCGGGTACGTACGCCAGCCGGAACACCTCGCCGGTCTCTTCCTCGGTCACTTCCTCAGCGTAGCGATGTCAGGGGAACCCGTTCCCACTGGCTACTCTTGGCGCCATGCCCAAATCGAAGACCACCCAGACGATGAAGCCCGCGACCGCGGCCAAGAAGCTGGGTGTCCTCCTCTCGGCCACGCCCGCCGAGTTCCAGGAGGGTGTCGTCTCCAGGGACGAGCTGAACGAGTTGCAGTCGACGCCCCCCGCCTGGCTGGTCGAGCTGCGCCGCAACGGCCCGCACCCCAAGCAGGTCATCGCCGCGAAGCTCAGGGTCTCCACCTCCGGCCTGGCCAGAAGCGGGATCACCGGACCGCTCACCACCGCTGAGATCGACGCGCTGAAGGCGGAGAACCCGGAGTGGCTGGAGCGCGAGCGCACCATCTACGCCGAGGCCCGCAAAGAGGCACTCCGCCTCAAGGAACGCCGGACGGACGAGCCCCCGCACGCCTCCGGCGCCCCCGGCCGATGAGACCGGGGACCATGTCATGAGCGCGCCGCCTCGTAGTCGGGAAGCGCGGGCGTGGTGGTGCGGGTCGCCGAGCGCATGGTGTGGATCAGTATGGCCGTTCCGGCGAAGATGAGCGCGGCGACGACGCCGGTGACGTGCAGGCCGGCGAGGAACGCCTCTCGCGCGCTGTGCAGCAGCTCCGTGGCCTGACCTGGGGGAAGGTGCCGGCCGGCGGCGATCGCGCCGGCCAGCGAGTCCGAGGTTCCGCCCATCCGGTCGCGGTAGACCACCGCGGCGGCCACACCGAGCAGCGCGAAGCCGAGAGAGCCGCCCAAGTAGCTGCCGGTCTCCGACATCGACGCCGCCGAGCCGGCGCGCTCCGGCGGTACGGACCCGACGACCAGCCCGGTGCCCAGCGCGAACAGCGGGCCGGTCCCCAGCGCCAGGACGGCGATGCCGATCATCGCCAGGGGCAGCGTGCCCGGACCGTCGACGCCGACGAGCAGCAGGCCGCCCAGCGCCGACACCACCAGTCCGCCGGCGATCGCGGTCGTCTGCTTCATCCGCCGGGCCAGCGCCGGCGCGGCCATGGTGCCCACCGCCACGCCCAGGCCCATGGGTGCGAACAGCACCGCCGAGGCGAACGGGGAGAAGCCCAGCACGCTCTGCAGGTACTGCGTCACCTGCAGGCCCGTGCCGGCCATGGCGATCCCGGCGAGGACCAGGGCGATGATCACTGCCGTGAACGGACGGTTGCGGAACAGCCGCAGGTCCAGCAGCGGCGTGTCCAGCCGCAGTTGGCGGCGGACGAACAGCCACCCGAGGGCCGCGCCGACGAGCAGGACCACCGCCGGCACGACCGACAGGCCCTCGACGGTCAGTCGCTTGATGCCGTAGACGATCAGCAGCACCGCCGCGAGCGACAGTCCGACGCCGGCCGGGTCCAGTCGGCCGGCGTGGTCGCTGCGGAACTCCGGCAGCAGGACCGGCCCGGCGAGCACCAGCAGCACCATGGCCGGTACGGCGGCCAGGAACACCGATCCCCACCAGAAGTGCTGGAGCAGGAGCCCGGCGAGCACGGGCCCGAGCGCGCCGCCGGTGAACTGGCAGGTCGCCCAGACCGCGATGGCCTTACCGCGCCGCCGCGCATCGGGGAACATGGTGGTGAGCAGGGCAAGGGTGGACGGCGCCAGGGTCGCGCCGGCGATGCCGAGCAGCGCGCGCACGACGATCAGCATCAGCGGGTCGGCCGCGAAGGCGGCCACGACCGACAGCACCGCGAACGCCGCGGCGCCCGTGATCAGCAGCCGCCGGCGGCCGATGCGGTCGCCGAGCGTGCCCATCGTGATGACCATGCCGGCCACCATGAATCCGTAGCCGTCGCTGATCCACAACTGCTGCACACTGCTAGCGCCCAGGTCGGCGCTCAGCCGTGGGAGCGCGAGGAGCAGTGCCGTCGTGTCCATCGCGACGATCAATGTCGGCAGCATGAGGAGGGCCGCTCCCAGCCACGCCCGGGTTGTTCGCATGTCCAAGCTCTCTGTTCTCTCGACGTTTTACCGGGTGGTCGGAGCAGGCGAGAGCTTCTTGACATCGGGACGGAAAAAATCATCGTGAAAGTTCGGGCGGGGTCGCCGGGCCGTCCCGGCCGGTGGCGAACCGGCGGGACGGCGGGAGCGGGAGGCGGCGCCCCGGGAGGCGCCACCTCGGAGCGGCGCCTCGGGACGGCGCCTCGGGACGGCGCCTCGGAGCGGCGCTTCGGGACGGCGCTACGGGCGGCGCCGCCCCGGACGGCGACGTGGTGCGGAAGCGGCAGGCGAGAAGCTCAGACCTCTTCCACGCTGCTCGGCTCGCGCCGGGACAGGTCGATGCCGAGCTCCTCCGCCGCGCGGAAGACGTCCTCGTCGGTGTCGCGCATCTCGATGGACATGCCGTC
>NZ_JBEXGS010000014.1:0-226858 GCF_040607455.1 Sphaerisporangium sp. NPDC005289
GGCACCGGCAACGGCGCCAAGGTCCAGATCTACTCCTGCCACGGCGGCGCCAACCAGCAGTGGCGCTACAACTCCGACGGCTCCATCACCGGCGTACAGTCCGGACTGTGCCTGGACGCCACCGGACAAGGCACCGCCAACGGCACCACCATCCAGCTCTACACCTGC
This sequence comes from Sphaerisporangium sp. NPDC005289, assembly GCF_040607455.1. NCBI lineage: Bacteria > Bacillati > Actinomycetota > Actinomycetes > Streptosporangiales > Streptosporangiaceae > Sphaerisporangium > Sphaerisporangium sp. NPDC005289. The sequence goes on from NZ_JBEXGS010000014.1 coordinate 169, forward strand.
CACGGCGGCACCAACCAGAAATGGACCTGGAGCGGCGGCACCAGCACCCCCACCCCGACTCCCACCCCGACCGTGACCCCCACGCCGACTCCCACCCCGACGCCCGGCGGGGGCACGCTCCCCTCCAGCCTCCAGTGGAGCTCCAGCGGCTCGCTGATCGCGCCCAAGCCGGACTCCTCGCACAACATCGCGGGGATCAAGGACCCGACGGTGGTGTACTCGGGCGGCAAGTACCACGTGTTCGCCAGCACCGCGCAGGCCTCGGGCTACAACCTGGTGTACCTGAGCTTCAGCGACTGGTCGCAGGCCGGGTCGGCGACGCACTACTACCTGGACAGCACGCCGATCGGATCGGGTTACCGTGCGGCGCCGGAGGTGTTCTACTTCGCCCCGCAGGGCCTGTGGTACCTGATCTACCAGACCGGTAACGCCTCGTACTCCACCAACCCGGACATCTCCAACCCGGCCGGCTGGAGCGCGCCGAAGAACTTCTACTCCAGCATGCCCAGCATCATCTCCCAGAACATCGGCAACGGTTACTGGGTCGACATGTGGGTGATCTGCGACAGCGCCAACTGCTACCTGTTCTCCTCCGACGACAACGGTCACCTGTACCGCTCGGAGACCAGCCTCGCCAACTTCCCCAACGGCATGACCAACACCGTCATCGCCATGCAGGACTCCAACAAGAACAACCTGTTCGAGGCCTCCAACGTCTACAAGGTGCAGGGGCAGAACCAGTACCTGCTGATCGTCGAGGCCATCGGCTCCAACGGCCGGCGCTACTTCCGCTCCTGGACCTCCTCGGCCATCACCGGCCCCTGGTCCCAGCACGCCGCCAGCGAGAGCAACCCCTTCGCCCGCGCGAACAACGTCACCTTCCCCGGCGGGGCCTGGACTCAGGACATCAGCCACGGCGAGATGGTGCGCACCATGACCGACCAGACCCTGACCATCAGCCCCTGCAACATGCGCTACCTCTACCAGGGCATGGACCCCAGCGCCGGCGGCGACTACAACTCCCTGCCCTGGCGCCTGGGCCTGCTCACCCAGACCAACTCCACCTGCTGACCTCTCACCCACACCGATGAGGGGCGTCTCCGGATCGGCACACCCCGCCGCCCCGGAGACGCCCGGGCGCTCCTGCCCGCCCCGGCGGCCCTCGCGGGGGCGGGCATCAATGGTGCGGGCGGGTGAGAAGATCGGGGCATGCAGTCGGAGACGATCACCGCGGCGGCCGCGGGCACGTGGAAGCTCGGTGATCTGACGGTCAACCGTCTGGGGTTCGGCGCGATGCGGCTGACGGGCGCCGCCGCGTTCGACCTGGGGGCGCCGCGCGACCGGAGGCGGTCGATCGGCGTACTGCGGCGGGCCGTCGAGCTGGGCGTGAACCACATCGACACCGCCGCGTTCTACTTCTCGACGCTGCGCTCCGCCAACGAACTGATCAACAGCGCCCTGGCCCCCTACCCGGATGATCTGGTCATCGTGACCAAGGTGGGGCCGGGGCGCGACCCGTCGGGCGAGTGGCTGCCCTGGGCCCGGCCCGAGCGGTTGCGCGGTCAGGTGGAGGAGAACCTGCGCCAGCTCGGCCGTGACCACCTCGACGTCGTGAACCTGCGCGTCGAGGGGCCGGGGCCGGTCGCCGAGCACTTCGGCGCCCTGGCCGAGCTGTGCGAGGCCGGCCTCATCCGCCACCTGGGGATCTCCAGCGTCAGCCCCGCGCAGTTCTTCGAGGCCCAAGCCGTGGCACCCGTGGTCTGTGTACAGAACCGCTACGGCCTCGACGGCCGCGGTCCCAATTCCGGGGAACTCCTGCGGATCTGCGGAGAACAGGGCATCGCGTTCGTGCCGTTCTTCGCCATCGCCGGTGAGGGACGCGAGGCCGGCGCCCCTGCCGGCGGAGGGGACGACGGCGTGGTGACCGACGTCGCCCGCGCGCACGGCGCGACGCCCGCGCAGGTCCGGCTGGCCTGGACGCTGCACCAGGGCCCGCACATTTTGGCCATTCCGGGCACCGGCGATCCGGCCCACCTCGACGAGAACATCGCCGCCGGCGCCCTCCGACTCTCAGCCGAGGACCTGACCCGGCTGGCGTCCTCATGACACCGGCCGCCCGCTCCCGCGGGAGGCAACGCCGACACACGTGCCCGATTACGTGCTCGCCATTCCGGGGCGCCTGGTACCACCCACGTCGACCTCACCGTCTACGGCGAGTGTGCCGGGCGCATGCCTGTTCGGCCGCTTCGCGAGCGCCAGGCGCCTGGCCGAACGACGACGAACAAGCACCAGTCTGCTTGTCCGCTGAAGGCTTCGGCGCGGATCGATCAACCCGCCGCGATCAGGGCCATCGCCGTGGGGTTCTGGTACTCGCGCCACAGTGCGACGCGTCCGTCCCGGACCCGCACCACCACCGCGAAGGGGGCCGCGGCACGCAGGCCGTCGGTCTCGCGAACCCCTTCGATCTCGTACTCGATGACGGCGACCTCGGGGTCGGCCGTCTGGTGGACGACCACATCGCGCACGGCCGTGAACCTGACGCGCCCGCGCAGCGCCTCCCGCTGCGGGACGGCCATCGCCGCGAACGCCTCGCGTCCCTCGATGCGCCGCGGCGCACCGGGCGGCGCGAACGGGCTCTCCACCACGCCGTCGTCGGCGAGAAGGCTCTCCAGCCCGGCCGCCGTCCCATCCAGCAGGTGGTCCCGGAAGCGTTCGAACGCCTCGCGCGGTCCCGTCAGCGCCCCGTCGTTCATCTCGGCCACCGTACACTCCTAACATGAGTCATCACTCAGCATCCTGTGGGCCAGAATATGAGTCACCACTCATCTTGTCCATGTCCGGAGTCCACCGTGTCTGAGCCGCCTCTGCGCGCCGACGCGCGACGCAACCGGGCCCGTATCCTCGCCGCCGCGGTCGAGGTCTTCGACGAGCACGGCACGTCCGCCTCGACCGAGGAGGTCGCGCGGCGTGCGGGCGTCGCGGTGGGCACGGTTTTCCGGCACTTCCCCACCAAGGCCGACCTGCTCGCCGCGATCATGAAAGAGCTGCAGGGACGCCTCGCCGCGCGGGCCGAGACGCTCGCCGCCGAGGGCGACCCCGCCGCGTTGTTCACCTTCTTCGCCGAGGTCGTCGAGCGCGCGGCCGGCGCCCGCACGGTGGTCCACCTTCTCGCCGCCGACGGGACGGACGTAGGCGTCGCCCCTCAGATCGCGGGACTGGGCGAGGCACTCGACGCCCTCCTCGCGCGGGCCCGGGAGGCGGGCGCCGTCCGCGCCGAGGTGCGACTCGACGAGGTCATCGCACTGCTCACCGCCGCCTGCCACGGCGCCCTCGCCGCCGGCTGGACCCCCGACCTCCGCCACCGCACCGTCACCCGCCTCCTCGACGCCCTGCGCCCCTAGATCCACACTGGGGCTGACCGGATTCGTCCGCAGTGCTCCGGCCTTGAGGCCGGGGAGCGCGTCAGTGCTCCGTGCCGTCCGCCAGCAGGCGCTCCGGCAGGCCGAGCCGCGGGAACCGGTCGGCGTGGAAGATGACGATCTCGGTGATCGCCCCGCCGGTGACGCGCAGGACGTCGATCGTCAGCGGCAGGTACGCGTTCTCCCGCTTCCGCCACTGGTAGAAGGCGACGGCAGGTTGCCGGTTCACGGAGGTGGGGACGGCGCGCAGGTGCTTCATGTCGGGGAAGCCGCTCTCGACCCAGTCCTTCACCACCGTGTCGCGGCCGACGCACAGGCCCGGCGTGGGCGGCATCGAGCAGCGGACGTCGTCCCGCAGCAGCGCTGCGAGCGCGTCGATGTCGGTGGCCACGCTGGCGTCGGTGAAGCGGCGCACCAGCTCGCGCGTCCCGGCGTCGTCCTGCCCGCCGGTCCAGTCCTGCCGCTCGGCGGGCAGGTGCTCCCGCATCCCGGCGCGGGCCCGCTGCAGCGCGCTGTTCACGGAGTTCACCGAGTCCCCGAGCAGCTCCGCGGCGTCCTTGGCCGGCCAGCCGAGCACGTCCCGCAGGATCAGCACGGCCCGCGGGCGCGGCGCCAGGTGCTGGACCGCGACCAGGTACGCCAGCTCGATCGTCTCGCGTGCGACGGCGAGGGTCTCCGGCTCGTCGGCGTCGCCCGCGGGCAGCTCGTCGAGCAGCCGGTCGGGGTAGGGCTGCAGCCACAGCACCTCGCCGCCGGTGGCGGGCTCCGGGCGGAGCTTGGCGAGCAGGTCCAGGCAGGCGTTGGTGGCGATCCGGTACAGCCAGGCACGGAACGTCGAGCGCCCCTCGAAGGTCTCCCGTCGCCGCCACGCACGCAGGAACGTCTCCTGCACGGTGTCCTCGGCGTCCTCGAACGACCCGAGCATCCGGTAGCAGTGCACGTGCAGCTCCCGCCGGTGCCGCTCCGCCAACCCCGAGAACGCCGCCTCGTCGACCTCCCCCAGCCCGCCCGCGCCCAGCTCCTCCAACCGCATGTCCGCACTCATCACGTCATCCTTCCGCCTCGTCGTGTCCCGTCGTAGGTATGACGGGTGCGGGCTCGACAACTCATCACCGGGTGTCAGCCGGCCTCGGGTCGTGCGAGGTGGGCGGGTGGACGAACGCCCACGCGGTGCAGCTTCTGATCGAGGTGCTTAGGACGCGATCTGGAACCACACGGTTCGCGTTGTGCCGTTTTGGGTTGATCCCCAGGTGGAGGAGAGTTCGCGGACCAGCCAGAGGCCGCGGCCGTTCTCGCTGAGGGGGTCCACCTGCGCAGGGATGTGGGGGAGGGGCCCTGGCGAGCCTTGGTCGGTCACCTCGACGCGGATCGTGTCGCCGTCGTCGTATACGCGTAGGTACACCATGCCGTCCGGCCGGCGTCCTGATTCCGAGTGCTTGATGGCGTTGGCGACGAGTTCGCCGACCAGGAGTTCGATGTCGTCGACCTCCCGCCGTCCGGCGGACAGGAGCAGTCCCCGGACGTAGGCACGCGCGAGGGTGACCGAGCTGACCTGGCCGAGAAGGTCGACGGAGCCAAGCCGGTCGTTGGTCCTGGCGCTCATCGGGCGGCCTGCCGGACGCGGTCGGCCGCGTCGTCCGCGAGCGCCCGTACCTGCTGGGCGCGTCCCCGCCCCCAGGTGAAGAACCATTGGCCGTCCTGCGCCAGCGCCGTCACTTTCAGCAGGCCGGAGCCCTTGGCGACCAGCAGGACCGGGCCGCCTCCGCTCGGCAGGTCCACCGCCGCGCTCAACCCGCGCACGTTCAGATCCCACGCCAACCGGACCAGGTGAATGTACTCCTCTTCCCGCCGCTCGGGTCTTTTCACAGGACGACCTCCGGTTTTCGTTGATGAGGCGCTCGTGACGTGAATGCCGGTCAGGTCGAATCGGCGTCACCATGGCGCTCATCGGTGCAGAATTCGGTTGTCCAAGCGTGCGGCTCGCAGGCGACTTCTGATAGGGAAATAGTCTCCCGATGCCGCCACGTTCTCCAGGAGACCGTGACAGCATGAGTGAGGCCGGTGATATTGGAAGGAGAAAAGGGGCATGCCTAACCCAATTCAGATCAATCCGGATGAGTCCCCATTAGCTCGTTTTGCCTATGAGCTACGCCAATATCGGCTCGAAAAGGGATGGACGCAGCTACAGCTGTCCCGCAAGCTCACCGTTGCCGTCAGTACGCTGGGCATGGTCGAGACGGTAAGGCGTAGGCCGGACCGCAGATTCGCCGACGCCTGCGACAGCGTCTTCCAACTCGATGGCGTCTTTCACGAACTGTGGAAGCGGACGAGATGGGAGTCGGCTCCAGACCATTTCCGGGATTTCCTCGCGCTAGAGGCTCAAGCATCAGCTCTGCAAAGCTGGGATCCCCTCCTCATCCCAGGGATCTTTCAGATCAAGTCTTACGCCAAGCGGATATTCGACGACGAGCCGGGCATCACCCCCGAACTAGTCGAACAGCGGCTAACTAATCGCATGGAGCGGCAAACCATGCTGCTCCGCGAGCGCGGCCCCATGATCTTGAGTCTCATAGACGAGGGTGCGCTACGTCGACCCATGGGAGCAGCAGAGGTGATGCGCGAGCAATTAGCGCGGCTTCTGGAAGTGACTGAACACCCACGAGTGACGATCCAGGTCGTGCCTTACAACGCGTGGTCCGCGGTTGGCCTGCAGACTGCCTTCACGATCGCGGAGCTACGGGGCGCGCCGTATGGCGTGTACATCGAGAGCACGCCACGTGGTCTCACGATTGGAGAACGTGAGACCATCACCTCACTGGTAGGACGCTACGACGCCCTACGAGCCGCGGCCCTTCCGAAGAACCTGTCGTTCGGCATCATCGAGGAAGTGATGGCGCAATGGACCTGAGCAGCGCGAAGTGGCGTAAGTCTTCCCGATCTAGTGGTGACGGTGGCCAATGTGTAGAGGTGGCCTCCAACCTGCCAGGGGTCATCGCCGTGCGGGACAGCAAGAACCCGGATGGCCCCGTTCTCGTCGTCAGTCCCCGAGAATGGCAGCTGTTCCTCCGCGGTACGGAGACGCAGGAAGTCTGACAAGCGACCTGGGGCTTAACAGGACGCTGCCCCCTCATTCGCGAGGCGTCCCCCACTCGGCATGACCGCCGATCCGGTGGCGGCCAGCGGCGGTCACCAGGTGACCCGCCGTACGACGGGCGCCGGATTCGCCGTACCCCGTCCCGCCCTCGCGGCGCCCTTCGATACAGCCGACAACACGGCGCGGGGGAGGTGGGCGCGTGGCGCGGGGAGGCGGGGGCACGGCGGTTCGTCGCGGTGCGGGGGATCCGTGGTGCGGGGGATCCGTGGTGCGGGGGGCTCCGTGGTGTGGGGGATCTGTGGTGCGGTGAGGGTCGCCTGAAACAAGGCGTGCCGAAGGCGCGATTTCATGGTCGTCGCACCCGTTCACCGGTGGTGGTGCCAGGTGCGTTCCCAGGCGGGGCGGTAGCGGTGGCGGCGGCTTCGGTGGTGGGTGGGCCAGGAGAGCCAGAGGTCCTGTTCGGGGTGGGTCCAGAAGCGGTCCCACAGGCGCTGGTCGGCGGGACGGTGCCAGTGGCGGCGCAGGCGGCCCTCGCCGGACCGGCCCTCGCCCGGTTCGCCGCCGCGCGCCTCGTCCCACTCCTCGCGGCCGTCCCGGCCGCGTTCGCCGTCGGCCGCGCGCGGGTCGGCGAGCTGGTCCTCGGGCTTGAGGCCCGGGGTGGTGCCGCCGCCGAAGCGGCCGGTGTCGGGATGGTGGAACGGGGTGGCGGGCAGGTGCTGGAGGGCGAGCTCCATGGAGCGCACCCAGATGGGGCCGGGGAGCGTGGCCCCCTGGACGCCGCCGTAGTGCTGCCCGCCTATCTCCACGTCGGTCAGCGGGTACTTGTAGGCGCCCCTGATGTCGCCGAGGCTGACCGCCGCGGCCAGGTCGGGGGTGTACCCGGCGAACCACGCCGAGGTGTACCCGTTGTTGGTGCCGGTCTTGCCGGCGGCGTCCCTGCCGATGCCCTGGCCCTTCATGGTGCCCTTGGTGAACACGCCGGTCAGGATGTAGTTGACGGCGTCGGCGACGTCCTGCTCGACGGCCTGGGTGCAGCTCGGCGCGACGCCGGTGCGCCTGCCGTGCCGTTCGACGACCTCCAGGATGGCCATCGGCCGGCAGTAGCGTCCCCGCGCGCCGAACGCGGCGAAGCCGGCGGCGACCGTCACGGGGTCCATCTCGTTGACGCCGAGGGTGAAGGTGGGCACCTCCTTGAGCGGCTGTCCGTCGGCCCGCGCGATGCCGACCGACCGGGCGGTTCGCACGACGTCGCACAGTCCGACATCGCGTTCGAGCATCATGTAGAAGATGTTGACCGACTGCCAGGTGCCGGTGGCCAGGCTGTACGGGCCGCCCTTGCCCTCGCCGCCGGCGTTGTGCACGACGGTGCCGGGGGCGTTGACCCTCGTGCCCGAGCAGTCCTTGTACCCCGAGGACGGCACGAAACTGCCGGGGGTGTCGAAGCCCTGGTCGAACCGCCAGCCCTTGGCCAGCGCCGTGGCCAGCGTGAACACCTTGAACGTCGAGCCGGCCTGGAAGCCCTGGCCGCCTCCGTGGGCCATGTCGGCGGGCAGGTTGTAGGTCGTGCTGGGCCCGTCCTTGCGTTCGCCGGGGTTGGCGCCGTACCGCTTGCTCGCCGCCAGGGCCCGGATGCGCCCGGTCCCCGGCTCGATCATGGCCTCGGCGGCCACCTGGTCATCCTTGGGGTGGACGTGCGCGGCGATGGCCTTGTCGGCGGCCTCCTGCGCGGTGCGGTCCAGGGTCGTCCTGATCGTGATCCCGTCGCGGAACAGGCGGCGCTCGCGCTCGGCCCGGGTGCGGCCGAACGCGGGGTTGCCGATCACCTCCTTCTGGACGTACAGGCAGAAGAAGGGATGGTCGCTCTCGGAGCAGCCGCCGGGTTCCGGGCGTAGGTGCAGGGCGAGCGGGGTGGCCTTGGCGGCGTCGGCGCGCACCTGGGTGATCACCTTGAGCTGGGCCATGCGGTCCAGGACGAGGTCGCGGCGCTCCAGCAGCCGGTCGCGGTGCTCGCCGCCGAGGGTGGGGTCGGTGAAGTACGGGGTGCGCACGGCGCCGGCCAGGGTGGCGGCCTGTTCGAGGGTGAGCTTGTCGGCGGAGGTGCCGAAGAACCGGTGCGCGGCGGCCTGGACGCCGAACGCGCCTCCGCCGAAGTAGGCGATGTTGAGGTAGCGGAGCAGGATCTGGTCTTTGGTGTACTTGCGCTCCAGGCTGATCGCGTACCGCAGCTCCTGCATCTTCCTTCGGATGCTCGGCGCCCGGGCCTGGTCGCGCTCGGTCTCCGAGCGGGCGTTCTGCAGCAGGATGTTCTTCACCAGCTGCTGGGTCAGCGACGACCCGCCCTGCTGGATGCTGCCCGCCCGGGTGTTGGTGATGATCGCGCGCAGCGTGCCCTTGAGGTCCAGGCCGCCGTGCTCGTAGAAGCGGGCGTCCTCGATGGCGACGATCGCCTTCAGCATGTCCGGGGCTATCTTGCCGAGGGCGACCGACTGCCGGTTCTGCACGTAGAACTGGGCGAACTGCCGGCCGTCCTTGTCCAGCAGCCGGCTGCGTTCGGGCAGCGGCGCCTCGCGCAGCATGGCCGGCACCTCGAACAGGCCGTGGGCTACGTCGCGCGTGTAGACGCCCGCCCCGCCGACCACGGGCAGGGCGAGCGCGGCGACCAGCACCCCGCCGGCCACGCCCGCCGCGCCCAGCACGGCGACGCCCACCAGCACCGGGTGCTCCCGGCTCGGCGAGGAGTCGTCGCCGGGCACGCGGCGGCCGTCGGATCGCGAGGTCACGGGGATAGACGTACGACCGAGAGAACCCCGGCAAACGCCACCCCGCGGAATCTTTACGCTTCCCGGTTGATCTTCAGCCCAAGTGAGGTGAACTGGTCGAAAACGCGATGGTAGCCGCGCTCGATGTGGTTGACGCCCCGCAGCGTCGAGTTGCCCTCGGCGACCGCGGCGGCGAGCACCGCCGAGAACCCGGCGCGGATGTCGGGCAGCGTGACGTCGGCGCCGCGCAGCTTGGACACGCCCCGGACCACCGCCGAGTGCTTGGCGTTGGTGTCGTGGTACCGGCACGCGGGCCCGCCCAGGCACACGTCGAAGATCTCGATCTCGCAGCCCATCTTCTGCAGCGCCGGCACGTACACCAGCCGGTTCTCGAAGACGGTCTCGTGCAGCACCGACATGCCCTCGGCCTGGGTGAACAGGACCATCAGCGGCGTCTGCCAGTCGGTCATGAACCCCGGGTGGGTGTCGGTCTGCACGGCGGCGGCGCGCAGGCCGTTCGGCGCCGAGGCGGTCAGCCAGTCGTCGGTGATGTCGAACTGCGCGCCCATGCGGGCCAGCGTGGTGATGGCGGTGACCAGGCGGTCCTGCGGGCAGCCGTGCACCCGCACCTCGCCGCCGGTGATCAGCCCGGCCACCAGGTAGGAGAACGCCTCTATGCGGTCACCGGCGAGCCAGGTGGAGGCGCCGCGCAGCCGCTCGACGCCCTCGATGACGATGCGGCGGTCGGGGCTCATCTCGATGCGCGCGCCCATGCGCTGCAGGAACAGCGCCAGCTCGACCACCTCGGGCTCGGTGGCCGCGCCCTTGATGACCGTCTTGCCCTCGGCCAGGACGGCCGACAGCAGGATCGTCTCGGTGGCGCCGACGCTCGGGTAGGGCAGCTCGATGCGGGCGCCGCGCAGCCGGGTGGCCTTGGCGGAGATGCCGGCCTCGCCGACCTCGACCTCGGCGCCCAGCGCCCGCAGCGCCTCGACGTGGAAGTTGACCGGCCGCCGGCCGATCGGGTCGCCGCCGACCAGCGGGACGAACGCCTCGCCCGCCAGGTGGAGCAGCGGGCCCAGCATGAGGATCGGGATGCGGTTCAGCCCGGTGAAGGCGGCCGGGACCCGGGGGCGGATCTCGGGGCCGCGTTCAAGAGTGATCTCACCCTGGTTGGTCTGCACCTCGATGCCGAGGGCCTCCAGCATGGCGGCGGTGATGCCGACCTCGCCCACCTCGGGCGCGTTGTGCAGGGTGCTCGGCCCGCTGCCGAGCATCGCCGCGACCATGTGTTTTGACACCGCGTTCTTGGAACCGCGTACCTCGACGTCCCCCCGCAGAGGCCCGGACGGTTCGATCAGCCATACCTCATCGCTCACGGGGGACAGCCTAACCGGGCGCCCGCCTCCGGCCTAAGGCGCCGCCGGGCGGCCCGCGTCGGTACCATGTGTGGTCCGCGCGCGAGTGCGGTGGGACAGGTGAGGTGATCGGGTGCGGCAGGCGCGAGATTTCGGGCTCACCGTCGTCGTGCTGGCGCTTCTCGGCATCGCGGCCGGGTTCCTGTGGTCGGCCCTCGCCCCTCGCACCCCCTACGTCGTGACCAAGACCGGCCCGGTGCTGGCCGACCCCACGACGCAGAGCCTCATCGCGGCCGACGGCTGGTTCGCCGTGATCACCGGCGGGGCGGGGCTGGCGTGCGGCATCGTCGCCTACCTGGTCGCCCGCAAGGGGCGCCCGCTCGCCCTGCTGGCCGGTCTGGCGGCCGGGGGGATGCTGGGCGGGTGGCTCGCGCTCAGCGTCGGCACCTCGATCGGCGGCTCGATCATCCAGGCCGCGGCCGTGCCGGGCTCGGCGAGCGTCGGCGCCACGGTGAACGTGCTGTCGGTCACGGCGCGCGGGGTGCTGCTGGCCTGGCCGCTGGTGGCCGTGGCGGTCTTCGGCATCATCGAGTCGGTCGACGGCTACCGCGAGTCGCCCCTGCGCCAGCCGTACGCGGGCGAGCTCCACGCGGGGGAGCCGTACGCCCTCCCGCAGGACGCCCGCCCGTCCGGCGGCTCGCTCTCGCAGGGCCCGGACGGTTCGGCCGGTCCGCTCTCGGACGGTTCGCCCTCGCACGGCTCGGACGGTTCGGCTGGTTCGCCCTCGCACGGCTCGCACGGCTCGGACGGTCCGCTCTCGCACGGCTCGGACGGTTCGGCCGGTCCGTCCTCGCACGGCCAGGACGGTGCCGCGGGCCCGTCACAGGGCCGGGACGGTTCCAGTGGCCCGCCCTCGCCGGGGCCCGGCGCGGTCTAACGGCCGGCGGAGCCGAGCGGAGGGCGCCGGTCGCCGTGGCGGGTGGCCTGCTCGAAGGCGTGCGCCGTCCGCAGCACGGTGAGGTCCTCCCACGGCCGTCCGACGATCTGGACGCCCACGGGCAGCCCGTCGGGGGTGAAGCCGCAGGGCACCGACGCCGCCGGGGCGTGCAGCACGCTGATCCAGTACGCCGACCGCATCCAGGCCAGGTAGTCGGGCATCGGCGTGCCGTCGACCTCGGTGACGTAGGGCTGCTCCACCGGGAAGGGCGGCACCTGGCTGACCGGGCAGAGCAGGACGTCGAAGGTCTCGAAGAAGGCGTTCATGCGCTGGAACAGGCGGCTGCGCAGCCGCTCGGCGCGGGCGAGGTCGGCGCCGGTGACCTTGAGCCCCTGCTCGACGTTCCAGGCGACGTTCGGGCCGAGCCGGTCGCGGGGCAGGTCGCCGAAGGTGCTCGCGTAGTGCCAGGCGCGGTAGGTGCGGAAGGCGTCCTCGGCGTCGGACAGGTCGAGGGGGACCTGTTCCACCTTCGCGCCGAGGCCGGCCAGCACCTCGGGCGCCCGCGCCGTCACCGCGGCGGTGCGCGGGTCGACGGGCAGGCCGCCGAGGTCGGGGCTCCAGGCCACCCGCAGGCCCTGGACGCCGGTGTCCAGCGGCCGGGCGAACGCCGAGCCGTCCTCGCGCACCGCGAACGGCGAGGTGGGCGCGAAACCCGCGATGACGCTCATCAGCAGCGCGGCGTCGCCGACGGTCCTCGCCATCGGGCCGGGCACGCTGAGGGTGAACCAGGCGGCGGCCGGTGAGGCGTCGGGCACGCGTCCGGGGGTCGGCCGCAGCCCGACGACGTTGCAGAACGAGGCGGGGTTGCGCAGGGAGCCGCCCATGTCGGAGCCGTCGGCCAGCGGCACCAGGCCGGCCGCGAGGGCGGCGGCGGCCCCGCCGCTGCTGCCGCCCGCGCTCCTGCCGGTGTCGTAGGGGTTGCGGGTGGCGCCGAAGATCTCGTTGACGGTGTGGGAGCCGGTGCCGAACTCGGGGGTGTTGGTCTTGCCGATCGTCACCGCGCCCGCCGCGCGGGCGCGGCGGACGACCAGCGCGTCGGCGGTCGGAACATGGCCCGCGAACAGCGGCGAGCCGTAGGTGGTGCGGATGCCCGCGGTGTCGGTGAGGTCCTTGAACGCGATGGGCAGGCCATGGAGGGGTCCCTGCCAGTGGCCGCGGGCCCAGCCCTCGTCCAGCCGCTGGGCTTCCTCCATCGCCCGGTCGGCGGTGAGCGTGACGATCGCGTTGACCTCGCCGCCCACCTCGTCGATGCGCCGCAGGTGCGCCTCGGTCAGCTCGGCCGCGCCGACCTGCCGCTCGCGCAGCAGACGCAGCATCTCGACGGCGGACAGGTAGAACAGCTCGGTCACTGCGGCTCCTTCGGCTGCGTCCCGGCACCTCACCGCCAGTCTGGCGGGGCGCGACGCCGCGCGGCGACGGCAAGGGTTGCCAAGCGCCGTCACGGTGAGGGGAGGTCAGGGCGTCTTGGCGATGGGGGCGGTGACGGCGCTGGTGAGGCGGATGAGGTCGGCGGGGGAGGTCTCGATCTGCAGGCCCCGGCGGCCGGCGGAGAAGTAGATCGTCGGGAGGTCCAGCGCGGAGGCGTCGACCACCGTGGGCAGGGCCTTGCGCTGGCCGAGCGGGCTGATGCCGCCGACGACGTACCCGGTGACCCGCTCGACCTTGGCGGCGTCGGCCATCGCGGCGCGCTTGCCGCCCAGGGCCGCGGCGAACGCCTTCAGGTCGAGCTTGCCGGCGACCGGCACCACCGCGACGGCGAGCCCGGACTCGACCTCGGCGACCAGCGTCTTGAAGATGCGCTCGTAGGCCACGCCGAGGGCGTCGGCGGCCTCCTCGCCGTAGGCCTGGGCGTTCGGGTCGTGGTCGTAGGGGTGGAGGGTGAACTCGGCCCCGGCCTTGACCAGGGCCACGGTGGCGGGAGTGCCCTGGCCGCCCTTGCTCTTGGTCTTGCTCACGGCCCAAGCCTAGCGGCAGGGCAAAATCTACAATGTAAAGGATTCGTCCCGAATGCCGGACGTTCGCCGGAGCGGGCCGCCACCCTCCGTAGACTGGTCCGGTGATATCCCGTATCGACATGCGCGGTTCCCTGCCGGGCAACCTGCGCGACGTGCTGCCCCGCGCCGAGCTCGACGTCGAGGCCGCCCTGTCGAAGGTGCGGCCCCTGTGCGACGACGTGCGCCATAGGGGGGTGGCGGCCGTACGGGAGTGGACGGCCCGCTTCGACGGCGTCGAGCTGGGCTCCACGCGCGTGCCCGCCGCGGCCCTCACCCGGGCGCTGGACGGGCTCGACCCCGCCGTGCGCGCCGCGCTGGAGGAGTCCATCCGCCGCGCCCGCATGGTGCACCGCGACCAGCGCCGCACCGACACCCTCACGCAGGTCGTCCCCGGCGGCACGGTCACCGAGCGCTGGGTCCCGGTCGACCGCGTGGGCCTGTACGTGCCGGGCGGCAGGGCCGTGTACCCCTCCAGCGTCGTCATGAACGTCGTGCCCGCCCAGGAGGCCGGGGTGGCGTCCCTGGCGGTCAGCTCGCCGCCGCAGGCCGACTTCGACGGGCTGCCGCACCCGACCATCCTGGCGGCGTGCGCGCTGCTCGGAGTCGAGGAGGTCTACGCCGTCGGCGGCGCACAGGCCGTGGCGATGTTCGCCTACGGCACCGAAGAGTGCGAGCCGGTCACCATGGTCACCGGCCCGGGCAACATCTGGGTGGCCGCCGCCAAGCGCCTGCTCAAGGGGCGCATCGGCATCGACTCCGAGGCCGGCCCCACCGAGATCGCCGTGCTGGCCGACGACACCGCCGATCCCGCCCACGTGGCCGCCGACCTGATCAGCCAGGCCGAGCACGACGTGATCGCCGCCGCGGTGCTGGTGACCACCAGCGAGGCTCTGGCCGACGCGGTAGAGCGCGAGCTTCCCGCGCAGGTGGCCGCCACCAAGCACTCCGAGCGCATCACCGAGGCGCTGACGGGCCGGCAGTCGGGCATCGTGCTGGTGTCCTCCCTGGATGACGGCCTGCGGGTGGTCGACGCCTACGCCGCCGAGCACCTGGAGATCCAGACCGCCGACGCCCACGCGGTCGCCGCGCGGGTGCGCAACGCCGGCGCCATCTTCATCGGGCCGTACGCGCCGGTGTCCCTGGGCGACTACATGGCCGGGTCCAACCACGTCCTGCCGACCGGCGGCTGCGCCTGCCACTCCTCGGGGCTGTCGGTGCAGGCGTTCCTGCGCGGCATCCACGTGGTCGACTACTCGCGCGAGGCGCTGGCGGAGGCCGCCGGCCACGTGTACGCGCTGTCGGAGGCCGAAGATCTCCCGGCCCACGGCGCCGCGGTGCGCGTGCGGTTCGACGGCGGTGCCCGGTGACGGGGGCGGGCCTGGTGCGCCTGGCCGACCTTCCGATCCGCGACGACCTGCGCGGCCGCTCGCCGTACGGCGCGCCGCAGATCGACGTGCCGGTGCGACTGAACACCAACGAGAACCCCTACCCGCCCTCCGCCGGTCTGGTGGACGCCCTGGCCGAGGCGGTGCGCCGCGACGCGGCCGAGCTCAACCGCTACCCCGACCGCGACGCCGTCGCCCTGCGTGAGGACCTCGCGGCCTACCTCGGCCACGGCCTGACGCCCGGGCAGGTGTGGGCGGCCAACGGCTCCAACGAGGTGCTCCAGCAGATCCTGCAGGCCTTCGGCGGGCCCGGCAGGTCGGCCATGGGGTTCGAGCCGTCGTACTCCATGCACCCGATCATCACGACCGGCGCCTCCACCCGGTGGATCGCCGGCGCCCGCGAGGACGACTTCGGCTTGGACCCCGAGAAGGCCGTGGCCGCCGTCGAGGAGCACCGGCCCGACATCGTCTTCCTGACCAGCCCCAACAACCCGACGGGCACCGCCCTGCCGATGGAGGCGATCCAGCGGGTCGTGGAGGCCGCGCCGGGCATGGTGGTGGTCGACGAGGCCTACTTCGAGTTCGCCCGCACCGGCACGCCGAGCGCGCTCACCCTGCTGCCCGGCAACCCGCGGCTGATCGTCACCCGCACCATGTCCAAGGCGTTCGCCATGGCCGGCACGCGCCTCGGGTACCTCGCGGCAGACCCGGCGGTGATCGAGGCGCTGCTGCTGGTGCGCCTGCCCTACCACCTGTCCACGCTCACCCAGGCGGCGGCGCGGGTCGCCCTCGCCCACCGCGTCGAGCTGCTCGGCACCGTCGACCGGCTGCGCGCCGAGCGTGACGCCTGTGTGGCGCGGCTGCGCGGGCAGGGGCTGTCGGTCGCCGACTCCGACGCCAACTTCGTGCTGTTCGGCCGCTTTCCCGACCGCCGCGCGGTCTGGGAGGCGCTGCTCGCGCGCGGCGTGCTGATCCGCGAGGTCGGCCCGCCGCAGTGGCTGCGCGTCTCCGTCGGCACCACCGAGGAGATGGCCGCCTTCCACGAGGCCATAACGGCCGTATTGGCCGTGTCAGACGTCATCCCCGCCTCCGGGATCCCCGGAGGCGACGAACCGGAGGAAATCGCGTGACCAGTCCCGCCGTGGGCGCGCCGAGGCCGAGGGTCGGCCGCGTCGAGCGTACGACCAAGGAGACCTCGGTGCTGGTGGAGGTCGACCTGGACGGCACCGGCAAGGTCGAGGTGTCCACCGGGGTCGGCTTCTTCGACCACATGCTCGCCCAGCTCGGCAAGCACGGCCTGTTCGACCTGACGGTCAAGACCGACGGCGACCTGCACATCGACTCCCACCACACCATCGAGGACACCGCCCTGGCGCTGGGCGCGGCGTTCCGCGAGGCGCTGGGCGACAAGTCGGGCATCCGGCGGTTCGGCAACGCCTCGTGCCCGCTGGACGAGTCGCTGGCCGAGGTCACCGTCGACCTGTCCGGCCGCCCCTACCTGGTGCACGCCGAGCCCGAAGGCATGGCCCCGATGATCGGGCCCGACTACGACACCACGCTCACCCGTCACATCCTGGAGTCCTTCGTCGCCCAGGCGGCGATCTGCCTGCACGTGCGCGTGCCCTACGGGCGCAACGCCCACCACATCGTCGAGGCGCAGTTCAAGGCGCTGGCCCGTGCGCTGCGCGCCGCCAGCGAGCGCGACCCGCGCGCCACCGGCGTGCCGAGCACGAAGGGGGTCCTGTGAGCTCCAACGGGACCGCCGTCGCCATGGTCTTCCTGGGCCTGTTCCTGATCGGCGGGGTCGTCTCCTTCGTCAAGCAGGGCATGCGCGTCGGCGCCGTCGTGTGCGGCGTCGGCGCCGCGCTGTCGATCACCGCGGGGGTGCTGTGGTGGTGAAGGTCGTCGTCCTCGACTACGGCTCGGGCAACCTGCGCTCGGCCGAGCGGGCGCTGGCCCGCACCGGGGCCGAGGTCACGGTGACCGCCGACCGCGACGCCGCGATGGAGGCCGACGGCCTGGTCGTCCCCGGCGTCGGCGCCTATTCGGCCTGCATGCGCGGGCTGAAGGCCGTGCGCGGCGAGCAGATCATCGGACGCCGCCTGGCCGGCGGGCGCCCCGTCCTCGGCATCTGCGTCGGCATGCAGATCCTGTTCGCCGAGGGGGTCGAGCACGGCGAGCACACCGAGGGGTGCGGCGAGTGGCCGGGCGTCGTCGAGCGGCTGGACGCGCCCGTTCTGCCCCACATGGGGTGGAACACCGTGCAGGCGCCCGAGGGCTCGGTGCTGTTCGACGGGCTGGACGACGCCACGCGCTTCTACTTCGTCCACTCCTACGGGGTGCGCAAGTTCGAGCTCCATGCGGGCGACGGGTTCCGCCAGCCTCTGGTCACCTGGGCCGAGCACGGCGTGCCGTTCGTCGCCGCGGTGGAGAACGGCCCGCTCATGGCCACCCAGTTCCACCCCGAGAAGTCCGGGGACGCCGGTGCGGTCCTGCTGCGGAACTGGGTAGGCACACTGTGAGACCCCGTCCGGCGTCATCACGGCCGGCGGCCACGTGCTCACCGAGTCACACGTGCTCACCGGGTTAGCGGTGATCGGGTGAGCAAGGAACGCGCGCGCCGCCGCGCCGAGCGGGAGGCCGAGCAGGCCCGCCAGGCCGCACTGCGCGCCGAGCGCGAGGCCCGGCGGGCCAGGTGGCGCCGGCTGCGTGCCCGGCTGGCCGCGGCGGTGCCCCGCCCGATCCGCGTCGCCCGCCAGGGCGGCGTGATCGCCCGGCGCCACAAGGCGCAGAACGCCGTCGTGGCGATGCTGTTCGTGCTGGTCCAGGCCGGCGCGTGGCTGCTGCTCGGCGGCTGGGCGGCCCGGGTGGGCGTCCTGGTGTTGTCCCTTTTGCTGCTGCCGGTGCTCGTCACCGTCGTATTCGACCGGAGGTCGTAGAACAATGTCGCTGGTGCTGTTGCCCGCAGTGGACGTCGCGGACGGCAAGGCCGTGCGCCTGGTGCAAGGCGAGGCGGGTACGGAGACCTCCTACGGCGACCCGCTCGCCGCGGCGCTGGCCTGGCAGCGGGCGGGCGCCGAGTGGGTCCATCTGGTCGACCTGGACGCCGCGTTCGGCCGGGGCTCCAACCGCGAGCTGCTGGCCTCGGTCGTGGCGGCGCTGGACGTCCAGGTCGAGCTGTCCGGCGGCATCCGCGATGACGCCTCGCTGGCGGCGGCCCTCGCCACCGGCTGCCGCCGGGTCAACATCGGCACCGCCGCGCTGGAGGACCCGGCCTGGTGCTCCAAGATCATCGCCGAGTACGGCGACCGCATCGCCGTCGGCCTGGACGTGCGCGGCACCACGCTGGCCGCGCGCGGCTGGACGCAGGAGGGCGGCGACCTGTGGGAGGTGCTCGACCGGCTGGAGGCCGACGGCTGCCCCCGCTACGTCGTCACCGACGTCACCAAGGACGGCACGCTGCGCGGGCCGAACCTCGACCTGCTGCGCCAGGTGTGCGCCCGCACCGACAAGCCGGTGATCGCCAGCGGCGGGGTGTCCTCGCTGGACGACCTGCGGGCGCTGTCGACGCTGGTCGCCGAGGGCGTGGAGGGCGCGATCGTCGGCAAGGCGCTGTACGCGCAGGCGTTCACGCTGGAGGAGGCGCTGTCGGCGGTGCGGGCATGAGCGTCGCCGTACGGGTCATCCCCTGCCTGGACGTGGACGCCGGGCGGGTGGTGAAGGGCGTCAACTTCGAGAACCTCCGGGACGCCGGCGACCCGGTCGAGCTGGCGCGCCGCTACGACGCCGAGGGCGCCGACGAGCTGACCTTCCTGGACATCACCGCATCCTCGGGCGACCGCGGGACCATGATCGACGTGGTGCGCCGGACGGCCGAGCAGGTGTTCATCCCGCTGACCGTCGGCGGGGGAGTGCGGGCCGTGGAGGACGTCGACCGCCTGCTGCGCGCCGGCGCCGACAAGGTGTCGCTCAACACCGCCGCCATCGCCCGTCCCGAGCTGCTGACCGAGGCCTCGCGCCGGTTCGGCGCCCAGTGCGTCGTGCTGTCGGTGGACGCCCGGCGGGTCGTGGACGGCCCGCCCACGCCGTCCGGTTTCGAGGTCACCACGCACGGCGGCCGGCGCGGCACGGGCATCGACGCCGTCGAGTGGGCACGGCGCGGGCAGGAACTCGGCGTGGGGGAGATCCTGCTGAACTCCATGGACGGGGACGGCACCAAGGACGGGTACGACCTCGCGATGATCCGGGCGGTGCGGGCGGCGGTCACCGTGCCGGTCATCGCCAGCGGCGGCGCGGGCGCGCTGGACCACTTCCCGCCGGCCGTGGCGGCGGGCGCCGACGCGGTGCTGGCGGCGAGCGTGTTCCACTTCGGCCAGCTCAAGATCGCCGACGTCAAGGACACCTTGCGCGCGGCCGGTCACCCCGTCCGCTGACCCGTCCGGCCCGCCGGTCGTCGTCCTGCTCCTCGTGCTCCACGGGGGCGGAGACCCGGCGGGCCTGTCTACCCAACTTGGGAGCGGTCCAAACCTGCTCGCATGGTGGAATGCCATCGCAAGGCGGGTGATGATCCGCTACGGTCGTGCGGGTTCTCCTATGGTGCCGCAGACACAAGGATCTCCCGTGACCTCTCCCTCCAATCCGCAGCAGCCGGATTCGCCATATCAGCAGGGCTCGCCCTACCAGGGAACGCACCAGCAGGGGTCCTACCCGCAGCAGACCTCTCCGCAGTACGGAGCCGGCGCGCCGCAGGACCCGTTCCAGCAGGGCGCCGCCGCGGGACAGACCTACCCTGGGCAGGACCCTCTGGGGCAGGGCTACGGCGCCCAGCAGGGCGCCCACCAGCAGTCGTCCCCGTACGCCGGCGCGGCACAGGACGGCCGCCAGCAGGCGGCCTACGGCGGCGGGCAGGGCGGGTACTCCGGAGCTCAGGGCGCCTACCCGGGACAGCAGGGCGCCTACCCCGGGCAGCAGGATCCCTACGCCGCCCAGCAGAGCTACGGCGCGCAGGAGAGCTACGGCGCCCAGCAGGCCTACGGTCAGCAGCAGAGCTACGGCCTGCAGGACCAGCAGGGCCATGGCACCCAGCCGGGCTATGGCGCGCAGACCGGTTATGGCGCGCAGCAGGGTTACGGCGGACAGGACCAGCAGGGCTACGGCGCCCAGCAGGCTCAGGGCACCCAGCAGGGTTACGCGGCTCAGCAGGGCTACGGCGCCCAGCAAGGCTACGGCGGGCAGGACCAGCCGGGCTATGGCGCGCAGGACCAGCAGGGCTACGGGGCTCAGCAGGCCCAGCCGGGCTACGGCGGATACCAGCAGGCCGCCGATTCTCACCAGCAGACCCAGGTCCAGGAACGCCCCTCACAGGGCGCCACGGCTCAGGACCCCTACCAGCAGGGCGCTGGGCAGGCCGGGCAGGAGTCCCAGCAGCAGTACGGCGCGTACGGGCAAACCACGGGCCAGGACCCCTACGCCCAGCAGGGCGGCGCCGGCCAGTGGGAGCCCTCCGAGCCCACGGCCCCGGCCAAGAAGAAGAAGTACGGCAAGCTGCTGAGCGGGCTCGGCGCGGTCGGCGTCTTCGTCATCATCGCGCTGGTGAAATTCGGCGGCATCTTCGCCGTGCGCGAGGGCGTCGGCGCGGTCGGCGACCAGGTCACCGGCGCCCCGCGCATCGCCCACGTGGGCGACTGCATGTCCGGCCAGAGCGAGAACACCCTGAAGGTCGTCAACTGCAAGGACGCCACCGTCGAGTGGAAGGTCTCCCAGCGGGTCGAGGGCAAGACCGAGGCGCAGTTCGACGCCGACAAGAACCTCACCATGTGCCGCGACAAGAAGGTCACCTCGGCCTACTGGGAAGGCAGCAAGACCGGCGGCGCCGGCTGGATCCTCTGCCTGGTCCCGATGAACAAAAAGAGCTGACGCCCCGACCACCCACCTCCGCCGGCCCCGATGCCAGGCGTCGGGTCGGTGGTAAGGGGGACGGCGGGTCCGGCGCCGTGTGCGGCGGGTGACTTGGCGGACGTGCGCGGGTCACGGCGCTGGAGGTCGGCGGAGCTGGAGCGCCCGGAGCCGGGTCATGAGGCGGCGCTCGTAAGGGTGGGGCTCAGCCGGTGAGGCGGGAGAAGAACAGGGCCAGCTGACCGGCGCCGGTGGTGATGCCGTCGAAGACGCCCTTCACCGCCGTGGCGGCCTCGGCGGGCCGCGAGTACAGGTAGAAGACCACGAAGGCGATGGCGAGGTAGGTGAGCACCTTCTTTGTCTTCATCGGACATCCTCCCGCTGCTGCTGTGGCGTGGTCCTACCGGAACGGTGGGACGCCCGATCTGCGGGAGCGGTCGTGCGCCGCTCCCATGTTGATCATAGCCAGGCATGGTCCGCCTGTGCGGTAACCGCCGCCAGACGGCCGTAACCGTCGAACGAACACCGGCTCCGCCTGGTTCCATCGCGCCGGGCCGGAGTCCAATGCCGTGCCGGGTGGGGTGCGGATGCCGTGCCCGGCCGGGGTCGGATGCCGTGCCAGGCCGGGGTCGGATGCCGTGCCAGGCCGGAGTCGGATGCCGTTCCCGGTTGGAGTCGGACGCTGTGCCCGGTTGGAGTCGGATGGCGTGCCGGGTCGCTGCCGGACGCCGAGGTGGGTCTGGCGTTCAGACGCCGAGGTGAGCCTGGCGGAGGCGGTCGATGGAGGGCTGGTCGCCCTCGTAGGCGACGCGGGCGTGCTCCTGCCGGCCGAAGGCGAACAGCAGCAGCTCGACCGGTTCCCCGGTGACGATGACGTGCGGCTCGGCCTTCTTGCCTCCCGCCTTGCGCCCGTCGGGCAGTCGCAGCACGACTCCGACCGGTGAGCGGCGCAGCATCATGCGGGCGCCGCTCGAGACCCGCTTCCACACGGTCTCGGTGAGGTCGGCCGGCAGTTCGCGCGGCTCCCAGCCGGGCTGAGCCCGCCGGACGTCCTCGTGGTGGACCAGCAGCTCAAGGGTGTTGACGAGCGCGTCCACGCCGGGCAGGAAGCCGTACGGCGACCACGGGGGCGGGCCCTGGCGGACGGCGTCGACGAGCTCGGGGTAGCTCCGGCCCGACTTGACGCCCTCCTGCACCCGGGCGGTGTAGCCGGCGAGCGGCTTGAGGACGATGCCGCCCGCGGCGTCGATGCGGCGCTCGCGCAGGACGAGGTGGGCGGCCAGGTCGGCGGTGGCCCATCCGGCGCAGAGCGTCGGGGCGTCGGGTCCGAGGTGGTCGAGGAGGTCACAGAGTGCGGCGCGTTCGGCGCGTGCGTGCGTCATCCTGATCACCCTAACTGCGTCGTTCTGATCACCCTAACAAGGCCCGTGCCCGGCCGATCGGCCCGCCCCGGGGTGACGTCCAAGGTGGGCCGTCCCCCCGGACAAGGCCCGTGCCCCGCTGATCGGCCCGCTCTGAGGTGATGTCCAAGGTGGGCCGATCATCCCTGACAAGCCCCGCGCCCCGTTGATCGGCCGGCCCTGGATGACGTCCACGATGGGCGGATCCCCCCTGACGAGGCCCGTGCCCGCTGATCGGGCCACCCAGGGGTGATGACCGAGGTGGGCCGTAGGGGTGGGAATAAATGAGTTGCCGCGGATGATAGGGATTGTGGCGGACCGGTTCCCCCGGCGAGCTCCGGCCGGCCCGCCAGGTCTCGTCCCCATCGAGCCAGGTCTCGTCCCCCATCGAGAGGATCCCCCGCGTGCCGAGCGAGCGCGATCACAGTCCGACCGTCATGCGCCAGGGGTTCGGTGTCATCGGCCACGCCATCCGGGGTGAGCCGCGCATCTTCATCGGCGCCGTGCTGAGCAGCTCGCTCTACGGCGCGATGACCGTCGCCTCCTCGTGGGCGCTGGGCTGGGCGACCGAGAACGCCGTGCTGCCGGCCTTCCGGTCGGGGCACGCGGTCACCGGCACCCTGGTCACCGCGGCGCTGCTGATCGTCGGCGTGGCGGTGCTCAAGGCGGCGGGGGTGATCGGCCGCAGGGTGCTGGCCGGCATCATGCAGTACCGGATGCAGGCCCGCTCGCGGCGCGAGGTGACCCGCCAGTACCTGCGGCTGCCGCTGGCCTGGCATCACCGTCACCCGACCGGCCAGCTGCTGTCCAACGCCAGCTCCGACGTCGAGGCCGCCTGGGCGCCGCTCGCGCCGCTGCCGATGGCCGTCGGCGTCGTGGTGATGCTGGTCACCGCGGCCGTCGCCATCTTGGTCGTCGACCCGGTGCTCGCCCTGGTCGGCTTCCTGATCTTCCCGGCCATCGCCGTGCTGAACCTGGTCTACCAGCGCAGGCTCTCCCCGCTGGTGATGCGGGCGCAGCAACTGCGCGCCGAGGTCAGCGAGATCGCGCACGAGAGCTTCGAGGGGGCGCTCGTCGTCAAGACCCTCGGGCGGGAGGACACCGAGGCGGCGCGCTTCCAGGCCACGGCCGACCGGCTGCGCGACGCCAACATCGCCGTGGGCCGCATCCGCGGCCTGTTCGACCCGCTGCTGGAGGCGCTGCCCACCTTGGGCGTGCTGGCGGTGCTGCTGTTCGGCTCGGTCCGCCTGGCCGCGGGGGACGTCTCCTCCGGAGAGCTCATCCAGATCTCCTACCTGTTCACGCTGCTCGCCTTCCCGATCCGCGCGCTCGGCTGGGTGCTCGCCGAGCTGCCGCGCAGCGTCGTCGGCTGGCGGCGGGTGCAGGACGTGCTGAACGCGTCCGGGTCGATGGAGTTCGGTCCGGCGCGCCTGCCCGCGGCCGGCCCGGCGCGCATCGAGGTGCGCGACCTCGGCTTCGCCTACGTGCCGGGCGCGCCCGTGCTGTCGGGTGTGGGCTTCGAGGTCAGGCCGGGCCGGACGGTGGCGCTCGTCGGCCCCACCGGGTCGGGCAAGTCGACGCTGACCCAGCTGCTGGTCCGCCTCGTCGACCCCGACGAGGGACGGGTGCTCATCGACGGGGTGGACCTGCGCGAGGTCGCCCGCGGCGAGGTGAGCACCGCCGCGGCCCTGGTGCCGCAGCAGACGTTCCTGTTCGACGACACCGTCCGCGGCAACCTGACCCTGGGTTCCCAGGAGGACGTGCCGGACGAGAAGGTGTGGGCGGCGCTGCGCCTGGCGCAGGCCGAGGGCTTCGTCAGCGCCCTGCCCAAGAGCCTGGACACCCGCATCGGCGAGCGCGGCGCGACCCTGTCGGGCGGGCAGCGGCAGCGCCTGGCGCTGGCCCGGGCCCTGGTCAGGACACCCCGGCTGCTCATCCTGGACGACGCCACCTCCAGCGTGGACGCGCAGGTGGAGGGCCGCATCCTGTTCGGCCTGCGGGACGGGTCTCCCGACTCCACGGTGATCGTGGTCGCCTACCGCATGGCGACGATCGCGCTGGCCGACGAGGTGGTCTACCTGGAGCAGGGCCGCGTCGTCGACCGCGGCGCCCATGACGAGCTGCTGGCCCGCTGCGAGGGCTACCGCAACCTGGTCACCGCATACGAACGTGAAGAGGCCGAGCGCGCGGCGCTGGACGCCGACGAGGAGATCGTGGCATGACGACCCAGGTCGAAGAACGCGGCGCCGCCGCCGTGAAGGCGGGCGGCGCGCTGCGCATGGAGGAGCGTTCGGCCCTGGCGACGCTGCGGCGCGGCCTCGCGCTGTCGCCGGAGTTCCGCACCGGGCTGCCGGTCACGCTGCTGCTGGCGGTGCTCGCCACGCTCGGCAAGGTGATCGTCCCCTTCGCGGTACAGCAGGTCATCGACCGCGGCCTGAAGGACACCACGTCACCGGACATGCCGTTCATCACCAAGGCCGTCGTGCTCTGCGCCGTCGCGGTGCTGCTGACCGCCCTGTGCGGCTACCTGATGAACGTGCGGCTCTACCGCTCGACCGAGTCGGGGCTGGCCTCGCTGCGGGGCAAGGCGTTCCGGCACGTCCACGACCTGTCGGTGCTGACCCAGAACACCGAGCGGCGCGGCGCGCTGGTCTCCCGGGTCACCAGCGACGTGGACCAGATCAGCACGTTCATGCAGTGGGGTGGCCTCATGGTCATCATCTCGGTGGGCCAGCTGCTCATCGCGAGCGTGATGATGGCCCTGTACTCCTGGCAGCTCGCGCTGGTCGTCTGGGGCTGCTTCCTGCCGATGGCCGTCGCGCTGCCGCGGTTCCAGAGGTTGGTGGCCCGCGCCTACACCCAGGTCCGCGAGCGCACCGGCGACATGCTGGCGGCGGTCAGCGAGTCGGTGGTGGGCAGCGCGGTGATCCGGGCGTACGGGTCGGAGGAGCGCACCGCGCGCCGCATCGACGAGGCCGTCGGCCTGCACCAGCGGGCGCAGACCCGCGCGCAGAAGATCATCGCCTTCACCTTCCCGACCACCGAGCTGGTGGGCGCGGTGGCGATCGCCGGAGTGGTCCTGCTCGGCGTTCACCTCGGGGTGGGCGGCACCATCTCCGCCGGGCGGCTGGTCGCGTTCCTGTTCCTGATCACGCTGTTCATCAGCCCGCTGCAGACGGCGACCGAGGTGCTCAACGACGCCCAGAACGCCGTCGCCGGCTGGCGGCGGGTGCTCGGCGTGCTGGACACCCCCGCTGACGTCGCCGACCCCGCGGACAAGGGCGCGGTCCTGCCGCGCGGCCCCATCACGGTGTCCTTCCAGGACGTCGGCTTCCACTACCCCGACGGCCCTCGGGTGCTGCACGAGGTGTCGGTCGAGATCGGGCCCCGCACGCGCGTCGCGGTCGTGGGGGAGACCGGCTCGGGCAAGACGACCTTCGCCAAGCTGCTCACCCGGCTCATGGACCCGACCTCCGGGCGCATCCTGGTCGACGGCGCGGACCTGCGCAAGGTGCGGTTCTCCTCGCTGCGCGAGCGCATCGTCATGGTTCCGCAGGACGGGTTCCTGTTCGACGGCACGCTCGCCGACAACATCCGCTACGGCCGCCCCTCGGCCACCGACGCCGACATCGCCCTGGCCATCACCGAACTGGGCCTGACCGACTGGCTGGAGGGCCTGCCCGCGGGCCTGGCCACCTCGGTCGGCCAGCGCGGCGAGTCGCTGTCGGCCGGGGAGCGCCAGCTCGTCGCCCTGGCGCGGGCCTACCTGGCCGACCCCGACCTGCTGCTGCTGGACGAGGCCACCTCCGCGGTGGACCCGGCGACGGAGGTGCGGCTGGCCCGCGCGCTCGACGGCGTCACCCGTGGCCGCACGGCCGTGTCGATCGCCCACCGCCTGTCCACCGCCGAGGCGGCGGACGAGGTGCTGGTGTTCGAGCACGGGCGCATCGTCCAGCGCGGCCCGCACGCCGAGCTGGTGCGCCAGGACGGCGTCTACGCCGACCTGTACGCCTCTTGGACCTCCGCCGCCCGCACCTCCTGACCCCGGACGCCGCCCGCCGCGCCGCGTCCGGGCGACCTCAGCGGTCTCACCGCCTCACCGGCCCGGCGGTGACCTTCGGTGATCCCGGCGGCTCGCCTGGCGTGCCGCCGCGGTCTCAGCGGTCGTGGCGGGGGGCCGGGCGCAGGGCCTGGCAGACGTGCGTGGCCGCCGTCTGGGGGTCGTCCACGGGGGCGATGCGCTCGGCCCAGGCCCACCAGAACCACCAGCTCTCCTCGGCCCGGGCCGCGAAGATGACCTCCGAGAGCGTGGGCACCGAGGTGCTGACCACGATGAGCTGGGGCACCCCGCCGCGGGTCACCCCGACGCGCACGTGCAGGCCGCGCGCACGCAGCAGGTCGCCGAGCCGTCTGAGGTGGTCGGCCGCCGTAGCGGCGCTCATCACCTTGTCCGCGGTCGCCATGGGCGTGATCTCCGTCCGGGCGGAGGTGGACGTGCGAGACGGGGGCGTGCCCCGCGTCACCACGGAGTGCGTCCCTGGTGACGCTAGGCGACCACCGGCGGGCGGTTCAACGATGTTGCTTCATGTTCCTCGCAGGCGTTCCGCCTCCGCCTGGACCAGCTCGCGCGCGGCCTGGCCGTAGACGGCCGTCTCGGACAGGCGGGCGAAGGCCCTTTCGTACAGGGCGACGTCGCTGGGGATCTTGATGCGGTACTGGCCGGGGATGGTGTCCACCCTGACCTGCGTGGCGTCGTAGATCCAGAAGTTCTCCGGCGGCAGGATCACCGGGCGGGCGGTGGCGGGGATGACGCCGAAGCTGAGCTGCGGGGTGTTGGCCGTCAGCCCCGCCAGCCGGTCGAGCTGCTCCAGCATGCCCTCGACCCCGCACACCCGGGTGCGCAGCGCCTGCTCGCCGACGATGAACATGAACCGCTTGCCGCCGGCCGACAGCACCTGCTGCTGCGCCAGCCGCGCCGCCACCGCGTCGTCCAGGTCGTCGGGGATGCCGCGGAAGTCGATGACCGCCCGCAGGTGCGCGCGGGCGTAGCCGGGGGTCTGCAGCAGGCCGGGGACCGCGGAGTGCTGGAAGACCCGGAACTGCTGGGTGTCGCGGTAGAGCGGCTGGAAGGACTCCTGCACGTGCCGCAGCCCGGTGGACTCGAGGCGCCGCCACTCGGTGTACATGGAGTCGATGTTGCGAACGGCGGCGATCAGGTCCACCACGTACTCCTCGGCGTCGCATATCCGGCACCAGACCCGGATGTCGGTCTCGTTGGGCATCTGCGCCGCGTTCTCGATCTTGGACACCTTGGAGTAGTGCCAGCCCGCCTGGGAGGCCAGGAGCCGCCCGGTCATGCCGGCCTCGCTGCGGATCTCGCGCAGCCGCGCGGCGAGGATTCCCTTGGCTTCGGTGATGCGCGGGGGAGGCATGGGAGGCCACCTCTCCGGAGGGTGGACCGGGTGACGTCGCCGACTCGACGACCGTAGCGCGAACGCCGCGCGCGGTTCCCCCATGTTGCGTGATGTTGCTCGCTCGTGGCCCGCCCGGCGCGCGCGGGAGCGCGCCGGGCGCCGGCCGGAACGCCCTCGGGGTGCGGACAGGCCGCCGTCAGTGCGTGCCGGCCGTGCCCGACAGGCGCTGGGCCAGGTAGATGGGGACCACCGACAGCACGATGAGCGCGGCGGCGACGACGTTGACCACCGGCGCCTGGTTCGGGCGGAACAGGTTCTCGAAGATCCAGATCGGCAGCGTCCTCACCCCCGCCCCGGCGGTGAACGTCGTCACGATGATCTCGTCGAACGACAGCGCGAAGGCCAGAAGGCCGCCCGCCAGCAGCGCCGAGCGCATCATCGGGAAGGTGACCAGGCGGAAGGTCGTGAAGGTGTCCGCTCCCAGGTCGGCCGAGGCTTCCTCCATGTTCAGCCCGGTCCGCCGCAGCCGCGCCAGCACGTTGTTGTGCACGGTCACCACGCAGAATGTCGCGTGGCCCACGATCACGGTGAACATGCCGAGCCCGACGCCGAAGGGCTCGAGGATCGTGCGGAAGGCGTTGTTGAGCGCGATGCCGGTCACGATGCCCGGCAGCGCGATCGGCAGCACGATGAGCAGCGAGACGGCGTCCCGCCCGAAGAACCGGTGGCGCTGCACGGCGAAGGCCGCCATCGTGCCGAGCACCAGCGCGATCGCCGTCGCGCCCAGCCCGGCCCGCACCGAGGTCCACAGCGCGTCGCGCACGCCCGAGGAGTCCCAGGCGATGCTCCACCACCGCGTGGTGAACCCGGCCGGCGGCCAGGCGAAGGTCCGGTCGGAGTTGAAGGAGTTCAGCAGCACGATCGCCAGCGGCACGTAGATGACGCCGAGCCCGAGCGCCAGCGCCGCGCGCAGCGCCAGCCGTGCCGTTCGGGACAGGTTCACCGGAGCCTCCTGGCCGGGGGGTTCGCGGGGCGGGGCGGGGTCACGGGGGGCGCGGCGGTCACAGGTTCTCCAGCGCCCCGGTGCGGCGGACGGCCGCCAGGTACACCAGCATGATCACGACGGGGACCGTGGCGACCGCGGCGGCGAAGGGGAGGTTGTTCGCCGCGCCGACATTGTCGTAGACGACGTTGCCGATGAGCTGGCTCCGGCCCCCGACGATCTTTACGGCGATGTAGTCGCCGAGCGACAGGGAGAAGGTGAACACCGAGCCGGCCACGATCGCGGGGAAGGCGAGCGGCCATACGACCGTGCGGAACACGCGCCATCCCCGCGCGCCGAGGTCGCCCGCCGCCTCCAGCAGCGAGTCCGGCAGCCGCTCCAGCCCCGCGTAGATCGGCAGGATCATGTACGGCAGCCACAGGTAGGCCAGGGTCGCGATGGTGGCCGTCAGCCCGTACCCCCAGCCGAGCAGGCCGCCTCCGGACAGCATGACCCGCCAGGCGTACGCCTTGACCAGGTAGGACGCCCACAGTGGCGTCAGCACGGCGATGACCAGCCAGCGCTGGGCGCGTGGCGAGGCGAGCTTGGCCATCGCGAACGCCATCGGGAAGGCGATCGCGACGTCGATCAGCGTCACCGCCACCGCCACGCCCACCGACCGCAGGGCGACGGTCCTGTAGACCTCGACCGTCAGAACGTCGTGGAAGTTGGCCCAGGTGAAGGTCCTGACCAGGTCGCCGGTGAAGGCGTCGGTGCTCCAGAACGCGGTGACGAACAGCGCGGCCAGCGCGCCGAGGTAGGCGACGCCGAGCCAGGCCAGCGGCGCCGACAGCAGCAGCGACAGCCGCACGCCGGCGTGCCGGTGGAGCGCGGCGGCGAGCCTGCGGCGCGGGCCGGGCCGTCCCTGCCGCGCCGCCCCGGGTCCGGCCCGCCCGGACGGGGACGCCGGCGCGGCCGGCGCCCCCGATGCCCCCGATGCCGAGGTCGTCACCCCTTGATCTCCGTCCAGGCCCGGGTCCACTCCGAGTAGTCCTTGCACGTGACGTCCGTGCGGCCGTCCAGGCACTGGGCGATCGGGGTCGTCCAGTAGTGGACCTTGGAGAAGTAGGACTCGTCGGTGGCGTGGTAGGTCTCGCAGAAGGTCTTGTCGGAGGTCTGCCCGCACGCCTCGGCGTTGGAGGGCGCCTCGCCGAACCACTCGGCGACCTGGGCGTTGGCCTTCGGTGAGATGATCCAGTCGAGCCACTTGTAGGCGCAATTGGGGTGCTTGGCCTTGGCGGCGACCATCCAGGTGTCCGACCAGCCGGTGGCGCCCTCCTTGGGCAGGATCGCCTCGACCGGCGCCTTGTCGGCCTTGACCAGGTTGGCGATGACCTGCCAGGTCGTGCCCGCCACGGTGTCGCCGCTCTTGAACGCCTGCACGGCCTTGGTGTAGTCCGACCAGTACTCGCCGATGTTCTGCTTCTGCTGCTTGAGCAGGTCGACGGCCGCCTGGAACTGCTCGTCGTCAAGGGCGTAGGGGTCCTTGATGCCGAGGCCGGGCTTGGTGGCCATCAGGTACAGGGCCGCGTCGGCGATGTAGATGGGGGAGTCGTAGGCCGTCAGCCTGCCCTTGTAGGGGGAGGCCGGGTCGAACACCACTCCCCAGGAGTCCGGCGCCGGGTTCACCTTGTCGGTGCGCCACATCAGCAGGTTGGCGCCGCGGCCGTGCGGCACGCCGTAGGCCACCCCGCCGACCGAGTTCCACGGCTTGAGCTTGAGACCGTCGAAGACGTCCTTGTAGTTGGGCACCAGGTCGGTGTTGACCGGCGCGACCGTGCCGGAGGCGATCAGGCGCAGCGACGCGTCCCCGGAGGCGGACACGGCGTCGTACTCGCCGGTCTTCATCAGGTTCACCATCTCGTCGGAGGTGCCGGCGGTCTTGGTGTCGACCTTGCAGCCGGTGGCCTTCTCGAAGGGGTGGACCCAGTCGACCTTGGGGTCGTTGGAGCCGTCCTCGGCGTAGCCGGCCCAGGCCACCAGGTTGACCTGGCCCTCGCCGGCGCCCAGGCTCCCGAGCGCCTCGATCTTGGGCGGGGTGAACCCGCTCCGGCCGGGGGCGGCCGTGCCTCCGGAGGCGCCGCCACCGGAGGATGCGCCGCCGCAGGCGGCGGCGGCCAGGGCGAGCGCGGCGGCGGCGATCGCGAGTCGGGTGGACCGCATGGTGTCCCTCCTAGGGGTCGGACGGGCGGGTCAGGGAGCGATGGCGAACTCGTGGCGGCGGTTCCAGACCAGCCGCACGCGGCCGCCGCGCAGCCCGGTGACCTCCATGGAGGAGACCTCCAGGTTCTGCTGCAGGACGATGAGCCGCCCCCCGGCGTCGAGGTCGACGAGGAACCTGGTCGAGGCCCCGGCGTACACGACCTCGGCGATCGTGCCGGTGGCGCTGTGCTCCTCGCCGCCGACGGGGGCGTCCACGTCGAGCACCAGGCGCAGCTTCTCGGGGCGGACGCTGTAGGTGCCTTCCTTGCCGAGCACCGATTCCGCCGCCTCGCCGGAGATCAGGTTGGAGGTGCCGACGAACCCCGCCACGAACGGCGTGGAGGGCCGCTCGTACACCTCGGCGGGGGTGCCGACCTGCTCGACGCGGCCCCGGTCGAACACCGCGACACGGTCGCTCATGGTGAGGGCCTCCTCCTGGTCGTGGGTGACGAACAGGAAGGTGATGCCGACCTGGCGCTGGATCTGCTTCAACTCGACCTGCATCTCCTCACGCAGCTTGAGGTCCAGGGCGCCGAGGGGCTCGTCCAGCAGCAGCACCCGCGGCCGGTTGACCAGCGCCCTGGCGAGCGCGACCCGCTGGCGCTGCCCGCCCGAGAGCTGGGAGGGCCGCCGTCCTTCGAACCCCGGCAGGCGCACCGCGGCCAGCGCCTCGGCGGCCCGCTCGCGCCGCTCGCCCTTCGGGACCCTCTTCACCCGCAGGCCGTACTCGACGTTCTGCAGCACGTTCATGTGCGGGAACAGCGCGTAGTCCTGGAAGACGGTGTTGACGTCCCGCTCGAAGGGGGCCAGGCGGGTGACCTCGCGCCCGCCCAGTTCGACGGTGCCGGACGTGGGCGACTCGAAGCCCGCGATCATGCGCAGCACGGTGGTCTTGCCCGACCCCGACGGGCCGAGCATCGCGAAGAACTCGCCGTCGGCGATGTCGAGGTCGACCCCGGCGACCGCCTCCACCGCGCCGAAGTTCTTGCGAAGGCCGCGCAGCCGCACCGCCACGTTCTGGTCTGGCATGTCGGAAACATATGGAGTCGGGGGTTCGCGGTGAAGCACAAACCGGTATCGCTGTTATGAACCGGGCCAGAGGCATAGGGAGAGCGGCATCGACCCCGGCGCGGCATACCCCTGCGGTGACCTGCCCCTGCGGGGGGTTGCGGCAGAATTGCCCCATGCCTCTTGAGCAGAAGATCGCCGACCGCCTCAAGCGCACGGCGGACGGGCTGGTGCCCGCGGTGGTCCAGCAGCACGGCACCGGCGAGGTGCTGATGCTGGCCTGGATGGACGACGAGGCGCTGCACCGCACGCTCACCACCGGCCGGGCGACCTACTGGTCGCGCAGCCGCCGCTCCTACTGGGTCAAGGGCGAGACCTCCGGCCACGTCCAGCACGTCAGGCACGTGGCCCTCGACTGCGACGGCGACACCATCCTGCTCCAGGTCGACCAGGTGGGGGCGGCCTGCCACACCGGCGACCGCACCTGCTTCGACGCCGACGTGCTGCGGGTCCAGGAGCCCCAGTGACCCCGCCCGCGGCCCCCGCCCGTACCGGCGCGGCGCGCGGCGGCACCCGCCGCGGGCTGCTGGCGTGGGTGGCGGCCGGCGTCCTTGGGGCGGCGCTCATCCTGCTCGCCTCCGGGCGCATCTGGGCCGAGGTCGCCTACCCGCCCGCTCCCGGCGCCACCCGTTCCGGCACGGTCGCCCTGTCCGGCGGAGACCTGGCGCCCGTCCTGAGCCCGCTCGCCCTGGCCTGCCTGGCCGCGGTGGTCGCCGTGCTCGCCACCCGCGGCCTGTGGCGCAGGGTCGTCGGCGCCCTCATCGCCCTGCTCGGCGCGGCGGCCGCCGTGGCCGCCGGGCAGGGTGCCTCCCCCTCCCGCGCGGTGGAGGTCGCAGGGACGCGCGGCACGCTGACCGGCCTGGCCGAGACGGCGGTGTCCGCCATGCCCGCGTGGCCGATCGCCGCCGCCGCGGGGGGCCTGGCGCTCGCCGCGGCCGGCGCGGTCGCGGTGGCGCGCGGCGGCCGCTGGCCCGCCATGTCCGAGCGGTACGAGCGGCGGGGCCCTCGCCCGGACGGCGCCGCCGGCGCCGCCCGTGGAGAGCGTGGAGAGCGTCCGGCCAGGTCCGAGCGGTCCGAGCGGTCGCTGTGGGACGCGCTCGACCAGGGCGTCGATCCGACCGAGGGTGAGGGGCCGGGCGGGCGGCAGGGCTGACCTGATGTCCCCGCAATATGACAAGTTGTCCACAAAGCGGAACAACGCCCATGCGCGTCACCGGTCGTCGCTATGCTGCCGCAGCGCAATACGCGATTTCACTCACAGGAGCCTTCCATGAGCTACGGGAATCAGCCGGGCAATCCTGAGGGGTACGACCCTCAGCAGCCCGGTGGCCAGCCCTCCGGGGGGTACGGCCAGCAGGACGGCGGCTACGGGCAGCAGCAGCCGGGGTACGGACAGCAAGGCGGGGGATACGGCCAGCAGGGGGGCTACGGCCAGCAGGGGTACGGGCAGCAGGGCTACGGTCAGCAGGGCGGGTACCCGCCGCCCCAGGGCGGTTACGGGCAGGGTCCCTACGGAGGCGGGCCGCCCGCGCCGGACAACCACCTGGTCCCGGCGATCCTCACCACGCTGTTCTGCTGCCTGCCCTTCGGCATCGTCTCGATCGTCAAGTCGTCCCAGGTCAACTCCAAGTGGGCCGTCGGCGACTACCAGGGGGCCATCGCCGCCTCCGAAGAGGCGAAGACCTGGTGGAAGCGGGCCCTCATCTGGGGCATCGTCGTCGACGTCGTCGTGATCGTCGGGTACTTCCTGCTGCTGGCCGTGGTCTTCAGCACCGCGAGCACCCACGGCTACAACTACTGATGACGACGCACGCGGAACACACCGGGAGGCGCGGCACGGGCCGCCTGCGGTCCATGCTCGCGCCCTTCGGCGCCGCGGCGCTCACGGGGGCGGTGTTCACCTACGTGGGCATGGTCGACCCCAACCAGGCCGGCCACTACCCGACCTGCCCCTTCCTGTTCATCACCGGGCTGTACTGCCCCGGTTGCGGCACACTGCGCACCATCCACGCCCTCGCGCACGGCGACGTCGTGGCGGCCCTCGGGCTCAACCCGCTGGCCGTGGCGACCGTCCCTTTCCTGCTGTTCTGGTGGGGGCGGTGGGCTCTGCGCACCTGGCAGGGGCGGCCGGTCCGCACGACGCTGGCCCATCCGGCCTACATCTGGGCGTTCCTCGCGCTGGTGATCGTCTACTGGATCGTGCGGAATCTGCCTTTCGGCAGGTTCCTCGCCCCATGACGCTTCACGATCGCCACCCTGTGGCGAGGCGACGGCGGTAAGCCCGATACCATCGGCAGGGCAAGGTCGGGAGAGGAAGCGGGCCTCCGAGCCGATCAGCCGATCGGGGCGAGGCCGTCCTCGGCCCGGGGGTACAGCGACGGAGGGACCCGGTACGGGTGAGCGAGCCAAGCGAGGAGATCAAGTGAGCGTGCTCGACGAGATCCTGGACGGCGTGCGGGCCGACCTCGCCGACCGGCAGCAGGCCGTGTCGCTGGCGGAGCTCAAGGAACGAGCCCAGCGCGCGCCCGCCACCAGGGACGCCTACGCCGCGCTGGGCGGCGACAAGGTCTCCGTCATCGCCGAGGTCAAGCGGTCCAGCCCTTCCAAGGGGGCCCTGGCCGCGATCGCCGACCCCGCGGCGCTGGCCGGCGACTACGAGGCGGGCGGGGCGCACGTCATCAGCGTGCTGACCGAGGGACGCCGCTTCGGCGGCAGCCTGGACGACCTCGCCGCGGTCCGCGCGGCGGTCGACATCCCGGTCCTGCGCAAGGACTTCGTGGTCAGCTCCTACCAGCTATGGGAGGCCCGGGCGCACGGCGCCGACCTCGCGCTGCTGATCGTGGCCGCCCTCGAGCAGAACGCCCTGGTCTCTTTGATCGAAAGGGCCGAGTCGATCGGCCTGGCGCCGCTCGTCGAGGTGCATACTGAAGACGAGCTCGACCGGGCGCTGGAAGCCGGTGCCAAGATCGTCGGAGTGAACGCGCGGAACCTCAAGACCCTGGAGGTCGACCGCGACGTCTTCGCCCGGATCGCGCCCAAGATCCCGGACGGCGTCATCAAGATCGCCGAGTCCGGCGTGCGCGGCCCGCACGACCTGCTGGCCTACGCCCGCGCCGGCGCCGACGCCGTGCTCGTCGGCGAGAGCCTGGTCACCGGCAAGGACCCCCGTGCCGCCGTGGTCGACCTGGTCACCGCCGGAGCGCACCCCGCATCGCGACTCGACAACGGACCCGAGAGGCAGCAGTGACCATCGCAGAAGGTCCCATCATCACCGCCGCCGACCTCGTGGGCGGCGGCGTGGCCGGCGACGACCCCGACACCCGGGGGCGCTTCGGCGTCTTCGGCGGCCGGTTCGTGCCCGAGGCGCTGATCCCCGCCCTCGACGAGGTCGCCAAGGTCTACGCCGAGGCCAAGAACGACCCCGCGTTCGTCGCCGAGTTCGACCACCTGCTGCGCACCTACGCCGGGCGGCCGACCACGATCACCGAGGTCAAGCGGTTCGGCGAGGTGGCCGGCGGCGCCCGCGTGCTGCTCAAGCGCGAGGACCTCACGCACACCGGCGCCCACAAGATCAACAATGTGCTCGGCCAGGCCCTGCTCACCAAGCGCCTCGGCAAGAGCCGCGTCATCGCCGAGACCGGCGCCGGCCAGCACGGCGTCGCCACCGCCACCGCCTGCGCGCTGCTCGGCCTCGAGTGCGTCATCTACATGGGCGAGGTCGACTGCGAGCGCCAGGCGCTCAACGTCGCCCGCATGAAGCTCCTCGGCGCCCGGGTCGTCCCGGTCGCCAACGGCAGCCGCACCCTCAAGGACGCCATCAACGAGGCCTTCCGCGACTGGGTGACCAACGTCGACGACACCCACTACCTGTTCGGCACCGTCGCCGGCCCCCACCCCTTCCCCGAGATCGTCCGCGACTTCGCGCGCATCATCGGCGTCGAGGCCCGCCGCCAGGTGCTCGACCTCACCGGCCGCCTGCCCGACGCCGTCGCGGCGGCCGTCGGCGGCGGCTCCAACGCCATCGGCCTGTTCCACGCCTTCATCGGC
The DNA here is from genome assembly GCF_040607455.1 of Sphaerisporangium sp. NPDC005289. Lineage (NCBI taxonomy): Bacteria > Bacillati > Actinomycetota > Actinomycetes > Streptosporangiales > Streptosporangiaceae > Sphaerisporangium > Sphaerisporangium sp. NPDC005289. Next base: position 36,243 of record NZ_JBEXGS010000014.1, read on the forward strand.
GACGAGGGCGTCGCCCTGCACGGCTACGAGGCCGCGGGGCACGGCGTCGAGTCCGGCGAGCACGCCTGCACCCTCACCGAGGGCTCCATCGGCGTCCTGCACGGCTCGCGCACCTACGTCCTGCAGGACGACGAGGGCCAGACCATCGAGTCCCACTCCATCTCGGCGGGCCTGGACTACCCCGGCGTCGGCCCCGAGCACGCCTGGCTCAAGGACACCGGCCGCGCCACCTACCACGGCATCACCGACGACGAGGCGATGGAGTCCTTCTCGCTGCTCGCGCGCACCGAGGGCATCATCCCCGCCATCGAGTCGGCGCACGCCCTGGCGGGCGTCGTCAAGCTCGGCCGCGAGCTCGGCCCGGAGGCGACCATCCTGGTCAACCTCTCCGGGCGCGGCGACAAGGACATGGGCACCGCCATGAAGTACTTCGACCTGTAGGCCTCCAGACACCTGTGAGCGGGACATCCTGACATGACGACTCTTCAGACGGTGTTCGAGAAGGCGCGGGCCGACAAGCGGGCCGCCCTCGTCGGGTACCTCCCGGCCGGCTTCCCCACCAAGGACGGCGCCATCGCCGCGGCCACCGCCATGGTGGAGGCCGGCTGTGACGTCATCGAGATCGGCCTGCCCTACTCCGACCCGCTGATGGACGGTCCCACCATCCAGGACGCCGTGCACCGCGCCCTCGTCAACGGCACCCGCATCGCCGACGTGATGCGCACCGTCGAAGGCGTGGCCAAGAGCGGCGCCGCGGTGCTCGTCATGACCTACTGGAACCCGATCGACCGCTACGGCGCCGAGCGGTTCGCCCGCGAGCTCGCCGACGCCGGCGGCACCGGCACCATCACCCCCGACCTCACTCCCGAAGAGGCCGGGCCCTGGCGCGAGTACAGCGCGGCGGCCGGCATCGACACGGTCTTCCTCGTCGCGCCGAGCTCGCCCGACGAGCGCATCAAGGCCGTCACCGAGTGCTGCACCGGCTTCGTGTACGCCGCCTCGCTCATGGGCGTCACCGGCGCGCGCGCGAGCGTGAGCAGCGCCGCCGAGGGCCTGGTGAAGCGCTGCCGTCCGCACACCGGCCTTCCCGTGTGCGTGGGTCTCGGCGTCGGCACCGGCGCGCAGGCCGCCGAGGTGGCCGGTTACGCCGACGGCGTCATCGTGGGCTCGGCGTTCATCCGCCGGCTGCTGGACGCCCCCGACGAGGCCGCGGGCCTCGCGTCGGTGCGCGAGCTGGCGGCCGAGCTGGCCACCGGCGTCCGCGCCTGACCGGCTCGCCCACTCCTGAGAGCGCCTGACCGGCTCATCCGTTCGTGAGAAGGTCTGACCGGCTCACGCGCTCCTGGAACGTCTGACCGGTTCGCTCGCCCGGAGGGTAGGTGACCGGCTCCTCCTCTGCAGGAGCGTGGTCGGTTCGCCCGAGCCTGCCCGGGCAAGGGTCTTTCGTCCCTCCAGCAAGGGCGATGCGTCCGTTTCCCGAGCTCACGGCCGTGTGGCAGTCTACGGACGAAGATTGCTTACCGGGTGCTTATCGGCCTCATGATGGGCTGGTCAGCCGGTAGCCTTCGGCAAGGAAGGCCGCCGCGCGCCGTCGCGACCGGCTCCGATCGCCCGGGCCGTCCACGGCGTTACCCGTCCCGGGCGTCGGCTCGTGGGGATAAGGAGACGATGATGCTGGTGAGGTCGGGAAGGCCGCGCCGATGAGGTCGCTCATCGCACACCCGGCGGTACCCTGGGTGACGACGCTCGCGCGGCTGGTGGTCGCCGTCGTGCTGATCGTCGCCGGCTGGCTCAAGATCGGCACACCGGCGCTGTCCATCCAGGCGGTGCAGGCCTACGAGTTGCTGCCGGCGCAGGTCGCCACGGCGGTGGGCTACGGCCTGCCGATCGTCGAGATCGTCGTCGGGGTGCTGCTGGTCGCCGGGCTGCTCACGCGCGCGGCGGGCGTGGTGTCCGCGCTGCTCATGCTGGCCTTCGTGGTCGGCATCGCCTCGGCGTGGGCGCGCGGCCTGCGCATCGACTGCGGCTGCTTCGGGGGCGGCGGCAAGCTGGCCGCCGGGCAGAGTCCCTCCTACTTCTGGGAGATCCTCAGAGACGGTGGCCTGTTCCTGCTGGGGGTGTGGATCATCCGGTTCGCCCCTGGCCGCCTCTCGCTCGACTCCGCCCTCGGGCTGGTGCCGGCCAGGGCGGCCCGCGACGACGACGAGGACGCCGACGAGAGCGGCGAGGACGACGGGGGAGGCCGCGTGACCGACGACGATCACCGGCCCGACATGAAGGAGAGTCTCTGATGGGAAAGGCCGCGCGGGAGGTCTCGGCCCGCGAGCGCATCAAGGCGCAGCGCGAGAAAGAGCGCGCCCAGCAGCAGCGCAGGCGTCTGGCGACCATCATCACCTCGGTGGTCGTGGTGCTCGCCGTGGTCGGCGGCGGCTGGTGGTACGTCCAGTCGGGCAAATCCGAGACGCTCAGCGGCGACCTCGCGCCGATCAGCCTGGCCGCCGACGGCTCGACGGTCATGGCCAAGCCGGGCGTCACCAAGCCCGTCCTCGACATCTACGAGGACTTCCAGTGCCCGGCGTGCAAGGCGTTCGAGCAGACCAGCAGCGCCACGGTGAAGAACATGGCGGCGGCCGGCCAGGTCAAGGTCGTCTACCACGTCGTGAACATCTTCACCCAGGAGCCGACGCTCGGTAACACCACGCGCGCCTCGGCGGCCGCTCGATGCGTGCCCGGGGGCGGGCAGTGGATGGCCTTCCACGACCGCATCTACAAGGAGCAGCCCCCCGAGACCAAGCAGGGCTTCGCGCTCGACGACCTGGTCGCCTGGGGCAAGGACGCCGGTGTCACCGACCCCGGCTTCGCGCAGTGCGTCAAGACCCAGAAGTACGCCCAGACCCAGGCCGACTACAACAAGAAGATCATCGACTCGAAGGTCTTCGAGGGCACCCCGACGCTCCGGCTCGACGGGAAGGAAATCGACAACAAGATCGCCTTCAGCCCCTCGTCGCTGCGTCAGACCATCCTTGATGCCGCGAAGTAGGCCTGGAACCGGTAACGTCACCTGACATGCCCCTGGCCTCCATTCCCAGCCCGCCAGAAGGGGTCTGGTACCTCGGACCGATCCCTCTGCGCGCCTACGCTTTCTGCATCGTGCTCGGCGTCATCGCCGCCGTATGGATCGGCGAGCGCCGCTGGCGCGCGCGCGGCGGCGAGCCCGGCACCATCACCGACCTGGCCGTCTGGGCCGTCCCGTTCGGCCTGGTCGGCGGTCGGCTCTACCACGTCATCAGCGACTGGCAGCTCTACTTCGCCGACGACGCCCCGAACCGCCCGATCGACGCGCTGTACATCTGGCACGGCGGCCTCGGCATCTGGGGCGCCATCGCGCTCGGCGCGGTCGGAGTGTGGATCGCCTGCCGCAGGCGGGGCATCTCGCTGTCGGCGGTCGCCGACACGGTCGCGCCGGGCATCGCGGTGGCGCAGGCCATCGGCCGCTGGGGCAACTACTTCAACCAGGAGCTGTTCGGCGGGCCGACCAGCCTGCCCTGGGGGCTGGAGATCGATCCGGGCCGTCCCGGCACGATCCCCGGGGTGTCGACCTACCACCCCACTTTCCTGTACGAGTCGCTGTGGGACCTGGCCCTGGCCGGCGTGCTGGTGTGGGCGGGCAGGCGCTACGCGCTGCGTCACGCCCGGCTGTTCGCGGTGTACGTCGCCGGCTACACCCTGGGCCGCTTCTGGATCGAAGGCATGCGGGTCGACCCGGCCCACCAGATCCTCGGCCTGCGGCTCAACCAGTGGACCTCCATCGTCATCTTCCTCGGCGCCCTGGTCTACCTCTACCTGACCAGGAACAAGACCACCGAGGAGATCGTCGTCCCGCTGCACGGGGCCGGCGCCGATCCGGCGCACGACGCCGCGCAGGCGGACGACCACGAGATCGCCTCCGCGGCCGGCGGGTCCTCCTCCGCCGAGCCGGGGGAGCAGGCCGAGGGCGAGGCCCCCGCGAAGGACGGGCGGGAGGCCGGCGACCCTCCGGCCGGCGAGCGGGCCGAGGCCACCTCACCGGCCCCTGGCGAGCAGGCCGAGGCCACTTCACCGGCTCCAGACGAGCAGGCCGAAGCGGCCTCACCGGCCGACGCCCCGGACGCCATCGGCGGCCGGGCGTCTGCCGCGGTCGCGGCGTCCACGAGCGCCGACGACGACGCCACCGGCGCTCGCGAGAGCGCGCCGGTGGCGTCCGGTGACGCGGCGCGGGAAGGCGAGAGCGCGGCGGCGGCCCCGGTGGCACCGGCGTCGGAGGCGAATTCACGATGACCCATGGCGGCCTCTCGGGGGGGCACGCCGAGATGGGGCCCGGTAGCGGTCCGGCGGGAGACGGCGCCCAGTGAGCACGCGCAGCAAGCGGCGCCGCGCCTCGTTCGAGGTGGACGCCCTGTCCGAGCGCGGGCTGACCCAGCGGCAGCAGCGCATCCTGTTCGGCGCCGGCACGGTGGTGGCGGTGCTGGTGGGCGGTTTCGGCCTGACCGCCGTCGTCAGCAACCTCGGCGTGTCGGCCCCGGCAGCCGAGGAGTCCTCCGCGCCAGACGCGATCGGGCTGCTCAGCCCGGAGGACTACCAGGCCTGGCCCTCGCCCAAGCTGTTCGGGCCGATCGACGACCGCAAGGCCGACCAGGCGCCGCTGCGCGCCGAGGAGGTCTTCCCGGTCAAGACCGTCCGCAGCGGGACGCTGACGCTCAAGCTCGCCGCCCGCCGTCTCGACGGCGCCTGCGCTCCCGCGGTGTGGGGCGGCGGCGTGCTGGCGAAACTCGGGCAGACCGGCTGCACGCAGGCCGTGCGCGGCATCTACCTCAGCGCCGACCGCCGGTACGTCGCCCAGTACACGTTGTTCAACATGGCCGACGCCGCCGCGGCCGGCGGGTTCGTGCAGCAGATGACCACGCTCTACCGGGGCGGCGGCTGGGTGCGCCCGCTGGAGTCCAAGGGGGCGGCGTTCCCGCAGGACGGCTACTCCGAGGCCAGCGGCCACGCGATGGGGCACTACGCCGGGTTCGTCTGGGTCGGGCGGGCCGACGGCCAGGAGGCCACGCCCAAGGACGACTTCGTCTCGCTGGCCCTGGGCGCCCGGGCGGCCGAGAAGGCCATCTACCGTCGCGTCGTCGCCGTCACGGGCCCGACCGCGGCGCCGCCGGCCGGGTAGGGTGCGTGCCCATGCCCAGCCGTAAGGTGATCGCCGTGGCGGTCGCGGCCGTCCTGGCCGGCGCCGGAGCGGCGGTGTTCCTGCTCACCCGGCCCGAGACCGGGCCGGTTCCCGGCAGGGTCCGCGCCGAGCGCACCTCCGCGTTGTACGCCCCCATAGCGAGCCGGCGCGACGATCCGCGCCCGTTGAGCGAGGCCGAGGTGTTCGGGCAGGCCGCCGCCCTCTCGGCCTCGGGGGTGACCATGCGGCGCGGCCAGGTCGCGGTGTCGGCCGACTGCTCGCGGGCGCTGTGGGGGAGCGGCCCGGCCGCGGCGGCGGCCGGGTGCGCACAGGTGGTGCGGGCGAGCTTCGCCGGCGCGGACGGCGGGGTGTCCGGCCAGTACGCCGTGTTCGACATGCCCGACGCGGCCGCGGCGGACCGGCTGGCGGACGCGCTGGCCGCCCGGCCGGACCAGGGCTTCCTGCGGCTGGCCGCGGGCCAGCCCGCCTCGTTCGACGCCGGGCACAGCAGGGCCGAGGTGCGGGCGCTCGGGCACTTCGTCGTGGTCAACTGGGTGGGTCCGGTCGGCGACACCGGCCGCGCCGACCTGACGCTGCCACAGGTGGCGCTGGAAGGGCTGGGCGGCTTCGTCCAGAGCCGCGTCCTGGCCGCGAGCGGCTGACCCGCCCCGGGCGCCGGCCGGCGGCCGGGAGGGGCGGGAAGGGGCGGCCGGGCGCGTGGGGTGGGTGGAGCATGGTATAAGGAGTGGGGACCGTAGGGAAACTTGACTTTCGCCTGACCGGTTACAGAACCCTTACCGGGGCCTTCACCTGGAATAACGTCCATTTTTCCGGCGTTCCTTCACTGCGGCCGGGGACGCACGGCAGCGGGCACATCGCAGTGCCGCCACATGGTGAATGTTCGCGATTCCCACCGGGTGGGCACTATTCCGGCAGGGTGCGGTAGTCTCTACACACCTAACAGCAGCAGGGCCAACGTCGTCCCTCTTGCCTGCAATCGCCAATCAAGACGAAGCAGACGAAGACGACGGGAGGGATTCAATGCCTGCTGCCCGCCTCGGGTTCCCCGAGCCCCAGGGCCTATATCACCCCTCGCAGGAGCACGACGCCTGTGGTGTGGCGATGGTCGCGGACGTCGCCGGGCGCCGAAGCCACGACATCGTCGCCAAGGCCCTGACGGCACTCTGCAACCTGGACCACCGAGGGGCCAAGGGTAGCGAACCAGACACCGGTGACGGCGCGGGAATTCTCACCCAAATACCTGACGCGTTCCTCCGTGACGCGGTGGACTTCCCCCTTCCCCCGGCCGGTTCCTACGCCGCCGGCGTCGCCTACCTGCCGATGGACGAGCAGGCCCGCGCGACCGCCGTCCGGATGATCGAGGAGATCGCCGCCGAGGAGGGCCTGACCGTCCACGGCTGGCGCGAGGTGCCGATCGACACCGCCCACGCCGGGCCGAGCGCCCGCGCGGTCATGCCGGCCTTCCGGCAGCTGTTCGTGTCCTCCCCGAACGGCGAGTCCGGGCTGGAGCTGGACCGGCTGGCCTTCTGCCTGCGCAAGCGGGCCGAGCACGAGGTGGACGTCTACTTCCCCTCGCTGTCCTCGCGCACCATCGTCTACAAGGGCATGCTGACCACCCCGCAGCTCGAGCCGTTCTTCCCCGACCTGTCCGACGAGAGGTTCGTCAGCGCGATCGCCCTGGTGCACTCGCGGTTCTCGACCAACACCTTCCCGTCGTGGCCGCTGGCCCACCCCTACCGGTACGTCGCGCACAACGGTGAGATCAACACCGTCAAGGGCAACCGCAACTGGATGCGGGCCCGCGAGGCGATGCTGGCCACCGACCTGATCCCCGGCGACCTGACGCGGCTGTTCCCGATCTGCGACCCCGACGGCTCCGACACCGCCTCCTTCGACGAGTGCCTGGAGCTGCTGCACCTGGGCGGCCGGAGCCTGCCGCACGCGGTGCTGATGATGATCCCCGAGGCGTGGGAGAACCACACCGAGATGGATCCGGCGCGGCGCGCCTTCTACGAGTACCACTCCACCTCGATGGAGGCGTGGGACGGCCCCGCGTCGATCACCTTCAGCGACGGCACCCTGGTCGGCGCGGTCCTCGACCGCAACGGCCTGCGCCCGGGACGCTTCTGGGTGACCGACGACGGCCTGGTCGTGCTGGCCTCGGAGGCCGGCGTGCTGGACATCGAGCCGTCCAGGGTCGTGCGCAAGGGCCGCCTCCAGCCGGGCAAGATGTTCCTGGTCGACACCTCGCGCGGCAAGATCATCGAGGACGACGAGATCAAGGCCGAGCTGGCCGCCGCCCACCCCTACGGCGACTGGCTGCACGCCGGGCTGATCCGCTTCGAGGAGCTGCCCGAGCGCCAGCGCCCGATCGTCACCCACGAGGCCCTGGTCAAGCGCCAGCAGACCTTCGGTTACACCGAGGAGGAGCTGCGCGTCATCCTGGCCCCGATGGCCAAGGCCGGCGCCGAGCCGATCGGCTCGATGGGCACCGACAGCCCGGTCGCCGTGCTGAGCGAGAAGCCCCGGCTGCTGTTCGACTACTTCAGCCAGTTGTTCGCCCAGGTCACCAACCCGCCGCTGGACGCGATCCGCGAAGAGCTGGTCACCTCGCTGCAGACGACCATCGGCCCCGAGGGCAACCTGCTCGCGCCGGACCCGGCGTCCTGCCGCCGGCTCGTCCTGCCCTACCCGGTGGTCGACAACGACGAGCTCGCCAAGATCATCCACATCAACGACGAGGGCGCGCTGCCCGGCTTCCAGCCGCACGTCGTCTCCGGCCTGTTCGAGGTCGCGGGCGGCGGCGAGGCGCTGCTGCACCGCCTCGAGGAGATCTGCGCCGAGGTGTCGCGGGCCATCGCGGACGGCTCGCGCACCATCGTGCTGTCGGACCGCGGCTCCGACGCCCGCCTGGCGCCGATCCCGTCGCTGCTGCTCACCGGCGCGGTGCACCACCACCTGATCCACGAGAAGTCGCGCACCCGCGTCGGCCTGGTCGTCGAGACCGGGGAGGCCCGCGAGGCCCACCACATGGCGCTGCTCATCGGCTACGGCGCCTCGGCGGTCAACCCGTACCTGGCGATCGAGACCATCGAGGACCTGATCGCCTCCGGGGCGCTGGCCCTGGAGCCGCGCGCCGCGGTGCGCAACCTGATCAAGGCGTACGGCAAGGGCGTCCTGAAGATCATGTCCAAGATGGGCGTGTCCACGGTCGCCTCCTACACCGGCGCGCAGATCTTCGAGGCGCTCGGGCTGAGCCAGGAGGTCATCGACGCCTGCTTCGCGGGCACCACCTCCCGGCTGGGCGGCGTCGGCTTCGACGTGCTCGCCAAGGAGGCCGCGCTGCGCCACCAGCGGGCCTACCCGCGCGCCGAGAACCCCCACCGCCGCCTGGAGGTCGGCGGGGAGTATCAGTGGCGCCGCGAGGGCGAGCCGCACCTGTTCAACCCCGACACCGTCTTCCGGCTCCAGCACGCCACCCGCACCCGCCGGTACGAGATCTTCAAGCAGTACACCGAGCTGGTCGACACCCAGGCCGAGAAGCTCATGACCCTGCGCGGGCTGTTCAGGCTGCGCGAGGGCGTGCGCCCGCCGGTGCCGATCGAGGAGGTCGAGCCGGTCTCGGCGATCGTCCGGCGGTTCTCCACCGGCGCGATGTCCTACGGGTCGATCTCCAAGGAGGCCCACGAGACCATCGCGATCGCGATGAACCGGCTGGGCGCCAAGTCCAACACCGGCGAGGGCGGCGAGGACCCCGAGCGGCTGTACGACGCGACGCGCCGCAGCGCCATCAAGCAGGTGGCCTCCGGCCGGTTCGGCGTGACCAGCGAGTACCTGGTCAACGCCGACGACCTGCAGATCAAGATGGCCCAGGGCGCCAAGCCGGGCGAGGGCGGCCAGCTGCCCGGCCACAAGGTCTACCCGTGGATCGCCAAGACCAGGCACTCCACCCCGGGCGTCGGCCTGATCTCGCCGCCGCCGCACCACGACATCTACTCCATCGAGGACCTGGCCCAGCTCATCCACGACCTGAAGAACAGCAACCCCACGGCGCGCGTGCACGTGAAGCTCGTCGCGGAGGTCGGGGTCGGGACGGTCGCGGCCGGGGTCAGCAAGGCGCACGCCGACGTGGTGCTCATCTCCGGCCACGACGGCGGCACCGGCGCCTCGCCGCTCACCTCGATCAAGCACGCGGGCGCCCCCTGGGAGCTCGGCCTGGCCGAGACCCAGCAGACGCTGCTGCTCAACGGCCTTCGCGACCGCATCGTCGTACAGGCCGACGGCCAGCTCAAGACCGGCCGGGACGTGGTGGTCGCCGCGCTGCTCGGCGCCGAGGAGTTCGGCTTCGCCACCGCGCCGCTGGTGGTCTCCGGCTGCGTCATGATGCGCGTCTGCCACCTGGACACCTGCCCGGTCGGCGTCGCCACCCAGAACCCCGAGCTGCGCAAGCGGTTCGCCGGCAAGCCCGAGTTCGTGGTCAACTTCTTCGAGTTCATCGCCGAGGAGGTCCGCGAGTACCTGGCGGCGCTCGGCTTCCGCTCGATCGACGAGGCCGTCGGCCACGCCGAGGTGCTGGACACCACGGCCGCCGAGGACCACTGGAAGGCCGCGGGCCTCGACCTGTCGCCGATCCTGCACGTGCCTTCCCTGCCGGAGGGCACGCCGCTGCGGCGCGTGGTCGAGCAGGACCACGGCCTGGACAAGGCGCTGGACAACACGCTGATCCAGCTCGCCGAGGGCGCGCTGCAGTTCGGCGAGCGGGTGACGCTGGAGCTGCCCATCCGCAACGTCAACCGCACGGTCGGCACCATGCTCGGCCACCAGGTGACCAAGCGGCACGGCGGAGCCGGCCTGCCCGACAACACCATCGACGTGAGCTTCACCGGCTCGGCGGGCAACTCCCTCGGGGCCTTCGTGCCCAGGGGAGTCACCCTGCGGCTCACCGGCGACGCCAACGACTACCTGGCCAAGGGGCTGTCGGGCGGACGGGTGACCGTGCGCCCGCACCCGGACGCGCCGTTCAGCGCCGAGACCCAGGTGATCGCCGGCAACGTCGGCCTGTACGGGGCGACCTCCGGCGAGGTGTTCATCAGCGGCGTCGTCGGCGAGCGGTTCTGCGTGCGCAACTCCGGCGCCACCGCCGTCGTGGAGGGCGTGGGCGACCACGGCTGTGAGTACATGACCGGCGGCCGGGTGGTCGTGCTCGGCCCCACCGGGCGCAACTTCGCGGCCGGCATGTCCGGCGGCATCGCCTACGTGCTCGACCTCGACGCCGAGCGGGTCAACCGCGAGATGGTCGCCATCGAGGAGCTCACCGAGGAGGACTCGGAGTTCCTGCGCGACGTCGTCGAGCGCCACCTCGCCGAGACGGGCTCGACGGTCGCCAAGACGCTGCTGGACGACTGGGACGGCACGCTCACCCGCTTCGGCAAGATCATGCCGGTGGACTACAAGCGGGTCCTGCTGGCGCAGGAGGCCGCGCGCGCCGAGGGCAGGGACATCGACCAGGCGGTCATGGCCGCCGTACAGGGTTAAGGGAGGTTTCACCGATGGCCGACCCCAAGGGGTTTCTGACGCACGAGCGTGAGCTGCCGGCGCGCCGCCCGGTCGACGTCCGCATCCGCGACTGGCGGGAGGTCTACGAGGACTTCCCGCGGCCCGCCCTGACCAGGCAGGCCGCCCGCTGCATGGACTGCGGCATCCCGTTCTGCCACAACGGCTGCCCGCTCGGCAACCTCATCCCCGAGTGGAACGACCTGGTCTACCGCGACGACTGGCGCGAGGCGATCGAGCGGCTGCACGCCACCAACAACTTCCCGGAGTTCACCGGCCGCCTGTGCCCGGCTCCGTGTGAGGCGGCGTGCGTCCTCGGCATCAACGCGGACCCGGTGGCGATCAAGCGGGTCGAGGTGGAGATCATCGACCGGGCCTTCGACGAGGGCTGGGTGACGCCGCAGCCGCCGTCGGCCAAGACCGGCAAGCGGGTCGCCGTCGTCGGCTCGGGCCCGGCCGGGCTCGCCGCCGCCCAGCAACTCACCCGCGCCGGTCACGACGTGGTGGTCTTCGAGCGGGCCGACCGCGTCGGCGGCCTGCTGCGGTACGGCATCCCCGAGTTCAAGATGGAGAAGCGGCACATCGACCGGCGCCTTTCGCAGATGCGCGCCGAGGGCACCGAGTTCCGCGCCGGCGTCAACGTGGGCGTGGACGTCAGCGCCGAGCGGCTGCGCGAGGAATTCGACGCCGTCGTCCTGGCCGGCGGCGCCACCGCCTGGCGCGACCTGCCGGTGACGGGCCGCGAGTACGAGGGCATCTACCAGGCCATGGAGTACCTGCCCCTGTCCAACAAGGTGCAGGAGGGCGACCTGCCCGCCTCGCCGGTGTCGGCCGAGGGCAAGCACGTCGTGGTGATCGGCGGCGGCGACACCGGCGCCGACTGCATCGGCACGGCGGTGCGCCAGGGCGCGCTGTCGGTCACCCAGCTGGAGATCATGCCGAAGCCGCCGGAGCTGCGGCCGGACTCGCAGCCGTGGCCGACCTACCCGATGCTGTTCAAGATGGAGAGCGCCCACGAGGAGCTGGAGGCCGGGGACGGCGCGCGGGTGTACGCCGTCTCGACCACCGAGTTCGTCGCCGACGAGCAGGGACGGGTGAAGGCCCTGCGGCTGGTGGACGTCGAGGGCCCGGCGAGCGGGTTCCGGCCGATCCCCGGCACCGAGCGGGAGATCCCGGCCGAGCTGGTCACGCTGGCGATGGGCTTCCTCGGTCCCGAGAAGGGGGCTCTGCTCACCGACCTGGCGGCCCTGTCCGCCGACCCGGACGCGTTCTTCGACGCCCGGGGCAACGTCGCGCGCGACAAGTCCTACATGTCGGGCGTGGAGGGCGTCTTCGTCGCCGGTGACATGGGCCGGGGGCAGTCGCTCATCGTGTGGGCGATCGCGGAGGGCCGCTCGGCGGCCGCCGCGGCCGACCGTTTCCTGAGCGGCCGGACGGCGCTGCCCGTCGCGATCCCGCCGACGGCCCGGCCGCTGGTGTGACGCTCTGAAGGACGGACTGAAGGACGGCGTCCCCCGATTCGGGGCGCCGTCCTTTTTGTGGTAATCCGGTCATCCCATACGGTGTTTATAGCTATATATGTGTGTAATGGGTCGAATGCCGGAGTATCTGATCGCAGTTTGCTTTGGTGCTCGATCCCCTGAAAGATGCTGCCTCGTTGTAGGACAGGCATGAGGGGAAGGTCCATGGTGCGGGGGTACAAACGCCTGGCGGGCGCCGCCGTCTCACTCGCGGTGGCGGGTACGCTCGCCGCCGCCTCGCTGGTGACAGGGGCGGGTCCGGCGGGCGCCGCGCCGCCGGTCGCGGGCAGGGGTGAGTACCTCGTCTTCTATGGCGCGGGCGCCCAGGCCGAGGCGCTGAGCGCCGTCAAGGCGGGCGGAGGCGTCGCCGCCGCCGTCGAGGCCAAGCTCGGCTACATCATCGCCCGGGGCCCTCGCACGGGCTTCGCCGAGGCGCTCGGCGCGAGTCCCGCCGTCGTCGGCGTGACCGACAATCGCCGCATCGGCGCCGCCACGGCCGTCGCCGCCGGCGCCGGCCCGCTCACGGCGCCGCTGTCGCCGGCCGCCGCCGAAGGCGCCTCGGCCGCGGATGTCTCCGCCGCGAACGCCTCCGCCGCGAACCCGTCCACGGTGGGGAAGGCGGTCAAGGCCGAACCCCTGGCGGGACGCCAGTGGGACATGAGGATGATCGGCGCCACCCCCTCGGGCTCCTACGCCGTCAACCGGGCGAACAAGAAGGTCACGGTCGGCATCATCGACACCGGCGTGGACGGCAGGCACCCCGACATCGCCCCGAACTTCAACCGGGCGCTGAGCCGCAACTTCGTGACCGACCACCCGAAGGACCCCAACGGCAAGACGCTGGACGGGCCGTGCGAGGTCAAGAGCTGCAAGGACCCCGCCGACGTGGACGACGACGGGCACGGCACCCACGTCGCCAGCACCATCGGCTCGCCGATCAACGGCATCGGCGTCGCTGGCGTGGCGCCCGATGTCTCGCTCGTCAACATCCGCGCCGGCACCGACGCCGGGTTCTTCTTCCTCAAGCCGGTCCTCGACGCGCTCACCTACGCCGGCGACGCGGGCATCGACGTGGTCAACATGAGCTTCTTCGTCGACCCGTGGACGTTCAACTGCACCAACAACCCGGCCGACTCCAAGGCCGACCGGCTCCAGCAGGCCGGCATCGTCACCGGCGTCCAGCGCGCGCTCGACTACGCCCGGGCCCGCGGCGTCACGCTCATCAGCGCTCTCGGCAACGGCTCGACCGACCTCGGCGACCCCACGACCGACAAGGAGAGCCCCGGCTATCCGCTGGGCAAGGAGCGCGAGCGCACCATCGACAACTCGTGCGTGAACGTCCCGGCCGAGTCGCGCGGCGTCATCTCCGTCTCCGCCCTCGGCCCCAGCAAGCGCAAGGCCTGGTACTCCGACTACGGCACCGAGCAGACCGACCTGTCGGCCCCCGGCGGCGACCCCTCCGACGCCGGCACCTCGCTCAAGGGCGCCACCAGGGAGATCCTGGCCGCCGCGCCGACGCACGTGCTGCGCCGCGAGAAGCTCATCAACGCCGCGGGCAAGCCCCTCGGCGGCTCGGTGGTGCGCGAGTGCCACCACGGGCACTGCTCCTACTACCAGTACCTGTCCGGCACCTCCATGGCCTCCCCGCACGCCGCGGGCGTCGCGGCCATCCTGGTGGCCCGTTTCGGCAGGCCGGGCAAGGGCGGGCTGACGCTGTCCCCGTCCAGGGTCGAGCAGTTGCTGTACGCCACGGCCACCCCGGTGAGCTGCCCGGCCTCGGGCTCGACCACCTACTCGGTGAGCGAGGAGACCCACACCTGCGCCGGGCCGGCCGCGAAGAACGGCTTCTACGGGCACGGCCTGGTCAACGCCTACCGGGCGGCCACGGCCAAGGGCTGAACGGCCTCCGAACGCCTTCTGAGGCCCCGTCCGGCGCGTCCGGGCGGGGCCTGCGGGCGTTCACCGGGCAGGGCGCCCGCCGTTCACCTGCCGGGCCGCCGGCGGTCCACCGGGTCCGTACGGCCTGCGGGCACGCTGCGGGGCAACTATCCTTCCTAGAGCACGCAACACGAAAACGGACCCCGCGCGCCCTTCCGCGCCGGTCGCGGCCTCTGCCCGCAAGAAGCGGGCCCCACCTGCGGCGACGTGCGGAGCGCACGCGATGGCAAGGCTGATGTCACCTGGATTTCCCCAGGGGCTGTGCACTTCGTCATCATCAAGTGGTCTGTACCAATTAGGGTAGGACTTGTGAGTCGTCGAGCGAAGATTGTCTGCACACTGGGGCCCGCCACCTCCTCCCCGGAGCGGCTGCGCGAGCTGATCGCCGCCGGAATGAACGTGGCGCGGTTCAACCTCAGTCACGGGAGCCACGAGCTCCACAAGGAGATCCACGGCCGGGTGAGAGAGGCGGCCGCCGAGCTCGGCAAGGCCGTCGGCGTCCTCGCCGACCTGCAGGGCCCGAAGATCCGTGTGGGGCGTTTCGCCGAGGGCCCCGTCCGGCTCGGCTTCGGAGACGTCTTCACCATCACCACCGAGGACGTCCCCGGCGACCGCGAGATCGTCTCCACCACCTACGAGGGCCTGCCCAACGACGTCCAGCCGGGCGACAAGATCCTCGTCGACGACGGCCGCCTGGCCCTGGAGGCCATCGAGGTCGACGGCCCCCGCGTGGTGACCAAGGTGCTCGTCGGCGGCATGATCTCCGACAACAAGGGCCTCAACCTGCCCGGCGTCGCGGTCTCGGCCCCCGCCCTCACCGAGAAGGACGAGGAAGACCTGCGCTGGGCGCTGCGCACCGGCTTCGACATGATCGCGCTGTCGTTCGTGCGCAGCCCCGAGGACGCGCAGATCGTCCGCGCCATCATGGACGAGGAGGGCGTCCACCTGCCCCTCCTCGCCAAGATCGAGAAGCCGCAGGCCGTCGAGTGCCTCGAAGAGATCGTCGACGCCTTCGACGGCATCATGGTCGCCCGCGGCGACCTCGGCGTGGAGCTCCCGCTGGAGCAGGTGCCGATCGTGCAGCGCCGCGCCATCGCCCTGGCCAGGGAGAAGGCCCACCCGGTCATCGTGGCCACCCAGATGCTCGACTCCATGATGAGCGCCCCCCGGCCCACCCGCGCCGAGGCCTCCGACGTCGCCTACGCCGTCATGGACGGGGCCGACGCCGTCATGCTGTCCGGCGAGACCTCCGTCGGCAGCTACCCGGTCGAGTCGGTCGCCACCATGGCCCGCATCGCCTCGGCCGCGGAGGCCGAGTCGCTGGAGGCCACCCACACCTTCGACCGGCTTCCCGAGACCACCGGCGGGGCCATCGCCCGCGCGGCGGCCGAGGTCGGCGCCATCGTCGGCGCCAAGGCCCTGTGCGCCTTCACCATGTCGGGGGAGACCGCGCGGCGGCTCGCGCGCTACCGCTCGCCGATCCCGCTGCTGGCCTTCACCTCGGCCCCCGAGGTGCGCGGCCAGCTCGCCCTCACCTGGGGCGTCGAGACCTTCGAGGTGCCGTTCGTGCACCACACCGACGACATGGTGCGCCAGGTGGAGTCGGCCCTGCTGTCCATCGGCCGCTACGAGAAGGGCGACAAGGTCGTCATCGTCGCCGGCTCGCCTCCCGGCAACCACGGCTCCACCAACGCCCTGCGCGTCCACACCATCGGCTCCGCGGTCTCCAGCGACCACTGACCCACGCCGGCGAGCACCGGCAGGCGGCTTCCCGCCTGCCGGTCATCGGTGTTTCCGCGCGCGATGACGGCCGCATCGCGCGGACGGGCGTGCCGGGGAAGCGGGAGCCGCGGGACGAAGGCGCCGAGGTGATCGCGAAGGCCGAGGGGCGGCACAGCGAGGCGTCGGGGCCTGAGAAGAGCGAAGCCGCGCGGCGGTGCCGCGCGGCTGCCCATGCGTGTGCCCCGAGTGGGATTCGAACCCACACTGTATGGATTTTGAGGCCATCGACTCTGCCGTTGGTCTATCGGGGCGCCGTGGTGCTCGTGCCCCTAATCTAGCGGACGTCGGTACTCTCTTGGTCGTGAGTACGCAGCGGCGAGTGGTGATCGCGGAAGATGAGGCGCTGATCCGCCTCGATTTGAAGGAGATGCTGGAAGAAGAGGGTTATGCCGTCGTCGGCGAGGCCGGTGACGGCGAGACGGCGATCAAGCTGGCTCTGGAGCAGCGCCCCGATCTGGTGATCCTGGACGTCAAGATGCCGATCCTCGACGGCATCTCGGCCGCCGAGCGCATCGTGTCCGAGCGCGTGGCGCCGTGCCTGATCCTGACGGCGTTCTCGCAGCGCGACCTGGTCGAGCGGGCGCGGGACGCCGGGGCGATGGCCTATCTGGTCAAGCCGTTCACCAAGTCCGACCTGGTGCCGGCGATCGAGATGGCCGTGAGCCGGCACGAGGAGATCGCGGCCCTCGAGCGCGAGGTCACGACCCTCGGCGAGCGCCTCGAGACACGCAAGCTCGTCGAGCGGGCCAAGGGCCTGCTGATGGCCGAGCACGGCTGGACCGAGCCGCAGGCGTTCCGCTGGATCCAAAAGGCGTCGATGGACCGGCGGTTGAGCATGCGCCAGGTCGCCCAGGCCGTCGTGAGCGAGGCCAAGCCTCCCGAGGAGTCCTGATCTGACGGCGCGGTTGACACCGTGCCGTCCCGCCGTGTCAGATCGGACGGGTCCGGCGGCGCCCGGTCGCCCGCGAGCCCATACAGTCGATCTTGGTCGGCCGTGCAACCGCGATGTGACCTTTACTTTTCGTGCTGATCGCCGAAGAGGACCGGTGTGATAACGAAGCGGTAACGTGATGTGACTCTGTACCGACCTGTGACTTGAGCTGGGTGTAATGCCGTCAACGAACCCTGGCCCAACTGCCAGGGTGGCTCTGTGAACCCGATCCCGGGATGCGGGATCAGGCGAAAGGAAGGCAACCTTGCGGCCCAAGATTGCTCGCCTCGGGGGCGTGCTCGCCGTCGGTGTGGCACTTACCGTTGGTCTCGCCGCCTGTGGTGGCGCTGACTCGGGCTCCGGCACCGGTGGCGGCGATTCCGCGGCGCCCAGCACGCTGAAGATCGGCTTCATGGGGGACCTGACGGGTGAGAACTCCGGCATCGTCATCCCGCCGAGCAATGGCGCTCAGCTTGCCGTGGACGAGTACAACGCGACCAACCCCAAGGTCAAGCTCGAGATGGTGAAGTACGACAGCCGCGCCGACCCGACGACGGCCGTCAACCTCGCCCAGCAGGCCATCAAGCAGGACAAGGTCGTGGCGCTGGTCGGCCCGGCGTTCTCCGGCGAGTCCAAGCAGGCCGTGCCGCTGCTGGAGGAGGCGAAGATCCCGAACATCTCCGCCTCGGCCACCAACGTCGACCTGGCCAAGAACGGCTGGAAGTACTGGCACCGCGTCGTCCCGAACGACGGTGTGCAGGGCCCGGCCATCGCCGACTTCGTCGCCGGCGCCGCTGCCGCCAAGAGTGTCTTCGTGGTCGACGACAAGTCCGAGTACGGCAAGGGCCTCGCCGACGCGGTGCGCGCCCAGCTGAAGACCAAGGGCGTCACGGTCACCGACGACGCGCTCGACCCCGCCGCCACCGACTACTCCTCGACGGTGAACAAGGTGGCCTCCGCCAAGCCGGACGCGGTGGTCTTCGGCGGCTACTACGCCGGTGCCGGCAAGCTGCTCAAGCAGCTCCGCGACAAGGGCGTGACGGCGAAGTTCTTCTCCGGCGACGGCTCGCTCGACAAGGGCATCATCGAGAGCGCCGGCGCCAAGCAGGCCGAGGGCGCGCTCATCGGCTGCCCCTGCCGCATCCCGACCTCCGCCGAGACCGACGAGAAGGTCAAGAAGTTCGCGGCCGACTACAAGGCGAAGTTCAACGCCGACCCGCTGATCTACGCGACCGAGGGTTACGACGCCATGACGGCCTTCACCAAGGCCATCGCCGGCGGCGCCACCACCGCCGACGCGATCAACGAGGCGGTCGGCAAGTCGGACTTCGACGGCATCTCCAAGCACATCTCGTTCGACCCCACCGGTGAGCCCTCCGCCAAGTCGATCTACATGTACCAGGTCAAGGACGGCCAGATCGGGCTGCTCGGCGACACGACGACGGCCAAGCTCGGCTGACGGCAGGTAGACAAAGGCCAGCCAATGAGGGGCGGGAATCGCAACGGCGCTCCCGCCCCTGTCCGTGCCCGCCTCGCGTGAAGGCTTCCTTGAAAGCGAAACTCCGTGTTCGATAACCTCCTCGGCTCCTTCTGGCCGTACACGATCGACGGCCTCATCCTGGGCGCGATCTACGGCCTCGTCGCCCTCGGCTACACGATGGTCTACGGCGTGCTGCGCCTCATCAACTTCGCGCACTCCGAGATCTTCATGATCGGCACCATGGCGTCGGCGTTCGTGGTGATGGCGCTCGGCATCACCACGCCGCTCACCGGGTTCGCCCTCGTCGGCGGCCTGCTGTTGATGGTGCTCGCGGGAGGCTTCGCCTCCGCGGGCTCGGCCATGCTGCTCGAACGCATCGCCTACCGGCCGCTGCGCAAGCGCGGCGCCTCGCGCCTGGCCGCGCTCATCTCGGCCATCGGCGCCTCGCTCTTCCTCCAGGAGCTCTTCGCCCTGGTGATCATCCCGCACGTGTTCAACCGTCCGCAGCAGGGCCGCAACCAGATGGGCGTGGCCCGCATCATGGAGAAGGACACCCTCTTCACGCTCGGCGGCGCGCAGATCCGGGCCGACCAGGTGCTGATCTTCGTGGCGGCGATCGGCATGATGGTCCTGCTGGACCTGCTGGTGAACCGCACCAAGATCGGCCGTGGCATCCGGGCCACCTCCCAGGACCCCGAGACCGCGGTCCTGATGGGCGTGGACATCGACAAGATCGTGCGAATGACGTTCCTGATCGGTGGCCTGATGGCTGGGGTCGCCGGCGCCCTGTTCGTGCTGCAGTTCGAGGTCACCAAGTTCTCCATCGGCTTCCTCCTCGGCATCAAGGCGTTCACCGCCGCCGTGCTCGGAGGCATCGGCAACCTACGCGGAGCGTTGCTCGGCGGCCTGTTCCTCGGTCTGATCGAGAATTACGGCGCCGCGGTCTTCGGCTCGGGATGGAAGGATGTCATCGCGTTCACGGTTCTCGTCCTGGTCCTGATGTTCCGGCCCACCGGCATCCTCGGTGAATCACTCCAGCAGGCGCGCGCATGAGCACGAACACGACGATCACCAACGGCAGGAACGCCTTCTCGGCGTTCATCGACGGCGTCCGCGACCGGTGGGCGACCGCCCCGGGCTGGCAGCGCTGGACGCTCTACGTCGTGCTGTTCATCGCGGCGCTGCTGCTGCCCACCGAGTCCCTCGGCCCGATCATGTCGCCGTACAGCGACTGGGCCAGCGTCCTGTTCTTCCCCATCGGCACGTACGTGGTGCTCGCGATCGGCCTCAACGTGGTCGTCGGCCAGGCCGGCCTGCTCGACCTCGGGTACGTCGCGTTCTTCGCCATCGGCGGCTACTCGATGGCGCTGCTCGGCACCCGCATGGGGCTGAACTTCTGGGAGATCCTCGTCGCCGGCGTGATCCTGTCGGCGCTCTCCGGGGTGGTGCTGGGTGGGCCTACGCTGCGCCTTCGCGGCGACTACCTGGCCATCGTGACGCTCGGCTTCGGTGAGATCGTCCGCCAGACGGCCGAGAACACCGACGCCATCGGCGGCCCGCGCGGCATCGCCGGCATCCCGCACCCGCCGAGCATCGACGGCGTCTCGCTCTTCGGGGTGGACATCTTCCACTACGGGGTGCTGGACCCCCGGCCGTACTACTACCTGCTGGTGGTGGTGGCCACGGCCATCATCATCTTCGTCAAGCGCTGGGAGAAGAGCCGGGTCGGCCGCGCGTGGGCCGCCATCCGCGAGGACGAGGACGCCGCCGAGGTCATGGGCGTGCCGACCTTCAAGTTCAAGCTGCTGGCCTTCGCGATCGGCGCCTCGATCGGCGGCGCCATGGGCGTCGTCTGGGCCTCCAAGACGATCTCGATCAACCCGAACGACTTCCTGTTCATGCTGTCGGCGACCATCCTGGCGGCGGTCGTGATGGGCGGCTCGGGCAACATCCCGGGCGTCATCCTGGGCGCGTTCCTCGTCGCCTGGCTGCCCGAGCGGTTCCGCGGGCTCTCCGAATACCGCATCATGGTGTTCGGCGCCGCGCTGGTCGCCTTGATGATCTTCCGTCCCGAGGGCCTGCTGCCCTCGCGGCGCCGCAGGGCGGAGCTGGCCGAGGGCACGGGCGGCATGGGCGCCATGGGCGCCGAGGTCCCTGCGCCGGATGCCCACACCGCAGCAGCCGAAGGGGCAGCGAAATGAGCGATCCGCGTCCGCTTCTGCAGCTGCAGAAGGTCAAGATGCAGTTCGGCGGCGTCACCGCGCTGCGTGAGGTGGAGCTGACGATCAACGAGGGTGAGATCTTCGCCCTCATCGGGCCGAACGGCGCCGGCAAGACGACGGTGTTCAACGTCGTCACCGGCGTCTACCGCCCGACGTCCGGCCAGGTGGTGTTCGACGGCGACCGCATCGACGGCATGAAGCGGTTCAAGGTCACCAAGCGCGGCATCGCCCGCACGTTCCAGAACATCCGGCTCTTCCACAACATGTCCGCGCTGGAGAACGTCATGGTGGGCGCCGACGCCCACCACCGCGCCGGCATGTTCAGTGCGGCCCTCGGCCTGCCGTGGCACCGCCACGAGGAGCGCGACGGCAAGGCCCTGGCCCACGAGCTGCTGGAGTTCGTCGGCATCGGCAACCGCTCCGGGGAGACGGCCAAGAACCTGCCCTACGGTGACCAGCGGCGGCTGGAGATCGCGCGGGCGCTCGCCACCAAGCCCAAGCTGTTGCTGCTGGACGAGCCCGCGGCGGGCATGAACCCGGCCGAGAAGGAGTCCCTGCAGGGCCTGATCCGCAAGATCCGCGACGCCGGCCGCACGGTCCTGCTGATCGAGCACGACATGGCCCTGGTCATGGGCATCAGCGACCGCATCGCGGTGCTGGACTTCGGGCAGAAGATCGCCGACGGTCTCCCCTCCGAGGTGCAGAACGACCCGCGGGTCATCGAGGCGTACTTGGGGGCTCCCGCAGATGCTTCTTGAAGTCAAGGACATGCACGTCCACTACGGCAAGATCGAGGCGATCAAGGGCATCTCGCTCGAGGTCGCCGAGGGTGAGATCGTCACGCTCATCGGCGCAAACGGCGCCGGCAAGACGACGACCCTCAAGACCATCTCGGGCCTGCGGCCCCTGTCGTCGGGCACGGTCACCTTCGACGGCAAGGACATCAGCAAGCTTCCCGGGCACAAGCGGGTGCTGGCGGGCATCGGGCAGTCCCCGGAGGGCCGCGGGGTGTTCCCCGGCATGACCGTCACCGAGAACCTGCTGATGGGCGCCTACACCCGCAGCGGCGACCTCACCAAGGACCTCGACGAGGTCTTCGAGCTGTTCCCGCGGCTGGCCGAGCGCAAGAACCAGGCGGGCGGCACGATGTCCGGCGGCGAGCAGCAGATGGTCGCCATCGGCCGCGCGCTGATGAGCAAGCCGAAGGTCCTGCTGCTGGACGAGCCGTCGATGGGCCTGGCGCCGATGCTGGTCGCCCAGATCTTCTCGATCATCAAGGAGATCAACAACCGGGGCACCACCGTGCTGCTGGTCGAGCAGAACGCCCAGCAGGCGCTGCAGCTCGCCCACCGCGCGTACGTCCTGGAGACCGGGCGGGTGGTGAAGTCGGCCGCCGCCTCGGAGCTGCTGGACGACCCGCAGGTCCGCGAGGCGTACCTCGGCGGCGAGCTCGGCGCCCACTGACGGGTGCCGCGCGAGCGTCGCGACGTTCTGAGCGGCCCGGCCGGACGCCTCCGGCCGGGCCGTCGCGCGTCCCGGCCCGGCGACGCGTCCGCGTGCAGCGACGCGTCCAGGCTCGGTGACGCGCCCAGGCTCAGCGGATCGTCACCTCGACGCCCTTGGACTTGCCGATGACGCCGAGCGGAGGCTCGCCGAACAACCGCATCTTGGTGATCTTGGCGTCCTTGGGCACGTCGAACCACAGGTCGAACTCCATGCGCACGAAACTGCCGACCACCAGTTCGAAGGGCTGGCGCTTGGTGGTCTGGGCGGCCAGGTCGATGTGGAAGGAGCGGCCGTCGGAGGCGATCGCCAGTTGCTGGCGGGCGTCGAACTGCTGGTTGCTCCGGTCGATGCTCTCGACGAGGACGCGGATGCGGACGTACTGCCCCTTGGCCGGCCACTCGGCGTGACTGCCCACCAGGCTGGGCATGCCGTCGCGGAACGCCAGGACGCGGAAGCGCATCAGGCCGTCGGTCACGGCCGGGGCCTTGATGACCGTCTCGTCCGGCCGCGCGGTCTCGGCGGGGACGGCGTAGGTCGCGGACGGCGTCGGCGACGGCTTGCCGGGGTCGCCGGAAGCGCCGGAGCAGCCGGTCAGGGACAGGGACATGGATGCGATGAGCGTGAAGCCCACCAGGAGGAGAGGCGCCCGCACGATCGAACACTAACCCTCCGATGATCCCGGAGCGCCAGGCGCGGTGATGTGTTGTGCGATCGTTTCTTTCCGGTAATACCCCTGGTGACCAGGTGCGGGACCATGGCCAGGGTTACGGTAACTTAACTTAACTCCGACATACAGCTAAAGAGGAGGACGTTGTGGTCTTTTGGTCCAAGCGTCGCCGTATGACATCAATCGGGGCGCTCGTCGTGGGCGCCGCGTGCCTTCTCTCCGCCTGCGGCGGCGGATCGGACACCGGTGCCACCGCCTCCAACGCGCCGGCCGGCAGTGCCCCGGCCGCCTCGGGGATCAAGCTGATCAACCCGGGCAAGCTCACCACGTGCACCAACCTGCCCTATGAGCCGTTCCAGTTCAAGCAGGGCGCCAAGACGGTCGGCTTCGACGTCGACATCGTCGACCTGGCGGCCAAGAAGCTCGGCGTGACCCAGGACATCGTGGACATCGACTTCGCGGTGATCAAGAGTGGCGCGGCCCTGAACGCCGGCAAGTGCGACGTCGCCGCCGCGGGCATGACGATCACTCCCGAGCGTCAGAAGAACCTGTTGTTCTCCGACCCCTACTTCGACGCCACGCAGGCCCTGCTGGCCAAGAAGGGCACGGGCGCCAAGTCGCTGGAGGACGTCAAGGCCAAGAACCTCAAGCTCGGCGCGCAGGCCTCCACCACCGGCCTGGACTACGTCAAGGGCAAGGGCTTCGACCCGACCGAGTTCGCCGACTCGCCCAAGGAACTGCTCGGCCTGCAGTCCGGCCAGGCCGACGTGATCGTCCAGGACCTTCCCGTCGTGCTCACCTGGCTGAAGAAGCCCGAGATCGCCGACAAGTTCGAGCTGATCGCCAGCCTCGACACCGGCGAGCAGTACGGCATCGGCATGAAGAAGGGCAACGACGCCCTCGCCAAGGTGATCAACGAGGAGATCGCCAAGGCCAAGTCCGACGGCACCTACGAGCAGATCTTCGTCAAGTGGTTCGGCAAGAAGCCCGGCGAGCTCGGAGCCTCCTGATTCCATGACCGACCAGCCCATCACGGCCGAGCCGGCCGGACCCGCCGGGCCCGCGCCCGGCGGGTCGCGGGTCAGCCCCCGGAAGAAGCAGCGGATCAGCCGCGGCGTCCAGTACGTCATCCTGATCCTCGCGCTCGTCGCGGTCGTGCTCCTGACCAACTGGAAGGGCCTCGCCGAGAACTTCGCCAAGATGGACGTGGCGCGGCAGGCGTTCCCCGACCTGTTCACGGTCGCGCTCAGGAACACCATCGTCTACACCGTCGCCGGCTTCGTCTTCGGCTCACTCCTCGGACTCCTGCTGGCTCTCATGCGGCTGAGCTCGGTCCGTCCGTACCGGTGGATCGCCGTGGTCTACATCGAGATCTTCCGCGGCCTGCCGGCGCTGCTGATCTTCCTGCTCATCCTGTTCCTGCCGCTGGCGCTGCCCGGGTTCCAGGTGCCGGGCGGCACATACGGGCAGGGCATTCTGGGTCTGACGATCGTCAGCGCGGCCTACATGGCAGAGACGTTGCGGGCCGGCCTGCAGGCCGTCCCCAAGGGGCAGACCGAGGCGGCGCGCTCGCTCGGCATGTCCCACTCGCGGGCGATGGTCTCGGTGGTCATCCCGCAGGCGATCCGCATCGTCATCCCGCCGACGACCAACCAGTTCGTCTCCCTGCTCAAGGACTCCTCGCTCGTGCTGTTCCTCGGCGTGAGCGGCGAGTACGTCGAGCTGACCAAGTTCGGTAACGACCTGGCGTCGACGACGAGCAACGCCACGCCCATCATGGTGGTGGGCCTGACGTACCTGCTGGTCACCATCCCGCTGGGATACCTGGCGGGACGCCTTGAGAAGCGTCAGGCGAAGGGGCGGTGACGGCGATGACCCACGTCGTCGAGATCAAGGACCTGCACAAGTCCTTCGGCGACCTCGAGGTGCTCAAGGGCATCGACTTCACGGTCGACCAGGGCCAGGTCGTCTGCATCATCGGCCCGTCGGGGTCGGGCAAGTCGACGCTGCTGAGGTGCGTCAACCTGCTGGAGCAACCCAGCAAGGGCACGGTGCGCGTCGGCGGGGTCGAGCTGACCGACCCCGACGTCGACATCGACGCGGCGCGGCGCAGGCTCGGCATGGTGTTCCAGTCGTTCAACCTGTTCCCGCACATGTCGGTGCTGCAGAACGTCATGATCGCCCAGCGGCGGGTGCTCAGGCGGGGCAAGGGCGACGCCGAGCGCATCGCCCGCGACAACCTGAACAAGGTCGGCGTCGCGGACAAGTGCGACGCCTTCCCGCCGCAACTGTCGGGCGGCCAGCAGCAGCGCGTGGCGATCGCCCGGGCGCTCGCCATGGACCCCGACCTGATGCTGTTCGACGAGCCGACCTCCGCGCTGGACCCCGAGCTGGTGGGGGACGTGCTGTCGGTCATGCGCAAGCTCGCCCAGGACGGCATGACGATGCTGGTGGTCACGCACGAGATGAGCTTCGCGCGCGAGGTCGCCGACCGCGTGGTGTTCATGGACGGCGGGGTGGTCGTCGAGGAGGGGCCGCCGGAGCAGGTGATCGGCGCTCCGCGGCACGAGCGCACGCGCACCTTCCTCAGGCGGGTGCTCGACCCGACGCATTCGGACGACGACGTGTCCGGCGCCGGCGAGACCTCGGCGCAGGCCCGCTGAGGCCCCCGAGACGGGCGCACCGGCCCCCGCGCGGCTTCTCGGCCGCCGGGGGCCGTTTCAGGTCCACAGGCGCCCTCGGGGACGCAAGGAGCCCGCGGGTGGTCTTTGGGGCCATGTAGGGCTTCCCCGGCCGCACACGTTGTCTACTCGACCACCCACGGGCTCTGGCGTCACAACGCTAGCGAGCTATGAGGCTCCCGTGCAAAGAGAGTGGCAAATCGCACCGTGATACGAGAGGAATGTCACGTGGCGTCACGGAGCATGCAGGTGAGGCGCGAGGTGCAGACCCGGCGTCCCTGCTCGTCGATGATCTCGATGTCGTAGGTCGCGATGGTGCGCCCGCCATGCAGGCGCGTGGCGACCCCGGTGACGTGGCCGGAGGTGGCCGACCGGTGGTGGGTGGCGTTGATCTCGACGCCGACGGCCCGGCGGCCGGGGCCGGCGTGCACGGCGGCGCCGGTGGAGCCGATGGTCTCGGCCAGCACGCAGGAGGCCCCGCCGTGGAGCAGCCCGTACGGCTGGGTGTTGCCCTCGACGGGCATGCGCGCGACCACGCGCTCGGCGCTGACCTCCAGGAACTCGATGCCCATGGAGCTGATCAAGGCGCCCTTGTGGTCACCGTCGTACACCGCGTCCAGGCGGGCCTGGTCCTCGGGCTTCATCATGGTCAAAGGGAGGCCTCCACTTGCACTGCCGGCCGTGTTCTGTCGTACATGGAGACTAGGCTGCGGGTGTGCCGAAGAAGGAACCGACCCCCTCACGCCCCTGCCTGCTCCTGCTGGACGGGCACTCGCTCGCGTACCGCGCGTTCTACGCGCTGAAGGACGCGAATCTCATGACGACCGAGGGCCAGCACACCGAGGCGGTGTACGGCTTCACCTCGATGCTGATCAACGTCCTTCGCGACGAGCGGCCGACCCACGTCGTCGTCTGCTTCGACAGGTCCGAGCCCACCTTCCGGCACGAGGCGTACGAGCAGTACAAGGCCAACCGGCAGGAGACGCCGGAGGACTTCCGCGGCCAGGTCAGCCTGATCTTCGAGGTGCTCGACGCGCTGCGCGTCCCCCACCTCTCGCTCGCCGGGTACGAGGCCGACGACCTCATCGCGACCCTCGCCCACCGGGCCGCCGAGCGCGACATGAACGTGCTGATCGTCACCGGCGACCGCGACGCCCTGCAGCTCGTCAACGACCGCATCACGCTGCTGATGACCCGCCGCGGCATCAGCGACATGACCCGCTTCGACCCCGACGCCGTCGTGGAGAAGTACGGCCTCACCCCCACGCAATATCCTGACTTCGCCGCGCTGCGCGGCGACCCCAGCGACAACCTGCCCAACATCCCCGGCGTGGGCGAGAAGACCGCCGCCAAGTGGGTCAAGGAGTTCGGCTCGCTCACCGACCTGGTCGACCGGGTCGACGAGGTCAAGGGCAAGGTCGGCGACAAGCTCCGCGAGCACCTCGGGCAGGTCATCCACAACCGCCAGCTCACCGAGCTGCGCCGCGACGTCCCCCTGGACGTCGACGTGGCCGACCTCAAGATGGGCACCTGGGATCGCGACGAGATCCACAAGCTGTTCGACACGCTGCAGTTCCGCGTCCTGCGCGACCGGCTCTACCAGAGCATCGGCACCCCCGAACCCGAGGCCGAGTCCGGCTTCGAGGTCGAGGTGGCGGCCCTCGGCCCCGACGAGGTCGAGGCGTGGCTGGCCGCCATGCCCGAGGGGCGCGCGGGGCTGGCGGTCAAGGGCGCCTACGGCAGCGGCACGGGCACCATCGAGGGGCTGGCCATCGCCGTGCCCACCGACGGCGAGGGGCGGCAGCGCGCCGCCTATCTCGACCTGAGCGCCCTCACCCAGGCCGACGAGAACGCGCTGGGCCGGTGGCTGGCCGACGAGTCGCGGCCCAAGGCCCTGCACGACGCCAAGGGCCCGCTGCTGGCCCTGTGGGCGCACGGGCTCGACCTGCGCGGTCTCACCTGCGATACCGCTCTGGCCGCCTACCTGGCGATGCCCGGGCAGCGCTCGTTCCCGCTGGACGACCTGGTGCTGCGCTACCTCCACCGCGAGCTGCGCGCCGAGGCCGACACCGGCGGCCAGGCGGCGCTGTTCGACGACCCCGCCGACAACGCGGGGGAGGAGCTCGCCGTCCGCGCCCAGGCCGTGCGCGACCTCGCCGAGGCCCTGGAGGCCCATCTCGCGCCCCGGGGCGGCACCCACCTGATGCAGGAGGTCGAACTGCCGCTGGTGCGGGTGCTCGCCGAGCTCGAGCGGGCCGGCATCGCCGCCGACCGCGACTACTTCACCGGGCTGGAGGCCGAGTTCGGCGCCGCGGTCAAGCAGGCCGTCGAGGAGGCCCACCGCGTCGTCGGCGAGCAGTTCAACCTGGGCTCGCCCAAGCAGCTCCAGGAGATCCTGTTCGTCAAGCTCGGGCTGCCCAAGACCAAGAAGATCAAGACCGGCTACACCACCGACGCCGACGCGCTGGCCGCCCTGGCCACCCAGACCGACAACGAGCTGCCGACGATCCTGCTGCGCCACCGCGACCAGACCAAGCTGCGCACCACCGTCGAGGGCCTGATCAAGGAGGTCGGCGACGACGGGCGCATCCACACCTACTACAACCAGATCATCGCGGCCACCGGGCGCCTGTCGTCGGAGAAGCCCAACCTGCAGAACATCCCCATCCGCACCGCCGAGGGCCGCCGCATCCGCCAGGGCTTCGTGGTCGGCGAGGGGTACGAAAGCCTGCTGACGGCCGACTACAGCCAGATCGAGCTGCGCATCATGGCCCACCTGTCGCAGGACGAGGCGCTCATCGCCGCCTTCGAGTCCGGGCACGACTTCCACCAGGCGACCGCCGCCCGGGTGTTCGACATCCCACCCGAGCAGGTCGACGGCGAGCTGCGCGCCCGCATCAAGGCGATGAACTACGGCCTGGCCTACGGCCTGTCCGACTTCGGGCTCGCCGGCCAGCTCACCATCCCGGTCGCCGAGGCCCGTGCGCTCAAGGAGGAGTACTTCGAGGAGTTCGGCGGCGTGCGCGACTACCTCGGCGCGATCGTCGCCCAGGCCCGTCACGACGGCTACACCGAGACCATCCTCGGCCGCCGCCGCTACCTGCCCGACCTCACCAGCGACAACCGCCAGCGCCGCGAGATGGCCGAGCGCATGGCGCTCAACGCCCCGATCCAGGGGTCGGCCGCAGACATCATCAAGGTGGCCATGCTGAACGTGCAGCGGGCCCTGCGCGAGCAGGGGCTGCGGTCGCGCATGCTGCTGCAGGTCCACGACGAGCTGGTGTTCGAGGTGGCTCCGGGCGAGATGGAGCCGCTGCGCGAGCTGGTCGTCGGCCAGATGTGCGACGCCTACCACCTGCGCGTCCCACTGGACGTCTCGGTCGGCACCGGCCGCACCTGGCAAGACGCCGGCCACTGACCCCACCCGCGCCGGGGTTCAGTCGGCGGTGGCCGGGGCGTGGTGGTGGCGGTGGCCTGAGAGGGTGGCTTCGAGGGTGGCGGTCTCTACTTCGAGCAGGCTCGTCTCGTGCCGTTCGGCCTCGTGGGCGGCGCGACCGCCGCGCAGGCCGAACAGCCGCTTGGACAGCAGGATGTACAGCACGGCCGCCAGGTTGACCAGCAGGATGACGACCCTCAACCAGGTGACCTTCTCGACCAGCTCGTAGACCTCGACCGGGACGAACAGCGACGTCGCCACCACCGCGAAGTACTCGCCCCAGCGCTTGAGCAGCCACAGCCCGACGCCCTCGGTCATCAGCAGCGCCCCGAAGACCAGCAGGCCGAGTCCGATCCACGTCAGTGTGCGGGTCTCGGCGGCCAGCACGGTGCGCAGCGTGTGCACGACGCCCGACTCCTCCAGGTTCCAGCCCAGCTTGTCGGCCAGCGGCTGGAGCAGGGGCAGGTCCTCGTCGAAGGCCAGGCCGATCGCGTTCTGGTGGGCGCGGAACCGCCAGATGCCGAACGCCGCCCCGAGCACCAGTAGGCCCTTGGCCCACCGGAAGACGGCGAGCAGCCGCAGGATCGTGGCGTCGCGCAGCGCCTTGCCGCGCAGCACGATGGGCGCGTCCGCGGCGGGCCCGGAGCCGTGCGGCTCGCCGAGGGTGAAGTCGCCGCACCGAAGGCAGCGCCACGCCTCCCCGAGAGCGGTGTCGGCCCGCAGGCGCCCGCGCAGCGCCTCCTCGGTGGGGGCGTAGGTGACGTGCCCATGGCGGCCGCAGGCCCGCAGACTCCAGTTCACAAGCAAATTTCAACACATGCCCGGCGTGTGTGCTGGATCGCCACGAGGTCGATTGGTCTGTCCTAGGGTGAATGCCGACCAGCCGCCCGATCCAGGAGAACACCGTGCGGAGCACGCCCGGCCTGACCACCGTCCTCGGCATCGTGAACGTCGGGGTGATGATCGTCGCCGTGGTGGCGCTGCTCGTCCTGCCGTTCAGTGGCGGGTCGCCCGAGCCGAGACGCGCGGCCCCCTCGCCGTCCGCCTCCGCGGCCCCGGCCAGCCCCGCGCCGGTCGCGGCGGCGACCGTGGAGTCCGCCCGGAAGGTCAAGGCCAACGAGCTCGGCGCGATACCGGTGATCATGTACCACCGCATCCTGAAGAAGCGCCGGGCCTCCATCGACCGCACCCCCGCCCAGTTGCGCAAGGAGCTGGAGCGGCTCGCCGCGGACGGCTACGTGCCGATCACGGCGGCGGAGTTCGCGGCCGGGCTGATCGACCTGCCGGCCGGCGCCCACCCGGTCGTGCTGACCTTCGACGACGGCCACCCCTCGCACTTCGCCCTGGACTCCTCCGGCACGCCGAAGAAGGACACCGTCGTGCGCATCATCTACGACGTCGCCGCCCGGCATCCGGGCTTCCGGCCGGTGGCGACCTTCTGGGTGAACGACCACCCCTTCGGACTGGTCTCCCATGATCGCCAGGCGGCGGCGGTGCGCTGGCTGGTCGACCGCGGCTTCGAGGTGGCCAACCACACCTTCGGCCATCCCGATCTGCACCGGCTGTCCGGCAAGAAGGTGACCGAGGTGATCGCCCGCGAGGAGCGGTTGCTGACCGGGCTCGGCGCGCCCGCCTCCTCCACCTTCGCCCTGCCCTACGGCAGCAACCCCAAGAAGCGGGCGACGGCCCGCTCGGGGAAGTGGAAGGGCACCTCCTTCCATTTCCAGGCCGTCTTCCTGGCCGGGGCGGAGCCGGCGATTTCGCCCTACGCGAAGGCCTACGACCGGTACGACATCCCACGAATCCAGTCAAACGGTAAAAAGGGGGAATGTCGCAAGTGGTGCTCGGAGTACTGGCTGGGGTGGCTCGAGAAGCATCCTGATAGGCGATACACCTCCGACGGGGACCCGACGCACGTCTCCATGCCACGTCGACTGGGGAGTAAGATCCTGGCAAAGCTCGACAGGGTGAAGATCGTTTACTAGGGGCTTGCGGGGTTGTGCGGGTGAGCGCCGGATTGACCACGCCCGCGTACTCTCATATGCTGATCGCTGCGCTGTGGGCTCGCGTGCGCCTCGGACGGAGCGGGCTCGCGCTCGGTCATGTCGACCACGGGTCATCCCGACCATCCTCGGCTTGAGCGAAAAAGAGGGCCTGCCGCGCGTCCGCCACATCGACATCTGTCCGCGTTCGGAGCAATTCCACACATGACGAGCAGCACTGAGGCCACCTCGAGCACCCCGCAGGTAGCGGTCAACGACATCGGTTCCGAGGAGGCCTTCCTCGCCGCGATCGACGAGACCATCAAGTACTTCAACGACGGCGACATCGTCGAAGGCACCGTCGTCAAGGTCGATCGAGACGAGGTCTTGCTCGACATCGGCTACAAGACCGAGGGTGTCATCCCCTCGCGCGAGCTCTCGATCAAGCACGATGTCGACCCGGCCGAGGTCGTCGAGGTCGGAGAGCACGTCGAGGCCCTGGTCCTCCAGAAGGAGGACAAGGAAGGCCGGCTGATCCTCTCCAAGAAGCGCGCGCAGTACGAGCGCGCCTGGGGCACGATCGAGAAGATCAAGGACGAGGACGGCATCGTCACCGGCACGGTCATCGAGGTCGTCAAGGGCGGTCTGATCCTCGACATCGGGCTGCGCGGCTTCCTGCCGGCCTCCCTGGTCGAGATGCGCCGGGTCCGCGATCTGCAGCCGTATGTCGGCCGTGAGCTCGAGGCCAAGATCATAGAGCTGGACAAGAACCGCAACAACGTGGTTCTTTCCCGCCGTGCCTGGCTCGAGCAGACCCAGTCGGAGGTCCGCCAGACCTTCCTCAACACCCTGCAGAAGGGTCAGGTCCGCAAGGGCGTCGTCTCCTCGATCGTCAACTTCGGCGCATTCGTGGACCTCGGCGGCGTCGACGGTCTGGTCCACGTCTCCGAGCTGTCCTGGAAGCACATCGACCACCCCTCCGAGGTGGTCGAGGTCGGCCAGGAGGTCACCGTCGAGGTTCTCGACGTCGACATGGAGCGCGAGCGCGTCTCCCTCTCGCTCAAGGCGACGCAGGAAGACCCCTGGCAGCAGTTCGCCCGCACCCACCAGATCGGCCAGGTCGTTCCCGGCCGGGTCACCAAGCTGGTGCCGTTCGGCGCGTTCGTCCGGGTCGAGGAGGGCATCGAGGGCCTGGTCCACATCTCCGAGCTGGCCGAGCGCCACGTCGAGATCCCCGAGCAGGTCGTCCAGGTCGGCGACGAGATCTTCGTGAAGATCATCGACATCGACCTCGACCGTCGGCGCATCTCGCTGTCGCTCAAGCAGGCCAACGAGGGCGCGATGGGCGCTGACGTCGAGTTCGACCCCACGCTGTACGGCATGGCGGCGACCTACGACGACCAGGGCAACTACATCTACCCCGACGGTTTCGACCCCGAGACCGGCGAGTGGCTCGAGGGCTACGAGAAGCAGCGCGAGGAGTGGGAGCGGCAGTACGCCGAGGCCCAGACCCGCTTCGAGGCCCACAAGACGCAGGTCGAGAAGGCGCGCGCCGACGAGGCCGAGGCCGCGGGGCCGTCGTCCTACTCCGGTGAGACGCCTCCCTCGTCCTCTTCCAGCAGTGGCTCGGCTCCGGCCGCGGGCGCCCTGGCCTCCGACGAGGCCCTGGCGGCTCTGCGGGAGAAGCTGGCGGGCGGCCAGAGCTGACGCTCTGAACGACCGCTGATTGCGAGGAAAGGGCCCCACTTCGGTGGGGCCCTTTTCGCGTCCCAGGACCTCCCCGCGCGGGCTGTGCGGCCCGGCGCGACCCTGTGCGCGGCCCCTGCGCTCTGCCCCTGCGCGGCCCCTGTGCCTGCCTGCGCGGCCCTGCGTGCCGCCTAAACCTTCCTGTGCCTCCCTGCGCGCCCCTGCGCGCCGCCCTTGCCTCCCTGTGCGTCCCTGCGTGGCCCTGCGTGGCCCTGCGTGGCCCTGTGCGGCCCTGTGCGGCCCTGCGTGCTGCACCGGAGCCCGGACGTGCTCCCCGGGGACGATTCCCCACGAACCCGGCCTGTCGCCCTTTCCGCGCCGCCGAGGTGTGGTCGTCCGGGCGCGGCCCTACAGTGGGCGGGTGACGCCGATCGAGCGGGCCCGGCCCGAGGACGCCGGGGAGATCCTCACCCTCCAGCGGGCCGCCTATGTGGTCGAGGCCCAGCTGTACGGAGACCCGTTCATCGCGCCGCTGGTGGAGTCGCTGGAGGGCCTGCGCGGGGCGATCGCGTCGGCGACGGTGCTCAAGACCGTCGAGTCCGGCCGCATCGTCGGCTCGGTACGCGGCCGGCTCGGCGAGCGCAGCGGCCTCATCGGCCGGCTCGTGGTGGCCCCGGACCGGCAGGGGCAAGGGCTCGGCACCGCGTTGATGAAGGCCGTGGAGGGCGAGCTGAGCCCCCAGGTCGAGGCGTTCGACCTGTTCACCGGCCATCTGTCGGAGGGCAACCTGCGCCTGTACCGCCGTCTCGGCTACCGCGAGACCCGGCGCGAGCGTGTCCACGAGCACCTGACCATGGTCCATATGCGCAAGCCCGCCTAGCGTTGGCTACGCTTTGCGTTCATGGTGAAGGTCGGGCTCACGGGCGGCATCGGGTCGGGCAAGAGCGAGGTCGCCCGGCGCCTGGCCGCGCGGGGCGCCGTGGTCATCGACGCCGACAAGATCGCGCGTGAGGTGGTCGAGCCCGGCACCAGCGGGCTCGCGCTCATCGAGGCGGCCTTCGGCCCGCAGGTCCTGCGCGAGGACGGCTCGCTCGACCGCGAGAAGCTCGGGCAGATCGTGTTCGCCGACTCCGGCAAACTCGCGCGGCTCAACGAGATCGTTCATCCGAGGGTCGGCGAGCGGGTGGCCGAGTTGCAGCGCGCCGCGCCCGCCGACGCCGTCGTGGTCTACGACGTGCCGCTGCTGGCCGAGAACAACCTGGCGCCGATGTACGACCTGGTCGTCGTGGTGGACGCCTCCGACCGGACGCGGCTGGCCCGGCTCACCGGCCTGCGCGGCATGGCCGAACAGGACGCCGTCGCCCGCATCAAGGCGCAGGCCACCCGGGAGGACCGGCTCAAGATCGCCGACATCGTCGTCCCGAACGAGGGCGACCTCGACGACCTCGACGCCCGGGTCGAGGAGGTCTGGGCCCGCATCCGGCGACACCGCACCGCCGACGCCTGACCAAGACGGCTCCGCCTCTTCAGGGACCCGGTGCCAGGGTCAGAAGGGGGCGTCCAGGGCGATCTGCCGGACGGCGGGCAGGTACGGGTCCAGCTCGCCCGGGTCGAACCGGCACATGCCGATGACGTACCAGAACTGCCCGGTGACCTCTCCCTCGATCTTGTACCGGCCGTCCGGGCTGATCGCCGCCCACCCCTCCGGCAGCCCGAGGAGCGTGGCCCGCTGGGTCGGCACCTCCGCGGTCAGGTCCCACAGGATCACCACGCCGTCGTCGCCCGTGCTGGCGAGCACGTCGCCCGCGGGGGAGAACGCCACCGACCAGACGCGGCGGGTGTGGCCGACCAGGGTGTGCAGATGGTGTCCCGACGCGGCGTCCCACAGCCGCACGACCAGGTCGTCGCCCGCGGTGGCGAGCCGGGTGCCGTCCGGGCTGAAGTCCACCGTCCAGAGGCGCCCGGTGTGGCGTCTCAGCGTGTGCAGAGGGTCGGCCGCCCAGGCGCCGCCCTCGGCGCCGAGTCGCCAGACGCGGGCGGTGCCGTCGTTGCCCGCGCTGGCCAGCAGCCTTCCCGTGGGGTCGAACCGCACCGCGTACACCCGGTCGGTGTGCCCTTCGAGGGCGGCCAGCCGCGCGCCGGAATGCACATCCCACAACCTCACCACGCGGTCGTCGCATCCGGTGGCGACGGTGGCGCCGTCCGGACTGAACGCGATCGAGCGCACCCGCCCGCGGTGCTCGGCGAGGTTGCCGACCTCCCGTCCCGAGGTGCGGTACCACAGCCGGACGCTGTCGTCGTCGTTGGCGGTGGCGAGGATCTCGCCGTCCGGGCTGAACGCCTCGGCCCAGACGTGGTCGGTCTCCACGTTGAGCTCGCGCTCGAAGGTGCCCGCCGCCACGTTCCACAGGTAGACGCCGCCGTCGTTGCTCGCGGTGGCGAGCAGCGGACCGGCCGGGCTGAAGATCGCCGAGATGAGCCGGTCGGCGGCGCCGGTCAGCTCGCGCAGCCGGCGTCCGGTGCGCGGGTCCCACAGCCGGACGTACCCGTCGTTGCCGCAGGTGGCCAGCATGGTGCCGTCGGCGCTGAACCGCGCGGCGGTGATGCGGCGCCCGTGGCCGCGCAGCGTCTGGCGGCACTGGCCGGTCTCGGGGTCCCACAGGCGCGCGGTGCCGTCGTTGCTCGCGGTGGCGAGCTGCCGGCCGTCCGGGCGGAAGACGAACGGCCACACCGACCCGCGGTGGCCCGCGAGCTCGGCGCGCTGGCGGCCGGTGTCCGGCTCCCACATGCGCACCACACCGTTGCTGTCGCCTGTGGCGAGCGTGTCACCGCCGGGGCCGAAGAGCACCTGGTAGACCGCGCCGGAGTGGCTCGGCAGCGCGCCCTCCGGCCGCCCGCGGCGCGGATCCCACAGGCGGACGGCGCCGGAGGTGTCACCGGAGACCAGCAGATCCCCGGAGGGGTGGAAGTCCAGGGCATAGACCCGGCCGGTGTGGCCGCGCAGATCGTGCAGCAGCTCGCCGCTCGCCGGATCCCAGATCTTGACCGCTCCGGTGTGGTCGCCCGCGGCCAGCAGGCGGCCGTCCGGGCTGAGCGCGAGACGGTAGACCGTGCCCTGGTGGCCGGTGAGCCGGTGGCTGAGCCGCCCGGTGCCGAGGTCCCAGACGCGGATGGCGCCCCCCGCGTCGCCGGTCACGAGCCTGCCGGGCAGGAAGACCGCGGTGTAGATGGGGGTGGTGTGCCCGGGGAGCGAGGCCACCGGCTCACCGGTGGCCGCCGACCACACGTTCATCACGCCGTCGGCGCCGCCCGCGGCCACCAGCTCGCCGGACGGGCTGAGCACGACCGGCCAGACCCCTTCGGCGTGCCCGGTGATGACCAGGCGCTCGGCCCCCGTGGAGGGGTCCCAGATGCGGATGGTGCCGTCCGCGGCGCCCGTGACGAGCATCCCCGGCCCGTACGCCACCTTGTACACCCGCCCCCGGTGACCGTGCAGTGTGCGCAGCGGTGATCCGCTGACGCTGTCGCACACCAGTACCCCGCCGTCCTCGCTGCCGAAGGCCAGCAGCCCGCCGTCGGGGCTGTAGGCCACCGGCTCCGGCAGCCGGCTGCTCTGGAAGTGGTAGCCGTAGGGCACGCCGACGAGCGGGGGCGCCAGCTCGGGCGTCACGGGGTGGCCCGGGGCGATGGCGGCGCCGCGCAGGGCGGGGGCGGTCGCCAACGCCGGGGAGGCGGTGACGTCGATCAGCGCCGCGCGGTCCCAGCGGCCGCCGTCGGTGGCGACGTCGCGCAGGTCGGCCCGGGGGAGCCGGGCGCGGGTCAGGTCGGCGCCCCGCAGGTCGGCGCCCGCGAGGACGGCCTCGTCGAGCCGCGCGCCGTTGAGGCGGGCGTCGCGCAGGATCGCGCGGGTCAGGTTGGCGCCCACGAGCTGGGCGTCGGTCAGGTCGGCGCCGCTGAGGTCCACCCCCGCGAAGTCGCGGTAGGACAGGTCTTCGCCGTGCAGCCGCGCGCCCCGCAGGTCGGTCCTGGCGGGCGTGCGCAGTCTGGTGGTGATCTTGATGGCGTTGGCGCGCGCGGTGTCGTCGGCCGCGGGGTCGGCGAGCGTGCGGGCCGCCCACGCCTGGAGCCGGCCGGTGTCGGCCAGGTCGCACAGGAAGTCGACCATCAGCGCCGACAGCGGGCGCAGCGCGAGGTGCTCGCCGAGCGTGCGCGCGATGTGGCAGGCCACCATCCACTCCATCACCGAGGAGTGGATGAAGCCGAACAGCCCCTCGTCGGTGCGGACGAGCAGGCTGCCGGTGCCCATCGCGTGCGCGGTCTGGCCGGCCGGCAGGCGGCCGCCGGTCGGCTCGGCGAGCGTCTCGGCGACCTCGGCGAGCTCGGACGGCCGCAGGTAGGACTCGCCGTTCTCCCACAGGCGCAGCGCCAGCGTGGTCGCCGCCCGCCGCAGCTCCTCGGCGCTCAGCCCGCCCGGCGCGCCGGGCACGTGCGTGCGCCGCTCCTCGAACAGCAGCCAGTTGTCCAGGATCTCCGAGTACAGGCCGGCGGCGCTGATGGCCTCGCCCGCCTGGGCCACCGCGCGCAGCCGCTCGTCGGGCAGGTCGGCGATGAAGCTCAGCATGCGGGGGTTCTGCGCGAGGTCGAGCAGGTCGGAGATGCCGGTCAGCAGGCTCATGCGGTCGGCGGCGGCCCGCTCGTCCCCGCCGTACCGGTTGGCGAGATAGGCGCGCACCTGCGCGGGGGTGAACTCCTCGACGCTGAGCACCCGCCGGTGCGGCAGCGTGCCGACCCGCTCGCCCAGCGCGGTCAGCACCTGGGCGTGCGACTTGAAGTGCTGGGTGCGGCTGGCCACCACGATCTTGGCCTTGTCCTCGGCGGCCTGCAGCAGCGTGTCGAGGTGGTCGGCCGCGCGCTCGTAGGTGACCCGGGTGACCAGCTCGTCGAACCCGTCGAACAGCAGCACGATGCGGCCCTGGCGCAGCATGTAGTGGAAGGCCTTGAGGTCGATGAGCTCCTCGCCGTGGTTGGCCAGGTGCGCGGCCACCAGCCCGTCCACCGAATGCGCCTTGTCCAGCGCGCGCAGCTCGATGAGGATCGGCGTCAGGTGGGGCAGCTCGGCGGGGATCCTGCGCGCGACCTCCCGCAGGGCGAAGGTCTTGCCGCGCCCGAAGTCGCCGAGCAGCAGCACGAACCGGCCGTGGTCGGCGGCCAGCAGCCGCATCAGCTCGCCGGTGAGATCGTCGCGGACGCCCTGGCCGGCGCGGTCGACCTCGCGGTAGCGCTGCGCGACGTACAGGCCGGGGGGATAACGCCGGTCGCTCACCAGCCGCGCCGTCTGGTCGGCGACGTGGTCGGACAGGTCCAGCAGCCCCTGGAACTCGGTGAAGCTGCGCAGCCGCACGCCGCGCCGCAGGGCGTCGTCGCGGACGGCGCGCGAGGGGCCGGGCCCCTGGTACACCAGCTCGGAGCCGTGCTCCAGGCCGGCGGCGTGCACCTGGCGCAGGAAGGCCGACACATCCTCCGCGGAGACCGGGCCCGCGTGCGCGCCG
The DNA here is from genome assembly GCF_040607455.1 of Sphaerisporangium sp. NPDC005289. NCBI lineage: Bacteria > Bacillati > Actinomycetota > Actinomycetes > Streptosporangiales > Streptosporangiaceae > Sphaerisporangium > Sphaerisporangium sp. NPDC005289. The sequence goes on from NZ_JBEXGS010000014.1 coordinate 74,397, forward strand.
ATGAGCTGCTGGCGGACGAAGCCGTCCTCGGCGACGGTGACCAGCAGGTGCGGCGGCTCGCCCGGCACCTTGCGGATCTTGGCCCGGTCGCTGCGCGTCTCGCACACCTCGGCGACGCGGTCCAGCAGCAGGCTCGACGGGCTCGCCTCGCGCTCGGGCTCGGCGCCGGAGTCCGGAGGGGCCTGCAAGGGGTCCAGAGCGGCCTGCTCGACGGCGCTCACCGGTGGGAAGGTGCCGTGCACGGAGCGCCGGTCGTAGGTGATCTCGTCGGGCGGGGTGATCTCCTCGCGGTCGCGCGCCCAGCGGCGGATGCCGTCGGGGGTGATCTCGATGATCTGGTGGCGCCCCGGCGCGAGGGACGGCACGCAGGGCAGCTCGCCGATGTGGCCGACCTCGTCGGGGCCGCCGCCGTGCAGCAGCAGGTTGAGCCGGGTGCCGAGCAGCCGTTCGAGCGTGCCCCGGTCGCGCAGGGCGGAGGGGGGATGGCCGACGGCCCCGACGCGCAGCCAGCCGGTCTCCTCGAACGGCCGCAGGCGCTCGGCGAACCAGGCGGCCTGGGCCTGCCCGAGGTGGCCGTAGGCGTCCTCCTCGCGGTGGCTCATGGCCATGGTGGAGTTGAGCCCGGCGACCACGACCTTCAGCTCGGGGTCGGCGAACAGGCTCCAGGGCTGGGCGCTGTCGAACTCGGGGTCGGCCAGCCCCTGGTAGAGGTCCTTGAACAGGCCGGAGTAGTGCCGCCACTTGGGCCAGTAGGGCGGCTCGGGCGCCACGTCGTCTGCCTCGCAGGTGGCGAAGTACGCCCGGCTCGCCGCCTTGGTGACGTCACGGGGGCCGGGCACGATGACCAGCCTGCGCTGTTCGAGGCCGAGGAGCACGCGAAGCCCGGTCAGGAACGCGAGCGCCTCGCCGTACTCGCGGACGCTGCCCGACTCGGTGATGTCGCCGGTGACCAGCAGCAGGTCGGGACGGGGGACCCCGGCGTCGGCCAGGCGCGTCAGGTCGGCCCACACGCTGGACTGAAGCTCGCCTGCGCCGAGCGGCTCGTCCGCCTCGGCGAGCCCGCGCCCGAAGCGCGGCCCGGCGACGTGCAGCACCGTGACCGCCTGGCGTTCGCGCCGGACGGGCGCCGCCGCCGGGAACGCGGGCGGGGTCACGGGCGTCCTGCGCCGGTGCCGCGCGCCCGGCGTCTCCCCGCCCTCGCCCGGGACGCGGCTCACGGCGTCCGGGCCCGGAAGCGGCACGCCGATCGCGGCGCCGGCCGCCGGGTGGGGAACGCCGATGGCGCCCTGGTGGGCGGGACGCCCGCCGGCCGCGTCCCGCACCAGGGTGCCGGGGATGGTCTTGGCCGGTCCGCCGGGGAAGCCGGGCTGCTCGGCGGGCTTGGCCCGGCCCGCCAGCGTGTGCCGGATGCGGTCGAGCAGCAGCGACCTGGCCTGCCCGGCATCGGTCACGCCGACCAGGTCGACCCACGTGATCGTCGACAGCAGCCCTTCGAGCGGGCACTCCTCGATGCGGATCGTCACCAGTCGGTTGCCGGGATTGTCGGGGTCGGCGCGGAAGGCGGTCAGCCACTCCTGCCGTCCGAAGCGGGACCCGAGGTAGTTGTTGGACAGCACCGCCACCATCAGCTTGGCCTGGCTGACGCCCCGGTCCATGAAGTCGACGAAGTTGGTGCCCGGGACGAAGTCCCACGCCTGGAGCATGGTGCGGTATCCGGCGGTCTCCAGCTGCCAGGCGATCCAGCCCGCCCACCGCTCGTCGGCGGGGGAGTAGCTGACGAAGATGTCGATCCGCGCGCCGTCGCCACCGTCCATGCGGACTCCCATCGCTCGCCTGCGCCACCCGGCGTGACCCCCGGCGTGACCGCCCTGTGCTCGACGCCCTTTCCCGCGCTCGCGCCGCGCGCTCGCCCCGGCGTGCCTCCCGGCTCGCCGCGACGGCCCGTCCGCGTCGCCCGTCAGTCCCGCCCGGCAGGACGGCTCATCAGAACCGTTCATCAGAACCGTTCATCAGAACCGTTCATCAGAACCGTTCATCGGAACCGCCCGTCAGGGCCGCCCCCGGGGCGCCGTGCCGTCAGGGGAGCCATTATCCTCTGCTGCGCCGGGGCTTTGGAGGATTTCGATCTCTCATGGGTATGCGATCATGGCCAGCGTGATACGGCGGCTGGCGGTGCTGGACTGGGTCCGGCTCGGGGTGCTCGCCGTGGGCCTGGCATGTGTGGCCACCGGGTTGCTGCCCGCGGAGGAGGCCCTCGCCAACGTGCGGCGCATCGGGCCGCTGCTGCTCTTCCTGGCGGCGGTCATCGTGCTGGCCGAGCTGGCCAAGGAGGCCGACGTCTTCGACGTCCTCGCCGGCCGGCTCGCGATCATCGGACGCGGCAACTATGCCGCTCTTTTCCTGCTCTGCACGGCTTTCGCATCATTTGTCACGATATTTCTGAACCTGGACACCACGGCGGTGCTGCTCACGCCGGTCATGCTGGCCCTGGCGCCCCGCGCGCGCATCGCCACCCTGCCCCTGGCGATGACCACCATCTGGCTGGCCAACACCGCGAGCCTGCTGCTGCCGGTCTCCAACCTGACCAACCTGCTCGCCATGGACCGGGTCGGGCTGTCCACCCGCGACTTCGCCGTGCGCATGTGGGCGCCGCAGGTCGCCTCCATCGCCGTGACCATGCTGTTCCTGTGGGTCTTCTACTGGCGGCGCGGCGAGCGGGGCGCCGACCGGTACCAGCCGCCGTCCCCGGCCCCGGTGGGCGACCGGGTGCTGTTCTTCGTCGCGGGCGGCGCCTGCCTGTTGTTCATCGCGGCCATCCTCGCCAGCGTTCAGATCGGCGCGGCCGCGGCGGTGGCGGCCGTCCTGGTGATCGCCGCCTTCGCGTGGCGCGACCGCTCCAAGCTGACCTGGGGGCTGTTCCCCTGGCAGCTGCTGGTCTTCGTGACCGGGCTGTTCCTCGTGGTGCCCACGCTGAGCCGGTACGGGCTCGACGACCTCATGCGCGCGATCATCGGCGGCACGGGCGACACCGCGGGCGACTACCGCGCCGCCGCGGCCGGCGCGGGGCTGTCCAACCTGGTCAACAACCTGCCCGCCTACTACGCCGGCGAGCGGGTGATCCCCCCGGCCAACCACGACCAGCTGCTCTCGCTGCTCATCGGCACCAACGTCGGGCCGGTGATCACCCCGTGGGGGTCGCTGGCGACGCTGCTGTGGTTCGAGTGGTGCCGCCGCCGCGCCGTGAAGGTGCCCCTGCTCAAGTTCGTGCTCACCGGGGTCGGCCTGTGCGCCGCCGGCATCGCCGCCACGATCACGGCGCTGCTGCTCACCGCGTAGCGGCGGCGACCAGCCCGAGCAGGTCGTCCATCAGCTCAGGGCCGGCGGCGACGAAGTTGCGGCGGTGCGCGGGCAGGTCGGTGCGCCCGTCGAAGGGCCTGCCGTCGAACCCCCGCACGCACAGGCCCGCCTCCTGCGCGATCAGCAGGCCGCCGGGCAGGTCGACCGCCTCGGCGCGGTAGCCCACCACCGCGTCGATGTCGCCCCGCGCGAGCATCACCCAGCCCAGCAGCGGGGCCCACAGTTGCAGCACTCTGCGCGCCCGCAGGTCGAGCGCCGCCTTCAGCGACCGCATGGCCGGGTCGTCGCGGACGACCTCGTGCCCCTGGGTCCAGGCCAGCACCGGCCCGTGCGTCCCCGCCGGGCGCTGTGGGCGGCGCACCGGCCCGCGGGGGCCGAGCGCGCCCTGCCCCCGCACCGCCGACCAGGTCTGCCCGCCGACGGGGTCGTGGACGACGCCGAGCCGCGGCAGCCCCTGATGGCACAGCGCGAGCCCGACCACGTACAGCGGCAGGCCGATCGCCAGGTTGTTGGTGCCGTCGAGCGGGTCGACGAACCACGTCCAGTCGGCGCCCGCGTCCCCGGACGCGCCGGACTCCTCGGCCACCACGCGATGCGCGGGAAAGGCGGCCTGGATGCGCTCCAGCAGGAGCTTCTCGGCGGCGACGTCCAGGTCGGTGACCAGGTCGCCGCCGTTCTTGGCGCGGATCGCGAACGTGCCCGAGGCCCGTTCCCGCAGCAGCGTCCCCGCGGCCTCCGCGGCCTCCACGGCCACCCGCCGGGCGTGTTCGAGATCCATCGGGACCCTCCTATGCTCGCGCCAGGTGCTCCGCGGCCAGCCGGGCGGCCCGCGCGGTCTCCTCATCGTCGCAGCGGCGCCGGACCACCCGGTGGGGGCGCGTGCCGAGCGGCCCGAGGGACAGATCGGCCATGCCCGGACGCCCGTTGCCCAGCGCGATCGTGGCGGTGTCGGTGCCCTCGGGGATCACGCTGCGGTGGAACACCCCGGCGCGCAGGGTGTAGACCTCGCCGGCGCCGTAGAGCGACGACGCCCCCGGCGCGTAGGAGACGGTGCGCCCGGTGGGGCGGATGCTGTCCACATCGCCCGCGCTGACCACCTCGAACACCCGGTGGGAGGCTCCGGCGGCGCGGTCGGCCACCGTGGCCAGCTCGTTGCGCACCTGGCCGAACAGGACATAGCTGATCAGGTCCCAGCTGTGGCAGTGGACGCCGGAGGTGGTGGTGGCGACGCTCGGCACGTCGGCCGACCAGATGTGGACGCACACGCCGTGCTCGCCGCTGCGCTCGACCGGCAGGCACAGGAACCCGAGCGGATGGCGCACCGCCCTGATCGCCGACCGGCCAGCCGCGATGTCCCGCAGCAGGCGCAGCACCCGGCCGGGGAGGGCGCGGGGCGCCGCGCCCGACGCCACCTCCTCGTACAGGTCGTCGTACCTCACGCGGGCCTCATGCCGAGTAGGGGTTCTTCGCACGGATGGCCTTGCGGATGATCTCGACCACGTCGCGGTCGCCGTAGGCCTTCGGCAGGCCGAGCCCGAGGGCCTCGAACAGCTTGCGCACCTCGTCGACGGTGGGCTCTTCGCCCACCTGCGTCGCCTTGGCCGACTCCAGGGGGACGCGCCTGGCCTGGTCGAGGCTCGCGATCAGCTCGGTGGCGCAGTGGTCGTAGTAGAAGCTGCCGCGCCGGGTCACCAGGGCGCGGTTGGGGTCCTCCACCGTGATGATCACATGATTCGCGGACAGGTCCCACCGGAACGTCGTCATGGTCGCCGCCAGCCCGAGGTGGATGTCCAGCAGGCTGAACCGCTGGCGGTACCAGCAGGCCGCCAGGATGGTGGCGTAGGACTCCTTGCGCGTGCGGTCGACCGTCCAGTACTCGCCGGTGCCGTCGGGCGCGTCGGACACCGACCGGCGGAAGCGCACGTACGCCTCGCAGACGCCGAGGTGGGTGGGGTCGATGATCTCCAGGCGCACGAGCAGGGCCTTGCGCTCGCGGCGGGCGGCCACGACCAGCTCGGGGAGGGTCACCGCCCGCACGTAGGTGCCCGTGCCGCCCTTGAAGTACCAGCGGTCGGTGGAGCGCCGCGCCTCGGCGTGTGCCTCGGCGATCTCGTCGGCGCCGTTGAGCACCTGCACCACCTGCAGGTCGTCGAGCACGCGCTTGGCGCTCTGGACGACCGCCTCGAGGTGGGTGAGCCGGTCGAGGCGCGCGGGAAGGTCGGCCAGCGCGCCGGAGGTCGTGCGGAAGTTCTCCTTGATCGTCTCCTCCATGGGCTCCTGCCGCCACCGGTCGCGAAGGATCGCCGCGGTGAGCAGGCCCAGCACGAGCAGGGTCACCCCGCTGATCAGCTCGCTCTTGGGCTGGCCCATGATCTCGTCGCTCGCGGTCAGGCCGAGGAAGGCGATGAAGACCGCCAGCACCAGGGCGATGACGCCGTCGGCGTTCTTGCCGACCCAAGCAACGAACCTGCCCATGCGCTCCATGGCGCCCGCCCCGCCTCGACGATCAGTAAGCCCCGTGGTCATGGTAACGGGAGGGTAAACCGGAGGCCAGTGCCGGGCTTCGCGACGCCGATCGCGGCCGGCCGCCGTCGCGGCGGCGGAATTGTCGGTGGCGGCGCGTAGGTTATGGAGATGTGAGGCCGGTAACTGATTTGCAGCGCAGGGTGGCGCCCTTCCAGGTCGTCACCGACATGACCCCCTCGGGCGACCAGCCGGCGGCGATCGCCGAGCTCGAGCGGCGGGTCAAGGCCGGGGAGAAGGACAACGTCCTGCTGGGCGCCACGGGCACCGGCAAGACCGCCACCGTGGCCTGGCTCATCGAGCGGCTTCAGCGCCCCGCTCTGGTGATGCAGCCGAACAAGACGCTCGCCGCGCAGTTCGCCAACGAGCTTCGCGAGATGCTGCCCGGCAACGCGGTCGAGTACTTCGTCTCCTACTACGACTACTACCAGCCCGAGGCGTACGTCCCGCAGACCGACACCTACATCGAGAAGGACTCCTCGATCAACGACGAGGTCGACCGGCTGCGGCACTCGGCGACCAACTCGCTGCTGACCCGCCGCGACACCGTCGTGGTGGCCTCGGTGTCGTGCATCTACGGCCTCGGCACCCCGCAGGAGTACGTCGACCGCATGGTCCGGCTCAAGGTCGGCCAGCAGATCGAGCGCGACCAGCTCCTGCGCCGCCTGGTCGACATGCAGTACGCCCGCAACGACCTGTCCTTCACCCGGGGCACCTTCCGCGTGCGCGGCGACACCGTCGAGGTGATCCCGCAGTACGAGGAGCTCGCCGTCCGCATCGAGATGTTCGGCGACGAGATCGAGAAGCTGGCGACGCTCCACCCGCTCACCGGAGAGGTCATCACCGAGGACGAGGAGCTCTACATCTTCCCCGCCTCCCACTACGTCGCCGGCCCCGAGCGCATGGAGCGCGCGATCGGCGACATCGAGGCCGAGCTGGCCGCGACCCTGGCCACCATGGAGAAGCAGGGCAAGCTGCTGGAGGCCCAGCGGCTGCGCATGCGCACCACCTACGACATCGAAATGATGCGCCAGGTCGGCACCTGCTCCGGCATCGAGAACTACTCGCGGCACATCGACGGCCGCGAGGCGGGCACCGCGCCCAACACCCTGCTCGACTACTTCCCCGAGGACTTCGTCCTGGTCCTGGACGAGTCCCACCAGACCGTGCCGCAGATCGGCGCGATGTACGAGGGCGACGCCTCGCGCAAGCGCACCCTGGTCGACCACGGCTTCCGCCTGCCCTCGGCCATGGACAACCGCCCGCTCAAGTGGGAGGAGTTCCTCGAGCGCATCGGGCAGACCGTCTACCTGTCCGCCACGCCGGGGCCCTACGAGCTCGGCCGCAGCAAGGGCGAGGTCGTCGAGCAGGTCATCCGCCCCACGGGCCTGGTCGACCCCGAGGTGGTCGTCAAGCCGACCAAGGGGCAGATCGACGACCTGGTCCACGAGATCCGCGAGCGCGCCGAGAAGGACGAGCGGGTCCTGGTCACCACCCTGACCAAGAAGATGTCGGAGGACCTCACCGACTACCTCCTCGAGCTCGGCATCCGCGTGCGCTACCTCCACAGCGAGGTCGACACGCTGCGCCGCATCGAGCTGCTCCGCGAGCTGCGCATGGGCGAGTTCGACGTCCTGGTCGGCATCAACCTGCTGCGCGAGGGCCTCGACCTGCCCGAGGTGTCGCTGGTGGCCATCCTCGACGCCGACAAGGAGGGCTTCCTGCGCAGCGAGACGTCCCTGATCCAGACGATCGGCCGCGCGGCGCGCAACGTCTCCGGCCAGGTCCACATGTACGCCGACCGGGTCACGCCCTCGATGGAGCGCGCGATCGAGGAGACCAACCGGCGCCGGGCCAAGCAGGTCGCCTACAACGAGGCGAACGGCGTCGACCCGCAGCCGCTGCGCAAGAAGATCGCCGACATCCTCGACTCCCTCGTCCGGGAGGACGCCGACACCGAGCAGCTCCTCGGCGGCGGCCGCCAGCAGAGCCGCGGCAAGGCGCCGGTCCCGGGGCTGAGCGCCCGCCAGACCGGCCAGCACGCCAAGGCCATCGCCGGCGAGATGCCGAGGGCCCAGCTGGAGTCGCTGGTCCAGTCGCTGACCGAGCAGATGCACACCGCCGCGGCCGACCTGCAGTTCGAGGTCGCCGCCCGCCTCCGCGACGAGATCAAGGAGCTCAAACGCGAAGTCCGCGACATGCGGGAGGCCGGCGTCCGCTGACGACCGTCCACTGACCCGCCGTCCGCTGACGACCGTCCACTGACCCGCCGTCCGCTGACGACCGTCCACTGACCCGCCGTCCGCTGACGACCGTCCACTGACCACCGTCCACTGACCACCGTCCACCGAGCGGCCGAGGCCCCGCGCTCACGCGGGCCTCGGCCGGGTGTTCGACGTCGCCGGCGGCGCCCGCCAACGGATGACCTTGCGAAGATCGAGCTCGACGTCCGCCTGCGAACCGATACCGGTCCGCAGCCGGCCGCGGTGGATCCCGATCGCCGCGTGGTCCTGTGGTGGCGGGGCGGTCAGGAGGGTTGCGGGAGGCGGGACGCCATCTTGCGGGCGCGGCGCCGGCGCAGGAGGCGGAAGGCCCACCAGGCCGGGACGGCCAGCACGACCAGCCCCACGACGACCAGCACCGGGAAGAAGACGGCGACCAGGCTCATGCCCAGCGACCCGGCGTCCTCCATGGTGCTGACCACCGGGGCTCCGACGCCCGCGGTGGAGACGTTGACGACCGGCCGGGCCGTGGCCTTCATCACGTGCACCGCCAGGGCGACGCCGATGCCGAGCACCCAGCTCACCCAGGGGTTGTGCGCCATCCAGGTGGAGTGGTCGAGCTGCGAGGCCGCCTGTGTGGCGCTGAAGGCCACGCCGCCGGCGGCGGGACGCACGGCCGTCTGGATCATGTCGTTGACGTGGTCGACGACCGGCACCTTGTCGAGCACCATCTCGGCCACCAGCAGCACCCCGATGATGGCCAGCACCCACCCGTTGGTCAGCCACGCGTAGTCGTGCGGCAGCCGGACGACGTTCGTGAAATTGGCCAGCAGGCCGACCACCAGCAGCGGGATGTAGGCGTTGAGCCCCGCGGCCGTGGACAGCCCGAGACCGGTCAGCGCCGCGAGCATCGCACCTCCACCTTTCCATGCTTTCCGATGGAGAAGACGAATGAGCAGATGCCCATCGTTCCCGCCGTCAAGCACGGCGTCGCGAAGTCGCGTGAGTGTTCGAACGGGCGGCGGCGGGATCAGGCGCCGGTGATCCGCCGCAGCCGCTCGACGGCCGAGGCGAACTCCTCGATGATCTCGTAGGCGACCTGGCGGGACGGTTTGACCTGGTCGAGCTGGCCGACGACCTGGCCGACGAAGTAGTTCGCCAGTTCCCGGGCGCCCGGCTCGCCGTTCTCCGCCGCGTCGCCGATGCGTGCCAGAGCCCCCTCGGCGAGGAGCATCTGCAGGGGCATCGGCAGCGGCCCGGGGCTCTCTGGGGCCTCGTCCCATTCGGTGGTCCAGGCCGAGACGAGCTGCCGCGCCGGCTTGCCGGTGCGCGCCCGCGACCGCACGGTGTCCAGGGAGGTGGCGGCGAGCATCTTGCGCTTGACGACCGAGGGGGTCTCGGCCTCCTCGGTGGTGAGCCAGACCGAGCCGCACCACACGCCCTCGGCGCCGAGGGCCATCGCCGCGGCCATCTGCCGGCCGTTCGCCACCCCGCCCGCCGCGAGCACCGGGATCGGCGCCACGGCGTCCACGACCTGGGGGACGAGCACCATCGTGGACACCTCGCCGGTGTGCCCGCCGGCCTCGGTGCCCTGGGCGACGATCAGGTCGGCTCCCTCGGCGACCTGGCGGCGGGCGTGCTCGACCGTGCCGACCAGCGCGGCGATCGGCACTCCGGCGGCGCGGGCCTTGGCGACCATGGCCGGGGGCGGCGGGCCGAGCGCGTTGGCGATCAGGCGGATCGGGTGCCGGAGCGCCACGTCGACCAGACCGGTCGCGCCGGAGTGCGTGACCCGGCGCCCGACCTCGTCGGCGTGGCCGCCGACCGAGCCGAGCGTGAAGGGCTTGCCCTTGCCCACGCCGTACTTGGCGAACAGGTGGGTGACGAAGTCGCGGTGGACCTCGGGGATGTGGTCGAGCAGCCGCTCGGCGGGGTCGGCCGCCGCCCGGTCGATGCGCGCGGGGACGAGCACGTCCACGCCGTACGGCCGGCCGCGCACCTGCCGGTCGATCCAGCACAGCTCGCGGTCGAGTTGCTCGGGGGAGTGGGCCGCCGCGCCGAGGACGCCGAACCCGCCCGCGTTGGTCACCGCGGCCACCACGTCCCGGCAGTGGCTGAAGGCGAACAGAGGGAACTCGACCCCGAACATGTCACTGATTCCCGTCCGCATGCCGCGACGGTAACCCGCGCGACCGCCCCGGTCCAGGTCCGTTACCGGACGATGCGTGCCGGGCGGCCGGCGGTCAGGTGGTGGGCAGCGAGGCGGCCCGCTCGGAGACCGGCTCGGGTATCGGCGCGGAGGCGGGTGCGGCGACCGGCGCGGGGATCGGCGCCGGCATCCGTCCGGGGACGGGTGAGTGGTCGTCCATGAGTGCCGGGTCGTCCAGGCCCGCGGGGTCGTGCGGGATCGCGGGGTCGTCGAGGTCCGCGGGGTCGTCCAGGCCTGCGGGGTCGTCCGGGATCGCGGGACCGTTCGGCGCCGCGAGGATCTCCGGGGCCGCGAGGTCGGCCGGGGACGGAGAGCCACCGGGGGGCGGTGGGGCCTCGGAGGGGGAGTGCCAGCCGGTTTCGGGGGTGTAGCGGCGCACGACGCGGGCCGGGACGCCGGCGATGACGCAGTGGTCGGGGAACTCGCCGCGCACCACCGCGCCGCCGGCGACGACCGACTGCCTGCCGATGCGGGTGCCGGGCAGGATGACCGCCCCGGCGCCGATCCAGGACCCGGACCCGATGGACACCGGGTTGTTGCGCGGCCACTGGCGGCCGATGGGCAGCTCGGGGTCGTCGTACACGTGGTTCTGGTCGGTGATGTAGACGTACGGTCCCGTGAACACGTCGTCGCCGATGTCGATCGACTGGTGGCCGACGATGTGGCTGCCGCGCCCGATGGAGCAGCCGCCGCCGACGCGGACGATCGAGCGGGGGCCGAGGTCGACCCCCGGTCCCATGCCGGCCGAGATGGAGACGCGCTCCCCGACCAGCGTGTGGTCGCCGATCTCGATCCACGCCTCCCCGAAGATCGCTCCCTGCGGGAACGACAGGCACGCCCCCTCGCCGAGGCGGCGGAAGCGGTACCCGGCCGGGGTCTTGGGCGTGACCGCTCCGGTCGCGCGGATCGCGGCCCACGCGCGGTGGATGAGGCCGTTGATGATCCGGCGTAGTGCATCACGGGGTGACATAACCGGAAAAGTTACCGCTTGGTTAGCATGCAGGGAACGGACGCCCCGGACCGTTCGGGCACTTCGCGAGCGTCCTTTGATATCCTGAGAGCCCGTGGACACGAGGTCGCCCGTCGGACGGCCACGATCAGAACGGACCACGGGAGACCCTCCTTGCGCAGCGCCGCAAACACCAAGCATCTGTTCGTCACCGGAGGCGTCGCCTCCAGTCTCGGCAAAGGGCTGACAGCCTCGAGCCTGGGGCGCCTGCTGAAGCTCCGCGGCCTGCGGGTCACCATGCAGAAGCTGGACCCCTACCTCAACGTCGACCCCGGCACGATGAACCCCTTCCAGCACGGCGAGGTCTTCGTCACCGACGACGGCGCCGAGACCGACCTGGACGTGGGTCACTACGAGCGGTTCCTGGACACCGAGCTGCACGGCTCGGCCAACGTCACCACCGGCCAGGTGTACTCCAACGTCATCGCCAAAGAGCGGCGCGGGGAGTACCTCGGCGACACCGTCCAGGTGATCCCGCACATCACCAACGAGATCAAGGACCGCATCCGCGGCATGGCCGGCCCCGACGTGGACGTGGTCATCACCGAGGTCGGCGGCACCGTCGGCGACATCGAGTCGCTGCCCTTCCTCGAGGCCGTGCGCCAGGTCCGCCACGAGGTCGGCCGGGACAACGTCTTCTTCCTGCACGTCTCGCTGCTGCCGTACATCGGCCCGAGCGGCGAGCTGAAGACCAAGCCGACCCAGCACTCGGTCGCCGCGCTGCGCAGCATCGGCATCCAGCCCGACGCCATCGTCTGCCGCTCCGACCGGCCCATCACCACCTCGCTCAAGCGCAAGATCAGCCTCATGTGCGACGTGGACGAGGACGCCGTGGTGTCGGCCGTGGACGCGCCGAGCATCTACGACATCCCGAAGGTCCTGCACTCCGAGGGCCTGGACGCCTACGTGATCCGCCGCCTCGGCCTGCCGTTCCGCGACGTCGACTGGCACGAGTGGGACCAGCTCCTGCGCCGGGTGCACCGCCCGGCCAAGGAGGTCACGATCGCGCTGGTCGGCAAGTACATCGACCTGCCCGACGCCTACCTGTCGGTCACCGAGGCGCTGCGCGCCGGCGGGTTCGCCTGCGACGCGCGGGTCAACATCCGCTGGGTCAAGAGCGACGACTGCGAGACCCCCGAGGGCGCCGAGCGCGAGCTCGACGGCGTGGACGGCGTGCTCATCCCCGGCGGCTTCGGCGTGCGCGGCATCGAGGGCAAGCTCGGCGCGGTGCGGCACGCCCGCGAGCGGCAGGTCCCGCTGCTCGGCATCTGCCTGGGCATGCAGTGCATGGTCATCGAGGCCGCCCGCAACCTGGCCGGCATCGAGGGCGCCGACAGCACCGAGTTCGACCCCGAGACCGCCGACCCGGTGATCAGCACCATGGCCGACCAGGAGGACGTGGTGGCGGGCGAGCGCGACATGGGCGGCACCATGCGGCTCGGCCTGTACCCCGCCCGGCTCGCCGAGGGGTCGATCGTGCGGGGGCTGTACGGCACCGGAACGGTGAGCGAGCGCCACCGCCACCGCTATGAGGTCGGCAACGCCTACCGCGAACCGCTGGAGAAGGTCGGCATGGTGTTCTCCGGGCTGTCCCCGGACGGCAGGCTCGTGGAGTACGCCGAACTGGACGCCGACACGCACCCGTTCTTCGTCGGCACCCAGGCGCACCCGGAGTTCCGGTCCCGCCCGACCCGCGCGCACCCGCTGTTCCGCGGCCTGATCGACGCGGCTCTGACCTACGCCGACGTGCGCGAGGCCGCCGCCAAGGCCGGGCGGGGCGCGTGAGCGCCGCCCCGGGCCGCCCGCCCGCCCGCGACCTGAGCACCGAGGACGTCCAGGACGTGCCCTCCTCCTGGGAGGTGCGGGGCGAGCGCGTCCACCTCACGGCGCGGGTGATCACGGTGCGCACCGACACCGTCAGCATGCCCGGCGACGAGGTCGCCGAGCGCGACTACGTCGTGCACCCCGGTTCGGTCGCCGTCGTCGCGCTCGACGAGGACGACCGGGTGCTGCTGCTGCGGCAGTACCGCCATCCCGTGCGCAAGCTGCTGTGGGAGCTGCCCGCCGGCATCCGGGACGTCAAGGGCGAGCCGCCGGTCGAGTGCGCGGCGCGCGAGCTGGCCGAGGAGTCCGGCTACCGGGCCAAGACCTGGCACACGCTGCTGGACACCTTCACCTCGCCGGGCATGTCCGACGAGCGCATCCGCGTCTTCCTGGCCCGCGATCTGGAGGCGATCCCCGAGGAGGAGATGGCGTTCGAGCGCCGGCACGAGGAGGTGGACATGCCCGTCGTATGGGTTCCGCTGCTCGAAGCCGTGCATAAGACGCTGAGCGGAATGATCCACAATGGTCCCGCCGTCGCGGGTATTCTCGCCGCGTACGCCGCATTGCCGGACGGCTTCACCACCCTGCGTCCCGCCGACGCCGAGGAGGCCTGACAGGAGGTCCCGTCCTGAGCGCACACGCCGACGCCGAGGCCGTGTCCGCCGCCTACCTCGCCCACCTCGCGGTGGAGCGGGGCCTGGCGGTCAACACCCTCGCCTCCTACCGGCGTGACCTCCGGCGCTATCTGGAGCACCTGCGCTCGCGCGGGTGCCCGTCCCTGGCCCAGGTGGCCGAGGCGGACGTCGAGGCGTTCCTGACGGCCCTGCGCGAGGGCGACGAGCGTCATCCCGCCCTGGTGGCCAGCTCGGCCGCCAGGGCCGTCTCCGCCGTGCGCGGGCTGCACCGGTTCGCCGCGCGCGAGGGGATGACGGCGCACGACCCCGCGCGCGAGGTGCACCCGCCGAGCCGGCTGCGTCACCTGCCCAAGGCGATCGGGGTGGCCGAGGTCGAGCGGCTCATCGCCGCCGCCGGGCCGAAGGACGCGCCGCTGACCCACCGCAACCGGGCCCTGCTGGAGGTCCTGTACGGCACGGGGGCGCGCATCTCCGAGGCCGTGGGGATGACCGTGGAGGACGTGGAGCCCGAGCGGGTGCGGCTGCGGGGCAAGGGCGGGCGCGCCCGCGTGGTGCCGATCGGCCGGTTCGCCCGCGAGGCCCTCGGCGCCTACCTGGCGCGGGCACGGCCGCTGATCTGGGCGCAGGGGGGCGGCGGCGCGGCGCTGTTCCTCAACGCCCGCGGAGGCCGGCTCACCCGCCAGGGGGCCTGGGAGGTGCTGCGGTCGGCCGCCGAGCGGGCCGGACTGACCGGTGTCTCGCCGCACATGTTGCGCCATTCGTTCGCAACTCACCTCCTCGACGGAGGAACGGACGTTAGGGTTGTCCAGGAACTGCTCGGCCACGCCTCGGTCGCGACCACCCAGGTCTACACCCTCGTCGGGGTCGACCGGCTCCGCGCGGCCTACGCGGCGGTCCAAGACGGGGCCGATCGTCCAACTTCATAGCTCTCGGGCGCGTCGCCTTGCCGCTTACGTGCCCACCCCATAGTGTCCGTCCGGACGGTCCGGTTCGGGGCCGTCAGGGAGGTTCAACTGGTGACTGCGACCACAGACGCTTCAATCCGGGAGATTCCCGGTGCCCCCGAGGGTGGATGGGGTGACACCAGGAGCGACGGGATCCTTGGTCCCACCGGCCGGCCGCGTCCCGTCTTCCCAGATCCGGTGCCCCCGACCACGCACGGCCCCGCGAGGGTCGTGGCCATGGTCAACCAGAAGGGCGGCGTCGGCAAGACCACCACGACGATCAACCTCGGGGCCTCGCTCGCCGAGTGCGGGCAGAAGGTCCTGCTCGTCGACTTCGACCCGCAGGGCGCGCTCTCGGTCGGTCTGGGCATCGACCCGCGCCCGCTCGAGGCGACCATCTACGACCTGATCATGGAAGAGCATGACGTCACCGCCGAGGACGTCCTGCTGGCCACCAGCGTCGAGAACATGGACCTGCTGCCCAGCAACATCTTCCTGTCCGGCGCCGAGATCCGGCTGGTCAACGAGGTGGCCCGCGAGTACGCCCTCGGCCGCTCGCTGGAGCCGCTGCTCCCGCACTACGACATCTGCCTGATCGACTGCCAGCCCTCGCTCGGCCTGCTGGCGGTCAACGCGCTGACCTGCGCGCACAGCGTCATGGTGCCGCTCGAGTGCGAGTTCTTCGCGCTGCGGGGCGTCGCCCTGCTGATGGAGTCGATCACCAAGGTGCAGGAGCGCCTGAACAAGAACCTCGAGATCGACGGCATCCTGGCCACCATGTACGACCCGCGTACGCTGCACGCGCGCGAGGTGCTCCAGACGATCATGCAGGGCTTCGGCGACAAGGTCTTCCACACGGTGATCAACCGCACCGTCCGGTTCCCCGACGCCACCCTCGCCGGCGAGCCGATCACCCAGTTCGACTCCGCCTCCATGGGCGCCACCGCCTACCGCGAGCTGGCCCGCGAGGTCCTGGCCCGCTGGTCACAGGAGGGCTGATCCGCCCGCACCGCCGACCGGTCCGCACCGCCGGCCGTGAGGGCGGTCCCGCGCGGCGGCGGCCGCCGTGCGGGACAATGGGCCGGTGACCCCAGTGCCCGAGACGGCCCAGGCCAGGCCGGACGCCTTCCAGGTGCACCTGGAGGTCTTTGAAGGCCCCTTCGACGTGCTGCTCGCGCTGATCTCCAAGCACAAGCTCGACATCACCGAGGTGTCCCTGCACCAGGTGACCGACGAGTTCATCGCGCACATCCGCTCCCGCGGCCCCGAGTGGGACCTGGATTTGGCCAGCCACTTCCTGCTCGTCGCCGCCACTCTCCTGGACCTCAAGGCCGCCCGCCTGCTGCCCACGGGCGAGGTGGAGGACGAGGAGGACCTGGCGCTGCTGGAGGCCCGCGACCTGCTGTTCGCCCGCCTGCTGCAGTACCGCGCCTACAAGGAGGTCGCGAAGGTCTTCGCCGGCCGGATGGCCGAGGAGGCCCTGCGCTTCCCCCGGTCGGTGCCCATGGAGCCGCAGTTCGCGGGGCTGCTGCCCGAACTGGTGCTCGGCATCGGCCCCGAGCGGCTGACCAAGATCGCGGCGAGGGTGTTCACGCCGAAGGCCGCGCCGTCGGTGTCCACCGCCCACATCTACCAACCGGTCGCCAACGTCCGCGAGCAAGCGGCTATCCTTGTGCAGCGGCTCCGGCGCGTGCGCACCGCGACGTTCCGGGCCCTGACCGCCGACTGCGCGGGCACCTTCGAGGTCATCGCGCGCTTCCTGGCCGTCCTTGAGCTCTATCGGGAGGCCGCGGTCTCCTTCGAGCAGATAGAGCCGCTCGGAGATCTGCACGTGACCTGGACGGGCGCCGACGACGGAGACGTCGCGGTGGTCGACGACTACGACGAGGGCCCCGCGGGCGACCGCGACCGGCAGGACGGCGACGACGCCGGCGGCCGGCCGCACCCCGAAGGCCGAGAGAGCGAAGATGCAGCCGATGAGTCCTGACGCCGGGCGCCCGCCCGGCGACGCGCCCGTCCCCGCCGGCGAGACCGCCGAGCCGGGCTTGCGGGCCGGCCTGGAGGCCATCCTGCTCGTCGTCGACGAACCGGTCGCCGAGGTCACCCTGGCCCAGGTGCTCGAGCGCCCCTCGCGTGAGGTCGCCGAGGCCCTGCGTGAGCTGTCGGCGGAATACACCGCCGACGGGCGGGGTTTCGACCTGCGGGAGGTCGCCGGAGGCTGGCGTCTCTACACGCGGGCCGGGTGCGCCGCGGTGGTGGAGCGCTTCGTCCGTGACGGGCAGCAGGCCCGTCTGACGCAGGCCGCCCTGGAGACCCTCGCGGTCGTGGCCTACCGCCAGCCGGTGAGCCGGGCGAGGGTCGCCGCCGTACGAGGGGTCAACAGCGACGGCGTCATGCGCACGCTGGCGGCGCGCGGGCTGGTCGAGGAGGCCGGCACCGATCCCGAGAGCCAGGCGGTGCTCTACCGCACGAGCTCGTATTTCCTGGAGAGGCTGGGGCTGCGGAGCCTCGACGAGCTGCCCGCGCTCGCCCCGTTCCTCCCCGACGACGTGGAAAACCTAGAGGAGCATCAGAAGTGAACAACAGGCGTGGTACCCCGTCCGGTGATGGACGCGGTCGAGGACGCGGCGGCGCCCCCGGCGGCGCCTCAGGCTCCCGTGGAGGGGCCGGAGCCCGTGGCGGCTCCGGCGGCTTCCGGAGCGGAGGCGGCCCGCGAGGAGGCGGCCAGAGCGGCTCTCGCGCGCGATACGGCAGGCCGGGCGACGACCGAGGCGGGGCGTCCGGCGACGACCGCCGTGCCCCGTTCCGGGGCGACGAGCGGCGTGGCTCCTTCGGCGACGACCGCCGGGGCTCGTTCCGCGATGATCGGGGCGGTTCGTCCCGTGGTGACGACCGCCGGGGCTCCTTCCGCGGCGACCGGAGCGGTTCCCCCCGCGGTGACGACCGCAGGAGCTCCTTCCGCGATGACCGGGGCGGTGCCCCGCGCGGGGATGATCGGCGTCCTCCGTTCCGGAGTGACGAGCGGCGCGGTTCCTTCGGCGACGACCGCCGGGGCTCCTTCCGCGATGACCGGGGCGGTGCCCCGCGCGGGGATGATCGCCGTCCTCCGTTCCGGAGTGACGAGCGGCGTGGCTCCTTCGGTGACGACCGCCGGGGTTCCTTCCGCGACGACCGAGGCGGTTCGTCCCGCAGCGATGACCGCAGGAGCTCCTTCCGCGACGACCGGGGCGGTGCCCCGCGCGGCGACGATCGGCGTCCTCCGTTCCGGAGTGACGAGCGGCGCGGTTCCTTCGGCGACGACCGCCGGGGTTCCTTCCGCGACGACGACCGCGCGACTCCGCGCACCGGGCGCGGCGGCTCCCGCGAGCGCTACGGCAGGGACGAGACCGGCCGCGACCGGCCCGTCCGCGACGAGGGCCGTTTCGCCGGCGGCTCCGGCGGCCGGTACGGGCGCGACGACCGGCGTGAGGGCCGGCGCGACGAGGTGCAGACCATCGGCGGCTCGCTCGGCGGCTCGTCCGCCGGCACCCGTGGCCGCTACGGCCGCCCCGAGGGCGGCCGGGCGCAGGACCGCTTCGGCCGTGGCGCCGCGCCCGCGGGCCGCGGCGGGGCAGGCCGCGACAGCGCTTCCGCTGCGCGCGGCAAGGCGACGCGCTCCGGCGCCCCGGCCGGGCGCGGGCAGGCCGCCCGTCCCGAGCGCGGCGGCGCGTTCAAGACCGCCCGCCAGCCGCTGCGCGACCCCGACTTCTTCCCCGCCGGCTACACCGACGAGCGCGACACCACCGAGGTGCCCGACGGCATCCGACTGCAGAAGGTCCTCGCCCAGGCCGGCGTCGCGGCGCGGCGCACCTGCGAGGAGATGATCGGCGAGGGACGGGTCACCGTGGACGGCCAGGTCGTGCGGCGCTTCGGCGCCCGCGTCGACCCGGCCAAGCAGGTCATCCACGTCGACGGCAAGCGCATCCCCACCGCCCCCGACCTGGTCTACTTCGCGATCAACAAGCCGATCGGCGTCGTCAGCACCATGTCCGACCCCGAGGGCCGTCCGTCGCTGGCCGACTACGTGGCCGACCGCACCGAGCGGCTGTTCCACGTCGGGCGCCTGGACACCGAGACCGAGGGCCTGATCATCCTCACCAACGACGGCGAGCTGGCCCACCGGCTGACCCACCCGAGCTTCGGCGTGCAGAAGAAGTACTGGGCCAAGGTGCCCGGGCCCATTCCGCGCGACCTGGGCCGCCGGCTGAAGTCGGGCGTCGAGCTGGAGGACGGCCTGGTCAAGGCCGACGAGTTCAAGATCGTGCAGGAGCACGGTCAGCAGGCCCTGGTCGAGGTCGTCCTGCACGAGGGGCGCAAGCACGTCGTGCGGCGCATGCTGGAGCTCGCCGGTCACAACGTGATCGACCTGGCCCGCATCGAGTTCGGGCCGGTCAAGCTCGGCCGGCTCAAGCCGGGCACCCTGCGCGCGCTCACCCTCGTGGAGGTCGGCGAACTCTACGCCACCGTGGGAATGTAGCCTGGCGGGAAGCGGAGCACGACCGGACGCCCTGCGAGAGGGGAAAGCCATGGTGCGGGCCATCCGGGGCGCCGTCCAGATCGATTCCAACGATCGGGAGGCGATCCTCGAGGGAGTGACCGAGCTGGTCAGCGAGGTCATGGAGCGCAACAGGCTGACCACCGACGAGGTGATCAGCGTGATCTTCACGGCCACTCCCGACCTCACCGCGGAGTTCCCCGCGCTCGCCGCCCGCAAGCTCGGCTTCCACGACGTGCCGCTGATCTGCGCCAGCGAGATCGACGTGCCCGGGGCGCTGCCCCGGGTCGTCCGGCTGATGGCCCACGTGGCCACCGACCGCCCCCGCCAGCAGATCCAGCACGTCTACCTGCGCGGCGCCGCCGCGCTGAGAGTGGACATCGCCCAGTGAACGAACGGCCGCACGGCATCGAGAGCGTCCTGGTCGTCGGCACCGGGCTGATCGGCACGTCGGTCGCCCTGGCCCTGCGCGAGCACGGCGTCACCGTCAAGCTCACCGACCAGAGCCCCGGTGCGGTGCGCGTGGCGTGCGAGCTCGGCGCCGGGGACGAGTGGGAGCCGGGCGGCGGCCGCGTCGACCTGGCCGTGATCGCCGTGCCGCCCCAGTTCGTGGCCGACTGGCTGCTCGACCTGCAGAAGACCGAGGCCGCCCGCTTCTACACCGACGTGGCCAGCGTCAAGGCGCTGCCCATCGAGCAGGCGCGCCGGCTCGGCTGTGACATGAGCGCCTACGTGGCCGGCCACCCGCTGGCCGGCCGCGAGCGGTCCGGGCCCGGCGCGGCCCGGGCCGATGTGTTCCTCGGCCGTCCCTGGGCGTACTGCCCCGGGCGCGAGACCTCGCCGCGCGCCGTCGCGGCCGTGCTGTCGCTCATCGAGCTGTGCGGCGGCAACGCCGTCAAGGTCGACCCGGTGGCGCACGACGAGGCCGTCGCGCTGATCTCGCACGCCCCGCACGTGGCCGCCTCCGCCGTCGCCGCGCGGCTGGTCGGCGCCTCCGACACCGCGCTCGGCCTGGCCGGGCCGGGAGTGCGGGACGTCACCCGGGTCGCGGGCGGCGATCCGGACCTGTGGACGGTCATCCTGTCGGGCAACGCCCGCCCGGTGGCGGAGGTCCTGGAGGCCGTCGCCACCGACCTGGCCGCAGCGGCGGCGGCCCTGCGCGCGGTCTCGGTGGACGACGACGGGGCCATCGCGCGGGTCACCGAGCTGCTGCGGCGCGGAAACGCCGGCCGGAGCCGCATCCCCGGCAAGCACGGCGGGCCCGCGCGGGCGTACGCCGTGGTGCAGGTGCTCGTCGGCGACCGGCCCGGCGAGCTGGCGCGCCTGTTCCAGGTGGCCCAGGACGCCGGGGTCAACATCGAGGACGTCCGCCTGGAGCACGCCCCCGGGCTGCCGCTGGGCGCCGCCGAACTGTCGGTCCAGCCCGAGTCCGCCGAGGTGCTCGCCGAGGCCCTGCGCTCGCACGGGTGGCACGTGCCCTAGTCCCGTCAGGGGCTTGGGCCGACGATGCCCGGGTGGTGGAGGATTCCCGGTACCCTCATTGCGGACAACTCAATCGGGACGCAGAGGGAGATGCCGTGACCGCACTGGTCGTCGCCATGGACGGCCCTTCGGGGTCGGGCAAGTCGAGTGCGTCGCGCGGGGTGGCGCGCGCGCTCGGGCTGCGCTATCTCGACACCGGGGCGATGTACCGCGCGATCACCTGGTGGATGCTCGAGCACGGCGTCGAGGTGGCCGACGCGGCCGCGGTCGCCGGCCGGGCCGGCGAGCCGGTGCTCGTCATCGCCACCGACCCGGACGCCCCGGGCGTCACGGCGGACGGCCGCGACGTCTCCGCCGAGATCCGCACCGGCGAGGTCACCGCGGCGGTGTCCGCGGTCAGCGCGGTGCCCGAGGTGCGCGCCCGGCTGGTCGCCGAGCAGCGCGCCATCATCGGCGAGGGCGATATCGTGGTCGAGGGACGCGACATCGGCACCGTGGTGGCCCCCGGCGCGCCCGTCAAGATCTACCTGACCGCGAGCCCCGAGGCCCGCGCCCGGCGCCGCACCGCCGAGCTGACCGGCACCACCGTGGAGGCCCAGCGGGCCGCGATGGCGCGGCGTGACACCCTTGACTCGACCCGCAAGGCCGACCCTCTGGTGATGGCGGCGGACGCGGTCGAGCTGGACACCACGGAGCTCAACCTCGAAGAGGTCGTCTCCGAGGTCCTCAGACTTGTGAAAGAGCGCACCTGATCCGGTGACGCGCGAGCGGGACGCCCTCCGGGGCGCCGCGCCCGCCGGCCGCCGAGGCAAGGATGGGCCCCGATGGAAACGGACGTGACGTGACGGGGGAGTACGACGACGAGGCCGGCTGGATCGAGGCCGACCTCGCGGAATTCGAGCAGGACGGCGCGGCCGCCGAGGCCGAGCCGGACGCCGGCCCACTGCCGGTGGTCGCCGTCGTGGGGCGTCCGAACGTGGGCAAGTCCACGCTGGTCAACCGCATCATCGGCCGCCGCGAGGCGGTCGTGGAGGACGTGCCCGGCGTGACCCGCGACCGGGTGACCTACGAGGGCACCTGGCGGGGCCGCCGCTTCACCCTGGTGGACACCGGCGGGTGGGATCCCGACGCCACCGGCATGGCGCTGCGCATCGCCGAGCAGGCGCAGATCGCGGTCGAGCTGGCCGATGTGATCCTGTTCGTGGTGGACGCCACGGTCGGGGTGACCGACGCCGACGAGACCGTCGCCGCGGTGCTGCGCCGTTCGGGCAAGCCGCTCGTGCTGGCCGCCAACAAGGTGGACGACCAGCGCATGGAGCTGGAGGCGACGGCCCTGTGGTCGCTCGGCCTCGGCGAGCCGCAGCCGGTGTCGGCCCTGCACGGCCGTTCCAGCGGCGACCTGCTGGACGTCCTGCTGCAGATCATGCCCGAGGCCCCGCCGCAGCGGTTCGGCGTCGAGCGCGGCCCCCGCCGGGTCGCGCTGGTCGGCAAGCCGAACGTCGGCAAGTCCTCGCTGCTGAACAAGCTGGCCGGCGAGGAGCGGGTGCTGGTCGACCCGATGGCGGGCACCACCCGCGACCCGGTCGACGAGCTGGTCGAGCTGGGCGGCAAGACCTGGCGCTTCGTCGACACCGCGGGCATCAGGCGCCGCGAGCGCGAGCTGCAGGGCGCCGACTTCTACGCGGGCATGCGCACCAAGGCCGCCCTGGAGCGGTCGGAGGTCGCCGTCGTGCTCATCGACGCCTCCGAGGTGCTCACCGAGCAGGACCTGCGCATCATCAGCATGGTCACCGAGTCGGGCCGCTGCATGGTCGTCGCGTTCAACAAGTGGGACCTGGTCGACGAGGACCGCCGCCACTACCTGGAGAAGGAGATCGACCGCCAGCTCGTCCGCGTCCCGTGGGCGCTGCGGGTCAACATCTCCGCCAAGACCGGGCGGCACGTCGAGCGGCTGGTCCCGGCGATCGAGCGGGCCCTTGAGTCCTGGAGCACGCGCGTGCCGACGGCCCGGCTCAACACCTTCCTGTCGGACCTGGTCGCCGCCACCCCGCCGCCGGTGCGCGGCGGCAAGCAGCCCAAGATCCTGTTCGCCACGCAGGCGTCGACCGAGCCGCCCAAGTTCGTGCTGTTCACCTCGGGCTTCCTGGAGGAGACCTACCGCCGCTTCATCGAGCGGCGCATCCGCGAGGAGTTCGGCTTCGCCGGCTCCCCGGTGGAGGTCAGCATGCGCATCCGCGACAAGCGCGGCGCCGCCAAGAAGAAGTAGCCGCTCACCTCTCCCCGCCCGCCCGGCTCACGGCCGGCGGCGGGGGAGGGCGAGGGCCGTCACGGCGCCCACGGCGCACAGGGCGGCGGTCAGCAGGAAGATCTCGGTGTACTCCGTGTGCAGCGCCTGGACGACCTTCGCGCTGTACTCGGCCAGCCGCCGGGCGTACTCCGCGGATTCCACGCCGAACGGCAGCGGCGTGTCCAGATGGGCCGTCAGCGACTGGAAGCGGTGGAATCCCCAGGCCGACAGCGCGGCGACGCCCAGCAGCATGCCCATCATGCGGGTCACCACGACCGCCGCCGAGGCGACCCCGTGGCGTCCGGCGGGGGTCGCCCGCAGCACGGCCGAGGACACCGGCGCGATCACCGCGCCCAGCCCCAGGCCCGCCACGGCCAGGTCGACGTCCACGCGCGACAGGCCGAACGGGTAGGAGGCGGCCGCGGGGTCCAGCGGCCAGCGGGAGATCAGGAAGTACCCGGCGGCGGCCACGACCAGCCCTGCCACGGCGACCGTCCGCTCGCCGAACCGGCGGGCCAGCACCCCGCCCGCCAGCGCGGCGAGCGCGAGGGCGACCAGGAACCGCGAGAGCACCAGCGCACCCCCGACGGTGTCCTCGCCCAGCAGGGTCTGGGCGGCGAGCTGCACGTCCACCAGGGTGACCAGCAGCGCCGCCCCGGTGAGGAAGCTGACCCCAAGCGACGCCCAGAACGGGGCGCGCCGCACGCCGGCCATGTCCAGCAGCCGCACCGGCGCGCGCAGCTCCCACGCGACGAACCCCGCGACGGCGACCACGCCCGCCGTGATCGCCGGCACGCCCCAGGAGGGCAGGACCGCCTTGTCGGGCTCGGGGTTGTACAGCCCGGCCACGAGCAGGCCCAGCGCGAGGGCCAGCAGCAGCCCGCCCACCACGTCGACGCGCATCCGGGGCCCGCCGCGCGGCGCGGGCGGCGGCACCGCCCGGTGGACGGCCACCGCCGCGATCAGGGCGAGCGGGATGTTGACCCAGAAGATGCCCCGCCAGCCCACCAGCGCGGCCACTCCCGCCCCGTACAGGGGGCCGAGGACGCTGCCCAGCTCCTGCGCCGCGCCCACGGCCCCCAGGGCGACCGGTCGGGCGTGCTCGTCCCACA
Organism: Sphaerisporangium sp. NPDC005289; assembly: GCF_040607455.1. Lineage (NCBI taxonomy): Bacteria > Bacillati > Actinomycetota > Actinomycetes > Streptosporangiales > Streptosporangiaceae > Sphaerisporangium > Sphaerisporangium sp. NPDC005289. The sequence continues at coordinate 98,535 of NZ_JBEXGS010000014.1, forward strand.
GGTCGCCGACGAGCGCCATCGTGATCGGCAGCAGCGCGCCGCCCGCGATGCCCTGGAGCGTGCGGCCGGCCGTGAGCAGCGGGACCGACGCGGCGAGCGCGGTGACCGCGGAGCCGGCCGCGAACCCGGCCAGGCAGGCGTGGATCAGCGGCCGTCGCCCGTACCGGTCGGAGAGCTGGCCGAGCAGCGGCATGGCGGCCACGTAGCCGAGCAGGAAGCCGGTGACGATCGGGGTGGCCCGTTCGAGGTGGTTGACGGGCACGCCAAGGTCGCGGGCGACGTCGATCAGGACGGTCACCACGACGTAGGCGTCCAGCGCGGCCAGCAGGACGGCCGTCCCGCCGACGCCCAGGGCCACCCGCCGGACCGCGACCGGGCCGGCGGGCGCGGCCGCCGAGCCGGGCTCCGCATGGGGCGCCGGAGAGGAAGCGGGGACCGGTTCGCCGGAACGGCTCATGGGCTCGCGCTCGGGGTGGCGATGGTCACCGGGGCGTCGTAGTCGTCGAGGGCGACCACGACCGTGCCGGTGTTGGCGCCGCTGCCGAGCGGCAGGCTCGCCTTCAGCAGGCGGCCGGTGTCCTTGGCCACCCACACCTGCCCTGTGACCCCCTGGTTCACCCCCGGCACCAGCGTGATGATGACCTGCTGCGACAGCGTCACCGCCACCCGGTAGGCGTCCACGCCGCCGACCTTCTCGGCGGCCTCGGTCTTGGGGTCGGTGGCGGTGGACAGCAGCCGGGCCACCCCGGTGTCGGGGTTGAGGATGGCCGAGGGGTCGTAGATGCCGGCCAACTGCTTGCGGGTCATCGTCTGGTAGCCGCCGGTGGGGCCCTTGAAGTAGACGGTGTCGCCGGTCAGAACGAAGTTGAGCTCTTGAAGGTTGCCCAGGACGTCGATCTGCAGAGTGCCCTTGGCGTCGCCCTCACGGGTCAGAGAGCCGTCGGCGTTCTTGACCGGCACCGGGGGCTTGCCCTCGGTCGTGATCGTGAAGGCGACGGTCTTGACCTCGCGCATCGCCGCCGCGGCCTTGTCGAGCAGGTCGCGTCCGGCCGGCAGCGCGTCGCCGCCCGGCGAGGACGTGCAGGCGGAGGTGCAGGCCAGGGCCAGCAACAGCGAGGCGATCAGCCACGTCACCAGCACCGGCGCCCGCCGCGGCGGCGGTGCGCCGTCGCGGGAGGCGGTACGCGGCGAGGGGCCCGTGCGCGCGGGGGCGAGCCGGGAGGGACCGTCGCCGGGGGATGCGGCTAGGCGGGACCGGGAAGCGAGCGACCTATTCGACACAGCCGGGATGCTAGCCACCGCGGGCGGCGCATCCACGACTTTCCCAGGTATCGGTTTGGGGTCGGACGACCCGGACCCGCCCGGCCAGGCCGGACGGCCCCTGAGAGGCTAGGCGCGTTCTTCGGCGCGCAGGCGCAGCAGGTGCTTGACCACGGGGGTGTAGGCGACCTCCAGCGCCTGCACCAGCTCAGGCGTGAGGCGGTCGATGAAGTGGTAGCGGACGTTGGCGACGTGCATGGGCGCCACCCGCTGCATCGTCTCCCACCCCTGCTCGGTGAGCACCGCGAACGTTCCCCGCCGGTCGTCCGGGCAGCTCTCCCTGCTGACCAGGGAGGCGGCCTCCATGCGCGCGATCTGGTGGGACAGGCGGCTGCGAGATTGGATGGTGGCCTCGGCCAGGTCGCTCATGCGCATGCGATGACCCGGGCTCTCTGACAGGTTCACCAGGATCTCGTAGTCGTTCAGCGACAGTCCGGACGCCTGAAGCTCGCGGTCGAGCCGATGCTCGAGAAGCTTGTGGGCCGCCAGGTGGGCGCGCCACGCTCGCTGCTCCCCGCCGCTCAGCCAATTGGTGTCCAGGTCGTCGGATTCCGCCGTGCTCATGGTTGTGAATCTATCTCTCCGGGAGCGTTCATGAGGCGGTTGACCTCGGTCGGATCCCCGGATCGTCCCTTATTTAGGAAATTTTCCGACTGGAACGATGTATCCCGGCCCAGACGGGGGGAAGGAGCGGCGAGATGAGCGAGAAGGCGACGGAGCCGGATTCCGGCCAGGAGAGTTTCCTCACGGTCGCGGTGGCCGCGGGCATCAACCTCGCGATCGCGGTGGCCAAGATGGTGGCCGGCCTGATCAGCGGCTCGTCGGCCATGCTGTCGGAGGCCGCGCACTCGGCCGCCGACACGGTGACCGAGGTGCTGCTGCTGGTCGCGGTCCGGCGCAGCGGGCACCCGGCCGACTCCCGGCATCCCTTCGGGCACGGCAAGGCCGGGTTCTTCTGGGCGTTGATGGCGGCCGGCGCGACGCTGCTGATCGGCGCCGGGTTCTCGATCACCCACGGCGTGCAGACGATCAGGGACGGCGAGGACCTGGGCGACCTCAAGGTGTCCTACATCGTGCTGGTGATCGCGTTCGTGCTGGAGGGCGTCTCGTTCTTCCGCGCCGTCCACCAGGTGCGGAGGGAGGCCGACCGGCTGAACGTGAGCCCGCAGCGGTACGTGGTGCACACCACCGACACGGCGGTCAAGGCGGTCGTGTTCGAGGACTCCGCGGCGCTGGTCGGCATCGGCGTGGCCGCCCTCGGCCTGCTGGGCTTCCAGCTCACCGGGTCGGCGGTGTGGGACGGCCTGGCCTCGATCGTGATCGGCCTGCTGCTGCTCGGCGTCGCGCTGTATCTGATCAAGGCGAACGCCTCGCTGCTGATCGGCCAGGCGGCCCCGCCGCGCGTCCAGCGCGCGATCCTCGAGGAGATCACCGGACGGGCCGAGGTCAACGAGGTCGTCGAACTGCTGACCATGATGCTCGGCCCGGACGACGTGCTGGTCGCCGCGAAGATCGATTTCGTGGACGAGTGCTCCGGCGACCGGCTGGAGCAGGTCTCCGACGACATCGAGCACCGGCTGAGGGATCGTTTCCGAGGTGTCACGCACGTCTTCCTCGACCCCACGCCGGGGCCCGACGCCCCGCGCCGCGCGGCGCGGCCGCCGGTGCCCTCAGCCGTCGATCCGGCGCAGCTCGGCCGGGTGGTCGGTGACGGCGCAGCCGATGACGGCGCCGGCCGTCCACTCCAGTAGCCGGCGCCCGCGCCAGCCGGACGAGCCCGACGGATCCACCTCGCCGTCCATGTCGGAAAGGTCGGTCAGCGGGAAGTCGTCGATCGTCAGCTCGCCCCGCTTGACCAGGGCTTCCTTGCGCACCCACTGGCGGATCACCCGCCGCTTGTCGTGACCGATCAGGGCGAACTCGGCCGGGGACAGGGTGAACTCGACCAGGCCGCGGTCCACGTCGCCCCGCGGCACGTGCTCGGCGTCCACGCCGACCCGGCCCGGCCCCGCGACCGCGCACACGTACCCGGCCGTGTGCGACAGGCTGACGCCCAGCTCGGGCACCTCGGCGATGGACGGGCGGCCGTGACCGGGGCCGTGCTTGTCGCAGTACTGGATCAGGGTCAGCTCCTCGGCGGGCCGTCCGAGGAGGGTGGCGGCGCACTGCCTGACCAGCAGGTGGGCGGCCACGAAGTCGTCCCGGTCACGTTCGCGGACGAAGCGGGACGCCCGCTCGCGCTCGGTGTCGGTCAGCGTGCCGCCCACAGCGGCCAGCACGGCGTCGGCACGCCCGGCCATCACGATCGAATCGCGCACCCGCCCACCCTAACGGCCCGGCGATCACGCCGGGGGGCGCAGACCCAACCCGGCCCGCTCGGCCGTCCGGGATGACGCCGAGCGGGCCTGCCGGCCGTCGTTGACGACGCCGAACGGACCTGTCGAGCGTCCGGGTCAGCCGAGCAGGGCTCCCATCCAGGACTCGACCTCGTCGGGGTGGCGGGGGAGGGCCGAGGACATCAGCCGGGCGCCGTCCTCGGTGATCAGCAGGTCGTCCTCGATGCGCACGCCGATGCCGCGCAGCTCCGGCGGCAGGGTGAGGTCGTCCGGCTGCAGGTAGAGGCCGGGCTCGACGGTGAGCACCTGACCGGCCTCCAGCACCCCGTCCAGGTAGACCGACGTGCGGGCCCTGGCGCAGTCGTGGACGTCCAGGCCGAGCATGTGCCCGCTGCTGCACAACGTGTAGCGGCGGTGCAGGTCACCGTCGGCCGAGTCCAGCACCCCCCACTCGCGCAGCCCTTCGGCGATGACGCGCATCGCGGCGGCGTGGAAGTCACGGAAGCGGGCCCCCGGCCGCAGGACGGCGATGGCCGCGCTCTGGGCCTCGTACACCAGCTCGTAGACCTGCCGCTGGACGGGGCTGAACCGCCCTGACAGCGGCAGCGTGCGGGTGACGTCGGCGGTGTAGAGGTCGTCGGACTCGACGCCGGCGTCGAGCAGCAGCAGCTCGTCGCGGTTCAGGGCGCCGTCGTTGCGGATCCAGTGCAGGACGCAGGCGTGCGCGCCGGAGGCGACGATGCTGTCGTATCCGGTCGCGTTGCCCTCCAGCCGGGCCCGCAGCCCGAAGACGCCTTCGACGTACCGTTCGCCGCGCGGGTGGGCGAGGGCCTGCGGCAGCGCGCGCACCACGTCCTGGAAACCACGGCCCGTGGCGTCGACGGCGTGCTGCAGCTGGGCGACCTCCCAGTCGTCCTTGATCAGCCGCATCTCCGACAGGAACGCGGTCAGCTCCTCGTCCCCCTCGTGTGGCGCCACCCGCGCGTCGACGGAGGCGTCCACCTCGCGCAGCACCCGGGCCGTGCCGGTGAGGGCCTCGGGCAGGCGGTCGATCGGCGCGCACTCGATCTGGTACAGCGCCTCGGCCTCGGCCAGGGTGGGCCGGGCGCCGACCCAGAACTCGCCGTACTTGCGGTCGCGGTAGAACTCCTGCCCCGCCGCGCCCTCCGCCGAGCGGGGCGACCGGGGGCGGGTGAACAGCGTCGCCGCCCCCGAGGGCGCGATGACCAGCACATCGTCGGGCTCCTGCCCGCCGGTCAGGTACGCGAAGGCGCTGTGGGGGCGGAAGCGGTGATCGGAATCGTTGCTGCGGACCTTCAGCGTCCCGGACGGGATGACCAGCCGCTCGCCGGGGAACCGCTGGACCAGGGCGGCCCGGCGCTTGGCGGTGTAGGACGCCGGCGGCAGCGCCGCCAGGTCCGGGCGGCTCGTGTCGGCCCAGCCGCCGGTCATGAAGGCGGCCAGCGCATCGGATATGGGCAGGTCGTGGCTGCCGGTGTTCAGTCGATCGCTCATCTCGCGGTCCCCTGGAGAGAAGTGGTGCGTGGCATGGTACTCATGCCGCCCCCGGGACGCCGGACCGGCTTTGCCCGTCCTCACGCTTAACGTTGGCACGAGGTGGGGAAGTCACTGATACTCTCCCTGGCCTCTCCTTACCGTGACGAGGTGGTGTCGATGCTCATCAGCGCGATCCTGCGAAGTAAAGGAAGCACGGTGGCGACCGTGCGGCCGCAGGCGACGGTCACCCAGCTGCTCGCAGCCCTGGCCAGCCACAACATCGGCGCCGTCGTGGTGTCGGAGGACGGCGAGACGATCGTCGGCATCGTCTCCGAGCGCGACGTGGTGCGCGGGCTCCAGCAGCGCGGCCCCGGCGTGCTGGAGGAGCCGGTGTCGTCGATCATGACGACTCCCGTGCGCACCTGTGAGCCGGACGCCGACGTCGAAGACCTGCGCAAGACCATGACCGACCACCGCATCCGCCACCTCCCCGTGGTCAGCCAGGGCCGCCTGGCCGGCATCGTGAGCATCGGCGACGTCGTCAAGAGCGCTATCGAGGAGCTGGAGACCGAAAAGGCCCACCTGGTCGACTACCTCCACGGCTGAGCCTGCCGACCCTGGCAGGCGTCAGGCGGCGGGCCGAAGGTGCTCGTGTGCCCAGTCCTCGAAGGTCGTGAGCGGGATGCCATAGGCCCGCGCGAATTCCGGGCGGGCCGACTGGCCGGCCACGTCGATGAATTCGTGCGACCTGACGCCTGCCGGCGGCATACCGGCGGCGATCGCCTCCTGCGTGGTCATGTCGGGCGCGGCGATCTCGGTGCAGGGATGTGGTGCGGTGCGCCGGCGCCCGGGTACGGCGGTGCACCCGCGTCCTTCGCCGCGCGGGCGCGAGTCCCGGTTACGAGAAGGCGCCGGAGATGATCCCGAGTTGCCGCATCTGGGACAGGACGTCGACGACGCCCCAGGTCTCGGTGATCCGGCCGTCCGCGAAGCGGAAGATGAAGATCTCGTTGTAGGAGATGGACCGGCCGGTGGGAGCCAGGCCCATGTACTCGCCCTGGTGGGTGCCGGTGACGGTGTTCCGGTAGACGATCTTGTCTCCTTCGGCGATCACGTCCTCGACCGCGATGTGCAGGTCGGGAAAGGCCCGCAGGAGCCTGCCGAACACCTCCTTCAGTGCCTGCGCCCCCGTCGCGTCGATCGGCAGCGGGGTGCGGACCACCACATCGGGGTCGACGACCTCGTCGATCGTCTTGAAGACGAGTTCCGCGTCGCCGCTGTTGACGGCCTCATGAAGGCGGGCGAAGACCCCCAGGTCATGGGTCGGCCGGGTCGCTGACATGTCGTTTCTCCTCTGGTTCGGACGAACGTCGCTCATACTCGGGCGACGAACGACCACCCACCCGGGGGACAGGCCGGGTCAGAGTTGTTCGAGCCGCCCGGTGAGGAACCGCCGCTCGGGGGTCGAGGTGGCCAGGTCGAGCGCTCGGCGGTACGCCGCCCGGGCCTCGTCCTCACGGCCGAGACGCCGCAGCAGCTCGCCGCGGGTCGAGTGGAAGTAGAGGTAGCCGTCCAGGTCCAGGCGGTCGACGGCGGCCAGCGCCGCGGCGGGGTCGCCGGCCTGGGCGAGCGCCGCGGCGCCGTTGAGCTCGACCACCGGGGAACCGGTGAGGTCGGCCAGCCGCCGGTACATCCGGGCGACCCGCCGCCAGTCGATGCGCTCCCGCGCCTGCAGCGAGGCGATCACGGCCTGCACGACGTAGGCGCCTCGCCCGCCCAGCGCGAGCGCGCGGTCGAGCACCACCCGTCCCGCCGCGATCTGGCGCACGTCCCACAGCGACCTGTCCTGATCGTCGAGCAGCACGAGGTCCTCGCCGGAGAACCGGGCCCGTCGCCGGGCATGGTGGATCAGCATCAGCGCGAGCAGCCCGTGCGCCTCCGGCTCGTCCGGCATGAGCGCGGTGAGCACGCGTCCGAGGCGGATGGCCTCGCCGCCGAGGTCGACCCGGCCGCTGTAGCCCTCGTTGTAGATCAGGTAGACCACGGCCAGCACGGCGTCGCGGCGGTCGGGCAGCAGGTGCGCGCCGGGAACGGCGAACGGGATCCCGGTCGCCTTGATCTTGGTCTTGGCGCGCGACAGGCGCCGCTTCATGGTCTCTTCGGAGACCAGGAACGCGCGGGCGATCTCGGCGGTCGAAAGGCCGCCCAGGGCCCGCAGCGTGAGCGCCACCTGCCCCTCCAGCGGCAGCGCCGGGTGACAGCAGGTGAAGATCAGCTCCAGTCGCTCGTCCTTGATCACGGTGTCGTCGACCTCGTCCATCATGACGGCCTCGGCCGCCGGCAGCAGGTGGATCTTCTCGGCCAGGGTGTGCTCCCGGCGGATCCGGTCGATCGCCCGGTTGCGGGCCGTCGTCGTCAGCCACGCGCCCGGGTTGTCCGGCACGCCGGACGCGGGCCAGCGCTCCGCCGCGATCGCGAACGCCTCCTGCGCGGCCTCCTCGGCCCTGTCGAAGTCGCCGAGGAACCCGACCAGCGAGGCCAGCACCCGCCCCCACTCGTCCCGGAAGACCTGCTCCAGCACGGTCAGCGCCGCACCACCGGCCTGATCTCCACCGCGCCGCCCATCCGGGCGGCCGGGACGCGGGCCGCCATCTCCAGCACCTCGTCCAGATCGGCCGCCTCGACCAGGCAGAAGCCGCCGAGCACCTCCTTGGTGTCGGCGAACGGGCCGTCGGTCATCAGCGTCCGGCCGTCGGCCACCCGAACACTGGTCGCCGTCTCGGCCGGTTGCAACTGCGCGTGCTCGATGCACCGGTCGTCATCGGCCAGCGCCAAGTAGTCCGCGTACACCGCGTCCATCTCCGCCTCCGACAGCGACTCCACGTAGCCGGGCGGGGTGTAGATCATCAGCGCGTACTGCATCGCGACCTCCGAAGTCAGGGGCTCTCCCCTTGCACGACGAACGGGCGACGGCGCGGGGGACACCACAGGCCCATTCTCGCCCGGCGATCGCCCCGTTCTCGCCTTCTGCTCGGTTCGTTCCGTCGGTGAGGTCTCGTCCTGACGACGCGACAAGACGCGACAAGACGCGGCGCACGGGCACGCGCCGGACGGCCCGGCCGCCCGGCGCGTGTCGTGCTCTGTGCTTCGCGCCCCTACCAGCGCAGGTGAAGGGCGGCGATGAAGTCGTTCAGCCGCTGCGAGATGATCTGGTGATCGTGGGCCGAGGGGTGCCAGTCGCAGCCGCCGTAGTCCAGGTCGGCGTTGTCGTAGTACCAGTAGACGACCCGGTCGTCGCCCTGCCCGTTGCGGTCCTGCACGACCTGTCGCGCCGCGTCGGCGAGCGCCGTCGTGTTGTACACGTAGGTGGCGCTGACCACGATGACCGCGCGCTTGCCGTAGCGGGCGCGCAGCTTGTCGATGAAGCCCTGGTAGGCGGTCTTGTAGGCGGCGACGAGGGATTCGGGCGTCCACGGCTCGCCGGGGTTGATGGCGGTGGAGAAGTCGTTGATGCCGAGCCCGACCACGATGAGCTGCGGGTGCCAGGTGCCCGGATTCCTCCAGACGTCGCCGGGCACGCTGATCAAGGCACGGTCGTAGTAGGTGCGGTAGTCGGTGCCCGGCTCGATGCCGTTGTAGTTGCGCACCATCCCGCGCCCGGAGAAGGCGTTGAGCTGGTAGTCGGCGCCGAGGCCGCGCGCGGTGAGGGCGCCGAAGCTCAGGTCGGCGTTGGTGTTCCTGTCGAGCTGCCCAGGAGCCGGGCATTCGCGGGTGGGGGAGAGGTTGCCGTAGCCGGCGGTGTAGGAGTCGCCGATGAACTCGATCTGCCGTCGGCGATCCGGGGGCCTGGGCAGGACGACGCCGCCGGGGGCGGCCAGGAACCCGCCGAACTCGCCGATGCCCGACTGGCTCTCGGTGCGCTTGACGAGCCGCACGCCGTGCACGCCGTAGCGCAGATTCTTGACCCAGTACGTGGTGCGGCCGGGGGTCACCAGCGTGGCGACGGTGGCGCCGTCGATCTGGACGTCGTAGTCGTTCACGGCGTCGTTCAGGGCGATCCCTACTCCGGTGCCGACGAAGCGGCCCTCGAAGTAGACGCCCGGCCAGCTGTACCGCACGGCGTCGCCGGCGACCTGTACCCGGCCGGCGGTGTGCGCCCTGGCCAGCACGGCCGCCGCGTGCCTGCCCGCGGATGTCGCCAGAACGGCCGCCGCCGCACTGCCTGCGGCCGCCGCCGGACTGCCTGCGTACGTCGTCTCGGAAGGGCTCGCCGCGTTGGCGGCCGTCGGCAGCAGCGTGGCCGCCACCGCCAGCGCGGCCAGCGCCGCCTTCACCTGTGTGTGTCGCACGGTCTCTCCTACTCCTGCCGGCGAGAGCGCCGTGGGACACGCTCCGCCGGGCGATGAGGGGCCAGCGTTCGAAGCTCGCGTTGAAAGCTTCATGGGGGCGAGTACGGCGAGCGCCGCCGGCGGGGACCGCGGCCCGGCGGCATGACGGATCACGGCGGCGCGAACATCCGGTGGAGGCACGGATGACGTGGGGCTCAACGCCCACCCTTCGCCTTGGATCGGAGACAGGCCGGCGGCGACCCCGGAGAACACTCCGGTCCCGCGCCGGCCAGAGTGTCCGTCCCCCCACCCCAACGGTCAAGACCGTCCGCTCGAAGGTCGCCCTGTCCGCGTAAAGCATGGGCAATGTCTAGGGTGTCCTTGTGCCTGCCACGCTCAATGCCACCAAGACGCGCACCGCACTGCGCACTTCGGCGCGCATCTCCCTGGAGATGCTGCTCGTCGTGCTGATGACGGCGGTGGCTCTGTGGATTCTCGGCCGGATGTGGTCTGTCCTATGGCCGCTCGTGATCGCCCTGCTGCTCACCACACTGACCTGGCCCCTGGCCCGTTTCCTGCGCCGGCACGGCTGGCCACCCGCCTTGGCCGCGTCGGCCGTGACCGTGCTCTTCCTCCTGGTCGCCGCCGGGACCGTGGTGCTGATCGCCGTCCCGGTGGCGTCCCAGTCCGGCGAGCTGTCCACCGGCGTGGGCGACGGCATTCAGAAGCTGCGCGACTGGGCCGCCGGGCCGCCGCTGAACATCGGCGCGGACCAGGTCAGCACCGCGTTCGACAGCGCGGTCAAGCGCGTCCAGTCCAGCGTCGGCAGCATCGTCACCGCCACCCTCACCGGCGTGGGCACCGTGGTCAACGGCCTGGTGACCACGGTCCTGGCGCTCTTCCTCATGTTCTTCTTCCTCAAGGACGGCCCGCGGTTCCTGCCCTGGCTGGCCCGCCAGCTACCCGGCCGCCTCGCCACGGACGTGCCGATCGTGGCCGCCCGCAGTTGGGACACCCTCGGCTCGTTCGTACGCTCCCAGGCCTTCGTGGGCCTGCTCGACGCCGTCTTCATCGGTCTCGGCCTGTGGATCGTGGGCGTGCCGCTTGTTCTTCCCCTGGCCGTCCTGACCTTCGTCTCGGCGTTCATCCCCATCGTCGGCGCCCTGTTCGCCGGTTTCGTGGCGGTCCTCATCGCGCTGGTGTCCAACGGCTGGACGGACGCGCTGATCGTGCTCGCCATCATCGTCGTCGTGCAGCAACTCGAGGGGAACGTGTTCCAGCCAATGGTGCAGAGCCGTGGTCTCGGCCTGCACGCGGCGGTGGTCCTGCTGGCGGTGACGCTGGGCGGCAGCCTGGCGGGCATCGTGGGCAGCCTGCTCGCCGTACCGGTCGCCGCCCTGATCGCCGTGGTGTGGAACTACCTCCGCGAACAGCTCACCGACCCGCCCCAGGACCCGGAGACCGACCTCCCGGAACCCGACGCGGCCGCCCCTGAGCGGACGTCCACCTGATCCACCCACCGAACGATGGCGAACGGGCTTCTTCCGCACGCGAGGCCTCCGGCCGGTCGACCGATCGGGGGCGAGACAGGCGAGAGCGCTCAGGCGACTTTCGTCCAGGAGTGTCACGAGAGCCAATGCGATGAAGTCAGATCAGGGTGGCGAAGCTTCCTGCCTTGAGGCTGCTAACGAAGCTGCGCCATCCCAAGGGGCTGAGGAGCACCTCGGGGCCATCGAAAACCTTGCTGTCGCGCACCGCGACCACCCCGGCAAGGTTCGCGGCCACCTCCACGCACTGACCACCATTCCCGCCGGAGTAGGTCGACTTCCGCCAGACGGCGGCGTCCAGGTCCATGCCCGTCTCGTTTCCTCGCTGATGTCAGGACAGAAGGACGATCTTTCCTGCCTTGATGCTGCCGATGAAGGTGCGCCACCCCGAGTGGTCGGCAACCAACCTGGGGCCATCCGAAACCTTGCTGTCGCGCACGGCGACCACGCCGGGCAGGTTGTCGGCGACTTCCACGCACTGCCCGCCGTTGTCAGAAGAACGCGACGACTTCCGCCACACGGCGGCGTCCAGGTCCATGCTTGCCTCGATTCCTCGCTGATTTCAGGACAGGGGAGTGATGGTTCCCGCCTTGACACCGCCGATGAAGGTGCGCCATCCGGCAGGGCTGGCAAGCAACTTGGGGCCATCCGGACGCTTGCTGTCGCGCACGGCGACCACGCCGGGCAGATTGTCAGCGACCTCGACGCACTGCCCGCCGGTACCGCCGGAGAAAGACGACTTGCGCCACAGGGCGCTACTCAAGTCCATTCCTGTCTCGCCTTCTCGATCACATTTAGGGATACGCGCTCAGGATATGCCCAAAGACGCATCGCTTCATATCGGTTTCGGATCGTGGTCACCATACTGTGGTCAGTGGTGCACTGGCCCTCGGCTGAAGATTCCGCATGAATGGCGTGCGGCTGTCCGCCCTTGAGCTCGGCGATCATGAAAGCGCCGAGCAAGCCGATAAGGCAGTGCGCGTCGACGACCTGGATGGAGATAGTGGGCTTCTCGGCGACCTCAAGCAAGTAGTCGAGTTGCTTGCGCATCACCTCTGGTCCGCCTACCTCCCGACGCAGCACGCCTTCATCGATGAGTGCCACCAGCAGAGGAGGATCTTCGCGGTCGAGGAAGCTCTGTCGTAGTGTGCGGGCCTCTACGCGCGCTTCCACTTCTTCCGGGCTGATCTGGGGCTCCTGGTCGAAGAGATGCCGGGCGTAGGACGGGGTCTGGAGGAGGCCGGGGACCAGGAGGGGGTCCCAGGACCACAGGACGCGGGCCGCCGGTTCGATCTCGTTCACCCAGTCCATGAACCATGCGGGCCCGCCCGGGCGGGCGACGATGTACTTGCGCAGGTCCGTGAAGAAGGTGCCGTCGCCCGCGCCAAAGAGCCGGTCCAGCCGTTCGGCGTCGGAGACAGACGGCGTGCGCGTTGCGGCCTCCAGGCGGCTCACCTGGGTCTGGGTGCAGCCGAGGCGGGTGGCGACGGCGGCCTGGGAGAGCTGGGCTGCCTCTCGCAGGCGGCGCATTTCTGCGCCGAAACGCGCGCGAGGGGATTCCGGCCCTGGGAAAGGATCGACGCTCATCGCGGTCCTCCAGAAACAGGATGAAAACGGACTTTCTGGTTGCGCGGGTAATGCCAGGCGGCGGTTTAGTCAAACCCGTTCCTGGTATCGCCGGTCATCTTCCGGCGTGCTGATTGGAACGTGGATTCGCTGGTCACGGGCCAATCTAAGCACACGTCTTCTTTGGTCGTCAGGCCATGAAGAAAGCGAATGAACGTCCAGCGACCAAGAAAGGGGAGCCGTTATGCGTGACCCGAACGGCGGTCTTTTGCGCCCGGCCGGCCCTTACCGGAGGCGCGCGGACGGCCCGCAGCGCGTGTGGACGCGGGCCGTCAGCGAGGCCGGCGTGGGCTGGTCGGGGGTGGGGTCGTGAGGTCGGACGAGCAGGTGGTTCGGCATGGGGGTGAGGTGCCGGGGGCGGAGACGTGGTTCGGGGAGTTTCCCGGTGACATCGCCTCCGTGCCGGCCGCCCGGGCGTGGGCGCGGGGGCTGCTGGCAACGAGGGTCGCCGCGACGGCCCTGGACGACGTCCTGCTCCTGCTCAGTGAGGTGGTGACCAACGCGGTGGCCCACTCCGACTCCGGAAGCGCGGTGGGCGGGCGGGTCACGGTACGCGTCGCCGTGGCCTCGCGGACGGTCCACGTGGAGGTGACCGACGCCGGTTCGGCCACCAGTGCGCCCGTGGCGCGGCTGGTCGAGGCGGACAGCGACGGCGGCCGGGGCCTGTGGCTGGTCAACACGATCGCCACCGCCTGGGGCTCCCACCACGACGACGCGGACAGAACGGTGTGGTTCCACGTCGCCGAGATGTAAGGCGTACCTTCCGTTGAGTCAGGGTCGCTTGACCTAATGGAAGGTTCGCTTTACATTCATGGCATGGCAAAAGAGATGCAGCAGGATCAGGTGACGCGCGCGGCCCGCCGCGCCGTGCTCATCGACGGCATACCCGTGTCCACTTTGGGGGTGGTAGCCCTGGCGCTGGGCAGCAGCCCCGATCAGAGCGCCGTCCAGAAGGGTTGGTGGATCGCGACCACCACCGTGTTCACCCTCGCGATCGCCTGGGTGCTGCTGCGGGCGTTCCGGCGCGCAGACGAGTACCTGCGCAGGGTTCAGCTGGAGAGCATGGCCATCGCGTTCGCCGCGGTCCTCGTGGGGTTGCAGGTGGCCACCCTGCTCGATGCCGCGGGCATCATCCGGCTCCAGCAGCTCGCGCAGCTGATCCTCATCGGCGGCGTGGCGCTGTGGCTGCTGATCGCGGACCTGCGCACCCGCCTGCACCGGTGACGGCGCGCATGAAGAACCGGCTACGCGAACTGCGTGCGGCCCGCCGTTGGAGCCAGGCCGACCTGGCCGACCGGTGCCGGGTCTCCCGGCAGGCCATCAACGCCATCGAGACCGAGCGGTACGACCCCAGCCTGCCTCTGGCGTTCACCCTCGCCGACGTCTTCGGCCTGACCATCGAGCAGATCTTCCTCCCAGAACGGACGGAGGACACGGGCGACCCGGCCTGACAGGGACCGTCCGGTCAACGATGCGGCGACGATGGCACCCTTGTGCCCGGGGCGTGCTGGAGCCGCCGGCGCCGTGTCAGCTCATCACCCCTCTAAGGTGGGATGAATTCCGGGCAACGAAAGGGTGAAGGCGATGGTATGCGGTGGGCGCACCTCGTGGTCCCCGTCTTGGATCCCGGTCATCCGGCTGATGAAAGTTGCACGGAACTCGGGGGAGAGCCCTCGGCTGTCCTGGAGATCGGACCGGAGATGACACGGCGTTCTTGACGGCACACATGAGACGTCGTACGTTACGCACGCTTCATTCATGGGATGTATTTCCGGAAGCCGCATGATGTCCTTGCCGTCGGAGGCACCTTTGACCGAGTGCTCCGCATCAAGGTGCCCCGTCGAACGACGACCGTCACCAAGGCGACGGACCATCCATCGCGGCACAGGCGGCACGTGGCCGCGACCGTCATCCCCAGCTCGTCACCGGGAGCTTCGATGAACATGCCGCTGAACCGCCGACGTTTCATCGCGACCACGGCGGCTGCCGTCGGTGCCGCCGCGCTGCCCTCGACGATCTTCGCTGACCGGGCGGCCGCCGCCGTGCCGCCGCAGGTGTCGCTGCCGCAGCGGGGCATCTACGACACGGCCGCCGCGGCGAACTGGACCGATGCCTTCTTGACCGGCAACGGTGAGTACGGCGCCATGCTCTACGGTGCGCCCGCCCTGGAGAAGGTCGTCTTCACCCATCATCGGTTCGTGATGCCCAACGGCACCCGCAATGTGACTCCGCCGGTGCTGTCGGGCCGGTTGGCGGGAGTCAGGGACAAGGCGCTCGCCGGTGACTACAACGGCGCCACCGGCGACTTCACCTCCGGCTGGTCGCTGCGCTGGACCCAGACCTTCCATCCCGGCTATGAGCTGCAGATCAGCACCCCGGGGATGACGACGGTCGGCAACTACGCCCGGATCACCGACTTCAGGACCGGTGAGGTGACCTCGACGTGGACCGACGGCAATGGCGCGTGGACGCGCCGGGCCTTCGTCTCCCGAGCCGACCGGGTGATCGTCCACGAACTCACTCCCGCGCCGGGCCGGACGATCGACACCACGCTCAGCGTCAACACGAGCCTGAGCGGCGTGCCGGGGTCCGTCGGCTTCACCACCCTGGCCACGGTCGACAACGGTGACGGCTACCTGAACCTGAGGGGCAGATACCCCTCCGGCCAGGGGGCGTTCGGCTATGAGGGCGTCACCCGGGTGGTCGTGTCCGGCGGTTCGGTACGGGTGAGCGGGACGTCCATCGTCGTGGCCGCGGCGACCAGACTCGTGCTGCTGACCAAGCTGGACCGCTACGAGTCGTCCACCGCGTGGGACGCCAAACCGCTGCACGCGGCACTGGCCGCGCTGAGCACCGACTACGCGGCGCTGCTCACGCGGCACACCGCCCTGCACACCCCGCTGTACGACCGTTCACGCCTCGACCTGAACGTCAGCGCCGCCGACCGGCAACTGTCGACCGGTGAGCTGATCGCGCGGCAGAACGCCAACCGCAACGTCATCGACCTCGCGTTGCTGGAGCGGATGTACGACTCCGGCCGTTACCTGTTCCTGTCCTCCAGCGGCGTCCTGCCACCGCGGCTGACCGGCCTGTGGACGGGCGCGTGGGACGCGGCGTGGGCCGGCGACTTCACCACCGACGCCAACGTCAACTTCCAGGTCGCCGGCGGCAACATCCTGTCCCTCACCGAGGTCATGGACGGCTACTTCACCCTGATCCTCGGCCAGATCAACGACTGGCGCACCAACGCCAAGAATCTCTACGGCATTCGCGGCCTGCTCGCTCCCTCCCGGACCGACGGCGAGTACGGCAAGATGCTGCACTTCGACGGCGGTTTCCCCGGCCACACCTGGATCGGCGGCGCCGACTGGCTGCTCTATCCGCTGCTGGAGTACTACGAGGTCACCGGCGACGCCACCTTCTACCGCACCAAGCTCGCCCCGGTCCTGATCGAGCTCGCGGCGTTCTACGAGGACTTCCTCACCCGCACCGACGCGGGCGGCAAGGTCATCTTCGTGCCGTGCTTCTCCATGGAGAACAGCCCCGGCAACACCGGCAGGCAGTTGTCGATCAATGCGACCGGCGAGATCGCCGCGGGCAAGCACGCGCTGCGGGCCGCCATCGAGGCGGCCGGCTTCCTCGGAACCGAGCAGGGCGCGGGCCAAGGCGTGCAACGCTGGACCGCCTTGCTGGCCAAGATGCCCGACTATCGGATCAACGGCGACGGAGCGCTCGCGGAATGGTCGTGGCCCAGCCTGACCGACCGGTACAACCACCGTCACGTCCAGCACATGTACCCGGTCTGGCCACTGCACGAGATCAACCCCGAGGACAAGCCCGACCTCATCCGCTACGCGAGCCGCGCCCTGGACCTGCGCGGGGACGAGTCGGAAGAGGCCCACGGCGCCATCCACCGCAGCCTCGCCCGGGCCCGGCTGAAGGACGGCGCCGGCGTGTACGGCAACCTGCGCAAGATCCTGGGCAACAACATGGTCTTCCGGTCGTTGATGACCTCGCACAACCCGAACCTGGCGATCTACAACGCCGACGCCGCCAACTCCCTGCCCGCGATCCTCGCCGAGGCATTGATCTACACCAGGCCCGGCATCCTGGAGGTGCTGCCCGCGCTGCCCGACCAGTTCGCCAAGGGCACGATCACCGGCGTGCGCGGCCGCAACCGTATCCGGATCGACTCGCTCACCTGGGACATCACCGCCCGGACCGTCACCGCCACCGTCGTCTCCGACATCACCCAGACCGTGACGCTCATCTGCCGGCGCGGGATCACCTCCATCACCACCGGCGCGGGCGTCGCCGCCTCACCTCTGGGCGACCACGCCCGGCAGGTGTCGCTCACCGCGGGCGCCACGACCCAGATCACCGTCGGGCTGGGCGGTGGCGGCGGCCCGTCCACCGGCGTCGTCCGCCTGGTCAACCGCAAGAGCGGAAAGGTGCTGGACGTCTACGGCGGCTCCACCGCCGACGGCGCCGCCATCGTCCAGTGGCCCTGGACCGGCGGGGCCAACCAGCAGTGGCAGATGACGCAGAACTCCGACGGCTCGGTCCGGCTGGCCGGTGCAGGCAGCGGCAAGGTCCTCACCAGCCCGAACGCCACCCAGGGCGCCGCCCTCGTCCAGACGACCGGCAACAACGGCGCCAACCAGCGGTGGAAACTCGTCCCTGCGGCAACAAGCGGCTACCACCAGCTCGTCAACGTCGGCAACGGCCTCTGCGCGGACGTCGAAGGAGGCTCCACGGCCGACGGCGCCCGAGTCATCCAATGGAGCGGTAACAGCGGCGCCAACCAGGAATGGCAGATCGTCGCCCTGTGACACCGGGGACCCGGCCGTGTTGACGACGCACGATCACCGTTCAGAAAGGGTGGCGCGGAGCCCATCTCAGTACGATCGGAGGATGGGCAAGAGCAGTGATCATCCCCGCGGGGGGATGGAACTCGGATGCGATCGCCTCTCCACCACAACGGCCGGCGGGCAGGCATGAGATCCGACGTGTTCTTGGCCGACTGTCCGGCTCGCACCACCTTGAACCTGGTGGCCGATGCCTGGTCCGTCGTGGTGGTGTTCGGGCTCGGGCGTGGTCCGCTGCGGTACACCGAACTGCGCGACCGCATCGGCGGGATCAGCAACAAGATGCTGACCCAGACGCTGCGCAAGCTGGAGCGCGGCAACCTGGTGGAGCGGCGGACCCTGCCCACCGCGCCCGCGGGTGTGGAGTACCGGCTGACCGCCCTGGGGGAAAGCCTCCTTGAGCCGGTGTCGGTGCTCGCCCGGTGGGCCGAGGAACACGCCGGCGAACTCGCGGAGGCCGACGACGGCTGACCGCCGCAGGGCACCGGATGGTTCCCTGCGGACCTTTAGCGTTGCCGCCATGAAGATTGGAAGCAGCGATCTGGAGGTGTCACCGCTGTGCCTGGGCGGCAATCCCTTCGGCTGGACGGCGGACGAGCGGACCTCGTTCGCCGTGCTGGACGCCTTCGCCGGGGCGGGTGGCAACTTCGTCGACACCGCGGACATGTACAGCTTCCGCGTGCCCGGCAACAGGGGCGGTGAGTCCGAGACGATCATCGGCCGCTGGCTGAAGGCCCGCGGCAACCGGGACCAGATGGTGATCGCCACGAAGGTGGGTGCGCTCCCGGGGTTCGACGGCCTGAGGCCGGAGACGATCCGGCGCGCCGCCGATGACTCACTGCGGCGGCTCGGGCTTGATCACATCGACCTGTACTACGCGCATGTGGACGACCCCGACACCCCGCTGGCCGAGACGCTCGGGGCGTTCGACGAACTGGTCAGGTCCGGCAAGGTGCGGTACATCGCGGCGTCGAACTACACCGCGGCACGGCTGTCGGCGGCACTGGAGACCTCGGACCGCGAAGGGCTCGCCCGGTACGTCGCCTTGCAGGCGGAATACAACCTGGTGCAGCGCGAGACCTACGAACGGGAGCTCGCGCCCACCGTGGCGCGGACCGGACTGGTCTGCCTGCCCTACGTCGCGCTGGCACGTGGTTTCCTCACCGGCAAGTACCGCCCCGGCGGACCCAGGGTGGACAGTCCCCGCGCCGATCAGGCCCGCGCTCACCTGGACGGCAACGGCCCGGCCGTACTGGCCGCCCTGGAAGAGGTCGCCGCGGCGCGTCACACCACGATGGCCGCGGTCGCGCTGGCCTGGCTCTCCGTCCAGCCCACCGTCGCCGTTCCCCTTGCCGGAGCCCGCAACCCGGCCCAGCTCGCCGACCTGCTGCCGTACCTGACCCTGCGGCTCGCCGCCGACGAGATCGCTCTGCTGGACCGGGTCAGTGCCTCGACGCGGTGAGAACTCAAGAGGCTGTTCGGACGGAGCCCCCCCGTGGACCCCTCTCACCGTCGCCTCCGTCCGCGGGGTCTGAAGGCCCGGTTCAGGGGCGGCGGTCGCGGTGGGCCAGTACGAGGGCGGGGAGGATCGCGGCGGCGGTGAGGGCGAAGGTCAGGGGGTAGCCGATCGAGGCGATGACCAGGCCGGCGCCGAGGGCGCCGGCGGCCATGCCGAGGTCGTAGGCGGCGTTCCAGATCGCGCTCACGGCGCTCTCGCCGCCGGACGGCACGCGGGCGTACATCAGCGTCAGCGTCGCGTTCTGCAGGGCGCCGAATCCGACGCCGAACACCAGCGCCCCGCCGATCACCGCCGACGGCGTGCCGGTGGCGGCGAGCGCGGCCATGCCGGCGGCGGACAGCACCAGCCCGGGCACCAGCAGGCGGGCCGGGCCGTGCCGGTCGCCGAGCCGTCCGACGAACAAGCGGGCCAGGGTGGCCGCCGCGGGCTGGGCGAGCAACGCGCTCGCGGCGACCCAGGCCGGCTGCCCGGAGGTGGCGAGCGGCAGGAAGGTGACCAGCACCCCGACCGCCGCGGTCGTCGCGGCGAAGATGGTCGCGGGCCGCGTCAGGGCGGGGTTGCGCAGGCCGGCGACCACGCCGTGGTGATCGTCGGCCTGCGCCGTCTCGGTGCGCCTCGGCAGCGCGGGCAGCGGCAGCAGGGCCAGCAGAGTTGCCACCGTCGTCATCACGAACACGGGGGTGTACCCCCAGTGAGCCGCCACCCACACACCGGCGGGCAACGCGAGCAGGGTGGGCACCCCGCTGACGACCCCGACGAGCGCGAGGCCCTCACCGCGCCGGTCCTTCGGGATCAGCAGGGCGGTGACGGCGCCGCCGGCCACGACGGTGATCGCGAAGCCGGCGCCGCGCACCACGCTGACCACGATGATCACCCAGATGTCGTCGCTCATGGTGAGGACGAGGGTCGGCGTGCCGAGCAGGACCAGCCCGAGAGCCAGCGCCCACCGGTAGCCGAGCCGGGCGATCAGTCGCGGGGTCACCAGCTCGCAGGCCACGGTGGCCAGTAACAGCGCGACCGTCGCCAGGCCCGCGGCGCTGTCCGAACCGGCCTGCTTGGCGTACAGCGGCACGACGGAGAGGGGCAGGTAGAAGCCGATGGACGCGCCGACGATGGACACGAAACGCAGCAGGAGCGCCCGGGACACCAGCCCGGTGCGGGCCGGCCGGGTGCGGGGGCGGGGGTGAAGATCAGTGGTCATGCCGAGAACGCTATGGGGGAACTGGGCCAGTGATAAGGTCCAGTTCCATGCCCGTGGAGTGGGCCGATTGGGGTCCTGAACTACTCGTCACGATCGACCGGCACAGCGGCGCCGGGCTCCGCTCGCAGCTCGAAGACCAGATGCGCGACGCGGTCCGCAGCGGTCGACTGGCCGGCGGCGAGCGGCTGCCGTCCTCGCGCGAGCTCGCCCGCGCCCTGGGGCTGTCGCGCGGCCTGGTCCAGGATTGCTACGCGCAGTTGCAGGCCGAGGGCTACCTGACCAGCCGGCCCGGGTCGGCCACGCGCGTGGCGGCGGGCGCGGTCGTCCGCCCGGAAGCGCCGTCGCCGGCGAGCCGACCGGCCCGGCCCCGTCACGCGGTCGCCGACTTCCGGCACGGCGTCCCCGACCTTCGCCTCGCGCCTCGCGAGGACTGGGCGTGGGCCGTCCGGGAGGTCTGCCGCACGGCCCCGAACTCCGCCTTCGACTACGGTGACCCGATCGGCGAGCCGCGGCTGCGCGAGGTGCTGGCCGCCTACCTGCGGCGGGTGCGGGCGGTGGCGGCGACCGCCGACCAGGTCGTCGTCTGCACCGGCATGGCGCAGGCGCTCGGGCTCGTCCTGCGCGTGCTCGCCGGCGACGGCGTGGACACGCTGGCCTTCGAGGACCCGGGGGCCGGCGTCTCGACGACCGAACAGGCGGTCGCCGCCGGGATGGCCGCGGTGCCCGTCCCGGTCGACGCGGACGGGCTCGACGTCGCCGCACTTGATCGCACCCCGGCCCGGGCCGTGCTGGTGACCCCGGCCCACCAGTGGCCGACCGGCGTGGTGCTCGCCGGGCATCGCCGGCAGGAGCTGATCGCGTGGGCGCGGCGACGCGACGGCGTGATCGTCGAGGACGACTACGACGCCGAGTTCCGGTACGACCGCGATCCGGTGGGCTCGCTCCAGGGGCTCGCGCCCGACCGCGTCGTCTCGCTCGGGACGGTCAGCAAGTCACTCGCGCCCGCGCTGCGCCTCGGCTGGGTGATCGCCCCCGAACGGCTGCTCGGCGCGCTGGCGGGCGGCAAGCGCGTCGCCGACCGCGGCAGCCCGTCCCTCGACCAGCTCGCGCTGCTCACGCTCATCGAGTCGGGCCGCTACGACCGGCACCTGCGACGGGCCCGCGCCGAGTACGCCGCCCGCAGGAAGACGCTGCTGGCCACCCTCGCCGCCCACGCCCCCGCGCTGCGCGTCACCGGCCTCGCCGCGGGCTTCCATGCCGTTCTCCACCTGCCCGCAGGTGCCGACGAAGACGAGCTGGTCAGGCAGGCCGGGCGGCGCGGCGTCGGCCTCTACGGCATGGCCCGGATGCACCGCGCGGCGCCCCCGGCCGGGCCGCGCCTCGTCCTCGGCTTCGGCGACACCCCGAAACCCGCCATCGAAGCCGGCATCGCCGCCATCGCCGACCTCCTCCAGGAGGGATGAGGCGACCGGGCGGTGCCGGGACAGGTCGATGTCGGCCAGGTCGTACCACCGGCCGGAAGGAGGCTGGTCGAGCAGGGGGTCGATCCAGCGGAGGCGGACGCGGTCGGGGCGGACCTCGACCAGCATGGCTTCGCGCGGGCCGGCGCCGTCCAGCGTCTGGACCCACCACGGCTCGGCCAGGCAGGCCAGCCCCGTCTCGTGCAGGGTCTCCAGCGCCCCATCCCGGTCGGTGACCTCTCCGAGCGGCGCGCCGAACACGGTGGTGGCCTGCCAGCCGCCCGCGGTCGGGACCAGCCGTCCCAGCACCTCGCCGTCGTCGCGGCGAACCTCCTCCGGCGCCGGGACGCCCGGCCACGCCCTCCGGATCCCCTCCATGATCTTCTCGTTGGACTCCCTGAGCCGGACGACACCCTCGCGTTCGACGGCGCTCCCGGCGTAGGCGCCGGGGTCGGCGGGCCGTCCCGCCACCCACACCTGACGGAGCGACCCGGTCGCGGCGAGGTCCGTCGTCGGGTCGCCGTCGACCAGGACGAGGTCCGCCCGGCGGCCCGGGAGCAGCCTGCCCCGGTCCGCGAGGCCGAAGACCTCGGCGGGGACGGAGGTGGCCGCGGCCAGCGCCTCGGCCGGACGCAGGCCCGCCCGGGCCAGATGCCGCAGTTCGCGGTGCAGGCTCGCGCCGAACACCAGCCCGGGGTTGGGCGTGTCGGTGCCGGCGAGCAGCCGCACCCCCGACTCCAGCAGGGCGACCGCGTTGTACCGCGCCGCGGCGCCGTCCGGCGGGTGCGGAGGCATCCACCGTCTCGACTGGGCCGTGAGCACCTTGCGCCACCGCGGCGTCAGGCGGGCGGCGAGCACGGGATCGGCCGACAGCGGCATGACGCCGTCCGGCCCTGGGAAGCCGTCGATCACCGACAGCGTCGTGATCACGGCCACGCCGGTGCCGGCCACCTCGCCGACCTCGCGATCCGACATGCGGTCGAAGGGCACGTGCGCCAGCACGTCCACCCCGCACCGCGCGACCGTGACCGCGCCCGCCGCCGTCGAGACGTGCGCCACCACCGGCAGGCCGTGGCGGTGGGCCGCGCCGGCGAGCGCTTCGATGGTGCCGGGGTCCAGCGAGGGGATGTCGAGCATGGCGCCGGAGCCATCGTCGTAAATGACCTTGAGGTGGGTGGCGCCCTCGGCCAGCCGGGCCTCGACGAACGGCTCGGCGTCGGCCGGCCCGGTCACGTAGGGGATGGGGGCGTAGGCGAGCGTCGGATGGCCACCGGGCGCGGTCGCGCCGATGCCCGAGGTGCGCAGGCCCGCGCGGACCGGCCCGGCGCCCTGCTCCGAGGCCGCGACCGCCGCGAGTTCGGGGGCGATGACTTCGGGCTTGCTGAACTGGTCGATCACCGTCGTGACGCCGAAGAGGGCCGCGAGCTGGGTGCATCCGGGCAGCAGGTGAACGTGGGCGTCGATCAGCCCCGGCAGGAGCGTCCCGCCGTCCCCGGGGACCAGGGTGTCGCCAGGACGGGCGATCGCGGCGTCGCCGACCGCGTCGACGCGCCCGTCCACGACCCGCAGATGGGTCGCCGCGATGACGTCGCCGCCGTCGAAGACGCGGACGCCGCTGATGGTGAAGGGCTGGTGCGCGCTCATGCGCCCGACGGTAGAAGTTGACGCAACGAGAAGGTCAACCCATGAACAGCGCGCCGTCCCGAACGCTCGCCGGGTCAGGCGCCGGCCATGGGTGAGGTGGCATGAGCCCCGGTGGGCGACGGCGCCGGTACCGGTGCCGGTATCGGGGCGGGGGGCTAACCTTCGCGGCATGGAGCACTCGATCAGCCAGGTCGCCAAGATGGCGGGCATCTCCTCCCGGGCGCTGCGCCATTACGACGAGATCGGCGTCCTGCGGCCGGCCCGCGTCTCGGCGAACGGGTACCGCTGGTACGGGCGCCCCGAGCTGCTGCGCCTGCAGCGCATCATGCTGCTGCGGGAGCTGGGAATGCCGCTGGACCTCATCGCCGCGACCCTGGACGGCGAGACCGACGAGCTGGTGGCGCTGCGCGGGCACCGCGAGCGGCTGGCGGCCGAGCGCGACCGCCTGGACCGGATCCTGGACACCGTCGACCGCACGATCGCCGGCCTGTCGGGGGAGCGGCCGATCAGCGACGAGGACTTCTTCACCGGCCTGGCCGAGGGCAGGCGCCGCCTGCGCGAGGACCTGCGGGCCCGGTACGGCGCGAAGGCCGAGGCGCAGGTCGCCGTCGCCGAGCGCTCCACGAGCGAGTGGACCAGGCGGGAGTACGAGCGCGTCGCCGACGAGGGACGACGCCTGCTGGCACGCCTGTCCGTGGCGCGCCGGCGCGGTGTGGCGCCCGACGCGCCGGAGGCACTGGACCTGGTGGCCGGACATTACGCGGCGGTGCGCGCCCTGTGGCCGGCGGACGCCGCCGCCTACCACGCCCTGGGCGAGCTCATCCAGGACAATCCCGAGCAGCGCGCCATCGTCGCGGCCGAGGACCCGGAGCTGCCGTCCTGGCTGGCGCGCGCCGTCCAGGCGTACGCCGTCCACCGGCTCGGCCACGCCTGAGGCGCCCGCCCGGTCGCGCGCTCGTCCGTGTGTGAGGACCTGCCCGGCGGCGTCGCCGTGGCGGCGCAGGAGGCGTCGCGGACGGTTGCTGTTGCGCGTGTGGCGGAGGGGCCCGACACTTGGCTACCTATGAGCGCGGAAGATCGAGTGGAGCGAGCGCGGACGCTGTACGACAGGGCCGTCTTCGGCGGGGACGCGGGTGCGCTGGTCAGCGTCGAGCGCCTGCTGGACGCGATGGAGGCCGACCTGGCGCTGGCCCGGGGGAAGGTGCTCCACGCCCGGTTCGTCGACCGGCGCGGCGAGGAGTCGCCGGACGTCGCGGCCCTGACCGGCGCCGAGGAGATGGCGCTGTTCGAGCGGGCCGTGGAGCTGTATCACGGGCTCGGGGACGAGCGGGGCGAGGCGGAGGCGCTGTTCTGGGTCGGCGCCTGCCACCAGGTCGTCCTGGACGATCTCGAGGCCGCCGTGGTCTGGTTCGAGCGGTCTCGCGCGCTCGCGGCCGAGGCCGGTGACGCGCTGACGATGTCGTACGCGCTGCGTCACCTCGGCTTCGTCGAGCACATGGCCGGCCACCTGGAGGTGGCGCGTGAGCGGCTGGAGGAGTCCACCCGGCTGCGCAGGGAGGCGGGTTTCCTGCCCGGTGTGGCCGCCAACCTGGTCGGGCTGGCCTACGTCGCCGCCGGGCAGGAACGCGGCCAGGACGCGCTCGCGCTCCTCGACGAGGCCACGGCGATCGCCGAGGCCGCCGGCGCCGAGGCCATCCTGCGGCAGATCGAGGAGGCCCGGACGCGACTGTGACCCGCCCGCCATGGTCGCGGTCGCGCCCGGACGATGAGAACGGCCGTGCTGTTGTGATGACAATGGTCGTGCCGTGGTGATTCGAGCGGTCGCCCTGAGGGCCGTCCGGCCGGCGTGGAGGCCGGCCGGACGGGCCTGGTGAATGGGTCAGGGGCTGGTGCAGGTGGCGGTCGGGGTGGCCGCGGTGCCGTTGGCGGTGAAGCCGAAGGTCGTGGACCCGTTCGCCGGGATGGACCCGTTGTAGGCGGCGTTCTTCACCGAGACGTTGGAGCCGGAGACGGTCGGCGTTCCGCTCCACACGCTGCTGAAGCTCTGCCCGCTCGGCCAGGTCCACTGCACGGTCCACCCGTTGACCGCCGAGGAGCCCGCGGTGACCGTCACCGTCGTCTGGAAGCCGCCCGGCCAGCTGCTGACCGTGCTCAACGTCGCCGAGCACGCCCCGGTGCCCGGCGTGGGCGTCGGCGTGGGAGTCGGGGTGGGGGTCACCGTGGGCGTCGGGGTGGGCGTCGGGTCGGGTCCGGGGCCGCCCGCGGCGTTCAGCGCGTTGAGGACGGAGGTGTAGGCGGCCTTCTTGTTGCCGTTGCCGTCGAACAGCAGGGGGGTGTCGCCCGAGCGCCAGGAGTCGCTGTCACGCACGCCCCAGGTCGTGATGCCGGCGCAGCGCGGCACCGCCAGGCAGTCGTTGACGATGGCGGCGTAGGTGGTGGCCGACGCGCCCTGGACGTCCAGCTCGGTGATCTGCACGTCCACCCCGAGGGCGGCGAAGCTGGAGATCGTGGTGCGGTAGTTGGAGTTGTAGGGACTGCCGCTGTTGAAGTGCGACTGCAGCCCGACGCAGTCGATCGGCACGCCGCGGGACTTGAAGTCCTTGACCATGTTGTAGACGCCCTGCGTCTTGGCCCAGGTCCAGTTGTCGATGTTGTAGTCGTTGTAGCAGAGCTTCACGTCCGGGTCGGCCGCGCGCGCGGTGCGGAAGGCGACCTCGATCCAGTCGTTGCCGGTGCGCTGCAGGTTGGAGTCCCGCCGGCCGCCGCTGCTGTCGTCGAAGGCCTCGTTGACCACGTCCCACGCGTAGAGCTTGCCCTTGTAGTGGGCCATCACGCCGTTGATGTGGTTGATCATCGCCTGGCGCAGCGCGCTGCCCGAGAGCGACTGCATCCAGCCGGGCTGCTGGTTGTGCCAGGCCAAGGTGTGGCCGCGCACCCGCTTGCCGTTCTGCACCGCCCAGTTGTAGACCCGGTCGGCGTTGGTGAAGTTGAACTGCCCCTGGTTCGGTTCGGTGGCGTCGATCTTCATCTCGTTCTCGGGCGTCACCATGCTGAACTCGCGGCCGGCGATCGTGGTGTACTGCGAGTCGCCCAGCTTGCTCGCGCTGATGGCCGTGCCGAAGTACCGGCCGGTCCGGGCCGCCGCGGCGCCGAGGGTGGTGCCGGGCTCGCCCGGCGTGGGAGTCGGCGTGGGAGTCGGCGTGGGAGTGGGGGTCGGCGTGGGGGTGGGCGTCGGAGTCGGGGTGGGCGTCGGAGTGGGGGTGGGTGTGGGCGTCGGGGTCGGTGTGGGCGTGGGTGCGGCGGCGTTGAGGCCGAGGAAGTCGATGGCGTACTGCACCATGCCGCTCTGCGGCAGCGAGTGGCCGACGCCCTGGACGCTGATGCCCTCGACGGGGGCCTGCGTGAGGTTGGACCCGTAGCGGGTGCGCGTCCAGCCCGACTGCGGAGTGGTGGTGGACACCGGCGTCTGGCTGACGCCGTTGAGGTTGGTCCACTGCTTGATCTCTTCGCCGAAGTTCGGGTAGCGCAGAGTGTCGTCGGCGGTGCCGTGCCACAACTGCATGCGCGGGTAGGAGCCGCTGTAGCCGGAGTACATCGCGCGGGCCTGGTCACCCCACTGCTGGGCCGTCTTGGTGATCTGGCCGTTGGCGCACTGGCTGTTCCAGGTGGAGCCGTCGGTGGTGCCGAAGCACCCGGCGGGCACGCCCATGAAGGCCGAGCCGGCGGCGAAGACGTCGGGGTACTCGGCGGCCATGACGTTGGTCATCATCGCGCCGGAGGAGAAGCCGGTGACGAAGACGCGGCCCGGGTCGACGTTGTAGCGCTGCTTGGCGTAGTCGACCATCGACATGATGCCGACGGGGTCGCTGCCGCCGCCGCGCCTGAGCGCCTGCGGGGAGTAGACGTCGAAGCACTGCCCGCTGCGGGTGGCCTCGGGGAACACGATGACGTACCCGTATCGGTCGGCCGCGGTGACGTAGTCGCGGGCGTAGCCGTTGAAGACGGCCGACGCCGAGCCGGTGCAGTAGTGGATCGCGACCAGCAGCGCCGGCCGGGGTGCCACGTTGTCCGGCACGTAGATGTACATGTTCAGGTTGGTGGGATTGTTCCCGAAGCTCGTCACCCGGGTGAGCGAGGCCGCCGAGGCCGGCCTGGTGAGCACGATCGAGGTCGCCGCGATGGCGGGGACGATCGCGAGGGCCAGCAGGGCCCTGAGGAATCGTTTCACGTACTTGATCCCTTCCTAGATCAAGCCAAGGACGTGCCGGGGGTGCGCGCGGGCGCGCGAAAGCGCGGGTGAGCTGCGGTTTCACCGTCGCTCGCCCGGCTGGTACGGGATGGGGCCGAGATGTGGACTCATTGTGAGAAGACCCCTGAAACGTGTCAACAAACATCAGGAACGTTTCGCCCCGATTAACCGCTTAAGGAGCACCTGTTCTGCTGAAACGGCGGTGAAAGACCCGAAAGCTTTCGGATCGCCGCTCCCGCCCTCCGTCTCGACGGTCCGCTCATCCGTCTCGGCGGTCCGCTCATCGCCGAGGCCGCCTGGTCCCCGTCCGCATGCGCCCCGGCGCAGGGCCGCCGCCGACCGGCCGGTATTTTTGCCGCGAGCGTTTCGTCCCCCCAGAAAGGCGCCTCAGTGGAGATTCGCCGTGTCTCGTTCGACCACCCGGACGCGGTCAGGCTGAACAAGGAAGTACAGGCCGAGTACGGCCGCCGCTACCAGAGCGACGGCGACGCGACGCCGCTGGACCCTTCGATGTTCGAGCCCCCGAACGGCCTGTACGTCATCGCCTACGACGAGGAGGGCCTCCCCGTCGCCACCGGCGGCTGGCGCGCCCGGGACGAGGCGGACCAGGAGAACTACTCCGACGGCGACGCCGAGATCAAGCGGATGTACGTGGTGGAGGCGCTGCGCGGCAGGGGCCTGGCCCGCCGCATCCTGGCCCACCTGGAGGCCGACGCCCGCGCCGCGGGGCGCACGCGCATGGTGCTCGAGACCGGCGACGCCCAGCCCGAGGCGATCGCGCTCTATGCCTCCAGCGGTTACGAACTCTGCGTCAAGTTCGGCCACTACCGAAACAGCGAGAAGAGCCGCTGCTTCGCCAAGCTCCTCACCTCCTGACGGACGGCGCGCAGGCCGGCCGGCCAGCCGTCCGGCCGTGCTCGGGCCGTGCTCAGGCCGTGCCGTCCGGGGTGACCAGGCCCGACTGGTAGGCGAAGACGACGAGCTGGGCGCGGTCGCGGGCGTGGAGCTTGACCATGGCACGGCTCACATGGGTCTTGGCGGTCAGCGGGCTGATCACCATGTGCGCGGCTATCTCGTCGTTGGTCATGCCCCGCGCGACCAGCGCCACCACCTCGCGCTCCCGGTTGGTGAGCGAGGACAGCCCGGCGGGCACCGCGCGCGGCCGGCGGGCGACGAACTCACCGATCAGGCGGCGGGTGATGGACGGGGCGAGCAGCGCGTCCCCGCGCGCCGCGACGCGGATGCCGTGCAGCAGGTCGGCGGGGTCGGCGTCCTTGACCAGGAACCCGGTGGCCCCCGCGCGCAGCGCGTCGAACACGTACTCGTCCAGCCCGAAGTTGGTGAGGATCACCACGCGCACGCCGGGCAGCCGCTCGTCGGCCACGATGCGCCGCGTCGCCTCGATGCCGTCCATCACCGGCATCTGCACGTCGATGAGCACGACGTCCGGGACCAGCTCGCGGGTCAGGGCCACGCCCTGCCTGCCGTCCGGCGCCTCGCCCACCACCTCGATGTCCTTCTCGGGCGCGAGCAGCGCGCGGAAACCCGCGCGGATGAGCGCCTGGTCGTCGACCAGCAGCACACGGATCACGGGCGGTCCCGCGGAGGGAGGGGCGGCCCGGGAGGTGCCGCGCGGGAACCGCTCACGGGCGGTCCTGCAAGGGGAGTTCGGCGCGGACGGTGAAGCCGCCGCCGGGGCGGGGCCCGGCGTGCAGCCGGCCGCCGAGGGCGGCGACCCGTTCGCGCATGCCGGTCAGTCCCACGCCCGGCACGGGCGGCGGGCCGGCCGGCGGGACGCCGTCGTCATCGACCCGCACGGTCAGCGCCGCCGGGCCGTAGCCCACGTGGACCCGTGCACCGGTGTGCCCGGCGGCGTGGCGGGTCACGTTGGTGAGCCCCTCCTGGACGATGCGGTAGCCGGCCCGGTCGACGCCGGCGGGCAGCGCGCGGGGCTCACCGGTGATCTCCACGGTGACCGGCAGGCCGGCCGAGCGCGCCCGGGCCACCAGGTCGTCCAGCCGGTCCAGCCCGGTGCCGGGCGGGTCCCCGGCCGAGTCGCGCAGCACCTCAAGGGTGGCGCGCAGCTCGCGCATCGCCTCGCCACTGGCCTCCTGGATGGCCACCAGCGCCTCCGGAACCTCCTCGCCGCGCCCGCGCGCGAGGTGGACGGCCACGCCGGCCTGAACCTTGATGATGGAGATGCTGTGGGTGAGCGAGTCGTGCAGCTCCCGGGCGATGCGCAGGCGCTCCTCCCCGGCACGCCGCAGCGCGGCCTCTTCGCGGGTGCGCTCGGCCTCGGCGGCCCGCTGCCGCGCCTGTTCGAGGTAGGCCTGCCGGTGCCGGGTGACCGTCCCCCCGACGCCGGCCGCGAGGAACCAGCCGAGCAGCAGGACGGCCGACTGGTTGAGGTGCTGGCGGTCCTGCACGGGGGCGGTCAGCACGTTGTCGGCCACGATGCCGAGCAGGAACGCGGCGCCGGCGACGGCGGGCAGGATACGGCGGCCCGACCGCACCACGGCGAACACCGCGATGAGCACCGGGAAGGCCGCCGACGGCCCCGGGTGCGTCCGCAGCGCGTAGACCAGCATGAACGTCGTGGCGACGACCAGGGCGGCCGCCGGAGCCCTGCGCCAGGCCACGACGGAGCAGGTGCCGGCCAGCAGGATCAGGTAGTCCAGCGGGTCCGCGCGGGGGAGCGACACGGCGTCGGCCACCGACAGCAGGGTGACCACGGCGGCGAGCAGGACGTCGATCGCGAGCGGGCGCCACGGCCGCCCGGAGGACACGGCCGGTGCCCGGCCTTCGTGCGCGAACCCCATCCCAGCACGGTAGAGCCTGCCGCGCCGCGTCTCCTCCGCTCCAGGGCGTAACCCGGCCTACTCCCGCCGTGGTACATCCGCCGGCCCGTGCGCTCCGGGGCGTACCGGGGCATCTCCCGCGGCCGGACGACGGGCGGGCGCCGGACGGGCGACGATCGCCGCTCGGACGACGATCGCCGTCCGGGGACATCATCTCGGCAGGAGCTTCCAATCGTGCTTTTCCGACTCGTCAAAGCGCTGACCGCCCTCACCACGGGCCTGCTCGCGGGGGCCTTCGGCTACGGCGTCGTGAACGTGGTCTACGCCTTCCACGCCGTGCCCGTCCCGGTGCGCCTGACCTTCCACGCGGCGTTGATGCAGGTCAACGGCGTGGTGATGCAGGCGCTGATGGGCCTGACGCTGCTCAGCACGCTGGCGCTGGCCGTCATGGCCGCCGGCGTCCCGAGGCTGCTGGCCGCGGCCTCGGCGGCGCTGGTGCTCACCACGTTCCTGATCACCCGGTTCGGCAACGTCCCCCTCCACCCGCTGATCGAGAAGTGGGCGGTCACATCGCCGCCCCCCGGGTACGCCGCGGTCCTCGACCGGTGGGAGATGTTCAACCTCATCCGCACCGGCACCGTCCTCACCGCCTTCGCCCTCGTCGTCCTCCTCCTGGTCACCTCCGAACGACGACGCACGCCCGGCGCCAAGGGGTGAGCCGTTGATGCGGCCGACGCCGCCGAAGAGGATGATGCGTCGTGTTCGTTCGCTGGTTGCGAGTTTCGCGATCGGGGACGGCGTGGAGGGGAAGATCCCGCGTCGTCTTCGGACGCGGTGAGAGGGTTGGCATGGATTCGGCGTTCTGGGACGATGCGGACCGCCTTCTGGTCCGGTATGGAGGCGGCTTCACCCCACGGGTCATCGAGCGTGCCGCCGGTGCGTACGTCTACGATCGCCAGGGCCGGGCGATCCTCGACTTCACCTCGGGGCAGATGAGCGCCATCCTCGGCCACGCCCACCCGGACATCGTGGCCACGGTCTCCTCGGCCGTCGCTTCGCTGGACCACCTCTTCAGTGGCATGCTCAGCGCTCCGGTGCTGGAGCTGGCCCGCAGGCTCACCGCGACCCTGCCCGAGTCGCTCGCCAAGATGCTGCTGCTCACCACGGGAGCCGAGGCGAACGAGGCAGCGATCAAGATGGCCAAGCTCGCCACCGGCCGCTTCGAGATCGTCTCATTCGACCGCTCCTGGCACGGCATGACGCAGGGGGCCGCCGCCGCGACCTTCTCCGCCGGGCGGCGCGGCTACGGTCCCCCGATGCCGGGAAACCTCGCGCTGCCCGCGCCGAACGCCTATCGCTCGCCGTTCCGGTCCTCCGACGGGTCGCACGACTGGGAGGCCGAACTCGACTACGGCTTCGCCCTGGTCGACCGGCAGTCCGCCGGCAGTCTCGCCGCCTGCCTCATCGAGCCCATCCTGTCCTCGGGCGGCATCATCGACCTGCCGCCCGGGTATCTGCGCCGCCTCAAAGAGATGTGCGACGAACGCGGCATGCTGCTCATCCTGGACGAGGCGCAGACCGCTCTCGGCCGCACCGGGCTGATGTACGCGTTCGAGCGCGACGGGGTCGCGCCCGACATCCTGACGTTGTCCAAGACCCTGGGAGCCGGGCTGCCGGTGGCGGCCGTGGTCACGACCGCCGAGATCGAGCAGGTCTGCCACGACCGGGACTTCCTGTTCTACACCACCCACGTCTCCGACCCCCTGGCCGCCGCCGTGGCCCTGACGGTCCTCGACGTCATCGACCGCGAGAGCCTCCCGCAGCGTGCCGCGACGCTGGGCGGCCTGCTCGCCGAGCGGCTGCTGGCGCTTCGCGACGAGTACGAGGTGGTCGGCGACGTCCGCGGCCGGGGTCTGCTCCAGGGGGTCGAGCTCGTCGAGGACAAGAAGAGCAAGGCGCCCGCCGACGCGCTGGGCAAGGCGGTCACCTCGGCCTGTCTCGAACGCGGGCTGCACATGAACATCGTCCAGCTTCCGGGGATGGGCGGCATCTTCCGCATCGCCCCGCCTCTCACGATCAGCGAGGACGAGCTGCACGCCGGCGTGGACATCCTGGAGGCGTCCATCAAGGCCGTGCACCTCCGACGGTTCTGAGCCGGCCTGCTGAAATTTTCAGGGGGGCCGATGGCCGTGGGGCCGCGTCTTTCGGCTGGTCGCCAAACTAATAGGGCGATCTTCGCTGGTCAGTCCGGGGTTGACCTGCCGAGGTCGTTTGTGTGGAGGTGGGGCGTCAGATAGCGTCGCGGGTGCGGGAGCGCTCCCCTTCCCCGGAATCCCCCCGACCGGAACACGGAGACCGCACGATGTCCCACCGCATTCTTCGCTCACCCCGTCGCGCCTTTCGCGCGCTGGCCGTCCTGATGTGCGCGGTCCTGCTGTCCTCGGTCCCCTTCACCGGGACCGCGTCGGCGCACGGGTCGGTCGTCAACCCCGCCTCCCGCAACTACGGCTGCTGGCTGCGCTGGGGCAACGACTTCCAGAACCCCTCGATGCAGCAGCAGGACCCGATGTGCTGGCAGGCGTGGCAGGACAACGTCAACGCCATGTGGAACTGGAACGGGCTCTACCGCGAGAACGTGGCCGGCAACCACCAGGGCGTCATCCCCAACGGCCAGCTCTGCAGCGCCGGTCTGACCGAGAACGGCCGCTATCGCTCCATGGACAGGCCCGGCGCGTGGAAGATGACCAACCTGGGCAGCACGTTCAACATCAACCTGATGGACCAGGCCGCCCACGGCGCGGACTACATCAGGGTCTACATCACCCGCCAGGGCTACAACGCCCTCACCACGCCGCTCGGCTGGAACAACCTGGAACTGGTCCGGGAGACCGGCAGGTACGCGCAGGCCAACACCTACATGATCAACAACATCTCGCGCGGGTCCCGCACCGGCCGGCACGTGATCTACACGATCTGGAAGGCCTCGCACGCGGACCAGAACTACTACTTCTGCAGCGACGTCAACTTCGTCTGACGAACGGCCCGCCGCCCGCGACCGTCCGGTCTCCTCCGCACGCCGCCCCGTGCGGAGGGGACCGGGCCCTTGCCGAGATCGCCTCGGTGCTCACCTGAGTGAGCACCGAGGCGACCGGGTCACTGCACGGTGATCTTGTCCACCTCGATGGTGATGCCCTTCACCTCGTCGGTGGAGGTGGCGGTCGTGACCGAGCCCACGCCGGAGCTCACGCCCTTGACCTTCATGGTGTAGGTCAGCTTGCCGCCGGGGGCGCCGGGGGTGCTGCTGACCCGGTAGTCCTCGGTCGGCGGCCCGGAGATCTGGGCGCCGGCCGTGCCGTCGGAGTTCTCGGCGCCCACGGTCAGCCCGTAGGAGGCGCCGGGATCACCGGGCAGGTTGGACGGGTCGTAGGCGTAGGTGATGTCCTCGGCGCCGTTGACGCCGATCCACTGCTGGAAGACCTTCAGGCTCGAGGTCCCGTACAGGTGGACGCGCCACTCGATGACGAGCCAGGTGGACACGCCGTCGGTCAGCGTGCCGGCGTAGACGCCGGGGGCGCCGCCGCCGTCCAGGTCGGTCCAGTAGGCGGCCAGCACGTTGTTCGGCGTCGCCGGGTCGGGCAGGGTCTGCGGGCTGAAGGAGACGTCCGCCGACCCGTTGGTGCCGCCCACGACGCTGTAGCCGTCGGAGACCACGCCGAGGCGGGTGTAGCTCTTGCCCGCGTAGGTGAAGGCCGGGACGTTGAAGTTCACCGACTCCTCGTCCCCGATCGGGGTCGGCGCGATGCCGAACGCGTCCAGCGGCAGGTAGCCCGCCGGGCCGGCGCCGGGGGCGATGGCCGGGCGGTCGGGCTGCCGCCCGGCCAGTGTGGCCTTGGTGGTGGCGATCTGCGTGCCCACCTTGGTCGCGCCGGTCACGCCGTTCAGCCGCAGCCGCGCGTCCAGGGTGCTGAGCGCGGTGACCTCGGTGTCCTTGAGCGTGGTGTTCTCCACGGTCACCGTGCAGGTGGACTCGCCGGTGTTCTTGGCGATGGTGGCCGGCGCGCAGGTCTGGTCGACCGGCACGACGCCCTCCTTGCGGTAGAACGCGACGGGCAGGTGCAGGTCGCGCGAGCCGCCGACCTGCTTGAGGTTCACCTGGCCGAAGTACTGCCCCTCGGGCAGGTCCGGCGCGGTGACCACGATGGTCAGCTTGGCGCTCTTGCCGGGCTTGACGCTGAACAGCGGGGGCAGCACCGTGACGTTGGCGCCGCTGGGCGCGGTGCCGGTCGCGGTGTAGGTGAGCGTCTTGTCGGTGACGTTGGTGACCGTCCGCTTGGCGGTGATGATGCCGGGCATGACCGGCGCGTTCACCGACGGCACGTTGAGGTCGATGCGGTTCAGCGGGTCGGCCGCCGAGGCCGCGTAGTTGACCGCCGTCTCGTCCAGGGTGAGCCCCGGGTCGCCGGCCTTGGTGAGGTCGATGCGGCCGCCGCCGTAGTCGAACGGGTCGGCGGGGGTGACCCGGTCCTGCTTGGTGACCGCGGTCTTGGCCGTGGTCTCCAGCGCCGACTTGACCTGGCCCGGCGTCCAGTCCGGGTGCAGCGCGAACAGCAGCGCGCCGGCCCCGGCCACGTGCGGCGACGACATCGAGGTGCCGGCGATCACCTGGTAGAGGTTGCCGGGCGGGCCCTCCAGCGGAGACTCCGGCGTCGGGGTCTGCCCGGCCAGGATGTGCAGGCCCGGCGCGGTGACGTCCGGCTTGAGGAAGTCGCCGGCCGGCCCTCGCGAGGAGAACGTCGTGATGACGTCGCCCTGCCAGGTGGTCTTGGCGCCCTGGGTGAACGACGCCGTCGCGCCGGGGTTGGCGGCCAGGAAGTTCAGCAGGGTCGTGCTCTCGGGCTGGTCGATGTGGACGGCCGGCAGCCAGTGGTTGTCGGTCATCACGTCGAGCGGCGTCGCGTTGTAGAGGATCATGCCCGCCGCGCCGCCCTGCCGGACCGAGAAGCCCTTGAGCACCCGGTTGGGGCCGCGCTGGCAGACGACGATCTTGCCGCTGAACAGGCCCGGAGGCGCCGGGGTGAGGCACAACGGGTCGGAGTACGGCGGGGCGGCGGCCGACACCACGGGCCGGGCGGTGGTGACACCCTGGGTGATGGAGGCGCCCGAAATGGTGGCCTTGGCGCCGCCGGTCCCGTTGAGCGTGATCGTCGAGCGGAAGGTGCGCGTCTGCGTGGAGGCGGCGACGGTCGTCACCCACGGCGAGGCGTGGTCGGTGGTCCCGGCGCCGGGCCCTGCGTTGCCGGCCGAGGCGGAGACGAAGACCCCGGCCGCGTACGCGTCCAGGAACGCCAGCTCGACCGGGTCGCTGTAGGGGTCGGCGCCGCCCGAGATCGAGAAGTTGATCACGCGGACGCCGTCGAGGATGGCGCGGCCCACGGCGGCGGCGGAGTCGGAGGAGAAACAGCCCTCGGCGCCGCAGACCTTGTACACCGACACGGCCGCCGCGGGGGCGATGCCGTGGATCGGGCCGCGGCTGATGCCGAGCGGGTTGGCGTCCGCCACCGGCCCGCCGGCCGAGGTGGAGGCGGTGTGGGTGCCGTGCCCGTTGGAGTCGCGGGCGCTGTCGGGGTACACCTCGCCGCCGTAGACGGCGTTGTAGGTGTCGATGAACGGCCGGCCGCCGACCAGCTTGTGGTTGCAGACGAACGGGTCGGCGGCGGGCGTCAGCGGGTTGTCGCCGAAGTCGCACACGCGCGGCGTGCCGTCCTTGGTGGGCGGGGGAGCGGGCAGGCCGCCGGGGTCGGCGAAGGAGGGGTGCTCGGGCCAGACGCCCGAGTCCAGGCTGGCGAAGATGACGCCCTTGCCGGAGGAGTTGGTGCCGCCGAGCTTGTTGTAGATCGTGGGGGCGCCGATGAAGTCGGAGCTGGCGTCGGTCAGCGGGTGCTGCAGGTCGTCCTTCTGCACGGCGGCGACGCCGGGCAGCTTCAGCAGGTCGGCGGCCTTGTTCGCCGGGACGCTGAGCGCGATGCCGCCGTAGACGGTGCGCAGCTTCTGGCCCGCCCTGGCGCCGGGGAGGCGCCTGCCGAGCTCGCCGAGGAAGGCGTTCTCGACGCCCTCGATGTGCTTCTCGTACTGCTTGGCCGCCGTGCTGGTGACGTCCAGGCTCTTGCCGGTGACCGAGGGGCTGGTGCCCTTGAGCCCGTCCACTCCGCCCTTGTAGGCGGCGAGGGAGTCGTAGTCGAGCTTCACGACCACGTTGACGGGCTTGGCCGACGTCGCCCCGAACAGGGATGCGTCACTTCTGGCCAGCTTGCCGCTCGGGGACCTGGCCCCCTGGACGCGGTCGGCCGGGGTCAGCGCGGTGGCCTTCCACTTGCTGGTCGAACCGGTCGCGGGGCTCGCCGAGCCCGTCGCCGTGCTCGGCGAGGGATCGGCGGACGCCGGCACGGCCGGGCTCATCACCGCGATGACCGCGAGACTCGCTCCGGCCGCCGCGACGCGGCGCGACCGGGATAAGAGGGTGGGAAGGGGCTTGCGTGGCACGACACCTCCTGGTGAACCACCTGGACTCGCCGCCCGGCGGGCATGGAGGAGTCGCGTCACCCGTGCGCACGGGAAAGGACCCCACCCTCCCCGTCGGGCGACACTGGCCGGCGAGCCGTCTCCGGGTCGCCGAACTCAGACGGAGTCTAGATGCGCGCCACTTTTCCGCCTAGATCGCGGTAAGCCTCGATCAGCAGCAATATCTGACCAAATGTGGACATGGAACGGTTAAATGCTGTGATCGTCGCAGTTAGCGGACCGTTCCAAAGCGGGCCGCGTACAATCACGGGCGTGAAGCTGAAGCTTGATCTCCATGACATCTACAACAAGGGCGGCGAGATCGACCGGGCGCTGCGCGGCATCATCCAGGAGGCGGTGCAGAAGAAGGCCACCGAGGTCGAGATCATCCCCGGCAAGGGGTCCGGCCAGCTCAAGAAGAAGGTGCTGCGCTTCCTCGACCAGAAGGAGGTCAAGGCCCTGTACCACCGCATCGACAAGGACGCCAAGAACCACGGCCGCCTGTTCGTCTACTTCCGCTGGAAGTGACGCAAAGGGTGACGACCCCCGCAAAAGCGTATAAGACCGATGAAATAGGCTGACCTCGGTCATGATCGGCTAGCGGAAGGGGACACCGTGCCGGAGAACGTCCAGGACGTCGAGGAGAGCGGGGCCGCCTGTGCGGCCGACCGGCTGGAGGAGGCCATCGGGCGCGCGTCCGGCGCGGCGTCCGGCACGCGGGCCTCGCGGGAGGGATACGCCGAGGTCACCTCCGAAGCCGAGCTGCGCGCGCTGCTCGGCGAGGTGATGCCCCGGGCGGTCACCAAGGAGCGCACGGCCCTGCACGAGCTCGACCGTGAGTGGCTCGCGGCCTCCCCGTTCTGCCTGATCGCCACGGCGGACGCGGACGGCGCCTGCGACGTCTCACCGAAGGGCGACCCGCCCGGGTTCACGCTCGTCCTGGACGACACCACGATCGCCATCCCCGAGCGCCCGGGCAACCGCCGGGCCGACGGCTTCCTCAACGTCCTGGCCAACCCGCACGTCGGCCTGATCTACCTCGTGCCCGGCCGCAACGAGACGCTGCGCATCAACGGCCGCGCCCGCCTGCTGCGCGAGGCCCCGTTCTTCGACCAGATGGTCGTCAAGGGACACCGGCCGCAACTGGCCCTCGTCGTGGAGATCGAGCAGATCTTCTTCCACTGCGCCAAGGCGTTCATGCGCTCGTCGCTCTGGAAGCCCGCCACCTGGGACCCGGGCGTCCTGCCGCCGCACGCGCAGATCGTCAAGGCCATCCAGCCGACCGAGGAGAGCCTCGCGGAGCTGGAGCGCTACTACGGCGCCCAGTACGCCGAGCGCCTCTACCGGAGCTGAACGCCTCTCCTCAGCTGTCGCCCTCGCTCTGAGCGTCACCTCGCCGTGGACGCCGCCCCCGCCGGCGCCGCACACCTCGGGGAGCGGCGGGCAGAGATGGAGGAAGCGGTCGGCCATGCGCAGAGCCGGGTCCAAGCGCCGCCCGAGCGGGGCGGCGCCGCGAGGCCGAAGGCGTTCAGGCGTTCGATCGCTTCCTCTCTTCGATGATAACTCCGCCCGAAGGCGCAGGTCACGGCCGTGAACGCGGTGCGCGGGCCGGGCGGGAGCGGCGTCCGGCGCCGTCCGGGGGTGGCACGAGGGGGCCGTCCGGGTCCACCATCGTGCAGGCACGGCAGCGCCGGGAGGAGAACGACATGGTGCAGACCACTGACGGCACGGAGGTGTTCCGCGCGGCCCGCGACTTCCTGCTCGCCCACCGCGAGGACTACGCCACCGCCTACGAGAAGTTCGAATGGCCGGCGCCGTCCCGGTTCAACTGGGCGCTCGACTGGTTCGACGTCATCGCAAGGGGCAACGACGACCCCGCGCTGTGGATCGTCGAGGAGGACGGCTCCGAGCGCAGGCTGTCCTTCGCCGACATGTCCCGCCGCTCCTCGCAGGTGGCCGGGTGGCTGCGCGCCCAGGGCGTGCGCCGCGGCGACCGCCTGGTGCTCATGCTCGGCAACCAGGTCGAGCTGTGGGAGACGATCCTGGCGACGATGAAGCTGGGGGCGGTGCTGATCCCCACGGCGCCGCTGCTCGGCCCCGCCGACCTGCGCGACCGCGTCGAGCGCGGCGGCGCGCGGCACGTGGTCGCGGGCGCGGCGGACGCCGCCAAGTTCGACGGCGTGCCCGGCGCCTACACCCGCGTGGCCGTCGGCGGGCCGGTGCCCGGCTGGCTGGACTACGCCGCCGCCTACGACCACGACCCCGCCTTCGAACCGGATGGGCCCACCGCGGCCGACGACCCGCTGTTGCTGTACTTCACCTCGGGGACCACGGCCCGGCCCAAGCTCGTGGAGCACACCCACGCCTCCTACCCGGTCGGCCACCTGTCCACGATGTACTGGATCGGGCTGCGGCCCGGGGACGTGCACCTGAACATCTCCTCGCCGGGGTGGGCCAAGCACGCCTGGAGCAACGTGTTCGCGCCCTGGAACGCGCAGGCGTGCGTGTTCGTGTTCAACTACACCCGCTTCGACGCGGCGCGGCTGCTGCGCGAGATCGACCGCTGCGGGGTCACCGCCTTCTGCGCGCCCCCCACGGTGTGGCGGATGCTCATCCAGTCCGACCTGTCGTGCCTGCGCACCCCGCCGCGCGAGGCGGTCAGCGCGGGTGAGCCGCTCAACCCCGAGGTGATCGACCAGGTGCGCGCCGCCTGGGGGCTGACCATCCGCGACGGCTACGGGCAGACCGAGACCACCGTCCAGGTGGCCAACACGCCCGGGCAGCAGCTCAAGCCGGGCGCGATGGGACGTCCCGCGCCCGGGTACCGGGTGGTCCTGGTGGACCCGATCACCGGAGAGCCGGCCGAGGAGGGCGAGATCTGCCTGGACCTGGCCCGCCGCCCGCTCGGGCTGACCGCCGGCTACCACGGCGACGACGGGCGCACGGCCGAGGCCATGTCCGGCGGTTACTACCACACCGGCGACATCGGAGCCCGGGACGCCGAGGGCTACATCACCTTCATCGGCCGCACCGACGACGTGTTCAAGGCCTCGGACTACCGCATCTCGCCGTTCGAGCTGGAGAGCGTGCTGATCGAGCACGAGGCCGTCGCCGAGGCCGCCGTCGTCCCGTCCCCCGACCCGGTGCGGCTGGCGGTGCCCAAGGCGTACGTGGTCCTGGCGGCCGGGTGGGACCCGACGGCCGCGACCGCGGCGGCCATCTTCGCGCACTGCCGGGCCCACCTCGCGCCGTTCAAGCGGGTGCGGCGGCTGGAGTTCGGCGAGCTGCCCAAGACCATCTCGGGCAAGATCCGGCGGGTGGAGCTGCGCGACGGCGAACGGGACAAGCACGCCGCCGCCGGCGACCGCCCCGCCGGGGAGTACCGCGACACCGACTTCCCCGCCGAACCGCCCCGGTAGCCTTCCCCGCCCCGCCGGCGGCGCGCACGGGAGGCGCGGGCCTCGGCAGGGCGGCCCGCCGATCCGCGGGCCGGCGATCCGCGGCCCGGCGGATCGCGGGCCGGCGGACCGGCGTGCTAGGACTCGGCCTCGGCGACGCCGGGGGCGCGGATCAGGTCGACGTCCTCGGGGTCGGCGGCGACGCCGTTCTCGGCCGCGACCTGCGCCAGCAGCAGCTCGCCGCTGCGCGCGACGTGGGCGCGCATCGCCGCGGCCGCCGCGGCGGCGTCGCCGGCCTCCACCGCGGCCAAAATCGGCTCGTGCTCTGCGGCGATGTCCACCAGCGAGCGCGAGCGGTCGACGGTGGAGGCGCCCAGCGTCATCGTCGCGTCGCGCAGGTTGCCGACGATGCCGACGAGCCTGCGGTTGGCGCCGGCGTTCAGCAGCAGGTCGTGGAAGGCGCGGTCGTGGCGCATGAAACGCGGCTCGTCGTC
Organism: Sphaerisporangium sp. NPDC005289; assembly: GCF_040607455.1. NCBI lineage: Bacteria > Bacillati > Actinomycetota > Actinomycetes > Streptosporangiales > Streptosporangiaceae > Sphaerisporangium > Sphaerisporangium sp. NPDC005289. The sequence continues at coordinate 139,378 of NZ_JBEXGS010000014.1, forward strand.
CTGCTCGGCGGCGGCGCGCATCAGCGCCAGCTCGCCGCGCATGCCCTCGACGACCTCGGGACCGGCGCGGCGGGCGGCGACGCGCGCCGCCGGGACCTCCAGCAGCAGCCGGAGCTGGAACACCTCGGCGATCTCCTTGGGGTCGCGCCGCAGCACGCGAAAGCCCCGGCTGCGCTCGAAGCGGACCATGCCCGCCTCGGCCAGGCGCAGCATGGCCTCGCGCACGGGCGTGCGTGAGACGTTGAGCTGCGCGGCGAGCTGGTACACCGAGTACAGCTCGCCGGGACGGAGCTCGCCGGAGTGGATCGCCTCACGGACGGCCGCGATCACCTGCTCCGTGAGGCTGGACGCGCCGCCGACCGTTCGCACCGAGGGGGGACCTTTCCGCTGTGATTCGACTCCTGGGGGACTCTACCGCTGAATGACCGGAACACCCCTTGCCGTCCCGAATGTTGACATGCAGCATGCTACGTACCGGATTCCGGGTCTGAGGCGTCCTGTGCGCGTACCGGTCACCGGCCGTCCCTCCCCGCCGTGCCGGGTGACGCGCGCATCCTTCCCGCCGTGCCAGGTGACCCGCTCATCCTCCCCGGCCCGGGGACTCCGCGTGTCCGCCGGGTGAACATCGTCCGACTCGGCGGCGCGTATTCTTGACTGATTCAAGAAAATAGGCCAGTCTTTTGCGGTGGCCACGACCTCGGAATACCAGCGGATGCTGCGCGGCGCGGCGATGCGCGTGACCCGTCCACGGGTGGCGGTGCTGAGCGCGGTGTACGCGCATCCGCACGCCGACACCGACTCGATCATCCGCGCCGTGCGCCGTGACCTCCCCGAGGTGTCCCACCAGGCCGTGTACGACTCGCTGCACGCGCTGACGGCCGCGGGCCTGGTGCGCCGCATCCAGCCGTCCGGCTCGGTGGCCCGCTACGAGTCGCGCGTCGGTGACAACCACCACCACGTCGTGTGCCGCTCGTGCGGCGTCGTCGCCGACGTCGACTGCGCGGTCGGCGAGGCGCCGTGCCTGACCGCCTCCGACGACCACGCGTTCTCGATAGACGAGGCCGAGGTCACCTACTGGGGCCTGTGCCACGACTGTTCCACCGCCCGCAGTTCCTGAGCACCCTGATATTCGCCTAGTCCCTAAGGATCTCCATGTCCGAGAACCATGATGCAATCGTCACCGACGCCAAGGCGGAGGGCGGAGGTGGCTGCCCGGTCGCGCACGAGCGCGCCCCGCACCCGACCCAGGGCGGCGGAAACCGCCAGTGGTGGCCGGAGCGGCTGAATGTGAAGATCCTCGCCAAGAACCCCGCCGTGGCCAACCCCTTCGGTGAGGAGTTCGACTACGCCGAGGCGTTCAAGTCCCTGGACCTCCCGGCCGTGAAGCAGGACATCGCCCAGGTGCTGACCACCTCGCAGGACTGGTGGCCGGCCGACTACGGCCACTACGGCCCGTTCATGGTCCGCATGGCGTGGCACAGCGCGGGCACCTACCGCATCAGCGACGGCCGCGGCGGCGCCGGCGCCGGGCAGCAGCGCTTCGCCCCGCTCAACAGCTGGCCCGACAACGGCAACCTGGACAAGGCCCGCCGCCTGCTGTGGCCGGTGAAGAAGAAGTACGGCAAGGCGCTCTCGTGGGCCGACCTGCTGATCCTGGCCGGCAACGTCGCCCTTGAGTCGATGGGCTTCACGACCTTCGGCTACGCCGGCGGCCGCGAGGACGTCTGGGAGCCCGAGGAGGACGTGTACTGGGGCCCCGAGTCCACCTGGCTGGACGACAAGCGCTACACCGGCGACCGCGAGCTCGAGAGCCCGCTCGGCGCGGTGCAGATGGGCCTGATCTACGTCAACCCCGAGGGCCCGAACGGCAACCCCGACCCGCTGGCCTCGGCCCGCGACATCCGTGAGACCTTCCGCCGGATGGCGATGAACGACGAGGAGACCGTCGCCCTCATCGCGGGCGGCCACACCTTCGGCAAGACCCACGGCGCCGGCCCCGCCGACCACGTCGGCCCCGACCCCGAGGCCGCTCCCATGGAGAACCAGGGCTTCGGCTGGAAGAACTCCTTCGGCACCGGCAAGGGCGGCGACGCCATCACCAGCGGCCTCGAGGGCGCGTGGACCAACACCCCGATCACCTGGGACAACAGCTTCTTCGAGATCCTGTTCGGCTATGAGTGGGAGCTGAGCAAGAGCCCCGCCGGCGCCCACCAGTGGAAGCCCAAGGACGGCGCCGGGGCCGGCACCGTGCCCGACGCCCACGACCCGCTGAAGACGCACGCCCCGACGATGCTCACCACCGACCTCGCGCTGCGCGTCGACCCGATCTACGAGCAGATCTCGCGGCGGTTCCTGCAGAACCCCGGCGAGTTCGCCGACGCCTTCGCCCGCGCGTGGTTCAAGCTGACCCACCGCGACATGGGCCCGGTCGTGCGCTACCTCGGCCCGGAGGTCCCCTCGGAGACGCTGCTCTGGCAGGACCCGCTGCCCCCGGTGACCCACGAGCTCGTCGACGCCGAGGACATCGCCTTCCTCAAGAGCCGCGTCCTGGACTCCGGCCTGCCGGTGTCGCAGCTGGTGTCCACCGCCTGGGCGTCGGCCTCCTCCTTCCGCGGCAGCGACAAGCGCGGCGGCGCCAACGGCGCGCGCATCCGCCTCGAGCCGCAGAACGGCTGGGAGGTCAACGACCCCGACCAGCTCGCGACGGTGCTGCGCACCCTGGAGGGCGTGCAGGAGTCCTTCAACGCCGCCCAGACCGGCGGCAAGCGCATCTCGCTCGCCGACCTCATCGTGCTGGCCGGCGCCGCCGCCGTCGAGAAGGCCGCCAAGGACGCCGGCTTCGCCGTCGAGGTGCCCTTCACGCCGGGCCGCGTGGACGCCTCGCAGGAGCAGACCGACGTCGAGTCGTTCGCCGCGCTCGAGCCGTCCGCCGACGGCTTCCGCAACTACCTCGGCAAGGGCAACCGGCTGCCGGCCGAGTACCTGCTGCTCGACCGGGCCAACCTGCTGACCCTCAGCGCCCCCGAGATGACCGTCCTGGTCGGCGGCCTGCGCGTCCTGGGCGCGAACTACCAGCAGTCGCCGCTCGGCGTCTTCACCCGGACCCCCGGCACCCTGACCAACGACTTCTTCGTCAACCTGCTCGACCTGGGCACGACGTGGAAGGCGACCGCCGAGGACGCCGGCACCTTCGAGGGCCGCGACGACGCCACCGGCCAGGTCAAGTGGATCGGCAGCCGCGCCGACCTGGTGTTCGGGTCCAACTCCGAGCTGCGCGCGCTCGCCGAGGTCTACGCCTGCGACGACGCGAAGGAGAAGTTCGTCAAGGACTTCGTCGCCGCGTGGGTCAAGGTGTCCAACCTCGACCGGTTCGACCTCGTCTGATCGCGACGTGCGGGCCGGCCGGGCTCCGGCCGGCCCGCACGCGCTTCCTCCGGGCGATCTGTACGGCGGACGCCGCCGGCGTGGCACAGTAGGCGGAAAGATCGTTCGGGTGAGCAGGTGAGGAGGGCGCGATGGACGCCGCGCGCCGGCCGGTCCGCATCGCCAACGCCTCGGGGTTCTACGGGGACAGGCACACGGCCATCGCCGAGATGGTGACCGGCGGCGAGGTGGACGTCGTCACCGGCGACTACCTGGCCGAGGTGACGATGCTCGTCCTGGCCAAGGGGCGGGCCCGCGACCCCGAGGCCGGCTACGCCGCGAGCTTTCCTGCGCAGCTCGCCCCCGTCCTCGGCGCGGTCCTCGACCGGGGGACCAAGGTGGTCGTGAACGCGGGCGGGCTGAACCCGCGCGGGCTGGCCGCCCGTCTCACCGCCCTGGCGGACGCCGCCGGTCTGTCGCCGCGCGTCGCCTGCGTCACCGGGGACGACCTGCTGGACCGGCTCGGCGAACTCCAGGCCGCCGGCCACCCGCTGGCGCACGCCGAGCGCGGCACCCCGCTCGCCGGGTCGGGGCTCACGCCGCTCACCGCCAACGCCTACCTCGGCGGATGGGGCATCGCCCGCGCGCTCTCGGCCGGCGCCGACATCGTCGTCTGCGGCCGGGTCAGCGACGCCGCGCTCACCGCCGGACCGGCGGCGTGGTGGCACGGCTGGGCCCGCGACGACTGGGACCGCCTCGCCGGGGCCGTCGCCGCCGGGCACGTCATCGAGTGCGGCGCGCAGGCCACCGGCGGCAACTACTCCTCCTTCCTGGAGCTCCCCGGCCTGACCCGTCCCGGCTTCCCGATCGCCGAGGTCGCGGCCGACGGCGGCGCGGTCATCACCAAGCACCCGGGCACCGGGGGAGCGGTGACGGTCGGCACGGTCACCGCGCAGCTCGTCTACGAGATCCAGGGCACCCGGTACCTGAACCCGGACGTGACCACGCTCCTGGACACCGTGACGCTGAGGCAGGCCGGCCCGGACCGCGTCGAGATCAGCGGGACGCGCGGCGCGCCCCCGCCGCCCTTCGCCAAGGTCGCGATCACCGCGCTCGGCGGCTACGAGAACGAGATCACCCTCGTGCTGACCGGCCGCCACATCGAGGAGAAGGCCGCGCTCGCCGAGCGCGCGGTGCGGGAGGGGCTGGGCGAGGGGTGCTCGGCCGACTTCCAGCGCGTCGGCACGGCCGCGCCGGACGCCGCCGACCAGAACGCCGCCTCGTGCCTGCTGCGCGTCGCGGTCAAGGGACCGCAGGAGAAGGCCGTCGGACGGGCGTTCTCCGGCCTGGTCGTCGGGCTCGCACTCGGCAGCTATCCCGGGTTCTACGCCACAGGGACGCCCCAGGGAGCGCGCAGCTACGGCACGTACTGGCCGGCGACCGTCCCGATCACCGAGGTCGACCACCGCGTCGTCCTGCCCGACGGCACCGTCGAGCCCGTCCCTTGGCCCCCCACCGCCGACCCCATCCTGACCGGCCCCGCTCTGACCGGCCCCGCTCTGACCGGCCCGACTATGCGCCGACCGGCCGGTTCCCCGGCCGGCAGCGGGCCGGCCCTGGGTGAACCGCCCCCGAGTGAACCGGCTGTGGAGGGGCGGGCCGGGCGACCGACCGTGAGCGGGCGGGCCGTGACGCCGGAGGACGCGGGCGACTCCCCGGTGCGGGTGCCGCTGGGTGAGGTGGCCGACGCGCGGTCGGGAGACAAGGGCGGGAACGCCAACCTCGGCCTGTGGGCGCGCGACGAGGAGTCCTATGGCTGGATGCGGCGCGCGCTCACCGTCGACCGGCTGCGCGAACTGCTCCCCGAGGCCGCCGGCCTGCCGATCGACCGCCACGAGCTGCCCAACCTGCGCGCGCTGAACTTCGTGGTGCACGGCCTGCTGGGGGAGGGGGCGACGGCGACCAGCCGCTTCGACGCCCAGGCCAAGGCACTCGGGGAGTTCGTCCTGTCCCGCCTGGTCGAGGTCCCGCCGTCCGCCGTCCTCGCCGCCAAGGCCGCGAGGACGGCCGCCCCTTGACCGGAACGTCCGTCCTTTGACCGGAACGTCCGTCCTTTGACCGGAACGTCCGTCCTTTGACCGGAACGTCCGTCCTTTGACCGGAACGTCCGCCCCTGATCGCGGGGCGTCCGTCCCTGACCACAGAGGCGCCCGCCCTTGACCACAGAGGCGTCCGCCCCTGTCCGCGAGGGCGTCCGTCCCGTGGCCGCGATCGCGGAAGCGCCGCGATGGCGTGCGCCGGCCGTGGTGGCGGGTCAGCCGGACCAGTGAGGGGCGGCTCGCCACGGGTAGAGGGGGAGACGGACGAACACCGCTCCGACGTCGAAGGCGCCCTCCCAGTCGGTGGGCTCCTCCCCGCGCAGGTACCTGGCGGCGAGGCCGTCGAGCGGCGCGCCGGTCGAGGGGCGCGGCTGAGGGAAAGCCGCCAGCGCCTCGCGCAGGTCTCCCGCCGACTCCACGACCGCGGCGAACCGGAGTGGGTGGTGGTCGCGGCGGACGGCCGCGCTGTAGCACAGGTCGCTCAGCGGCGGGGCGTCGTCGCCTTCGAGCAGGGCGAGGTAGGCGCGGGCCAGCCGGGCCAGTGCCTCCTGGCTGAGGGCGGACATGGTGAACAGGTGGTGGCGCCGCGACGCGGGGGAGCGGCGGGGCGGCACGGCCGGTGCCCGGCCGAGCACGACGTGCACGTTCACCGCCGACAACCCCGTGCCGCTCACCCTGGCGACGGCCCCCTCGGGCAGGTCGTGTGGCGCGGGCGACGCGGGAACGGCCGGCCGGTGCCACGGGACGGGCGTCCCTGGGCCGTCGGGAGCGGGCGTCGGCGGCGCCATGCCGTACTCCAGATCCAGGTCCAGGTCCTGCCGCGGCTCCTGCTCCAGGCGCAGGACGGTGCTCATCAGCCCGGCCATGCCGGAGTCCGCTCGCACGTGCCCCGAGCCGTCTTCACCTCCGTCCGCTCCCGCGAGCGGCGGCCGTTCGCGGTGGTCGACGGCCGTGGGGTCGGCTCCGGCGTCCTGGTACGCCCAGCGGAGCGCGTCGATCATGCCGGACGCGGCCGGCCTGAGCACGGGACCGTCCGTCGCGCCGTCGCTGGAGACCGCCGTGCCGAGGATGACGCCGCGGATGGCGTCGCCGTCCGCGAGGGCGCGGTCGAGCCTCTTGAGCACGACGACCCGGACGCCATCCCCCTGGCGGCGTCCGCGCGCCGGCACGCGGGCGAACCCGCGGCGGGCGTCCTGGACCGTCAGCGCGTCCCAGGGACCTGGGGCGCCCTCGTCGGCGAGCGGTCGCAGGTCGATCCCGCCCGCGAGCGCCAGGCCGGTATCGCCGGTGCGCAGGCTCTGGCAGGCCAGATGGACGGCGGTCAGCGAGGACGTGCAGGCGGTGTCCAGGGTCACGCTCGGCCCGCACAGTCCGAAGGTGGCCGACAACCGCCGGGAGAGCGTGCCGCGGTGGTCGCGCGGGGTGAGCGTCCTGAGGGGGGCACGGGATGGGCGGGAGGGACGTTCGGGCTCGTCCATGTGCGCGTTTCCGATGAAGACGGCCGTGCGGCCGCCCGCGACGCGGCTCGGGCGAAGGCCGGCGTCCTCCAGCGCCTCCCACGCGGTCATCATCAGCAGGCGTTGGCGCGGGTCCAGGCCCGCCGCCTGGTCGGCGTCCATGCCGAAGAGCACCGCGTCGAAGCCGTGCATGTCCGGCACGAGCCCCTCCGCGTGCGGGAGGAGGCCGTCCGCGTCCGGAGAAAGCCTCTGCGCGTGGGGGAGGAGCCCGTCGGCGTGCGACAGGAGCCCCTCCGCGTCCGGGAGCCATCCCCGCGCGTCCCGCGGCCGCCCCCTCCTGCCGGGCCTGCGCCTCCTCGCCTCGGCGTACACGCTGTCCGCGCGCGCGAAAGGCCCCCCGACGCCGAGATGGGTGCGGCCCCTGCCGACGGGGGGCGCGTGCGTGTCGAGGTACAGCCGGTCGGGCATTGGCGCGTTCCTGGAGGAGGGGCCGGGGGGCTCGACGGCGGTGACCAGGGCGTCTTCGAGCGGCCCTTCCAGGTCGCCGGGGCCGGACGGGCCGGGGGGCCTGAACCCCATTCCGATGATGGCGATGGGGTCGTTCATCGGCGCCCCCCCTCACCGGCCGGGGCGCGGTGCGGTGTGCGGCGGATGCCGGCCGCCAACGGCCGGGGGCCCGCGAAGTACGCGGCGGAGTATGTCATGAGTCACTCTCATGTGCGACGGCCGGAATTAAATAATTGAATACCGGAACAGTGCGCGCGAAGTGTCGAGTACGCGGCCGGTCGCCCGGCGTATGGTGATTCCCCGTGCGCAGGAAGCCCCATTCCCTGCCCCTAATCCCGTCGAAACTCTAAGATGCGTCCGCCGGATACGTCAAGACGGCCATCACGGTACACTTGTATCAACGCCGGAATATCCGGGGTGATATCCCGATGAATATTCATGTTCGCGGCGGGCGCCACGGCTCGTCCCGCGGATCCGGCGCGGGCGCCACGGCGATCCTCGCGGACCCGGTGCGAGCGCAACGGTGATGCCCGCGTACCTGGTGGGGGTGCCGCCGTGGTTCTCGGGCGCGGCCTGTCGCGGCATCGCCGTGCGCCTCCTCATGCGAGGTACGCGCCCGGCGGGGCGTACGGGCGTCCGGGAATGCCGGGCGGGCCGGTCGCGTTCCTCCACCGGCCGCCGGCGCCGCCGGCGCCGTTAGGGTTTGCAACGAGTTATGAAATCGGCCATTCCCTGCGACACGGTCACGGCGTTTTGGGCCCCGGTTCACGTGGAGCCGTCCGGGGCCGTCCCCGTGCCCGCCGCGGCCCGGGCGGCCGATTAGCTCCCCGTTCCCACCTGCGTCGCAAAGGTTTCGCTCCGCGGTATCGAAGCGTTTCGCGAGCGCGGCCGGCGCGCCCGCCTCCGGGCGCCGGGCGATCGGCGCGCCCGGCCGGCCGCCGTCAACGGTCAGGAGCAGGCGGGCGGGGGAGGTGAGCCGCAGAACCTCTCTCCCCATCGGCGCAGCTCCTCCACCGACGGGCGCAGGCCCTCGCCCGCCGGGGTGAGCCGGTAGGACACCTCGACCGGCGGGCCGGTCTCGACGTGCCGTTCGACCAGGCCGACCTCGGCGAGCTCGACCAGCCGGCGCGACAGCATGGGACCGCCGATGCCCGGGATGCCCCGTTCGAGCTCGCTGAAGCGGGCGGGACCGCCGAGCAGCGCTCCGATGATCAGGCCGTTCCACCGCTTGCCCAGCAGCGCGAAGACGTGGAACAGATGACCGCAGACCAGGTGGTCCGCCCCGTCCGCATCCATGTCCGGAGTCTAACCCCTTGTGGGTTCCAAATCTGAAGCAGATACTCTTCCTGCACTTCATCCGATCTTTGAACTCCCAGAGCTGGAGCCGTTCCCATGAACATCGCCGTGATCGTCCTCACCATCCTGCTCGCGGCGACCTTCGCCGCCTCCGGCGTGGCCAAGCTGGCCGGAGCGGCGGCGATGCGGGAGAGCGCGCAGCACCTCGGCATCGACTACCCCAAGTACCGCCTGATCGGAGTGCCCGAGGTCGCCGGCGCCGCCGGTCTGGTCATCGGCCTGTGGGTCGTGCCGCTGGGCATCGCCGCCGCCGTGGGCCTGGCTCTGCTCATGGCGGGCGCGGTGGTCGTCCACGTGCGGACGGGCGACAAGTTCGACAAGACCGCGCCCGCCGCGGTCCTCTGCCTGCTGTCGGTCGTGCTCGCCGTCCTGCTGCCGATGGCGGCCTAGCGGCCTGGTCTCCCGGCCGGCGCCTGTTGCCCCGGCCGGCCGGGAGAGCCCGCCGCCGGTCAGAGTTTGCGGTAGGTCCTCGCTTCCTGCGCCGCGGCCAGGACGTCCGCGAGCGGGGCGCCGGTGGCGGCCAGGACGGCGGCGGAGATGGCCCCCTCGACGAACGGCACGTCCGCGATGACCACCGAGCCGGGTTCCTCGAACAGGCGGGCGGTGAGCACCGAGCTGCCGAGGTCGGGGATCAGCACCACGCCGGCTCCCTGGTCGACCTCCTCGACGGCCGCGGCGATCTTGTCGGCGCTGGTGCCGCAGCCGCCCTCGTCGGTCCCTCCGGCCGGCGCGACGCGCGCGTGCGCGCCCGCGATCTGCCGCACAAGCGCCGCCGCCTCCCTGGCCAGGGCGTCGCTGTGCGAGACCAGGACGATGCCGACCCGCCGTTCGGGGATGCTCATCGGTCAGCCGCCCGCCGCCGCGCGCAGGGCGACGAACAGCAGGACCGTGGAGGCGGCGCCCGGGTCCTCGTGGCCGATGCTCCGCTCACCCAGGTAGCTGGCCCGCCCCTTGCGCGCCATCAGGGGGACGGTCGCCACGGCCCCCTCCCGGGCCGCGGCGAGCGCGGCGTCGAACACCTCCCGCGCTCCGCGGCCGGCGCTCACGGCGCCGGAGAGGGCACGGGTGGCGGGCGCCAGGGCGTCGACCATGGTCTTGTCGCCCTCCTGCGCCCCGCCGAGCTTGCGCACCCCGGCCAGCCCCGCCTCGAACGCGGCGGCGAGATCGGCGAGCGTCACCGTGACCTCCTCTTCGAGCTCCTCGGGCCCCTCGGGCCCGGGAGCGTCCCCGGCCGACGGCGGTAACGACCGCCCCGCCGGGCCGTGACCCGCCGGCTCGCCCGGCCCTTCGCGCTGCGCGGCGGTGAGGACGGCGCCCATCTGCCGGAAGACGGTGCCGTACAGCGGGCCGGAGGCGCCGCCGACCTTGCGGATGAGGGTCGTGCCGGTCAGCGTGAGAACGGCTCCGGGAGTGCCGGGGAACGCGGCGGACAGCGCCTCGCGGACGGCGGTGAAGCCGCGGTCCAGGTTGGTCCCGTGGTCGGCGTCACCGATCGCGGCGTCGAGCCGCGTCAGGCGGTCACGGTCGGCGGCGACGGCACGAGCCGTCTCCTCGACCCAGGCGGTGAAGAACCGGGCGTCCATGGGTCAGCGGCCCCAGCGCAGGGACGGGGTCTGCACCGGAGCGTCCCACAACTGGGTCAGTTGGTCGGTCAGCAGGCACACGGTGACCGAGAAGCCCTGCATGTCCAGGCTGGTGACGTAGTTGCCGACCAGGCTGCGCGCCGGAACGGCCCCCTTCTCGCGCAGGTAGGCGGCGACCTCGGCGAACACGACGTACAGCTCCACGAGCGGGGTGCCGCCCATGCCGTTGACCATCACCAGGACCTCTCCGGACAACGGCAGGTCGTCGTGGACGGCGTCCATGGCGACGCGGGTGAGTTCGCGCGCCGGGGCCGCGGGCGCGCGCGTCCTGCCCGGTTCGCCGTGGATGCCGATGCCCAGCTCCACCTCGGCGTCCCCCAGGTCGAAGGTCGGCCCGCCCGCCGCCGGGACGGTGCAGGACGACAGCGCGACGCCGAACGACCGGCTGCGCGCGTTCACCCGCCCGCCGAGCTTCGCCACCTCGCCCAGCGGGGCCCCGGTCTCGGCGAGCGCCCCGGTCATCTTCTCGACGAAGACGGTGGCGCCCGTGCCGCGGCGCCCGGCGGTGTAGAGGGAGTCCTTGACGGCGACGTCGTCGTTGACCAGGACGGTGCCGACCTCGACGCCCTCCTCTGCGCACACCTCGGCGGCCATCTGGAAGTTCATCACGTCGCCGGTGTAGTTCTTGACGATGTGCAGCACCCCCGCGCCGCCGTCCACGCCGTGCGAGGCCTCGATGATCTGGTCGGGGACGGGGGAGGTGAAGATCTCTCCCGGGCACGCGGCGTCCAGCATGCCGTGGCCGACGAAGCCCGCGTGCAGCGGCTCGTGGCCCGAGCCGCCGCCCGAGACCAGCCCCACCTTGCCGGGCGTGGGCGCCGCCCGGCGGTACACGACCTTGTGCGCCAGGTCGACCCGCAGGTCGGGGTGGGCCGCGGCCATCCCGGCGAGCGCGTCGGTGACGACGGAGTCGGTGCTGTTGATGAGCTTCTTCATGACCCGGCCTTCGACTCGCGTTGGTGGTCTTTCGGCAAATCTCTCCCCGTTCGCGGCATCCGGCAAGCGCCGGGCGATCCGGCGCGGACCGCGCCGCGGGTGATGACGCGGGGCGGCCGGAGGGAGGAGTATCGGTTCCTACGGTCACGAGCGGGAGGCAAGGATGTCGGTGTTGAGCAGTCTCGTCGAGGGGATCCGGACCGGGGCCATCGAGGTGGTCGACCTCACCGCCCCACTGAGCTCCGACACCCCGATCCTCATGCTGCCCGAGCCGTTCGCCAACACCGCCCCCTTCCGGCTCACCGAGATCAGCCGGTACGACGACCGCGGCCCCGCCTGGTATTGGAACGACATCGTGACCGGCGAGCACGTCGGCACGCACTTCGACGCCCCGATCCACTGGGTCACCGGCCGCGAGGGCGAGGACGTCGCGCAGGTGCCGCCGCCGAGCCTGATCGGCCCCGCCGTCGTCCTGGACTTCGCGGCCCACGCCGCGGCCGACCACGACTTCCTGCTCCAGATCGAGCACGTCAAAGAGTGGGAGAAGGCCAACGGGGCGCTGCCCGACGGCGGCTGGCTGCTCTACCGCACCGGCTGGGACGCCCGCGCGGGCGACCAGGCGGAGTTCCTCAACGCCGATGAGACCGGCTCGCACACCCCGGGCATCTCGGCGCAGTGCGCGCGATGGCTGGCCGAGGAGACCCCGATCCGCGGCATCGGCGTGGAGACCGTCGGCACCGACGCCGGGGCCGGGCACTCCTTCGACCCGGCCTTCCCCTGCCACTCGTTCATGCTCGGCGCGGGGAAGTACGGGCTGACCCAGCTCCGCAACCTCGACCGGCTCCCGGTCACCGGATCGGTCGTCCTGGCCCCGCCGCTGCCCATCGTCGGCGGCTCGGGCAGCCCCGTGCGCGTCCTGGCGCTCGTCGAGCGATGACCGTCGCTCGCGCCGTCGGCCGCGCCCTCGCGGAGCTCGGCGTCCGCACCGCCTTCGGGCTGGTCGGCAGCGGCAACTTCCACCTGGTCAACGCGCTGGCCGAGCACGGCGTGCGGTTCGTCGCCGCCCGCCACGAGGGCGGCGCGGCCACCATGGCCGACGCCTACGCCCGCATGAGCGGCACCGTCGGCGTCCTCAGCGTGCACCAGGGGCCAGGGCTGACCAACGCGATGACCGGCATCACCGAGGCGGCCAAGAGCCGAACCCCGCTGCTCGTCCTGGCCGCCGAGGCGCTCGAACCCCGCTCCAACTTCCACATCGACCAGAGCGCCCTGGCCGCCGCCGTCGGAGCCGTGCCCGCGCGGGTGGAGTCGGCCGCCACCGCCGTCGCCGACACCGCGCGGGCCTTCCGCCTGGCCGCCGACCGGCGCGCGACCGTCCTGCTGAACCTTCCGCTCGGCCTGCAGAACGCGCGGGTGGACGACGTGGAGACTCCCGCCGGGAACGGCGTCACGGTTCCGCGTCACGGCGCGGGCGAGCACGGCGCGCGGCCTTCGCCCGAGGCGGCCGCCGAGCTGGCCAAGGTGCTCGCCGGGGCCCGCCGTCCCGTCTTCGTCGCCGGACGCGGGGCGAGGCGGGCTCGGCGCGAGTTGGAACGGCTGGCCGAACGCACCGGCGCGCTGCTCGCCACCTCGGCCGTGGCCCGCGGCCTGTTCGTCGGCAACCCGTGGAGCCTGGACGTCAGCGGCGGGTTCGCCTCGCCGCTCGCCGCCGAGCTGATCCGCGACTCCGACGTGGTCGTCGGCTGGGGGTGCGGGCTGAACATGTGGACCACGCGGCACGGCGCGCTCATCGGGCCCTCCGCGACCGTCGTCCAGGTCGACCTCGACCACGACGCCCTCGGCGCGCACCGCCCGGTCGCCCTCGGCGTCGCCGGCGACGTGGCCGCCACCGCCCGCGCGGTCGCCGAGGCCCTCGGGCCCCGCCCCCGCGGCGAGAGCCCGGGCTCGCGTGCACGCGGAGAGACGCCGGGTTCGGGGTCCGGCGGCGGCGCCGTGGATTCGCGGGGCGGCGACGAGGGGTGGCGCACCCCTGCCCTGGCCGAGCGGATCGCCCGCGAGGTCGCCTGGCGGGACGTCCCGTACACCGACGGCTCGGGCGGCGGCCGCATCGACCCGCGTACGCTGTCGATCGCCCTGGACGACCTGCTGCCCGCCGGGCGGCTCGTCTCCGTCGACTCCGGCAACTTCATGGGCTACCCGTCGATGTACCTGTCGGTGCCCGACGAGAACGCCTTCTGCTTCACCCAGGCGTTCCAGTCGGTCGGGCTGGGCCTCGCGACGGCGGTGGGCGCCGCGCTGGCCCGTCCCGACCTGCTTCCCGTCGCGGCGCTCGGCGACGGCGGCGCGCTGATGGGCGTCGCCGAGCTGGAGACCGTCGTCCGGCTGGGCCTGCCCATGGTGGTCGTGGTGTACGACGACGAGGCCTACGGCGCCGAGGTCCACCACTTCGGCCCGCAGGGGCACGCCTTGGACCGGGTGCGGTTCCCGCCGTGCGACATCGCCGCCGTCGCCCGCGGGTACGGCTGGGACACGGTGACCGTGCGGGAGCCCGCAGGCCTGGCCGGGGTGTCGCGCTGGCTGGACGGCCCGCGCGACCGCCCGCTGCTCGTCCACGCCAAGATCACCGCCGACCGTGGCTCGTGGTGGCTGGAGGAGGCCTTCCGCGGCCACTGACCCGGTCCCGGACGGCTCGCCCACCGCGCCGGCCGGGCGCCGGCCGGGCGCCGCCGTCCCGCCCGCACCGCAGGTTACCCGTCCGTAGGTTACGGTGCAGGCATGGCTGAGATCGTGTACCCCCTGGTGATCACGACCGCGCGCGGGCTGTTCAAGGCGCTCGACGTGCGCATCGACGTGAGAGGGGCCGAGCACGTCCCGGCGAGCGGGGGAGCGGTCCTGGTGAGCAACCACATCAGCTACCTCGACTTCCTCTTCGTCGGCTACGGCGCCCTGCCCGCCGGGCGGCTCACCCGGTTCATGGCCAAGAAGGAGGTCTTCGCCCATCCCGTCTCCGGTCCGCTGATGCGCGCGATGCGCCACATCCCGGTCGACCGCTCGGCGGGCGCGGGGGCCTACGGCCAGGCCGTCGCGCGCCTGCGGGCGGGGGAGGTCGTCGGCGTCTTCGCCGAGGCCACCATCAGCCGCTCCTTCACCGTCAAGCAGATCAAGAACGGCGCCGTGCGGATGGCGGCCGAGGCCGAGGTGCCGCTGATCCCGGTCACTCTGTGGGGCACGCAGCGCATGTGGACCAAGGGCCGGCCGAAGCGCCTCACCCAGCGGCACATCCCGGTCACCATCGACGTCGGCGAGCCGCTGTACCCCAAGCCCGGGCAGGACACCGAGGAGCTGACGGCCGCCCTGCGGGCCACGATGGAGCGGCGGCTCGACGGCGTCCAGCGGGCCTACCCCGGCGCCGCGGACGCCGCCGGCGCGTGGTGGCAGCCCGCCCACCTCGGCGGCGCGGCCCCGACCCCCGAGCAGGCCGCCGCCCTGGACGCCGCCGAGCGCGAGTCCCGTCGCCGGCGCTGACCGCGGCCGCCGCCGACGAGCGCGTCCTGTCGCCGGCGCTGACCGCGGACGCAGAGAGTCCTGTCGCGGACGCCGGCCACGGGGCTCCCGTACGACGAGGGCGTGACGTGCAGGCCGCGAAACTCCGCGCGACGGCGTCAGCCGCCGGTGGCGGGAGCGGCGGCCAGGGCCTCCTCGACGGTCGGGTAGACGGGGATGCGGGCGGCCAGGCCGGTGATCCACAGCACGCGCGCCGCGCTGCGCTGCACCGCGGCCAGCCCCAGCCACCCGCCCGCCTCCACCGACCGCTTCCAGCAGTTGACGAGCAGGCCGGTGGACCGCGAGTCGAGCAGGTCCAGGTCGAGCAGGTCGATGACCAGGTCGGGCCCGCACCGGGTGAACGCCTGGTCGAGGAAGTCCTCGAAGGTCAGCCGGACGGTGTAGTCCAGGGTGCCCTTGAGCGTCACCAGTCCGACGGCGCCGCGGCGTTCGGCCGCGAACTGGGCGGCATCGGTGGAGACGTACAGATCGGACATCAGGTGCTCTCCTGGACGTTCGGCGTCACGTGCGCGACGAGGATGCAGGTGTCGTCGCTGGTGTTGCTCGGCACCAGAGCCTCCATGACGGCGGACAGGCGGTCCGGGGGCCCGGAGCGCATCACCTCGGCGATGGTGGCCGCCAAGATGTCCAACCCCTCATAGAGGTCACGACCGGGCCTCTCGATCAGACCGTCGGTGTACATCACCAGAAGGTCGTCGGGTTCCAGTCGTATGCCGGCGTGAGTATAACTGGCGTCGTCGAAGACCCCGAGGAGCACTCCGGGATGCAGCACCCGGTGCACGGCGCTCCCGCGCACCAGCAGCATCGGCGGGTGGCCGGCGTGGGTGAAGGTCAGCGTGCGGTCGCGCCGGTCGAACCGGCCGACCACGGCGGTGGCCAGCACGTCAGGGCGCACCGCGCGCAGCAGGCGGTTCAGCGCCCCGAGGATGCGGTCGGGGTCGTGGTCGGCGAATGCCAGCCCGGTGATCGCGTGCCGCAGCTTCGCCATCGCCGACGCGGCTGGCAGCCCGCTCCCGGCGACGTCGCCGACGGCCAGCAGTGCCTGGTGGTCACTCAGCGGCATCGCCTGGTACCAGTCGCCGCCGAGCAGAGCCGTCTGGGCGGCGTCGTAGCGTACGCCGACCCGCAATCCCGGCAGGTGGATCAGGCTCTCCTGCACCGGCATGATGATGTGCTGTAGCTCCGCGGTGAGCCGCAGCTCCTCCTCCAGTCGCCGCCGGGTCTGGGCCAGCTGGTCGTGCGCGTACCGCCATTCGGTGACGTCCTGAGCCACGCCGTGGACCTCGACGGCCTGACCCGAGCCGTCCCGGCCGGCCTCGCCCACGATGCGCAGATGGCGCAGCGCGTCGCCGACGTACACGCGGATCTCGAACTCGTGGGGGCCCGCGGCGTTGGTGATGGTGGCCAGCGCGTGGTGGAGCACCGGCTGGTCCTCGGAGTGTGTGATGGCCGCGTAGCCGCGCAGGTCGAGCGGCCCGTCGTCCGGGTCGCGGCCGTGGATGGCGTACATCTGGTGCGACCACTCGATGTCGCCGGTGTCCAGGTTCCAATAGCCCCAGCCCAGGTGCCCGAGCCGCTCGGTGTGGGCGAGACGGGCGAACAGCCGCTGCTCGTCGTCGTCGCGCGCCCACGAGGCGAGCAACCCTCCGGCGACGCGCGTCGCCTTCACCGTGAAGCTGGACCGGTGCGGCACGCCCTCGACGGTGTCCACGTGCACGTACCGGGCGATCTCCTCCGGGCCGCCGGTCTCCATCGCCCGCAGGTAGCCCTCCCACAGCGGGCTGCCGGCGACGGCCGGATAGGAGGCGACCGTGCGCAGGCCGACGAGCTCCTTGCCGACGCGCCCGTACACGTCCTTGGCCTGCGGGGCGGCCGCGCGGATCTCGAAGTCGACGATCGCCCCCGCCTGGTCGCGGATCGGGGTGTACCAGGCGGTCTGGGAGGGGACGCCGTCCAGCACGGCCTGGATCAAGGCGTCCGAGCCGGTACGCGATCCCACGCCGTCCGAGCCGGTGTGCGGTCCGGCGCCGTCCGAGCCGGTGTGCGGTCCGGCGCCGTCCGAGCCGGTGCGCGGTCCGGCGCCGTTCGGGCCGGTGCGCGGTCGCACGCCGTCCAGGCCGGTGATCGGGCCGGTGTGCCGCGGTCCGGCGCCGTCGGAGCCGGTGTGCGGCGGTCCCGCGCCGTCCGACGAGGTGGTCACGGGGGCGGATCGCCGCCCGCGCTCGCCGCCGTCCGTCCCCATCAGCCACCTTCCCCAGGGCGCGCGCCGCCCGGCGGCCGTGGAGCCCGCCTCGCCAGGACGGCGCTCCAGGACGCGGAACGACTACCCAGTGACTTTACCAACGCCCTGCCCACTCTCCGAAGCCCGCGACTCGAGACACCCGCCGGCACTTCATCCGGGTGGAACGCGGCTTCGCGGGCGTCGGCCGGAGCCTGTGGCGCTCACGATGCGTCTCGGGTGAAGGGTCGCTGGCCGCCTTCACGGGGGCAGGGTGTCGCGCCAGGGCACGGGGGTGCGTGACCAGCCTAACGCGCGGAACGCGGTGGCGGGCGCCCCCCCGGACGCGAGCTCCGCCGGACGCGGCGGCGTCCGGCGGAGCGGTCGGGGCGGAGAGGTGGTCCGGCGGTCGGGCGTCGGGGCCTGCCGGATCCGGTGCGGCGGGTCAGACGAAGTTCACGTCACTGCAGATGAAGTACGCCTGGTCCATGTGCGAGGCCTGCCAGATGGTGTAGACGACCGCGCGCCCGCGGTGCCCGGAGGTGCTGACGTTGATCGAGTAATTCTGGCTCTGGCCGTACCTGCCGGTGGTGGTCACCAGGTCCAGGTTGTTCCATCCGAGCTGCTGCGTGCTCGGGTCGAAGCCCTGCTTGGTGATGTAGACCTTGAAGTAGTCGGCGCCGTGGCTCGCCTGGTCGTACAGCTTGATGGTGAAGGTGTTGGAGATGTTGGTGGTCTTCCACGCGCCCACGGTGTCCAGCGCGTTGTACCGGCCGCCTTCGGTGTGGCCGCCGCTGCAGAGCTGCCCGTTCGGCACCACGGCCTGGAAGTTGCCGGCGGCGCCGTTGCGGTAGAGCCCGTTCCAGTTCCACATGGCGTTGGGGTTGGCCTGCCAGGCCTGCCAGCACATGGGGTCCTGCTGCGCCATGGCGGGGTTCTGGAAGTCGTTGCCCCAGCGTTGCCAGCAGCCGTAGTTGCGGGAGGCGGGGTCGATGACCGACCCGTGTGCGGAGGCGGTGTCGAACCAGGGGACCAGGGCAAGGACGGCCACGGTCAGCAGGGCGAGGGCGCGGATCGTCCAGCGAGGGTGCCGCGCCAGGTCAGGACGTTGCATCGTTGCGTTCTCCGTCTTCCGGTGGGGGGGTTCCGGTGGGTGGGAGCGCTCCCATATGTTAAGGGGATATTACCTGACAGGTCCGAGTAATGAAATATTACGCCAGAGAGTTGAAAGTTTCAGTAGCCGCGACATATCGCATTCATGCGATGCGGCGGACTTTCCGCAGCTCATGGGGCCTGCTTCCCGCCGCCGACGCGGGCCGGGGCGCCACCGCCGCCGGGCCGGTGAAGATCGTCGTTTGTTTTCGGAAGCTGTCATGATGATCCCGGCATGCGGGGATACGGGGAAATTGTCGCGCCGCGTGCCTCCATGAACCTCCACCGGAACTCCGAAGGGGACGGAAGTGTCTTCCACCAACGCGCCACACCGCCCGGCGGTCCGCTTACGACTCCGGTCGCTGACCGGCTTACGACTCCTGCCCGGCGCCCGGCCGCGCGCCCGCACTCTGGCGGGCGCCGCCGCCCTCGCCCTGGCCGCGACCGGTGTCGCGGCCTTCCTGCCGACCGCTCCCGCCTCCGCCGCCCGCGTGGAGGTGACCTGCGCCGCGGCCGGCCAGGACGCCGCGGTCATGCAGGCCGCGATCGACGGCTCCCACGACGGCGACGAGGTCGTCTTCAAGGGCCCGTGCCTGATCAACGCGACCATCACCCTCCTGGACCGCCGCACCTACCGCGGCGACGGCAAGGCCGGCACGGTCATCAAGCAGGCCGACGGCGCGAACCTGCCCGCCATGCTCGCCTCGGAGTCCTGGGTGAACGACGCCGAGTACAGCTCCGACACCGTGCGCGTCGAGCGGCTCACCCTCGACGGGAACCGGGACAACAACACCGGGACCGTCGGTCTCATGCTGCGGTCGTGGAACGCCAGGATCTACGACGTGGACGTCTACGGCGCGCCCTCCGACGGCATCCGCATCAGCAACCCCTCCAAGAACGGGACCCTGCTGCAGAACACGATGGTGAACAGCATCATCAGCGACGCCGACATCGAAGGGTCGGGCGGCGCGGGCCTGCGGGTGGTGGACCCCGGCAACTCCGTCACCGACTGGACCTTCCAGCGCTCCTGGATCGGCTTCAGCGGCGCGAGCGCCATCGAGTCCGACAACGCGGCCGGGTGGACCTTCAGCGACCTGCACCTGTACGCCACCCCCAAGCACGCGATCGACGCCCACCGCTGCTTCGGCACCTCGATCCAGAACAACTACATCGAGGACTTCGGCGCCGAGGGGACGGCCGGCCAGACCTACTACGGCATCCGCTGCGACCTGCAGGGCGAGGCCGCGACGACCGTCACCGGCAATCGCGTCCACCGCTTCCTGCCGCCGCCGGACGTGCTGGCCACCTACGGCAAGGCCCGCAAGCTCGGCATCGGGCCCTTCCCGCGCGCCCGCCGGCTCACCGGCGCGCCGCCCCGGGACGCCAAGTACGTCTACCTCGCGCTCGACGAGGTCAACTACGGCACCGGGCACGCCGCGGTGACCGGCAACACCATCCTCGGCCAGGGCGTCAAGCGCGAGACCGGCATGCTGTTCAAGAAGGGCCAGGGCGACGGCATGTCCGTCGTCACCAGCGGCAACCTGGTCGACAACATCGACGACCCGCGCGTCACCGGCCCCGGCGTACGGCTGTCGCACGGGTACTGACCGGCCCATCGACACCGGCCCTCCCGGCCCGCGCCGGGAGGGTCAGGAGCGGCGCCGGCCCTCGCGGCGGGCAGGCCGGGGCGTGCTCGTCAGCTCGAGGCGGCGCCGCGCTCATCGTCCGCGGAGTCGGTCCTCAGCACCGACGCCGGCAGGCCCAAGGACCGCGCCAGCCCGTCGAAGCCCTCGTCGGTGACCTTCACCACGCGCTCGCCGTCGCGGGGCCGGACGATCCAGCCCAGCTCGAACAGCCGGTGGGTGATGGCTCCGGCGAGGGCGCCCGCCACATGGTGGCGCCGCTCGCTCCAGTCGACGCACGCCCTGATCGCCGGCCGGCGGCCCTTCAGCGACGGCCGGCAGTCGATGTCCAGCGGGCGCAGGTCCTGCCAGACGGGGACGTCGAGCTCCAGCCCGTCCCCGGTGCGCCTGACCAGCCCCCGGCTCTGCAGCACGTCGGCGATGGCCACGCCGAGCCGGCCCGCGACGTGGTCGTAGCAGGTGCGTGCGCGCCGCAGGTTGTCCAGGTGGAAGGAGGAGCGCAGCGACCTCGGCGGGTGGATCGGCGCCAGCACCGCCAGCGCCTCCAGGGCGGTCGCGACCTCAGGGCCGGCCAGCCGGTAGTAGGCGTGGCGGCCGCAGCGCTCGACGCTGACGATGCCGTGCTCGACCAGCCGGGCCAGGTGCTCGCTCGCGGTCGGGCGCGACACCCCCGACAGGGCGGCCAGCTCGCTGGCCGGCATGGCGCGGTCGGCCACCAGCGCCTTGACCATGGTGGCCCGGGTGCGGTCTCCCAGCAGCCCGGCCACCGCGGCGATGTCGGGACCGGCGTCGATCCTGTTCTCAACCGTCCTGGTCATGTCTCCTCGTTCCCCGCTGCGAAGCGCACGACCCCTGGCCGTCACTCGATTATGCGCCTCCGCCCTCGCCGCGGTCCTCCGGCAGGATCTGCACGCAGTCCTCGGGCAGCCCAGAGCCGGCCTGGCGCGGGACGAACCGCGTCGCGAGCCGCTCCTCGGCGCAGCATCGTTCGAGGTAGGTCACGACGCTCTTCCACTGCTCACTGCCCGGGGAGGCGTGCACCGGCTCGTTGTCCGGGCCGATGACGGCCGGGCGGAAGCCGACCGCCACGGGACCGTCGTTCGCCGAGACCCTGACCACCGCGACGCCGGTGAGCCGGGAGTCCTCGTGGAAGGGGAGCAGCGGGTAGCCCTCCTTGGGCTGGATGCGGTACTCCCCGAACCGGCGGCTCAGCGCGAGCTCGTCCTCGGGGCCGGTGGCGCTCAGGTATCCGTCCTTGGCCAGCCGCTCCCGCAGCCGGGGCAGGTCGAACAGGTAGTGTCCCAGGCCGTAGAAGATGGGCTTGCCGCGGTAGAACTCGACGCCGCGCAGCATGTGGTGATGGTGGCCGAGCACGATGTCGGCGCCGGCGTCCACCGCGACGCGGGCGCAGCGCCGTTCGTGGTCGGTGAGCACGTACGGGCGGGTGAAGTCGCCCCAGTGGAAGCTGGCCACCACGACGTCCGCGCGCTCCCGCGCCGCCCGGAGGTCCTCGCGCAGCGCCGTGAGGTCCTGCGCCAGGGTCTCGGTGGTGACGCGGGGGACCAGGCCGGGCTGCCACTCGTTCGGCTCCCACGGCGTGTACCTGGTGTGCGCGCGCAGCGGCGCGAGCCCGGGCACCGCCGCCTTGGCCTCGTAGCCGTAGGGGAAGACCGAGGCGTAGGCGACGAAGGCGACGCGCAGGCCGCCGCGGTTGACCACGACCGGCCGGCGGGCCGCCGCGATGTCGGCTCCCGCTCCGACCGGCGAGACGCCGAGTTCCGCAAGAGTTGCGCAGGTGTTCAGCAGCGCGCCGTACCCGCCGTCCACACTGTGGTTGTTCGCCAGCGACACCACGTCGAACCCCGCCTCGGCCAGCGGGCGGGCGTTGACGGCCGGCGCCACGACCGGCGAGCCCGAACTCGGCGCACGCTCCCAGATGTCGCTGAACGCGCCCTCGCAGTTGCCGAATAGCACGTCGCCGCCGCGCAGGAACTCTTTGGCGGAGTGGAACGCGGTCGACGGGTCGTCGCGGTCGATGAAAACGTCCCCGACGGCGAAAATCGAGGCCTCTGTGGTCATCGTCGGCTCCTGACAATCGATTATGGATGACGTGCCGATGTGGCGGCGTGGCCGGCGCCGCCGCGGATCCACGATGCACAATAACGAGCGGTTGATTCGGTCACGGCCGAAACGTTCTCGCACGCGGCCGGCACATTGGACGTCCCCGTTGTTTTCGGCGTTCATCATTTGCTGCTTTCGGTACGGCTGAACCGTATTTGACGCCCGCCTTGTCCGGACTGTGCCATCAATAGTTAGGCCGATACCTAACGGTCGGCTTGCTAAGCTTCGCGGCGTCCTTCGATATACCGCGATCCGGGCATATCGGGCGCGGTTTCGAGAACCGGATTCTCACTCGTGAGGGGACGTCATGGCCGATCGGAAAACATACCGCGGCGAGTACGACGAGGCTCTCTATTGGGAGCGGGTGGATCGTAATCTGGGATGGCTCGGTGACACCCCGGAAGAGCAGCGCAAGCGTCAGGAGAAGCTGCGCGACTCGGTGATCGGCATCGTCGGGACCGGCGGCATCGGCGGGGCGGTCGCGCTCCGGCTGGTCCGCATGGGCGCCCGCAACCTGAAGCTGGCCGATCCCGACGAGTTCGACGTGACGAACATCCAGCGGCAGATGGGGGCCGACCTGGCGACCGTCGGCCGCAACAAGGCCGAGGTGGTGGCCGAGATGGCCTTCGACCTCACGCGGGACGTCAACATCGACGTCTACCCCGAGGGGATCACCCCCGGCAGCGCGGAAGAGTTCATGGACGGCTGCGACTACGTCATGGACCAGATGGAGTTCTACCAGGTCAAGAACCGCTACGCGCTGCACAGGGCGTTCCGGGCCTCCGACCGCTGCAAGTTCATGCTCAAGATCCCCACCGTCGGCCACACGGTGATCGTCTACAAGTACACGCACGACTCGATGACCATCGAGGAGGTCTACGACATCCCCGAGGACGCCGAGTTCACCGACGACGTGGTGCGCAAGCTCGTCGAGCGCGCCATCGCGGTGATGCCGGACTACCCCGACCGGGCCGAGATCGACCGCTGGTTCCTCGACATGCGCCGCATGCCCATCTTCGGCGCCTGCCCGCCCATGGCCGAGGGCATCCTCGTCGAGCGGCTGGCCATGGAGATCATGGAGCTGCCGGGGGTGGCCCCGCTGCCCGTGCAGCCCGGCTACGCGATCTTCGACTCCAAGAACTGGACGGCCCGCATGGTGCCGGGCAAGTGGTGGGAGAGGTGAGCCTCCCCGTCCGCGTCGTCCTGATGTCGGAGGTCAACTCGAAGCTCGGGGCGCCGTTCCTGTCCATCCTGGCCGAGCATCCCCTGGTCGAGCTCGTGGGGGTGGTGACCAGCCCGCGGGGCCGGCTCTGCCCGTACTTCCTGGGCGAGGAGGACCAGGTCGACCTCGACGCCCAGGGACGCGGATGGGGCATCCCGCCGATGCGCCCGGCGAACGTCAACGACCCCGGCAGCGTCGCCGCCATCGCGGCCCTGAAGCCCGACTACATCATCGTGGGCAACTACCAGCAGATCCTGAAGGCGGACCTGCTGGGCGTGCCCCGCATCACCTCGGTCAACTTCCACCCGAGCCCGCTGCCCAAGTACGCCGGCTGGGCGCCGTTCTTCTGGATGGCGCGCACCGGGGAGACCCGCAGCGGCGTCACGGCCATCGCCATGACCACCCAGATCGACGGGGGACCGGTCATCGCCGCCAAACCCATCATGCTCAGCGGCACCGAGACGGCCCTGGAGATCAGGGAGTCGCACACGGTGGCCAACGTGGCGCTGCTGCGCGAGCTGATCCCGCGCCTGGCCGCGGGACGGCTGCCCCTCACTCCGCAGGACCCGGGGAAGCGCACCTACTTCAGCAAACCCGGCGACCAGGACCACTGGCTCGACTTCACCCAGGACACCGAGACCATCCTGCGCACCGTCCGGGCCGGTTACCGCCGCCCGGGAGCCTACGTCCTCACCGAGGACGGCGAGGTGATGGTCGTGCTGTCCATGGAGGCGGTGGGGACGCGCTACCCCGCCTCCGTCACCCCCGGGACCGTGCGCCACGAGAACGACGATGTGTTCATCGCGGCGAAGGACGGGTGGCTGCGGCTGTGGTCGATCGAGGTGGAGGGCGAGGAGCAACTCGGCCACCTGCCCCGCTCGCACACCTCCGTCAGCACGCGGTTCGCGCCGCGCCCCTCCGCCTGACCACCCGCGACCGGGTGGCCGGCGCGCGTGCCGGTGCCAGGCGCGCCGGCACGCCCGCCGCGGGAACCGATCATCCATCCCCGAGAAATGAGTACTCATGTCTTATGGGTTTTCCGAAGCGATGGCCGCGCGCCCTGACCGGGCGCCGACACCCGGTTCGGAGGTCGGCGTCCAGCCACTGGTGGACCACACCCGGCTGGACGGCGACACCGACGAGGACCGGCGGATCCAGGCCGCGCACCGGCTGTACGAGCACCTCATCGGCCTGTGGGCGCCCGGCGTGATCGAGGCCGCCCACGACCTCGGCATGTTCGCCGAGCTGGCGAAGGGCGCGGCCTCCGCGGTCGAGGTCGCCGAGACGCTCAAGACCGACGAACGCGCCACGCGCATCATGCTGGACGCCCTGCACGCCTACGCGATGGTCGACGCCGTCGTGCCGCCGGACGGCATCACCCGCTACGTGCTCGGCGAGCGGATGCTCCCGTCCGTCCTGCCCGGCGGGGTCTACAGCCTGACCGGGAAGATGGACTACGACCGGGCGGTCGCCTGGCCGGCGTGGCGGAGCCTGGCCGAGGCCGTGCGGCACGGCTCGCGCGACGCCGCCGGCCACGACCGCGCCAACCAGATCTCCGAGGCCGACTACGAGTCGCTGGCCCTGGGCATCAACTTCTGGGCTCCGCCGATCGTCGCCCGGCTGCACGACTGGCTCGACGCCTCCGGATGGGACGCGAGCGTCCCCGCGCGGGTGCTCGACGTCGGCTGCGGCAGCGGCCTGTACGGCCAGCTCATGCTCCGCCGGCGGGAGAACTGGCACGTGACCGGCGTGGACGCGCCGCGCATCATCGAGCTGGCCCGCGCCCAGGCTCAGCGGCTGGGCGTCGACGACCGCTTCAGCGGCATGGTCGGCGACTTCTGGGCCGACGCCTGGGGCGCCGGCTTCGACCTGGTGTTCTTCGCCAACATCTTCCACCTGCAGACGCCGGAGAGCGCCGCGAAGCTCACCGCCACCGCCGCCGGCTCCCTGTCGGAGCGCGGGCTGATCTGCATCGCCGACCACATCGTGGACGACACCGGCCGGGGCGAGTCCGAGCAGGACCGGTTCGCCCGGCTCTTCGCGGCCTCGATGCTGGCGACCGGCGGCGGCGACGCCTACCGCCTGAGCCGCTACGACCGGTGGCTGGAGTCGGCGGGGCTGAGGCGGGTGGCCCTGATCGACGCGCCCATGCACCGCATCCTCATCGCCACCCGTCCGGACAACACCTTCTGACGGCGGCGGCGCCCGGGCCGACGCTCAGCCCGGCCGACGCTCAGCCCGGCCGACGCTCAGCCCGGCCGACGCTCAGCTCGACCGACGCTCGGCTCGACCGGCCCTGAGCCCGGCCGGACGCGCGCCGAACCCGGCGTGAGACGGCTGGGATCCGAGCCGGGCCGTGCAGGAGCGTGAGGCGGGCCGGACGTGAGGGGCCGCGGCGGTCCCGTCCTCGTGGGGACGCGACCACCGCGGCCTTCTTTCCTCCCTCGCCGGTGGCGCGGCCGGTGGCCGGCCACTCTCAGCCGCGGAGCTCCAGCTCCGCCTCGATCTCCACGGGCATGTTCCACGGCAGGCCCGCGACGCCGACGGCCACCCGAGAGTGCCCGCCCACCTCGTCGCCGAAGGCGTCGAGGAGGAGCTGCGAGGCCGGGTTGAACACGGCGGGGAAGTCGATGAAGTCCGGGGAGGCGTTGACCATGCAGTTCAGGCGGCACCACGCCCCGACGCGGTCGAGGTCGCCGAGCTCCCGTTCGAGGTCGGCGACGATGCCCAGCAGCGTGAGCCTGGCCGACTCCTGGGCGGTGGCGAGGTCGACCTCGGAGCCGACCTTGCCCGACGGCCCGGCCACCGTGCCGTCCTCGCCGATGGGGACGTGCCCGGACACCAGGACCCGGTTTCCGAGCACCCGGACGAGGCTCGGAGCGATCTTGATCTGGTCGGGGAGCTGCCAGGGCTTGGGCAGCGACCTGCCCTGGGCGGCCAGGCGGGCGCGAACTTCCTGGCTGCTGACGGCCGGGCCGTAAATATTCCGGACGTTCATGTGATCGGTTCTCTCTCTTCTTGTCGGCGGGCGAAGGGCGACGCCCGCGGCGGTCAGGCCTCGGGGGCGGGGCGCGCGGCGCCGAAACGCTCCCGCAGAGCCCGCTTGTCGACCTTCCCGACGCCGGTCCTGGGCAGCTCGGTGACGACGCGCACGGTCGGCAGCCACGACGGCGGGACCCGGCCGGCGAGGTGAGCGGCGAACTCCTCGGGGGCGGGCCGCGCGCCGTCGCTCTCACGCAGGACCACACAGGCGAGCGGGCGCTCACCCGACTCGGCGTCGGGCACCCCCACCACGGCGGCGTCGGCGACCGCCGGGTGCGCCATGAGGTGCTCCTCCAGCTCGACCGTCGAGATCCACTCGCCCTTGGCCCGGATGAGGTCCTTCATCCGGTCGACGATGCGGATGTAGCCGAGCTCGTCGATGCGGGCCGCGTCGCCGGTCCGCAGCCAGCCCTGCTGGAACTTGTCCGGCGGCGACCCGTCGCGGAAGTACTCGCGCACCACCCATGGCCCGCGCACCTGCAGCTCACCCATGGACGCGCCGTCCCACGGCACCTCGCCCCCCGTGTCGTCGGCGATGCGCATGTCGACCATGGCCAGCGGCCTGCCCTGCGAGACCGCGTAGTAGGCGCGGGTCTCCTCCGAGGGCCGCTCCCCGGCCTCGGCGGGCGGCCGGCTGAAGCTGCCGTGCCCGCTGGTCTCGGTCATGCCGAACACCTGCACGATCGGGACGCCGACCTCCTCCTCGAAGGCGCGCGAGACCGCGCGCGGCACGGGGGAGCCGCCGCACACCATGCGCCGCAGCGAGGACAGGTCGGGCCGGTGGCGGCGCCAGTGGTCCAGCAGGCCGGTGAGGGCGGCGCCGAACCCGACCGACACCGTCGGCCTCTCGCGCTCGATCAGCTCGCACACCCCGGCCGGGGTCAGGTCGCCTCCGGGCAGCAGCAGGCCGCAGCCGTGCATGGCCGCGCTGAACGGCAACCCCACCTGGCTCAGCGAGAGGGGCACCAGGGCGAGCAGCGTGTCGCCGGACGACAGGCTCTCGGCGTCGGCGAGCCCGGCGCAGAAACTCTGCAGCACCGTGCTGCGATGGCTGAAGACCACGCCCTTCGGGCGTCCGGTGGTGCCGGTGGTGTAGCTGACGTGCGCCGCCGCGGCCTCCTCCACCTCCGGCCAGGCCTTCAGCGGGTCGGCCTCGGCCAGCAGCCGCTCGTAGCCCAGCCGCCCGCCGGCGGGCGGCTCGTCGCCGTCCCCGTCGGGCAGCACGACGACCGGGCGGCGGCGCGTGAGCCGGGACTCCGCCTCCTCCCAGGCGGGCAGCAGGCCCGCCTCGCACAGCACGAGCGTGTCGTCGGCGTGGTCGACGATGTAGGCGACGTGCTCGGCCGGCAGGTGGACGTTGACCGTGTGCAGCACCGCCCCCATCGAGGTGGCGGCGAGGTAGGCCTCCACGTGCCGGTGCGTGCCACCGGCGAAGGTCGCCACCCGGTCGCCCGGGCCGACCCCGAGCGCGGCGAGCGCCCCCGCCAGCCGGCGGGCACGGGCCACCACGTCACCCCAGGTGAGGCGGGTGACGCCGGCCCGTGACCGGGTGACCACCGGCCGCCTCGCGAACAGCCGCTCGGCGCGCGAGGTGACCATCCCGGGAATGGTGAGCGGAGATTCCATCATCCCGCTTCGCATGCGATCTTTCTCCCTGTGGGTCGAGATGTGCCCGTCACGCGACGACCGCGCGCGACGGTTCGGCCGTCTCCGGGGCGCCGCGGCGCGCCGGGACGACCAGCAGCACCGTCACCGCGGAGAGGATCATGAAGCCGGCCACGACGTACAGGCCGGCGCCGAACGAGCCCGTCCAGTCCTTCAGCAGGCCGAACAGGTGGGGGCCCAGGTAGCCGCTCGCCGCGCCGATGCAGTTGATCAGGGCGATCGCGCCCGCGGCCGCCACGCCCGTCCCCGCGACGACCCGGGCGGGCAGCTGCCAGAAGGCGACGGTGGAGCTGAGCATGCCGGTCAGCCCGAGCGCGATGCCGGCGACCAGCACGTACGGGTTGCTCGCCAGCACGCACGCGACCACGGCGACGGCGCCCAGCAGCAGAGGCACGGCGCAGTGCAGGCGCCGCTCGCCCGTCCGGTCGGAGTGGCGCGCCCACCACACGAAGCCCACCGTGGCCACGGCGAACGGGATGGCCGTGACCAGGCCCACCTGCAGGTAGGAGAACCTCGTGCCGAAGGCCGTCTCGAGCCCCTTGATCATCTGTGGCAGGAAGTAGGTCAGCGCCCACAGCCCGAACGCCTGGCCGAACAGCACCACGCCGAGCAGCAGCACGCGCGGGTTGCGCACCGTCCGGCCCAGCGCCCCCTTCTGGTGGGGCGGCGCCTGGTTCTCGGCCTCCAGCGTCCCGACCAGCCACGCGCGCTCGTCGTCGGCCAGCCAGCGGGCCTCCTGCGGGCGGCTGGTGAGCCAGAAGAACGCCCACACGCCGACGATCACCGACGGGATGCCTTCGGCCAGGAACAGCAGGCGCCATCCGGACATGCCGAACAGGCCGTCGCCGTACTGCATGATCGCCGTGGACAGCGGCGCCCCGAGCACCGACGACAGCGGGATGCCGAGCAGGAACATCGACAGCATCTGCGCCCGCCGGCGGGCCGGGAACCACAGGGCGACGTAGAGCAGCAGCCCGGGGTACAGGCCCGCCTCGGCGACGCCGAGCAGCGCGCGCAGCGCGTACAGGCTGCCGGGGCCCTGGGCGAAGGCCAGGGCGGCGCTGCACAGGCCCCAGGTCACGGCGATGCGGGCGATCCAGACCCGGGCCCCGAACTTGAGCATCGCGATGTTGCTGGGCACCTCGAACAGCACGTACCCGATGAAGAAGACGCCGGCGGCCAGGCCGAACATCGACGCGGTCAGCCCGAGCTCGGCGTTCATGTCGAGCGCGGCGTAGCTCATGTTCACCCGGTCGAGGAAGTTCAGGAAATAGAGCACGATCATCAAGGGGATGAGCCTGCGGACGAGTTTGCGTACGGTCCGGGTCTCGATCTCCTCGGACCCGGCGGGTGGAACGGACATGTCGCCCTCCGGTGGCGGGTGGACTCGGTGCGGCGGGAAGCTCACGCGTCGACCGTGCGCATGATCCCCTCGGGGTAGCGCTCGCCGGCCACCGAACCGGCGGGGACGGCGCTCTCGAGCAGGCCCACTTGCTCCGGCGTGAGCCGCACCTGCGCCGCGGCGACGTTCTCCCGCAGGTAGGTGACCCGCTTGGTGCCGGGGATGGGCGCGATGTGCTCGTCCTGCGCGAGCACCCAGGCCAGGGCGATCTGGGAGGGGGTCATCTCCAGCTCCGCCGCGATGCTCTGCACGCGGTCCACCAGCGCGAGGTTGCGGGCGAGGTTGGCGCCCTTGAACCGGGGGTCGGTGTGCCGGTAGTCGTCCTGCGACAGCGCGCCCATGTCGCGCACGGTGCCGGTGAGGAAGCCGCGCCCGAGCGGGGAGAACGCCATCAGGCCGATGCCGTGCTCGCGGCAGGCCGGCAGCACGTCCTTCTCCACGTACCGCTCGAACAGCGAGTACTCGCTCTCCAGCGCCGTGATCGGATGGGTCGCGTGCGCGCGCAGAAGGGTGTCGGTGCTGACCTCCGACAGCCCGATGTAGCGCACCTTGCCCGCGGTGACCAGCTCGGCCATCCCGCCCACGATCTCCTCGATGGGCATCTCGCGGTCGCGGCGGTGCAGGAAGTACAGGTCGATGACGTCCACGCCGAGCCTGCGCAGCGAGGCCTCGCACGCCTCGCGGGCGTACTCGGGGCTGGAGTCCAGGACGAAACTCCCGTCGCCGGTCCAGCCCTTGATGCCGAACTTGGTGGCCACGACCGCCTGGTCGCGCCGGCCGGCGATGGCCCGGCCGACCAGCGACTCGTTGTGGCCGTTGCCGTATCCGTACATGTCCGAGGTGTCGAGCAGGGTGATGCCGAGGTCGAGCGCCGCCCGGATGGTGGCGATGGACTCCTCGTCGTCATAGGGGCCGTACGACTGCGACATTCCCATGCAGCCGAGGCCGATCGCGGACACGTCCAATTCCCCGAGCTTCCGGTGTTCCATCGGTTTCTCCTTGTGGTCCGCCGGGTGTTTCTCCGGCCGCGGCGGGACTGTGATCCACGGAATCGGAAAACGCGGGCAGCCCTTTTACGGCGGCGCGGTCATGCCGCCGGCGCTGGGCCGTCGCGCCGATGGACGAGCAGTCTCCGCCGACGCCCGGGACGACGCCGACCACGTTATCCGAGGGATGGTTAGGTGACGGGCGAACCGTCATCGACGCCGGTCGCGCCCGCTCGCACGCCATCGGCGCGTCTCCTCGCCCGGTTGTTCCCGGCGGTGTCTGTGCTATACCGGTGAGAAATGACTAAAGGCCGGATGTGATACCGCTCCCGAATTAATGGCGAGGCCCCGTGACTTCTTTATCCCGTGATATGACGGAAAGCGTGGGCGAGCTGCGCGCCCGGCTCGGCCCCCGCCTGTTGACCGGCGAGGCCGTGCAGGCCTACCGCCACGACGCCGCCCCGCTCGCCGCGCCCGGCGTGCCCCTCGCCGTCGTGCGCGCCCGGGAGGAGGGCGACGTCCAGCAGGCCCTGCGCTGGGCGCACCGGCACCACGTCGCCGTCGTGCCCCGCGGCGGCGGGACCGGTCTGGCAGGCGGCGCGACGGCCGTGGACGGGTGCCTGGTGGTGAGCCTGGCCGGCATGGACCGCATCGTCGAGATGCGCGCCGACGACCAGTACTGCGTGGTCCAGGCCGGCGTGATCACCGCCGACCTCGACCGCGCGGCGGCCAGGCACGGGCTGATGTACGCCCCCGACCCCTCGAGCCACGAGACCTCCACCATCGGCGGCAACCTCGCCACCAACGCCGGGGGGCTGCGGTGCGTCAAGTACGGGGTGACGCGCGACTGGACGCTCGGCCTGCGGACGGTGCTCGCCGACGGCCGCGTGCTCGCCACCGGGCGGCGCACCGTCAAGGGCGTCGCGGGATACGACCTCACCGGCCTGCTGGTCGGCTCGGAGGGAACGCTCGGCGTCATCGTCGAGGCCACCCTGCGGCTGCGCCCCCGCCCGTCCGGCGCGCCGGTCACGGTGGTGGCGCAGTTCCCGCTGCTGGAGGCCGCCGCCACCGCCGCGCTGGAGATCACCAGGGCCGGGCTCGACCCCGGCCTGATGGAACTGCTCGACGCGGCCACCCTGGCCGCGCTGAGCGACCACACGCGTATGGACTTCGAGGACGCGGCGGCGCTGCTGCTCGTGCAGTTCGACGGCGCCGGCCGCGAGGACGCCGCCGACGCCGCCCTGGCGGTCCTCACCCGCGGCGGCGCGGGGACGGCCCTGCGGTCCGAGACCGCCTCCGAGGCCGCCGAACTCGTCGGACTGCGGCGCCTGGCCTATCCGGCGCTCGCCCGGCGCGGCGTCCCCTTCACCGAGGACGTGTGCGTGCCCCGGTCACGGCTCGCCGAGATGGTGCGCCACATCCAGGCCGTCGCCGCCGCCCACGCCTGCGAGATCGCCACCGTCGCCCACGCCGGGGACGGCAACCTGCATCCGCTGTTCGTCCTGCCGCACGGGACGACGGGGATCCCCGCCAACGTGTCGCGGGCCGCCGACGAGATCTTCGCCCGCGCGCTGGAGCTCGGCGGCACCCTGACCGGCGAGCACGGGGTCGGCACGCTCAAACGGCGCTGGCTCGAACGGGAGATGTCGGCCGAGTGCGCGGAGGTCACCCGCGCGGTCAAGCGGGCGCTCGACCCGCACGGCATCCTCAACCCCGGCAAGGCCGTCCCCTTCCCCGGCGAAGGGAACGGGGACGACCTGCCCGGCTGAGGCGACACTCCCGACGAGTGCGGGCCGTGTCACCAGGGTCGCGAGCGTTACCAGGGGAGCGGGCCGTCGGCTCCGAAGCAGCCGCCCGTCGGACCGTCCGGCGCGAGGACGGCCAGCCGCACGGCGATCGCGGCGCCGTCGGCCGCGGTGCGCGCCATGCCCGAAAGGGCCGGGGCGAACGCCGTCGCGCACGGGCCCGGGTCGGCCGCGTTGACCAGCACGCCGTGCTCGCGCAGCGCGTTGGCGTACTGCACGGTCAGCGCGTTCACCGCCGTCTTGGACGGCACGTACGCCGCCGACGGAGGCCTGCGGGCGAACGGCCCCGCCGGGTCGCTCATCAGCGTCAGCGAGCCGAGGCCGCTGGTGAGGTTGACGACCCGCCCGCAGGGCGAGCGCGTCAGCAGCGGGATCATCGCCGTGGTCACCGCGATCAGGCCGAAGACGTTGGTCTCGAAGACCTCCCTGACCACCTCCAGGTCGGCGTCGCACGGGTCCTGCCCGGCCACGTCGCCGAGGATGCCCGCGTTGTTCACCAGGACGTCCAGCACGCCGAACCGCTCGGCGACGTACCGGGTGACCGCGTCGATCGACGCGCGGTCGGTCACGTCGAGCGTGACCGTGCGCACGTCGGCGCCGGTCGCCGACCGCAGCGCGGCGGCGGCCTCCTCGCCCTTGCCCGGGTCGCGGGCGCCGAGCAGCACGGTCATGCGCCGTTCCGCCAGCTGGGCGGCGATCTCGCGGCCGATGCCCTGGTTGGCGCCGGTCACCAGCGCGACCTTCGGCCGGGTGCCGTTGGCCGTCATCTTCGGGTACCGCCCCGCACGGGCGCGGGCACCGCGTGGCCGCCCACGTCAGACCTGTTCCGCGGTGGGACGGGCGGCGCCGCGCTCGGCGCGGAGCACCTCCACGACCGCGGCGATGTCGGCGCCGGAGCCGCACCGCTCCGCGGCCTCCTCGTACCGGCGCCCGACCAGCCGCGCGATCGGCAGCGACAGCCCGTGCGCGTCGGCCGCCTCGACCAGGTGCCGCACGTCCTTGGCGCCGAGCCGGGTGGAGAACCAGCCGTGGTGCTCGCCGCCGATGATGTCGTCGACGCGGTTGCGGACGGCGATCGGCACGGTCGGCCACTGGTCGAGGACCTCGCGCAGGAGCTTGGTGTCCAGCCCCGTCGCCTCCGCCGTGGCGACCACCTCGGCGACCAGGGCGACCTCCGCCATCAGGAGATAGTTGTTGAGCAGCTTGAAGGTGGTCGCGCCGCCCGGGTCCTCGCCGCAGTACCAGTGGACGTCGAAGAGGCGGCCCCACAGGGGCTCCAGCCGTTCCACCAGATGGCGCTCGCCGCCGAGCAGGCCCGAGGCCCTGCCTTCCAGGACGGTCCTCGGCGCGCCGATGATCGGCGCGGCCACGAACCGGCTCCCGGGCGCGAGGTCCGCCAGCCGGCGGGAGGTGCGCGGAGAGACGGTGCTCATGTCCACCACGATCGGCCCGTCGGTGCTGGACGCCTGCTCGGTGAGCCTCTCCATGACCTGCAGAGCGGCCTGGTCGTCGGCGAGCGACATGAGCACCGCGTCGGCGCCCCGGGCCGCCTCAGCGGGGGAGGACGCCTCCACCGCCCCGGCCGCCACCACCTCTTCCGCCTTGCCCGGCGTGCGGTTCCACACCCGCGGCCGATGCCCTTGAGCGGCCAGCCGCACGGCCACCGCACGCCCCATGTTGCCCATTCCCAGGACAGTTATTTGCATATGTCATCCCCCTGCCGCCAATTGTCGCCGCAAGCGCCGCTCTCGCCGCGGAGACTCGCTGGAGAAGGCCGGAGATGGGGATCTGGCGGGCGTGCTGAGCTGGGATGTCATTCATGTGTGATAAGGGCGGAGTTCGCGCTCGCTGATTGGTGTCATGGGGGAGAGGGGTATATACACGCATAATTCCGCCCGGAGCGGGGACACGCGGCCGCATGGCCGGGTGAGGACGCGAACCGCATATATGTTTGCCGCAGGAGCGCATAATCGGGGGGCACGAATGGAAAACCGTCGACGCGGGAACAGGGCCAGCGGCCTGGCAGCCATCGGAGGAGCCGGTCTGGCGTTGCTGTGCGCCCTGCCACCGGCCGCGGCCGCGGCCGCGCCGCGGGGCGCCGACCCGGACGCGGCCGCTCTCGGCGACATCTGGCGCCGGCAGGCCGAGGCGTGGGGCAAGGGCGACGCCGTCGCCTACGCCGCGATGTACACCCCGGACGCCGACCTGGTGAACATCAAGGGCGAGCACCTGCACGGCCGCTCGGTGATCGCGGCCCGCATCGGGTACTACTTCAACAACCAGCTCAGGAACACCCAGATCACGCGGCTGGCCGAGAGTGTCCGCATGGTGGCGCCCCTGACGGCGATCATCCTCAGGAAGGACTGCGTCCTGTACGCCGCCGAGAGTGTCTGCCGCCCGTCCAACCTGTCGATCAACAGCAGCGTCGCCGTCAAGCGCCAGGGCCACTGGCTGATCGAGTCCTTCCAGAACACCCTGGTCAGCCCCCAGGAGGAGCGCCAGCGCCCGTTCAGGATGACCGGCGGCCCGGCCCCCGACCACCCCTCCGTCGCGCTCGCCGCCGCCCAGCCGCCTCCCGTCGCCCCCAACGCACCCGCCCTCGCGCCGCCCGGCGCGGCCACACCAGGCCTCTCAGCGTCCGGCGCGGTCGCAGCGGCGCCGGGTCTCGCGTCCTCCGGCGCGGCCGCACCCGCCCTCGCATCGCCCGCCGCGGCCGCCGGTGACATCGCGGCCGAGCTCACCGCGTTGAGGCGGCTGTGGTTGCGTCAGGCCGACGCGTGGTCCAAGGGCGACGGCAAGGCGTACGGCGCCACCTACACCCCGGACGCCGACTTCGTGAACGTCACCGGCGAGCACCTGCGCACCAGCGCCGAGATCGGCGAGAAGTTCCAGCGCTACCTGCACGCCCAGCTCGCTCACAGCCGCATCGTCACCCTGGAGGAGAAGATCGACCTGGTCTCCCCGACGGTCGCCTTCATCATCCGCAAGGGGTGCGTGCATTTCGGCGCGGAGAACAAGTGCCGCCCCAACACCGTGTCCTACAACACGAGCGTCGTGGTCAAGAAGTCCGGCCAATGGCTGGTCAGGTCCTTCCACAACACCCTGGTCAACCAGCCCGGCCGCAAGACCACCCCGTCCCCGAGCCCCACCCGCACCTGACGGCACACCCCGCCGGCATGGTCAGGGCGTCCCGACGGCTCGGCGTCCCGACGTCCCGGCGTCCCGGCGTCCCGACGGCCCGACGGCCCGACGGCCCGACGGCCCGACACGACGGTGGGCACCCGGGCGGAGCAGGCGAGGCGGAATCACCGAGCCGGGGCGGAGCCGGCCCGCCCGGCTCGGCATGCCTTCGCCTCCGTGTTCACGAAGCACGCACGGCCATCAGGCGCCCGCCCTCGACGAGGAGCGAGGCGGCGTTCAGAGGCGGGTGGCGGTCAGGACCACCGCTTCGACCGCCTCGCCGACCGCGTATGCGGCAACAGCAGAGATGACGCCCATGACGAGGGACAACAGGCATCCTCGCCCGCCGCCCAGCCGCGAAGAGGGCGGTGACAGGTCGTCGAACGGCCGCCAGAGCGGGCGGGACTCCAGGACGAGGAACAAGATCGCCCCGCCACGGCCCACCGTGAACAGCCAGAACCACGCCCAGCGGTTGCCGGTGCGCGGCCGTTCCGTGGCGAGCATGCCCAGCAGGGCCAGGACCCAGGCCGCGCCCACCGGCCACGACCCGTAGGGCACCGGTACGTGGAAGGGCCAGCGGGGAAGGAAGCCTCGCCCGTTCTGGGTGCCGATCCGCCGGTCCACGGGAGGCGGCCCGTACACGACGCTCAGGTCCGCGTTCAGATCGGTCTGCGAATACCCGCTGGTGCCAGGAACGGGGAGGATCGCGCGCGACCAGAACAGCGTCCCGGACGACCACCGCAGGTCACGCAGGACGCGCCCGGACCCTTCGGCGATGACGTAGCTCACCTCCCCAGCCCGCAGCGCCGCGCGGAACTCCCCGAGGGGGCGCAGGGGCGGGTTCCCCGAGAGGGCGGTGACGAGCGCCCCCCATGACAACACCACCAGCAGCAGCACCCGTACCCATAACAGCACCACCACGCCCGGCTCCACCAGAGCAGGCCTTCCCCGTTGCACGTCCACAGCACTCCCCGTCATCACCCATACGGCCGTCCCCGCCCAGGCGATCCCGCCCCCGCGCCCCTGTTCCGGTGACCTCGTTCCGGCGGCGCCGCCGTGCCGTCCGCATCCCTGGGCTCACTTTGCCGCCGCCCCCCGACGCGAATCAAGGGCCCCCGGCCACCCGCCCATGCGCGCCCCCGGCCGGAAAGCGACTCCACAGCGAAACAGGCGCCGGCCGGACGACGGGAGCCGCCAGCCAACGCCGCGGACGTGCGGTCATGTCGTGGTGCCGTGCATCGGGTTC
Source organism: Sphaerisporangium sp. NPDC005289 (assembly GCF_040607455.1). Lineage (NCBI taxonomy): Bacteria > Bacillati > Actinomycetota > Actinomycetes > Streptosporangiales > Streptosporangiaceae > Sphaerisporangium > Sphaerisporangium sp. NPDC005289. The sequence goes on from NZ_JBEXGS010000014.1 coordinate 175,985, forward strand.
TGGCGCTGGCGTGTCCGGCCACGCCAGGTTACACTTATTTCAGATATTCTCGGTGGGAGGTGGTCATGCCCCGCACAGGCGTTCTGGCCGGCGCGACCCGTGTCGAGGCGGACAGCGGCGATCGCGAGCTGCTTGCCCACCTGGAGGCGGCAGCGGCCTCGACGAAGGCGTCGCTGGTGCTGCGAGAGCCCGACGGTGCCGACATCGAGTTGCCCCGGTCACTGGTGAGCCTCCTGGTGGCGGCAGCGCACGACCTGGCGAAGGGTAATGCCGTCCTCGCTTTGCCGGTCGAGACTCGGCTGACTCCGAACGAGGTCGCCGAACTGCTGGGACTGTCCCGCCCCTTCGTCGCGCGACTGCTCGACGAAGAAGAGATCCCCTCGCAACATCTGCCGGACAGCCGTCATCGTCTGGTGCGCCTCGCGGATGTCCTGGAGTTCCAGGCTCGTCGCGAACGCCGCGCGGAAGGCCGTCGCAGGATCATGGAGGTAGCCGAAGAGGCGGATCTACCCTACTGACCTCTGACCTCCCGGGGAGCATGCCGATGGTGCGGGTCTTCGTTGACACTCGAGTGCCCGAGGAGGACTACAAGTATCTGCTGGACCAGTTGGTCGGTCCTGATCCCGATGATCTTCACCACATGGCGGCCGCCATCGCCGGCCGCGCACAGACCTTGGTCACCTGGAATCTCGCCGACTTCCCTGCCACGACCTTGGGCCGCTATGGGCTGACCGTCACCGATCCCGACAGCTATCTGTGCTCTCTGCTGGCGCAGAGCCCTCACGAGGTGGGCGCGGCCCTGGCCAGGATGGCGGCGGGCAGGCGGCGACCGCCCATGACCGCAGTGGACATCACCCATGCGCTGGAACGTGCCGGGGTGCCCGTGTTCGCCCGCAGGTTGCGCGACCGCCTGCTCGTCGTACCCGAAGGCCTCTGATCAGATGGCCTGCTTGGTGGCAGGGGAGGGGCGGATGGGGAGGGTCAGGGGGACGAGGAGGAAGGCGGCCGCGGCGGTGAGGAAGGGGGCGGGGCCGGTCTTGCCGGTGAGGCCGGCGGCCAGTGCCACCACGCCGGGCACCGCGGGCTGGGCGAGGCCCCAGGACGATCCGAGGAAGGCGAACCACCGGGGTCGCTCGGCCTCCGGGGCGGTGTCGGCGATCAGTCCCATCCACCGGCCGAGCAGCACGCCGTTGACGCTCGCCCAGGCCAGGTAGGCGCCGATGACGACGGCGAGGCCCTGTGCCCGGGCCATGGCCAGGGCGAGCAGGCCGAGCAGGATGGCGCCGGCGGCCAGCACGACCACGTGGGAGCGGCCGGTCAGCGGCCGCCGCGTCGCCCACAGCGCCAGCGGGGCCAGCAGGGCGGCGCCGGCCAGCACGACCCCTGGAAGCCACGCCGGGGCGCCCCGCCGCAGGAGCTCCAGGGGAAGGAACATCACCACCGCCAGGTAGCCGAGGGCGAAGGCGGTGCCGGCGACGGTGAAGCGCACCAACACCGGCGGCGGCCGCCAGCGTCCCCCGCCCCGCCTATGGCCGGGCCGGCCGCTCGTGAGGGCGGGGCCGGTTCTCGGGAGGAAGGCCAGAGCGACCGCCGCGGCGGCCAGGCAGGTGAGGGCGTCGACGACCACGAGCCACCGCACTCCCAGCGGCAGGAGCACCGCGGCGATCAGCCCCGCGACGGCGCCCGCCGCAACCAGCGCGTTGCCCAGCAGCGCGTACAGCTCCTGGCGCCGGTCGCCCTCGGTGACCGTGGCCACCAGTTCCTGGCTCGCCGGCTCGTAGATCTCGAAGGCCAGGCCCACCAGAGCGATGCCGATCAGCACCTGCGCGGGAGTGCGCGCGAAGGCGAGGATCGCCAGCGACATACCCGTCGCCCCCAGGCCGGCGGCCACCGTGAGCCCCGGCGGCAGCCGGTCGAGCACCAGCGCCCCGCCCCAGCGGGACAGCAGGGCCGCGACCCCGAAGACCGCCAGAGCGGCCGGGGCGAGATCGGGCCCGGCGAGGACCGCGAGGAAGGCGAGCGCGTAGGCCCCCAGCTGGTTGAGCACTCGCACCCACAGCAGCGCCTTGGCCGCCCCCGGCAGCGCAGCCGACACCTCGGACCTCCCGTCGTCATCGGAGGGGTCGCGGGGATGCTCACGGCGGTGGCCGGACCCGTGACGACCACCGTCATCGGAAGGGTCGCGGCGATGCTCGTGGCGGTGGCCGGACCCGTGACGACCACCCGAGCGCAGACCCGCCACGGCGGCGGACAGGCGGAAGGCATCCTGCCGGTCGGCACCGACATTTCCACGGTCCACGGGGCCGCTCCCCGGCCTGCGGGTTCCCGGCATCTCCTGGGATGTGGGCGCTCGCCGCGAGTGCGTCTCCAGGGAGGCTCTGTCCCTCGTTGTGATCCTCGGGTATGGCGATCGCTCACAAGGAAGGACCGGGCATGGGTGGCGAGGGCTGGCGGGCGAAGGTCCGGCGGTTCGCCGCCGTGACGCTCAGGGGAAGCTGCGTTCTGCTGCTCCATTTCGGCCGGACGGGCGCGGCCTACGTCGTCATGGCGCATGCGGAGCCGGACGACACGCCGCCGCGATGACGGCCGGCCCGGTCAGGGCGCGTGGTGCGTCCTGCCGGGCCGGTGGAGTGGCCGCGGGGTCTCAGCCCATGTGGGGGTAGCGGTGGTCGGTCGGCGGGACGAAGGTCTCCTTGATCGCGCGGGCGCTGACCCAGCGGACCAGGTTGAAGATCGAGCCTGCCTTGTCGTCGGTGCCCGAGGCGCGGGCCCCGCCGAAGGGCTGCTGGCCGACGACCGCGCCGGTGGGCTTGTCGTTGATGTAGAAGTTGCCCGCCGCGAAGCGCAGCCGCTCGGTCGCCGAGGCGATGGCGTACCGGTCCTGGGCGATGATCGAGCCGGTCAGCGCGTACGGAGACACGCTCTCCATCTGGTCCAGGACGGCGTCGAACCGGCTGTCGTCGTACACGTGCACGGCCAGGACGGGGCCGAAGTACTCCTTGACGAAGATCTCGTCGGCCGGGTCGTCGCCGACCAGGATGGTGGGCTTGACGAAGTACCCGGTGGAGTCGTCGTAGGAGCCGGTGAGCACCTCGATGCCGCCGGTCGCGCGGGCCCGGTCGATGGCCGCCTTGTTCTTGGCGAAGGCGCGGTCGTCGATGACGGCGCCCATGAACGTCGACAGGTCGGCGGCCACGTCGCCGACGGTCAGAGACTCGGCCGTCGCGACCAGGTCGTCCTTGATGGCCGACCAGACCGACCGCGGGACGTACGCCCGGGAGGCGGCCGAGCACTTCTGGCCCTGGTACTCGAACGCGCCGCGGATCAGCGCGGTGGACAGCGCGGCCGGGTCGGCGGAGGGGTGGGCGAGCACGAAGTCCTTGCCGCCGGTCTCGCCGACCAGCCGCGGGTAGCTCCGGTAGCCGGCGATGTTGGCGCCGACGGTGGCCCACAGGTGCTGGAAGGTGGCCGTGGAGCCGGTGAAGTGGATGCCCGCCAGGTTCGGGTCGGTCAGCGCGACCTCGGACACGGCGGCGCCGTTGCCGGTGACCATGTTGATGACGCCCGGCGGCAGGCCCGCCTCCTCCAGCAGCCGCATGGTGAAGTGCGCGGCGAACTGCTGGGTCGGGGACGGCTTCCACACCACGACGTTGCCCATCAGGGCGGCGGAGGTCGGCAGGTTCCCGGCGATGGCCGTGAAGTTGAACGGGGTGATCGCGAGGACGAACCCCTCCAGCGGCCGGTACTCCATGCGGTTCCACACGCCCGGCGAGGAGATCGGCTGCTCCTGGTGGAGCCGGCGGGCGAAGGACACGTTGAAGCGCAGGAAGTCGATCAGCTCGCACGCCGCGTCGATCTCGGCCTGCTGCGCCGACTTGGACTGGCCGAGGATCGTGGCGGCGTTCAGCGTCGCGCGGTACGGCCCGGCCAGCAGGTCGGCGGCCTTGAGGAAGATCGCGGCCCGCTCCTCGAACGGCAGCGCCCGCCACGCCGGCGCGGCCTTCAGCGCCGCGTCGATGGCGGCGCGCACGTCGCCGGCGGAGGCGTCGGCCGTGCGGCCGAGCACGTGGGCGTGGTTGTGCGGCTGGACGACGTCGATCGAGGCTCCCGCGGCCATGCGCCGCTCGCCGCCGATCGTCATCGTCAGGTCGATCGCGGTGCCGGACAGCTCCTTCAGGCGGCTCTCCAGCACCGAGCGCTCGGCGCTGCCGGGTGCGTAGCCGTGCACCGGCTCGTTGGCCGGGACGGGGACGTTGCTGACGGCATCCATGGAAGACCTCACTTGGAGCGGAGTGAACGCAGGAAGAAGGCGACGTTGGCGGGGCGCTCGGCCAGGCGGCGCATGAAGTAGCCGTACCAGTCGTCGCCGTAGGGGACGTACACGCGGACCGTGGAGCCGGCGCGGGCCAGCGCCTCCTGCTTGTCGGTCCGGATGCCGTAGAGCATCTGGTACTCGAAGGAGTCCCGGCCGCGTCCGGCGCGGTCGGCCAGCAGCTCGGTGATGGAGATCAGCCGGTCGTCGTGCGTGGCCACCATGGGGTACCCCTTCCCCTCCATGAGGATGCGCAGGCACCGCACGTACGCCTTGTCCACGTCGGCCTTCTTCTGGTGGGCCACCGACGCCGGCTCGGCGTAGGCGCCCTTGACCAGCCGCACCCGCGAGCCCTCGCGGGACAGGTCGCGCAGGTCGCCCTCGCTGCGGAACAGGTAGGCCTGGACGGCGACGCCGGTCGCCGGGAAGTCCTCGCGCAGCTCCCGCAGGATGGACAGCGTGGAGTCGACCGTGGTGTGGTCCTCCATGTCCAGCGTGACGGTGGTCCCGGCGTCCCGCGCGGCGGCGCAGATCTCCCGGGCGTGGTCGAGCGCCATGCCGCGGTCGAGCATCTGCCCGACGGCGGACAGTTTGACCGAGACCTCGGCCCGCGTGCCGAGACCGATCGGGCGCAGCGCGTCGAGCATCGAGACGTAGGCCTTGACCGTCTCTGCGGCGGCCCGCGCGTCCTTGGTCTCCTCGCCGAGGTGGTCGAGGGTGACCGTCAGGCGGGCGTCGGTGAGGCGCTGGACGGCCGCGAGCGCGGATCCCGCGTCCTCACCCGCGACGAACCGGTCGACCACGAGCCGGGTGACCGGGAAACCGGAGACGGCGCGGCGCGCGAGCGGGCTCCGCGAGACCGCCAGAAGTACGGAACCGAGCATGTTCACCACCATAAATGCGCAGGTGAGCGGCTTCTATGGACATCCGCCACGGGCCTCGTCTACCCGCTTCATACAGATGTATGACAATGGGCGGGTGGATCTGCAGGAAATCGTGGACGACATCGCGCGCATTCTGGACGCCTCGGCGACGCTGGAGGACCGGGCCTTCCAGTTGCTCGCCTACGCGGCCCAGAGCGGCGACATCGACGCCGTCCGGCGCGAGTCCATCCTGCGCCGCCGCGCCTCCGACGAGGTGCGCGCCTACTTCGAGGGCTACGGCGTCGCCACCGCCGCCGGGCCGGTCCGCATCCCCGCCGACCGCGGCCTCGGCGTGCTGGCCCGCGTGTGCGTCCCCCTGCGCCACCGCGGGGTCACCTATGGATACCTGTGGCTGCTGGACGCCGGCGCGCTCACCGACCAGCGCCTGGACGCCGTCGCGCCGCTGGTCGCCCGGGCCGCCGCCGCGCTCGCCCAGGAGGCCCGCAGCCGCCAGGACCTCGGGGTGCGCCTGCGCGACCTGCTCTCGGCCGACCCGGAGGTACGCGCCGCGGTCCCGCTGGACCTGTCCGGCCCGGTGGCGGCGGTCGCCGTCCGCACCGCCTCCGGTGTCGTCGCGCCGCTGTGGACGCTCCCGCGCGGCGTGCTCGCCGACGCCGGCGACCCGCTCACCGCCCTGCTGGCGCCCGCCGGGCAGGCGGCCGCCGTCGCCGCCCGCGTCCAGGGCATGTACGGCACGGCCGCCGGCGTGGGCGGCCCGCGCGAGGACCCCGGCGAGGCGTGGCGGAGCTGGCGGGAGGCGACCCTGGCGCTGCGCGCGGCCCAGAGGGTGCCGCGCCTGGCCCCGGTCGCCGTCTGGGCCGATCTCGGGGTGCACCGCCTGCTGGTGCGGCTGTCTCCGGCCGAGCTGGCCGACCTGGCGGCCGAGGCCGCCGCCCTGTCCGGCGAGCTCGCCGCCACCGTCGGCGCCTACCTGGACCAGGGCGGCCGGGCGCGCGAGACCGCCGCCCGGCTCGGCGTGCACCGCCAGACGCTGTACTACCGGCTGGCCAAGGCCGAGCGCGTCACCGGGCTGGACCTGGACGACGGTGAGAACCGCCTGGTCCTGCATCTCGGGCTCAAGGCCGCCGAGCTGCTCGCCGGCGACCGTCAGGGCGCCCGTCAAGAAGCCCGGTAGATCTTGACCCAGTCGACGAACATCGACACGGTGCGCGGCGTCGAGGCGTTCCTGCACGGCGACCACTGGTTGCACACCACGTCGTTCTGCAGGGTCAGGTGCATCGGCTGGGCCTCGGGCACGCGCGGCCCGGTGTAGTCCCACACCTGCCTGCCGTCCAGCCAGAACGTCAGCCGGCCGGGCAGCCGGTCGACGGCCACGGTGTGCCACTGGGTGAAGTCGGCCCGCATCTGGCTCTGCGCCTGCGGGGCCTCGCCGCGGTGGACGTAGATGCCGCCGGTCCGCCGGGTCGGGTCGATCACCTCGGCGAAGTCGATCTCGGCGTACTCGCCGCGTTCGCTGCTCGGCCACAGGAGCGCGACCAGCGAGTACCCGGCGCCGGCCTCGCCGCGGAAACGCACCTCCCACCGGCCGTAGGTCTGCGACAGGTGGGAGGCGACGCCGCCGGACAGGTCCTTGCCGCCGTAGAAGCCGCCGGTCATGCGCAGCATGCCACCGCCGACGCTGGTCGCCTGTGCCGTGCGCGGGTTCACCTTGGCGTCGGGGGAGTGGTACACCTCCCAGGTGCCGCGGTCGATCTGGGTGCCGTCGAAGTTCTCCACCAGCACCGGGGCGCCCCACCGGGGGTCGGTGCCGGACGTGGCGCGCTGCCCCGCCGTGGGCGCCGCGCTCGTGGCGACCGGGGGCGGCACGGTGCTGGAGGCGGTCGGCGGCCCGCCCGGCCGTGCCCCCGGGGACGTGCCCGGCGGCACGTCCAAGGGAGCGCCCGGGCCCGGCGGCCGGGAGGAAGGAGTGCCCGGCGGCCGGTACGACGGGCCGCCGCGCGGCCCGTACCGGTGGTCGTAGACCGGGGGAGGCGGGTAGCCGGGCGCGCCCAGAGGAGCTCCCGAGGAGCCGCCCGGGGAGGCGGCGCGCGGCACCCGGCTGGGCACCGGGCCGGCGTGCGGAGGGAAACTACGGTCGCCGGCCGAGGGGGACGCGCCGGCGTGGACGGGCGGACGCCCGTCGCCGGGGCGCCGCCCGTGCGGGCCGTCGTGGCCGGGGCCAGGACAGAGGGTCAACGTCGTCGCCGCTACGATCATGTATGCGCTACGAATCGACATGCGCCCATGAAAGCAAGCATCGTCCCCTGATCACAGGGTTATAGCGATTTGGCGTTCCCGGTCGGACGCACCGCTTCACCAATCTGGTCGTTAGCCGCACACTTGGCGTTGTGTCCGACTACGAGGTACTTGTCCTGGGTTCCGGACCCGGCGGCCAGAAGGCGGCCATCGCGGCCGCCAAGCTCGAACGCCGCGTCGCGATCGTCGAGCGGCGCAGCATGATCGGCGGCGTGTGCATCAACACCGGCACGATCCCCTCCAAGACCATGCGCGAAGCCGTTCTCTACCTGACCGGCCTCAACCAACGAGAGATGTACGGCCAGAGTTACCGCCTGAAGGAAGACGTCACGGTGGCCGACCTGACCATGCGCACCGCCCATGTGGTGGGGCGCGAGATCGACGTCATCAGGAGCCAGCTGTCGCGCAACCGCGTGACGCTGCTGCTCGGCTCGGGCCGCTTCCTCGACCCGCACACGGTCGAGGTGGCCGACGAGCACGGCAGGGGCACCAAGATCACGGCCGACAACATCATCATCGCGACCGGCACCCGGCCCGCCCGCCCGGACAGCGTGGAGTTCGACGACCGCACGATCATCGACTCCGACGGCATGATCCAGCTCGACAAGGTGCCCGACTCGATGGTCGTCGTCGGCGCCGGGGTGATCGGCATCGAGTACGCCTCGATGTTCGCCGCCCTCGGCACCAAGGTCACCGTGGTCGAGCGGCGCGAGCGCATGCTGGAGTTCTGCGACCTTGAGGTGGTCGAGGCGCTGAAGTACCACCTGCGCGACCTCGCGGTCACCTTCCGGTTCGGCGAGACGGTGGCCGCCGTCGAACGGCGGGCGCGCGGCTGCGTCACCGTCCTGGAGAGCGGCAAGAAGATCCCCGGGGACACCGTCATGTACTCGGCCGGCCGGCACGGCGTCACCGAGGCGCTGAACCTGGAGGCCGCCGGGCTCACGGCCGACGCCCGGGGCCGCATCGCGGTCGACCAGGACTACCGCACACCTGTGCCGCACATCTACGCGGTCGGCGACGTCATCGGCTTCCCCTCGCTCGCGGCCACCTCGATGGAGCAGGGACGCATCGCCGCTCACCACGCCTGCGGCGAGCCGCTGAAGGGCATGTCGGACCTGCAGCCGATCGGCATCTACACCATCCCCGAGATCAGCTACATCGGCCGGACCGAGGACGAGCTCACCAAGGCACTGGTGCCCTTCGAGGTCGGGATCTCGCGGTACCGGGAGCTGGCCCGCGGGCAGATCATCGGCGACACCTACGGCATGCTCAAGCTCCTGGTCTCGCCCGACGACCACGCCCTGCTCGGGGTGCACGTCTTCGGCACCGGCGCGACCGAGCTGCTCCACATCGGGCAGGCCGTCATGGGCTGCGGCGGCACGGTGGACTACCTGGTGGACGCGGTCTTCAACTATCCGACCCTCGCCGAGTCCTACAAGGTCGCCGCCCTCGACGCCATGAACAAGATCCGCAGGATGGCTCGCTTCGCCGACTGAGATCCGCCGGCCGAGACCCCGCGCCGAAGGCCGTTCCGCCCCGCCCGGGGTGGAACGGCGAAAGCCCGTGCCGAGGGAGGTGGCACGGGCTTTCGTCCCTCCGCGCGCACCGGTCGCTTTCGAACAGTGAATGTTTCAGCGGACCGTGGACCGCACGGCCGGCCGGAGGGTCGCTCCCGGCCCGGGGCGCGCTCGCCGGTCGCGGGTGCGGATTCCGGCTCGTCGCCGGGCGCGCGGTCTCCCGCGGGCCGCGGGCTCCGCGATCGCGGAGCGGGCCGCCGGCGGAGCGCGCCGTCGATACGTCCCGCCCCGCACCGGCGTTTGAGCCCGGACGAAACCCGTGGGCGTTGACCGCCGGTCCGGGAAGGTGCTGAATTCGCTTTGCTCGAAGTCGGCGCTACATGAAGGGATGTCCATGATTGCTGGGAATCCGGTCCGGCGGGTGCTGGCGCTCGGCTCGACGCTGGTGGCGATCGGCGCGTTGGGCGTGGTGGCGTCGCCGCCCGCCGCCGCCGACGGCATCGTTCTGCAGGCCACGGTGGACTGCCTCAACAACGACTACTACGGGGACACCAGAGACTGGTATCCCACGATCACGGCGCTGCCCTACAGCTCCATGACGGCGATCCCGGCCACACACGCGTGGCAGTACACCGTGACCCTGCCCGCCGGCAGCACCTCCGCGGCGAGCGTCCCCGCGACGTGCAGCAGCGGACACCAGTACGGCGACTACGCGGGGTCGGTCGGCTCCGTCAGCATCCCCGCGGGCACGACCACCGTGACCGCCACCTGGGGGTGCTATGCCGCCCCCGTGTACCCCGGCCCGTGGCTCACCACCTGCAGCCCGCAGTCGGTGACGTACAGCTGACCGTTCGTCCCCGCGTCCTTAGAGAACCGACGAGCCCGCGCCACCACCGGTGGCGCGGGCTCGAGGAGTGTGGAGGGAGCCGGCTCAGGCGGCCTCGGCCTCTTCGGCGTCGGCCTCGGCGGGCAGCGCGACACCGGTGACGGTGTCGTACACCCGCACCAGCTCGCGGCTGATGCGCTCCATCGAGTAGCGCGAGCCGGCGCGGTCGGCGCCGGCGAACCCGAGGGCGGTGCGCCGGGTCAGGTCGCCCAGCAGCAGGCGGGTGCGGCGAGCGATCGGGGCGGGGTCGTTCGGGCGCACCAGCAGGCCGGTCACCCCGTCCACCACCGAGTCCAGGTGGGCGCCGACGGCCGAGGCGACGACCGGGACGCCGCAGGCCATGGCCTCCAGGGCCACCTTGCCGTTGGGGACGGCGACCGGCAGCGAGAGCACGACGTCGGCGCTGCGCATCAGCTTGGCGATCGAGTTGTGCGGCACGTGCCCGAGCAGGGTCACGCGGTCCTCGACTCCGACCTCCTTGGCCAGCAGGCGCAGCCGCTCGAGGTCGGTCTCGGTGTCGGGGGCCCCGGCGACCGGGCCGCCCGCGATCAGCAGCTCGGCGCCCGGGATGCCGTCGAGGGCCCGGATCGCGGTGTGGGCGCCGCCGCCCTGGGTGATGTGGCCGACGTGGACGAGGCGGGGGCGCTCGCCACGCGACAGGGACGGGCCCTGGCGGCGGAACCGCTCGGTGTCGACGCCGTGCGGGACGACCGCGATGTTCTTGCGCGGCACGCCGAGCCGGATGAGCTCCTCGCCCTCACTCCCGCAGGAGGCGATGACCGCGTCGGCGCGGCGGCCGATCGCGCGCTCCAGCCGCACCCGCGCGGCCTGCCCGGCGCCGCCGGGACGGATGCGCGAGGAGCCGAGCTGGTGGAAGGTCTGCACGATCGGGATGTCCATGCCGTCGGCCGCGGCCACCGCGGCCAGGCCGCCGGTCCAGGAGTGGGCGTGGACCACGTTCGGGCTCTCCTTGGTCCAGCGCCGCCGCAGCTCTTCGCTGAACTCCGCGATGTGCGGCATGAGGTCGCTCTCCGGCAGCGGCTGCGCGGGGCCCGCGTCGATGTACTCGATCGTCACACCGGTGGCCACCTTCACCCGCGGCTTGCGGTCGGGAGCGTTGCGGCGGGTGTAAATCGTGACGCGGTGGGAACTGCTGAGTTCGCGGGCGATGGCCGGAATGTCGGCGGGAAGCACGTGCACGGAGACGATGGCGATATTCACTGGGGCACACCTCAGGGATGCCGGGTCGCACAGGACCCGAATGGCGTACTGAGTTGTGCCTGCGTCTTAGGCACGGAATCTGTGTCTAAGCTTACCGGCGTCTGGAACTCGACAAACCCCTCAGGGCAAAAAATCTTAGAAAAACCTTGTTGCCCGGGTTGCAGGAGAAACGTCCCCGTACGTGCGGACGGCGTCCGCGCAGGTCAGCGCGTGCGGCGCATGGCCAGGATGGTCGCCTCATCGAGGATCTGACCGCCGCAGAAGGCCCGCTGGTCCTCCTCGACGGCCTTCACCACCGCCGCTCCCGGCTGGCCCGTGCACCGCGCGAGCACCTCGGTGAGCCGGCTCTCGCCGTACGCCAGCTCCTCCTGACCCGACCTGCCCCGCGAGCCGGCCAGCCCGTCGGAGTACAGCACCAGCGTCTCGCCCAGGGCCAGCGCGACCTCCTCGACCGGGACGGCCACGCCGGTCTCGATGCCGAGCGGCATGCCGCCCCCGGAGGTGTAGCGCACCCCGCCGTCGTTCTTCAGGATCGCGGGCGGATGGTTGCCGGCCGAGGCGAGCCTGACCCGCCCGCCGCGCCTGCCCGGGGTGACGAACCCGGCGGCGACCATGACGAACATGCCGGTGTCCTGCGCCACCAGGGCGTCGTTCAGCCGGGCGACCACCGTCCCCGGGTCGTCCTCCCACACGCTGAGCGTGCGCAGGCCGCCGCGCACCATCGCGGTGACCGAGGCGGCCTCCTCACCCTGCCCGACGACGCCGCCGACGGCGAAGCCCCAGCCGTCCTTGACCGGGAACACGTCGTAGAACTCCCCGCCGATCGCCCTCGGCCCCGCGCCGGTGTGGTACGTCGCGGCCACGTCATAGCCGGGGACGTCGGGCAGTGTGCGCGGCAGCACGCCGGTCTGCAGGGTGTCGGCCGCCTGCGCGCTGCCCTGGAAGACGCGCTGGGCACGCAACGCCAGCCCGATGTGCGCGCCGGCGTCCTCCATGAGCGCCAGGTCGGCCAGGCCGAACGGCGGCCGCTCGCGCATCCGCAGCAGCGTGATGACGCCGTGCACCTCCTCTCCGGCCAGGATGGGGACGCTCAGCACCGAACCCGCCCGGGTGGCGTGCAGGACGGAGGAGCCGTCCGGCAGCGCGCCGAACACGGTGTCGTCCTCGACCATCTCGTGCACCACGCCGCCACCGCTCGCCAGCACGTGCGCGACCAGCGCCGCCCCCGAGGGGTCCATGCGCTCCAGCGTCTGCACCAGGCGGGCGACGGGCTGGTTGGCCGGCCCGATGACCAGGGAGCGCTGCGGCGCGCCCTCGCGCACGACGTCGGCGAAGACCCAGTCGGCGGTGTGCGAGGCGAGCAGCCGGCCGGCGCGGATGAGCGCGACCGGCTCGCTGAGGCTCTCCTCGTCAAGCAGCAGGCGGGTGAGCCGCGACATCAGCTCCTGGCGGCGCGCGGCGGCCATGATGAAGGACTCTTCGGGCGACTGCTCCGGCTCCGGCGCGACCTGGCCGGCCTCGGGCGCGCGCACCTCGACCGGCAGCGCCACCGCGGCGATCATCTCCTGCGGCTCGCCGGCCATGCGCAGCTGGGTCAGGACCAGCCGCACGTTGTGCGCGCGTCCCTGGTGGGCCAGCCGGGTCGGGAAGGCCGCCGTCTCGCCGGTGTGCAGCACCGAGGTCAGATGGGAGCGGAACGCCGCCCGGCGCGAGACGTCCACCAGCAGCGGGAAGGCCCGGCCGGTCAGGTAGCCGTCCGGGCTGCCCAGCAGGCGGGACGCCTCGGCGTTCACCCGCCGCACCGTGCCCGTCGTGTCCAGGATGATCACCGGGACGGGAAGGGTGCGGTAGACCGTCCGCAGAAGCTTCAGCTCGCGGTTGGAGCTGCTCTCTTTGCCGCCCGACCTGCGCCTGGTCTTGCCCAGCTCGCCGATCGAGGCCCGCAGCAGGTCGCGGGCCGTGTCCAGTTCGACCAGCGCGGCGTCCAGGGTCGGGCCGGGGTCGCCGGGGTAGGCCGAGCGGGCGTCCCGGAGCGAGGAGATGCGGGCCGTCAGGCCGCTCAGCGCCTGCTCCAGTGCGGGAAGATCAGTGGGGTCGGTCAAGTTGCGTCCTTCGGATGGCGGCGGGGAGCGTGGGGTCCCCCTGCTAGACCGTACGTCAAGGAGACGCCCGTCATCGATGAGCACCTCCCGGCGGGAATTAACCTGGCTCTGAGGGGAAGCGGAAGGCCTGTATGGAGACGATGCGCATGTTCAGTCCGGCCCTCGCCCGGGACCTCGCGGCCCTTGGCCGCGTCAACGAGGGCACCTCCATGGAGAGCGTCCTCAGCGGCGTGACCAGGGCCGTCGCCGTCGGGGTGCCGGGGTGCGCGGGCGGCACCGTGGAGTTGCGGCGCGACGAGCGCCTGATGCTGTCGGCCTCGCACAGCGACCTCATCGCCCTGGTCGACCGCGAGAGCGCCCTGCGGGAGGGGCCGTCGGTCGAGGCGGTGGCGACGGGCAGGAACGTCCTGATCCCCGACGTGCTGCAGGAGCCCCGCTGGCCCCGGTACGCCGCGACGGCCGTCAAGCACGGGGTGCGCTCGTCGCTGGTGCTGCCCATCTCGGTGGACGGCGCGACGCTGGTGCTCGGCCTGTACGCCACGCGGCCGGGGGCCCTGGCCGGCGGCTCGGCCGACCCGCTGGCCGCCCTGCTCACCGAGCAGCTCACCGTGGCCCTGGCCAACGTGTCGGACTACGACGAGGTGCTCACCGACGCCGCCCAGATGCAGGAGGCGCTCGCGGGGCGCGCGGTCATCGACCAGGCCAAGGGCATCATCATGCACGCGAGCGGCTGCTCGGCCGAGGCTGCCTTCGACGAGCTGCGCCGGCTCTCGCAGCACCACCAGGTGAAGGTGGCCGACCTGGCCCGCCTGCTGGTCAGCGAGCACCAGAGCAAGCATGGCGGCGCCCTGCCGTCCTGACCGCGTTCGTGTGACTTCTCATGCTTCGAGGCACTTTAGCGCCATATATCTGCTCGAAGCGGGGCGATCGGTCACTCCTTGAACGCGGCGAGCGCCTCCTCGGTGGTGTCGTACAGCGGCAGCCGCTGCGCCAGGCCGGTCACCCACATCACCTTGGAGTTGGAATATTGCACCCCCACCAGGGCGAAGTGTCCCTTCGCCGCCATGGTGCGCTGCCAGTGATGGACGATCAGCCCGAGCGCCCGGGAGTCCATGAAGGTCACGCCGGCCAGGTCGAGCACCAGGTCGGGGCCGTGGTCGTCGGCGATCTGCGCCAGCCGGTCGGTGAACCGGTCGCGCGTCGTCGCGTCGAGGATGCCGCTGACCCGCACCACCGGCACATCGTCCGTGAGCTCGGACGTAAGGGTCAGAGCGGAATTCGCCCTGTCTGGAACGGTCACCACGCGCCTCCAAGCCGCTTCCCTGGCGCATGGCGCCAACCCCATCGGGGGTCAATCGCAACATTACTGTTGCCTGGGGGGTAGCAATACTCTTGATTTTTGGGGAATACTGGAGCCGAGGTCCAGCAGAGGGCCTCGTCTCGACAGTAGTACGCGAGGCGATGTCGGCTCTGCATGGGCATTGTCGGTTCCGCCTCGCTTGCAAGGCATACGAGGGAGCAGCAATGGCTGCCGAGAACCACACCTTCTCCCAGACCGACGTCACCGCCGAGGACCTGCTGCGCGAGCTGCACGAGCCGGGCACGACGCACGACCGGCAGGCGCGGCTGCGAGAGATGATCGTGGAGATGCACCTCCCGATGGCCCGCGAGATCTCGCGGCGCTACCTCCACAGGGGCGAGCCCATGGAGGACCTGCTCCAGGCCGCGTACGTCGGCCTCATGAAGGCGATCAACGGATTCGACGCCGAGCTCGGACATAGCTTCAGAGGCTATGCCATGGTGACCATGACCGGCGAAGTGAAGCGCCACTTCCGCGACCGCACCTGGGCCGTACGCGTGCCGCGCCTGTACCAGGAGCGGCGCTCGGAGCTCAACCGCCTGGTCGCCGACTTCACCCAGGAGCTCGGCCGGTTCCCCACCGTCGCCGAGCTGGCCAAGAGGATGGGCATCTCCGAGGAGGACATGCTCCTCACGATGGACGCCTCCGCCGCCTACAGCACCCTGTCGCTGGACGCCCCGATGGGCGCCGACGACGACGCGGCCGCGCTCGGCGACCTCATCCCCGACGAGGACGACGAGCTGGCGACGCTGGTCGACCGCGAGGCCATCAAGCCTCTGATCGACCAGCTCCCCGAGCGGGAGCGCAACATCCTCCTGCTGCGCTACTACGGCAACATGACCCAGGCGGAGATCGCGGCGGAGTTCGGCATCTCGCAGATGCACGTCTCGCGCATCCTGCGCAAGGTGCTCGACCAGCTCCGCTCGCAACTGGTGGCCGCGGGCTGATTAAGCCGCCCTTCCTGGGGCACTGAAGGGCGGAACAGTAGTCGCGTGGAGGGGGCACTTCCCTTACGGGCCGATATCCCGGGGTATCTTCGTCGATGTAATCGGCCCCGAGCAGGGTGACCTTTCCATAGCTGATCGCTTCTGGAGGCGGTTATCGGGTGAACGAGGACGAAGTCCCTCCTCCCCGCTTCCTCTCGGACGGGGGCGGCCCAATGCCGCTCCCGTCCGGCGTGGTGGTCAAGGAACTGACCTTCAGTGTCGGAGACCTGCCCGAGGTGCGGGACTTCGCCGCCCTACAGGCGCGCCGCGTGGGGATGCGCCACGACTCCATCGGCGACTACCTGGTGGCCGTCAACGAGGTGGCGACCAACGCCGTCACCCACGGGGCGGCCAAGGCGCGGATGCGGGTCTGGTGCGACGGCGGAGACCTGCTCGTCGGCGTGCACGACGACGGGCACTGGGTCCCCGACGAACCGCCCGGAATGATCGCCCCGCACGACTACTCCACCAGCGGCATGGGCCTGTGGGTCGCCCGGCGGCTCACCAAGGAGCTCGTCCTGCGAACCGGGCAAAACGGCACAGAACTAATAATGCGCTTCAAACTGCCGTAAATCCCCATGTAGTCCTTGGGGGCCCGGGGTACGTCCCCGGCTATGACCCTGCGAATCCCGAACGTGCTGGTCGTGGGCGGCGGCGCCGTCGGCATGCTCGCCGCCCGCCGCCTGGAGAAGCGGCTCCACCGCGGCGAGGCCCGCGTCACCGTGGCCGACCTCGACTCCTACATGACCTACCAGCCGTTCCTCGCCGAGGCCGCCGCGGGGAGCGTCGAACCCCGGCACGTCGTCGTCTTCCTGCGCCGGGTGCTGCCCCGCTGCCAGATCCTCAGCGGCAGGATCAGCCGGGTCGAACTGGCCTCGCGCACCGCCCGCTTCCACCCCCACGAAGGGCCGGAACGCGTGCTCGAGTACGACTACCTGGTGTTCGCCCCCGGATCGATCTCCCGCACGCTGCCCATCCCCGGGCTCGCCGAGTGGGGCATCGGCTTCAAGACCCTCGAAGAGGCCATCCACCTGCGCAACCACGTCCTCGCCCAGCTCGACCTGGCCGACTCCACCACCGACGAGCGCGTGCGCAGGCGCGCCCTGACGTTCGTGTTCGTCGGCGGCGGCTACGCCGGCGTCGAGGCCCTGGCCGAACTGGAGGACATGGCCGCCGACGCCTGCCGCTACTTCGCCCACGTCAGCCCCTCGGACATGCAATGGATCCTCGTCGAGGCGTCCGGGAAGATCCTGCCGGAGATCGGCGTCGAGATGGGGAAGTGGACCGCATCCCAGCTGCGCATGCGCGGCATCGAGGTGCGCACCGGCACCCGGCTGGAGTCCGCGGTGGAC
The DNA here is from genome assembly GCF_040607455.1 of Sphaerisporangium sp. NPDC005289. Taxonomy (NCBI): domain Bacteria; kingdom Bacillati; phylum Actinomycetota; class Actinomycetes; order Streptosporangiales; family Streptosporangiaceae; genus Sphaerisporangium; species Sphaerisporangium sp. NPDC005289. Next base: position 192,900 of record NZ_JBEXGS010000014.1, read on the forward strand.
CGCCACATCATGCTCAGCGACGGCGACGCCTTCGACGCCGACACCTTGGTCTGGACGGCGGGCGTCAAGCCCAACCCGCTCACCGCCGCCTCCGACCTGCCCCTCGACGAGCACGGCCGGGTCAAGGTCGACGCGGGACTGCTCGTCGACGGCACGCGGTTCGCCTTCGCCGCCGGCGACTGCGCAGCCGTCCCCGACCTCACCCGGCCCGGGCGGACCACCCCGCCCAACGCCCAGCACGCCACCCGCCAGGCCGTCCGGCTCGCCGACAACCTGATCGCCACCCTGCGGGGCGAGCCGCGCCGCCCGTACCGGCACCGCAGCGCCGGATCGGTCGCCAGCCTCGGCATGTACCAGGGCGTCGCCAACGTCTACGGGCACCGGATGCGCGGCTTCCCCGCCTGGTTCCTGCACCGGACCTACCACCTCAGCAAGATCCCGACGATGAACAAGAAGGCCCGCATCCTGATGGACTGGACCCTCAGCCTGCTGTTCGCCCGCGAGATCGTCTCCCTCGGCGCCATGCAGGACCCCCGCCAGGAGTTCGAACTGGCCGCCCGCACCGCCCACCGCCCCGTCCCCGCCCGCTCCCCGGCCGCCTCCGGCGCCCGCGAGTGACCCTTGGCGACGCGGCGCGGGAGGAGGGCGGGCCGTACGGCGCGCAGGGGGTGCTCTGGGGGAGGGGGCGAGGTTCCGCCGCGCGCGTCCCGGAGACGCGGAAGGGCGCCGCCCGTGACGGACGGCGCCCTTCCTCCTTCACCGCGTGCCCCGAGGCCCGGAGGGGACGCGCGGTGGGGTCCTCAGCCGTTCGGGGGAGCGCCGCTGATCTCCGACAGCGGAGACGACGGCCGGTTCTCCAGCGCCATGTCCCCCAGGGACACGATGCCGACCGGCCGGCCGTCCACGACCACCGGCACCCTGCGGACGGCCCTTTCCCGCATCAGCCGGATGACGTCCTCGACGTCCTGGTCCGGCCGGGCGGTCACCAGGTCGGAGGTGCACAGGGCACCCAGGGGAGTCGAATCGGCGTCCCTGGCCTCGGCGACGGCGCGCACGACGATGTCCCGGTCGGTGACCAGGCCGCACAGCCGGTCGTCCCTGGTCACCAGCACGTCCCCGATCGCCTGGTCGCGCATCAGGCGCGCCGCCTTGGACACCGGAGCGTCCGCCGGCAGGCAGACCGGCCGATGCGTCATGACGTCCCGTACCTTCTGGCTCATCATCGGCACCCCATCTCCGCCCTCGAGTCGCCGTGCCGTCAGCGGCGGGTGCGCCGGTAGCCGCGCCACGGGGCGCCGCCGCCCATGCTGGCCGTGCCGATGCCGCCCTGGTGCAGGGCGAGCAGGCACAGGCCCAGCGCGATCAGCGCCGTGGTGGAGATGCCGATGCTCGTGCCGAGCAGGCTGAACAGGAAAGCGATGCCGAAGACGATCGCCGCGACGATGGCAAGCATCGGATTACCTCACTTCGTGTCGGCCGGGCCACCGCTGCGCGGGGCGCCGGAGTAAGAGAGCCCCACCAGGTCCTGGAGGAGCGAACGGTAGTCGCGCAGAGCGAGCCGGAGCCGCTCGGTGTCGTTCTGGTCGCCGTCCTTCCACTGGTCGACCAGAGCCTGCTTACGGGAGGTGATCGCGGCGACGGCCTCGTCGACCAGCCCGTCGGCCCGCTCGACGGCTTCCCGGGGGTCGTCGACGAAGCTCACCTGGACCTCGCGCCACCGCCGCTCGAAGTCCTCGGCCCCGAACCCGCGGTCGCTCCCCCCGGTACCACCGGAGACGGCCGTCCCCGCGGCCGCGGTGCCCACCTCGCCGGCCGTGGTCCCGACGCCGGCCACGGAGTCCAGCCCGGTCGTGGTGCCGGCCACGGAGTCCAGCCCGGTCGTGGTGCCGGTGCCGTGGGGGACTCCGGCGTGCGTCTCGCCGGACCGCTCGTCCAGGTCGTCCCTGGCGCTCACCGGCTCGGGCTCCACCTGGGGCACGGCCGACAGCTCGGCGTCATCCGCCCGGGTCGGGTAGTCGGCCTCCTCCGGGTAGACCATCAGGTCCCGCTCGGGGGTCGTCTGCCCCACCGGCGTCGCCCGCCCGTCAGCGGCGGCCTGCTCGTCCGAAGCGTCCTCCGACCGGGCGTCGCCCAGGCCGGGGGAGTGGTGGGCCGGATCCGGGTCACCCGCCGCGCCGGTGCTCAGCCCGGACGCGCGGTCGCCGGGGTCGGCGGAGTCGGTGGTGTCGTCGTCGTCCCGCCCGGTCAGGTCGTCCGACCCCCGGTCGACCGCGTGGCGCTGATCGGCCTCGTCCAGCCGGTCGTGCTCGTCCCGCACGCCCGGTCCGTCGTGGTCGTCCGTCGTGCCGAACCCGTCGTGGTCGTTTCGCGTGCCGTGGTCGTTGTGCACGTCCAGCCCGTCGTGGTCGTTTCGCGTGTCGTGGTCGTTCCGCGTGTCGTGGTCGTTCCGCACGTTCAACCCATCGTCGTTTCGGGCGTGGGACACGTTCATGTCGTTCCGCACGCCGAGTCCGTCATTGTCGTGCCGGTCGTCGTCGGGGTCGTCGTCCTCGTCCAGCCCGCGCTCGCCGGCCCCGCCGGCGTCGCCCGCCCAGTTGGGCCGGGAGGGGTCGTAGACGGTGCGGATGTCATCGACGGGGGAACCGGAGGCGTCGCCGTTCTCGGGCCGGTCGGAGTCCGGGTCGTGCACCGATCCGGGCGTGGGGTCGCGGCGGTACGGTTCCATCGGTCAGCTCCCCTGGGCGTTGCGGTAGGTCTGGCCGCCGGCGACTCGGGTGCCGGTCTCGGAGGAGGCGTGACCGCCCGGCTCCTGGCCGCCGTACTGCCGTCGGTCCTGCTCACGGCGCTCGAACTGCTGCCGGTCGAGCTCCGCGTCGCCGAACCCGGCGCCGTTGCGCCGCTGCCCGTCGTACCCGCCGGAGTCCGTTCCCGTCTCGCCGTCCGCCCGCCGCCCGGCGGCGTCGCCCTCGTACGCCTGCCGCTCGCCGTGAGCGGTCTCGGCCTCGCGAGCCGTCTCGACGTCGCGGCGCTCCTCGCGCGCCTCCTCGTACCGGCGACGCTCGTCGCGCGGGTCCTCGGCCTCGCGCCGCTCGGCGCCGATGTCCGCCGCGTCCTCCAGCAGTTCCTGGAACAGCGCGCGGTAGTGCACCATCGCCTGCCGCAGCTCCTCGGTCGAGGCCTCCCGGCGGGCGGCGCGGCTGCTGATCTCGTGAGCCTTGCGGTAGCGGTCCAGGGTCTGGCCGTGGGCGACCGACAGGTCGGAGACCTGCTGCTCGAAGCCCTCGGTCGGGTAACCCCGGTCGGCCATGACCGAGGTGACCAGATGATCCGCCTCGGTCACCGCGAAACCGGGAGCGTCCACGAACCGCTCCTGAACCTCGGTCCACTTCTTGGAGTAGGACGACCGGCTCTCCGCGGACAGCGGCCGGATGTCCAGCTTGGCGTGACGCTGCTCCCTCTCGAGCAGTTCCTGCTCCGCCTCACGGCGATTCTCGCGTTCACGCACGGTGCGCTCGTACTCGGGTCCGAAGCGTTCTTGGAGTCGACGCCTGCGCTGCTGCTGCGCCACGAGGTAGCCGACGGCCAGGATCGCCACCACCGCGGCTACAACGACGGCCACCCAGGTGATGGTCATGTCTGCCTCCGGTTATGTCTGCCTTTGTAACCCCCCGACTGCCCGAGAAGACGATTCCAAAACGACACGATCCCCCGGTTTTCCTCGACGTCCGCTCCAGGGCCACGACCCGCTCGAGCGCCGGTCAACGGCCCCCCTCGCCGACACGGGGAATCTCCCCGCCGAACCCCCCGGCGGGCCACCGCCCAGGACCCCATTCGCCCGAACCGTCCCGGGTCGCCCAGCTGCCGGTCAGGACCCGTTCTGCGGCGGTTCCTCCTGTTCCGCTTCCCCTTCCCCTTCACCGAGGACGGCCAGGGCGCCCTTGAGCACCGACTCCACGTGCGATTCGCCGGCCACCGGCGTCTCGAAGAACCCCTCCTCCGGGTCGTAGGAGATGTCCAGGCCGCTGTCCACGAGCCTGCGAGCCCAGCGCAGAGCCGTGTTGACCTTCATGCGAGGGACCTCGCCCCCCTGGGCCACCGCCGACAGGTTCCTCAGGTTGGTGGCCGGCCCGGTCTGGTTGTGGGCGCGGTTCAGCTTCCACGGAATGGCCGCGCTGTGGTCGAGCATCGGCTTGGCCAGCCCGGCCGCCCGCTTGGCCTGCAGAATCCCCGACTCGGTCACCCCGAAGTGTGCGGCCAGTCGCGCGTTGGACCATCCGCCGGCGACCAGCCGCCCCAGCTCATCCCGATCGATATGAGCCTTCCGCCCCATATGCCCATCCCGCCTTCAGTCGGCTCCACCGCTTCATCGCGCCACGAGCTCCGAAGATCGATCATCGGCCATCCCGCGACGCTCGCAGCTAAGACGCGCGACCAGTGGGACAGGAGTGCCCACCCGCCAGGCTCACCCGTACGCAGGACTGCTCGATCTGCGCTAAGGTTGTTCTTGCTCGCCACGGCGGGCAACGGGACGTAGCGCAGCTTGGTAGCGCACTTGACTGGGGGTCAAGGGGTCGCAGGTTCAAATCCTGTCGTCCCGACAGACGAAAAGGTCTGTCGATCTGGGAGTAGTCCCAGCTCAACAGACCTTTCTTAATGTCGGTCGGCTCATCGCGTGTGGCTACACCACCCGCAGCCGGGGATCATTTGGGGACCAGCGCCCCGAGAGTTGGGCAGGTCGCGGCTGACGGTGCAGCCCGTTCTGCCTCAGTGGTCCACTGGCCGTTTTCAGCAGGGCGCCAGCCGGCCGAGAGCGTCCCGGGCGTGCCGCACCGCCTCCGGCACGCTCAGCCGCGCACCGCGTGCGAACTCCGCCGCGAACCGCTCGTCGCCCAGCAGGGCCCGCGCGGCGGTGGTGATCCGGTCCACGTCGCCACGTTCGGCCGGCGGTAGCGGGGCACCGACCTGGCGGCGTGCCGCGTCCGCGGCGCCCCGAGCAGCAGCGCCGCGCACCGGGCACCAGGTTCGCCGCCTCCCAGCGCGGAGGCTCCGGCGAGTCCTTCCAGCGACAGGGCGAAGGCGCTGACCGCGACGTCGGCGCCCGAACCCTTACCGGGTGGAGTCCTGGATGGCCTGGATCAGGGCGACGGTGGCCGGTGGGTCGGGTGGGTCGCCGTAGGTGACGGCGTAGAGGCGGCGGGTGAAGCCGGCCAGCTCGGTGGCGTGGATGTCGGGCCGGCGGTGGGCCTGGAGGGCGAGTCCCGGCAGGGTGGTGACGCCTTTGCCGGCGGCGACGAGGGCCTGGACGACGACCATGTCGTCACTGAGCGAGGCGATGCGCGGGGTGAAGCCTTCGCCGCGGCACACGTTGATCAGTTCGTTCCGGCATCGTTCACAGCCGCCGATCCAGGGGGAGTCGCGGTGGTTGGTGAGGCTGTCGCCCGGTTGGCGGCTGATGAGGTAGACGGGGTCGTCGCCGACGTGGACCAGGCGGAAGCCCTCGTCCTCCTCTTCGACCGGGGCGTTGGCGTAGCGGAAGATCAGGGCGACGTCGATCTCGCCCTGGCGCAGCATCTGCAGGGCTTCGACGGGGTGGTGGTCGATCAGGATGAGTTCGAGTCCCGGGTACGCCTGTTCCAGGGCGACGGCCGCCTTGGGGACGATCGTGCTCAGGGTCGAGGCGTTGGCGGCCAGGCGGACGCGGCCCGATCGGAGGCTGGCCTGGGTGGCCAGTTCGTTGGCCGCGGCGTCGACGCGGCCGAGGATCTCGGTGGCGCGGCCGGCCAGCAGGCGGCCTTCCGGGGTCAGGCGGATGCCGCGGCCGACGCGCTGGATGAGCCGGACGCCGGTGGCCGCTTCCAGGCGGGCCAGGTGGTGGCTCACCGACGACTGCGAGTAGTGCAGGTGTTTCGCCGCGTCGGTCACGGACCCGAGGTGCGCCACCGCGGCCAGAACCCTGAGGTGGACCAGGTTCAGCATGTATCGAGAATATCGATGAATGTTCCGAAATAGTGCCATTAGACGTCATCTGTTTGGCGCGCCATGCTCGTTGGTGAACGCGGGCAAGTCGACTGAGGAGACACACATGAGCAAGCTGAGGTGTCACATCTCGATCTCGCTGGACGGGTACGTCGCCGGCCCGAACCAGAGCGTGGAAAATCCGCTCGGCGAGGGCGGCGAGCGGCTGCACGACTGGGTGGCCACGCTGGCCGCCTTCCGCCGGGCCCACGGCGAGGAGGGCGGCGAGGTGAACCCGAGCACGCCGGTGTTCGAGCAGTCGATCGAGAACATCGGCGCCGCGGTGATGGGCAGGAACATGTTCGGCCCCATCGGTGGCGGCTCCTGGGTCGACGAGCAGTGGAAGGGCTGGTGGGGCGACAACCCGCCGTACCACTACGACGTGTTCGTCGTGACCCATCACCCCCGCGACCCGGTGGAGATGGAGGGCGGGACCACCTACCACTTCGTCACCGACGGGATCGAGTCGGCACTCGACCAGGCGAAGAAGGCCGCCGACGGCAAGGACGTCATGGTGTGGGGCGGCGGCCAGGTCGTCCGGCAGTACCTGGCCGCGGGGCTGCTGGACGTGCTCGAACTGCACGTCGTCCCGGTGCTGCTCGGTAGTGGTTCCCGCCTCCTGGAGAATCTCGGGGACGTACGGCTTGAGCAGGTCCGGGCCGTCGAGGCGCCCAGCGTCACCCACCTCAAGTACCGGAGAGTGTCATGAACCGCCTCCAGACGTTCATCGACGACGTCGCACTCGTGGTGGACGGCACCGGCGACGAGCACGAGATCACGGCGCGGGTCGGCGAGCTGATGTCGGCGCTCCTGGCCGAGGGTCACCGGCTGCCGCCGGAGCTGACGCGGGCCTCGGCCGCGCGTCACCTGACGTACCCGATGTACATCGCCCCCGACGACGGCTGGTCGATGGCGTCCGTGGTCTGGGACGTGGGCCAGCGGACCAACGTGCACTCACACGAGACGTGGGGTGTCGTCGGCATCTACGCCGGGGTCGAGCACGAGACCCGCTACCTCAAGCCGACCGAGTCCACCCAGAGCGGGCCGCTGACGCCCGCCGGCGACGCCCGGTGGACGCCGGGGCAGGTGACCGTCTGCTGCACCACCGATGACGACGTGCACGCCGTCACCGCCGTCGGCAGCGAGCCCACCATCGGGATCCACGTGTACGGCGGCAACATCGGCACGACCAAACGGCGGGAGTACGACCCCGAGACGGGCGAAGTGCGCTGGTTCGTCTCCGGCTGGGACACGCCTTAGGGGTGAGGAGATCGCTCCTGACATTCGTGGGCGGGTGCTCAGCGATGCGGGCTGGTCTTGACGACCGGCGGGGCGGCCGGGTCGTACCAGCCGGCCTGACGGATCGCCTCGATCATCCGCGCGCGCCTGTCACCGTCCACTCGGTCGAGGAAGAGCACGCCGTCCAGGTGGTCGGTCTCGTGCTGGATGCAGCGTGCGAGCTGGCCGCTCCCGACGATCTGCACCGGGTCGCCGTGCGAGGTGAAGCCCTTGGCGACGACGTTCATGCGGCGCCTGGTGTCGAGGTAGACCCCGGGGATGGACAGACAGCCCTCGGGCCCGTCCTGCTCCTCTTCGTCGGGGAAGTCCACAACCGGGTTGACCAGGTGGCCGAGCTCACCCTTGGCGAGGTCGGGATGGAAGACCAATACCCGCAGGCCCACGCCGATCTGGGGGGCGGCCAGCCCGGCCCCGTTCTTCTCGTGCATCGTCTCGGTGAGATCGGTGATCAGTTGGCGCAGCTCGGCATCGAAGTCGACCACCGGCGCGGCCGGCTCACGCAGGATGGGATCGTCGAACAGCCGGACGGGTTGAACGGTCACGCGGGAACTCCATCGCCGGGGGACATGAACGGAAGGACGTGGCGGCGGCACATGACGCACCACGTAGCCCTGTCACAGCGGGGCCTGTCGTCAGCGCACCACAGAAGCGATGCCCGTGACCATGTAAAAGTACCGAAGTTCCATGTTTCAGGTGATCTCCCACGAGGGCGGTGAGACCGTGGCGCGCGGGGTCGTCACCTCACGGGAAGCTCATCTCCGCCAGGCCTTTCTCCACCTTCACGTCGGGCGAGTAGCCCAGTTCTCTGCGCGGCGGTGATGTCGTAGGACCGGTCACGGCCGGTGAAGCTCACCAGCCAGTTGGTCAGCGGGGGCGCCGTCTTGCGGCGAAGCAGGCGTGCCGTGGCGTCCATCATCGCGGCGATGGGCGCCGCCATCGCCAAAGGGAAGCTGCGGCTCGTGGACAGATCCACGCCGCGGGTCGCCAGCAAGGGGGTGAGGAAGTCTCGTATGGGCATCGGTGTGCCGTCGGTCACGTAGTACACCCCGCGGTGGCGGCCCCGTGTGAGCGCAAGGAGTGCGGCACCGGCCAGGTTTTCGACGTGCACGAAGTCGACGATGTGCTTACCGTGATCGATCCAGGCGAACCGTCCTGCCTCGGCGACCTTGACCATGTCGTTGATCGTCGTCATTGCGCGACCCCAGATGAACGGCGGGTGGAGCACGACCAGTTCGGTGTTCTGGCTGTGGGCTTGCAACAGTGCGCGCTCCGTGGCCAGCTTGACCCGGCTGTAGGCGATGTTCGGCCGGCCTTGCGGCGTCGACTCGTCGATGACGGGTCGACGTTGACTTCCCGTGGAGACGGAGGCGGCGCTGATGAGCACGAAGCGTCGCACCCCGGCTGCGACGCTCGCGGCGTGCAGGGCGACGGTGGGCACGTGATTGGCCTGTTCGAAGAGCGAGTCGGGCCCCCAGAACTCCATGTGAGCCGCGGCGTGCACGACCGCGTCGGCCCCGCGGAGCTGGGAGAGCCAGATCGGCGCCGGGGAACCGATCCGGCCGAGCTCGGCGAGATCGCCGGGAACGGCATCGGCTCCGGCCGTACGTACCCGCTGAATGCTCGAGCCCGATCTGGCAAGCGCCATGACCTCATGTCCTTCGGCGACGAGGCGATGGACCACAGCGCCGCCGAGGAAACCGCTGCCGCCGGTGACGAAGACCTTCATGCTTGCACCCCTTGTGATCGAGTACGCGTTTGTCGTGCGTGCCGGGTTGTCGGTGCCGCTCGGCACGCGATCCCGGCCGCCCATCTCGGATGCATAGCCATCGAATAGTTTGATATCAATGCATCGACTCCCTCGCGACGTGCGGGAGATCCTCGCGCAGCCGAGGTTCGTCCTGCGGCCCGACGAGTCGCACCGGCCGGAGAACGCGGACCCTGGGCCGGTTGTTCTACGAGTTCTATATCGAGCAGGCGGCCGAGGTGCTGGGCATCGGCTGGCCGGCACTGCGCCGCGTGCAGATGGCCTACGGCCCGAAACTGTTCAGCCTGATCGAGAGCGTTTCGACCAACTCGCGGCCGCCTGTGATGTCGACGTGGTCATCGCCCTCCGCAGCCCTGCGTTCGGCCCGCCTGAACATCGTGGGCAGCGGCATCGGCTCGGTCCCGGGCCGCGACTTCATCAAAGAGCTACCCAAGCTCGCCTCCGCGATCACCGGCGGCGCGTTCGACGTCCGAGTCCGCACCCTGCCCCTCGCCGAGGTCGAACAAGCCTGGACCGACGCCGCCACCACCCGCGACCGTGACCACGCCGCGGAGGTGGCGAGGCTTGTGGGTTCACCCGCATAAGGAGACCCGCGGCGTGTCGGGGAGGTACCGATTCCAGTCGAGTTCCACCCGGCCGGCGCACGTGTGGTGGATCACTCGGGACAGGTTGGGGTCCACCTGCCACAGGGCGCCGCTTCCGGAGTTGAGGACCAGCAGTTCGCCGGTCGCCGACAGGAGCCGGGGGCGTGTCAGCGGCAGGCCGTCGAAGTGGAGGGACAGGACGACGGCTCCTGAGGACAGGTCCCACATTCTGATCGAGTCGTCGTCCAGCGCGGCGGCCGTACGGCCCTGCGGATCGAAGACGACCCAGGTCGGAGACCCCATGCCGTCGGCGTGGACCATCGTGCGCGGCGATCTCGGGTCGGTGGCCTTCAGCACGGTCAGCTTCCCCGATTTCGTTCCGACCACGGCCACCGTCCCGGCGGGCCCGGCGTAGGGATACACCACGTCCGGGGTGCGCATAAGGGTCGCGATCCGCGCACCGCCGAGGCTCCACAGCTCGACGGCGTACTGCCCGCCGTCGCGGCGGGTCAGCACGATCCCAGAGCCGTCCGGGACGAGCGCCGCGCCCTCCACGTCCCTGGCCGGGAGCCGGCGAACCGATCCATCGGCGTCCCGCCACACCACGGTCGTCCGGTCGGCTCCCGTGGCGACCAGCAGTCCACCGTCACGAGTGAGGTCGTTCACTATCGAGAGATCGGCTGGTACGGCGATCTCTCGTGGATGGTCAGGATCGGAGACGTCCCACAGATGGAATCTGGTAGGCGCGTGCCAGGTGAGCAGGCGGCGTCCGTCGGCGCTGCTGCTGTAGAGGAAGGCGCCGCCGGGCAGAACGCCGGCGGGCCGCCAGGCGGTGCCGTCCCGGCGCCAGAGTTGATAACCGGAGTACTTGCCAGACCGAACGGTCCGGGGGGTGACGGCGACCCGGAGGGGCGTGTCCTGGTAGCCCTCACCGAGGGTCGTCGCCCCCGCTGCGGCGTGGGCGAGGATCAGCGCCGCACGGGTCTCGGCCGTGGGGCTGATTCGGTAGGCGGCCAGGGCGAGCGCCGCCGCGTCGCGCGGCTTGGTGAGCAGGAGGGCGCGGGCGGTGTCGGCCGCGCGCAGGCTGATGGCCTCGTTTCTCCGGTGGTCGGCTTCGCTTTTCGCCGTGACGGCCAGGCCGACGGCTCCCGTCAGCAGGACGACGAGAACCGACAGGGCGGCGATGAGCACTCTGCGCCGGCGTCGCCGCCGGTGTCGCCTGGTTTCGCGGAGCCTCTGTGCCGTCAGGCCGGCGTCGAGGAAGTCACGTTCGACCGGGTTGAGCCGGTCGAGTAGACGGTCGATCGCGGTCAGGCGCTCACCGCGCCACAGCAGGTCGGGATCGCGGCCATGCGCCTGCCAGGCCGTGGCCGCCTCGGTGACCAGGCGATGGGCCCGCAGAAGGTCCCGGTCTTCGGCGATCCAGGCGGCCAGCCGTGGCCACGCACGCAGCAGCGCCTCGTGGGCCAGTTCGGCGCCGTGGTCGTCCACGCTGACCAGCCGGGCGGCGGCGAACCGCTCCAGCGGGCCGTGCGACGCCCCCAGCTCGTCGCGCCGAAGCCGCCGTTTGGTGTCCTCGGTGCCGTCGCCGGGAGTGACCAGTCGCAGGAACATCAGCCGGGCGGCGTCCCGCTCGCCGCCCGTGAGCTGCTGGAAGGTGTGCTCGGCGGTGCGCGCCAGGGCGTGCTCGACGCCACCGACGTCCTGGTAGCCGGCCAGGGTCAGCACCATGCCGCGGCGGCGCCGCCAGGTCTCGGCGAGCACGTGCGACACCAGCGGCAACGCCGACGGCTGCCCGGTGACGTCCGACATCAGCCGGGCCAGCAGGGCGGACTCCACCGAGGCACCCGCCCGCGCCGCCGGCTCGGTGACGGCGCGGCGCAGCTCGTCGGGCGACATCGGGCCGACCATCAGCTGAGCGCGGTACAGGGCGGCGACCAGCTCGGGGTGGCGGCTGCAGTGGCCGTAGAAGTCGGCGCGCACGCCCAGCACCACTCTGCCGCGCGGAGAGGCGGCGGCCGTCAGCGCCCGCACCAGCCACAGCCGGTCGTCATCCGCGCAAAGGGTGAACACCTCCTCGAACTGGTCGACGATCAGCAGCAGGTCGTCGCACGCCTCGGACAGCAGGCCGCGCAGGGCGTGCGGGTCGGTGGCGAGTCGCTCACGGACGTGGGCCAAAGGCTCGTCGACGAGGCCGGCCACGACGGTCGCCACCTCCGTGACCGGGTCGGAGCCCGGGGTGAGGACCAGGACGGTGCGTTTTGATTCGGCGGCCAGCCCGGCGCGCAGCAGCGACGACTTGCCGGCGCCGGAGGCGCCGAACACCCCCACGAACGGTCGCTCGTCCACCAGGCGCGCCAAGGTCTCGGTCAGCGCCTCCCGGCCGAAGAACCGGTCGGCGTCCTGGACCTGGTAGGCCGCCAGCCCGACGTACGGCGACGACGCCTGCCCGTCCGGCGTGGCATCGGACGCGGCCAGCTCCCGCCACCGCTCCCGCCACGCCTCGACATCGCCTTCACAGGCCGCGACGAACGCCACCGTCACCGCAAGGCTCGGCAACCTCCGCCCGGCCACGGCCTCCGACAGCGCCGCCGCCGAATAGCGGGCCCGCCTGCCCAGTTCCCGGTACGACGGCTGCCCGGCCTGCCGCCGTAATCGCCGCAGATCACCGGCGAACCGAAGCAACGGCGTGTCCTCGACGCCCAGCGGACGTTCCTGACGTGGCACTGACCCCCCTTACGCCGACATCGTCGCAGACGATTTTCATCACCGTCGGCAAGAGCCTGAAGTTGTACTTCCTCTGACATTCGAGCCGGGCCAAATGTTCGAGGTTCGTTGTTCAGTTTCCGGCGGCGAACCTGAACACGCCGCCTGCCCCTAGCGTCTGGCTCACTCCGCTCCCGATCGATCGGCCATGCCCGGCGGGAGCCTCGCCTCAGAGAGGAATCACATGCCATTTCCGAACCAACGCCGTCCACAGCGCGAACCGGAACCATCTCGTGGTCTCCCGCGGCGAGGCGCCCCATACGCGACCCGCGCCACGGCCGGTGACGCCACGCCCTCCCCGGCGCAGCCTTCGGCCGGCGATCGTCGGCGCACGTGGCGACCGCTGATGCTCATCGCCGCGCTCATGCTCGTCCTGCTTCCCAGCGTGGCCCTGGCAACGCCCAGCCAGGCGGCCGGACTGTTCACCTTCCGGGGACACCTGCAGCAGTGGGCGACCGGCCGCTGCCTGGACGGCAACTACCAGGTGCTGTACACCAGCCCGTGCCAGGCCGGGAACAACTGGCAGACCTGGGAGATCAAGGGGAACTACGGCCCGCGCCCCGGGCACAGGGCCGGCACCCCCGACTACAACGTCGTCCAGATCCGCAATATGCACACCAAGCTCTGCATCGAAATGTTCGAAGGCACGATCGAAATAACCAGAGAATATACCTTGCGGATGCGCGACTGCGTCAGCGATCCAATCCACAACGACACCCAAGGGCTCGACGCCCGCGGCCCGAACTACAACAACGTCCAGTTCGTGAACCCCTTCGACGGCCCGCTCTGCATCGACGCCGGCTCGAACGGCAAGGCCTACGCGCTGGAATGCAACTACGGCACCTACCAAACCTGGCGCCTGACCATGCGCCAGTGACCGCACGGGGCCCGGCGCCTCCGGTGCCGGGCCCACCATCCCGACCGGCCCAACCGGCGCTCGCCCGAACATTCGACGAACGCGGCAGGCCTGATCAGCTGGGCGGGGCTGTACGGGTTGACGATCCACATCGGACCGAGCCGCACCGGGTCAGGCTCTGGCGTGTCCCGAACAGATGTCACAGGCCGGCGAGGAAGAGCAGGCCGGCGGCGACGAGGCCGATCTCGACGAGCAGGACGAACATGCGGTCGCTGACCCGTCCGACGATCTTCTTTCCGGTCCATGCGCCGGCCAGGGTGGCCGGAGTGAGAACGGCGCCGTAAAGAACGACGCGGCTGGTGAGCAGGTCACCGGCGCCGTAGGCGGCGATCTTGGTGAGATGCATGGTGAGGGCGGCCGCGGCTTCGGTGCCGATGTAGGCCGCCCGGGTCAGCCCGTAGGCCAGGAAGAACGGGGCGGTCAACGGGCCCACCGAGCCGAGCAGAGCCGAGCCGAGCCCGGAGGCGGCGCCGACGCCGATGAAGGCCCGGTCGCGGGGCTTGGCGGTGTGGGGGTTCCGCCGCCGCCAGATCACCACGCCGATCAGGAACCCCCCGAGCACCCTTTTCAAGGGGCTGAGCGGGGCGTGGACCAGCACGAGCGCGCCGGCGACCGCTAGGGGGACGGCGCCCAGGGCGAACCAGCCGACCAGCGGCCGGCGCAGTTCGCGGCGGTTGAGCCAGGCCCGGCCGCCGTTGCTGGACAGTTGGGTGAGCGTCAGCATCGGGACGGCGAAGCGCAGCCCGAACAGGGCGGTGAAGACGGGCAGCAGCAGTACCCCGCCGCCGAACCCGGCTACCGCGGACAGCAGCGCCAGGGCGAACGCCGCCAGCGATGCGGCCGACAGTGTCGGCAGCAGGTCGAGGGTCACCGGTCCAGCCTGCCAGCGACCACACGCCGGTCACAGCCGGGCCGTCGTTGTCAGGGTGACGGCGGTCATCGCGGCGAGCAGAATCTCGCCCGTGATCGCCGGCTCGATGACTCAAAGCATCGGTCCAGGGTTGCGAGGTGCAGCGTCAGAGATCTACAGCCTCTGTAGGGACGGGGACCAGATGGGGACCACACGTTATGCGTCCAGCCGAACAAGCCGCATGTCAGCGGACGCTGTTCGAAGCTGTCTAAATGCCGTTGAGCTGCGGAAACGCCTACTCCCACTTCCTGGGGTCAGGGGTCGCAGGTTCAAATCCTGTCGTCCCGACAGACCTTTCTTTATGTCGGCCGGCTCATCGCGTGTGGCTACACCACCCGCAGCCGGGGACCTGCCGTCTTGAGTCATTTTGCCTAGCTATAGCTACTTGCCCCTGAAAAAGAGGCTTTGAGGCTCGGGCGGATCTTGCCGGTCGGTTGAGGCTTGATCGAGTTGGCTGGGTGTCGGCTCTGCCGGAGCGGCAGCCGGTAGTCAGCCGCCGATCACGGCCATCCGCTGCAGGTTGTAGGCGAAGATCCCCAGCCCGGCCCAGGTCTGAGCGCCTCCGAGACGGCGTAGCCGGGTCCGGCGGAGTCCGAATGTCCGCTTGAGGTGACTGATACGGGCTTCGACTCCCACCCGCCAGTTGCGCATCCGCCGGAAGCTGCGGGTGTGCTCGTACTCACGCCGGGACTTGCTGAGGGTGCCACCACGCTGCAGGCCGATGTGCCGCACCCCCAACTCGGCCAGGGCCTTGTCTGCTGCCGCGGTACCGAATCCGCGATCGCCGACGACGGTGGCTGGGACACGGCCGGTCCGCTCGATGACCTGCTCGACAGCCGGCACAAGTTGGGGAGCATCACTGGGATTGCCCTTGTTCAGCCGATGGAAGCAGATGAAGCCACGTTCGTCTTCGGCCACCAGCAGGGTGTAACCGAACTGGGTCGGGTGCTGGGGCTTGCCCTTGCGGATCGGACGGGCATCGGGGTCGGCCAGCGACACCATCCGGTCGGGGATGGTGCGGTTGCCGGCTAGGCGTTGCGTGGTCTGAGCCAGCAGCCGACCGGTGCCCGACACCGTCTGCTCCAGATCGTTGATCAGGCGTGCGAGCCGCCTGGAGGGCCGACGCGATAGGGCACGGCGGGCATTGCGGATCACCTGGGCCACCTGCGCCGACGTCGTGGCCGCGATGCCGGCGATCTCGCCGGTGAGCCGATCGATCTCCCCCAGCGCCTGGCCGGTGCGCCGCCGCAGGGTGCGGCTGATCTGCTTCAACCGGCGCCCCGCTGAGCGGCTGCGGTTGCGAAACGGGGTCCGGATCGCCGCGCCCGCCGCTTTGATGCGCCGTACCAGCCCACCCAGTTTTCGGACCCCGTGCTCCAGAAGGTCGGCATCTGTGGGGTGGTCGATGTCGGCTTCGACCACGGTGGTGTCGATGCGCAGCTTGTGTCCTCGCAGTAGCTTGTCCTCCGTCAGCTTGCCCACCAGTGCAGTGTTGAGCTGGTCGAACACCTCTGGTCCCGCCCGCCGGACCAGTTTGATCAACGTCGTTGAGTGCGGCACCCGCCCATCCAGTGGAATGCGGCAGAAGCGACGCCAGCTGATGGAATCGGCGACTTCCCGGCACAGCGATTCATAGCCCAGCTGGTAGCGGTGTTTCAGGTACAACATTCGCACCAGGCAGGAGATCGGCACCGACGGGCGGCCCAGCCGGGCGTGGAACAACCCTCTCCAGGGTGCAATGAACCGCTCATCATCAAGGTAGGCGTCGATCCGGGCCAGCTCCTGCGGTAGCCGCGTCACCTCCTCCGGCAGCAGCGTCTCCCACAACGCGATCTGTTGCCCCGAGACACGCAGCACCGGTTACCACCTCCGGCGGGAACGACATCGACGTCATTCTCAACCGGCCGAGCCTCCCAGCGCTGTGATTGCCGAGGTCAGAAGTGCCTACCTCGAACCCTTCTTCAGGGGCAAGTAGCTAGTGATGGCCAATTTTGTCATCGCCGCCACCTTCATCGCCGTGCTCGTGGCCTGGGACCTGTTCGGCGACCTGCCGCCGCCGCTGGACGTGGCCGGGAACAAAGGCTCCACCGTCATCGTCGGCCTCAACAGATCGGCGGCGTGGGAACCGTTCGCCGATCATGTCCAGTACGCGGGAGAACTGCTGCCGGACGGCGCCGCTCGGACTCCCCCGGGAGAGTTCTTCCGGACGTTCATCGGCATTCTGCCGTCGACCAAGGGCTGTAGGCCGGAGTGTGCGTGGTGAGCCGGTGGGACCCCGGCCTGCGGCAGGGCAGGCCGAGGTCCCATCGGTGACCCGACGTTCCCGTCAGGAAATGGCGCAGCTGACGCCGTTGAGGGCGAACTGGTCAGGCTTGCCGGTATTGCCGGTATGGGTGGCCTGGAAGCCGATGTCGGTGGATCCGCCTGCTGCCAGCGTTCCGTTGTACGAGACGTTGCGCGCGGAGATCTGACCGCTGGAGCCGGTGTAGGTGGCGTTCCAGCCGCTGGTGATGGTCTGCCCGCCAGGAAGGGTGAACGCCAGAGTCCAACCGTTGATCGTTGATGTGTCACGGTTGGTGATGTGGATGCTGGCGGTGAACCCGTCGTTCCAGGAGTTCATCGTGTAGCCCACCTCGCAGGCACCGGACTGGCTCGGCGACGGAGTGGGGCTCGGCGAGGGTGTGGGGCTCGGTGACGGCGTGGGACTCGGCGAGGGCGTGGGGGTCGGTGACGGTGTGGGCGTCGGTGAGGGTGTGGGGGTCGGCGACGGCGTGGGGGTCGGGGCCGTGGAGAAGGTGATGTTGGAGACGTAGGAGTTGATGTTCCAGCTCGCGTCCGCGTCGGTCGAACTGGTGACGGGTTTGCCCTGGACGGTGAAGTTGGTGAAATGTACGCCGTTGATGTTCACGGCCGACGAACGACCGTGCAGGTTGACGACCTTCTTCACGTCGGAGGAGACGTTGGTGAAGTAAGCGTCGCGGATCGTCGCGGTGTTCTGCACGGTTCGCCAGGAAGGCGGCCGGTCCTCCTCCAGGTCGATCAGGCTGTCGGTGTTCTCCACCCTGATGTTCTCCCACCGGGTGTTCGAGACAACGGCCGTGTCGACCGCGTCGATCACCATCGAGCGTCCCGCCTTCACCACGTCGATGTCACGGAACTCGACCCCGTCCATCGACCGCCCTTCCGTCTTGGTGCCGATCTTCGCGCAGCCGGAATTGCTGTAACAGACGACATGCTCGTGGACGACGTTCTTGGTGTCGATCGCACCGGCGGTCGTGTCCTCGTTCTTGGTCGCCATGTTGTCGTCACCGGTGTAGAGGAAGGCGTTGGACAACAGGCCGTTGGTCGACTCGTCGAAATCCACACCGTCGGTGTTGTTGTAACCCGTCGTGGGCCGACAGTTGATCAGCTTGTAGTTCTTGATGGTGACCTTGTCGCTGCGGTAGACGAGCGTGTTCCAGTAGCTGGAGTCACGGACGATCGGGCCGTCGACCTCGATGTTCGAGCTCTGCTCGATCTTCAGCAACGCCAGATTCAAGCCCTGCGCCCGCAGCGACTTCCCGTTACCGTCGATGACACCGCGGCCCAGCAGCTTCGCGTTGCTGACCTGGTACACCCGCAGGGAAGCATGCTGCATGCCCTCGATGTTCACCCCGCCGCTGCCGGTGTTGAAGTCCGCCTTGTTGTTCGAGCCGTAGAGGACCGCACCGGCGGCCAGATACAACGTCATGTTGCTTCTCAGCCAGAGCTCGCCGACCAGGTACTTGCCCGCCGGCACGTACAGGATATTGCGGGTCGCTCCCGACGCGGCGTTGATGGCACTTTGGATCTTGGCCGTGACGAGTGTCCCCCCGGTGTTGTCGACCCCGTAGTCGGCCAGGCTCTTGACGTTGGCGTCCCCCAGGTGCGGCGGAGCGGACTCGGGTGCGTCAATGAGGATGAACAGCAGCTCTGCGGAGTCGAACTGGACGATCAAGTAGTTCGGGCCGCTGTCGAAGGTGATGGTGTTGCCGCTTCTGGTGACCGCCAGCTTCCGACTCTTGGGGCTGACGGTGTAGGAGTTGAAGCTTTGGGCGACGGTGACGGAGAGCCTGGCGGTGCCCGCCGCCATCGAGCAGTGCGCGTAGTGCACCTGCATCTCGGGAGCGAACTTGGTCATCTTCTCGACGTACAGCGGGGAGCCGTCCGCCGTGACGGTGTAAAGGGAACTCTTCGTGGCGCCCGGCAGCGCGGGATCGGCGACGCAGCCGCCGGCTGCCAGGCCGGCCGAGTCGTTGCCGGCCGGGCCGGTCGCCGCAATCGCGCCGTACTCCGGCACCACGAGGGCGGTCGCGCCGACGCCGACGCCGACGGCAAGCAGTGTGCTGATCAATAGCTTCGCCAGAGATTTGATCTTCACGGGGATTCCTTGTTGTGGGGAGGGCATGGAGCGCTGAGCGACTCGCATCAGAAACCGGTCATCGATTCCCTCCTCCCGAAAGGGACTGATCCCAGCGGGTCAGCGGTGTGAATCCGTGCGTTTCCCTGCCCGTCAGGCCGGCGGGGGCGATCACGTCGTTGCAGGCGATCACCGCGGCGACGGAGGCGGCGAGGAGGACATCGGCGACGGCGACGCCACCCGCGAACGTGGGCGACACGGCACCGGCTTCGAAGATCGCCGTGGGTCGTTCGGGGCAGTGCAGCAGGCGGAGCGCGGCCACTCGTCCGTCATGTCTGGTCAGCTCGGCGTGTACGACGAGGTCGGTGCCCACGCGAAGGCCCGCGGCTTCCAGGGCCGAGCGGTAGCCGTCCAGTCTGGCTCGGCAGCACAGAATCCGGTCACGGCCGGCGATCATGGCAATGCGACGGTGTCCCAGTTCGATCAGATGTCGGGTCGCCGATCCGCAGGTGGACTTTTCGTGAGCCAGGCGGTTTCACGATCGCTCTCCCTCCATGTCGACCTTGACGGCGCCGATCAGTACTTCCTTGCTGAACCGGCATCGGACGACCAGATATGTGGACAGGTATATGGAGACGATCGGCGCGTACTGGGCCTCGTGCGCGCCATGGACTCTCCGTTGATGAGGAGCGGTCCGCCCGACCCGTCGAACCGTCTCAGAACGGAAACTTTCCGGCTGATCGGCTAGAAACATAACCTAGAGATGAGGCACGTCTCGGTCCACCCGCCCTCGGCACCGTCACCCCACGCGGGCGGCCTCGCCCTCTCACCGACTGGTCCGCTGCCCCTATGACCATCGCCTTTGTCATCGACGCCGACCTGAAACGCCCGTAAGCAGAGAAACTTGCCAGGCAGACCCTCTGAATCTTTCAGCGCGGATTCGGCGTACGGCGACGGCCACGCGTCCCAGCACATCCCAGGCGGCTCCGGCCGCTGATGGATCCTTGATGAGGAGGTGCACATGCCGTCGCGGGCGGACGGGTTTTCTTGCGCCGTGAACGGACCTCCGCGCGGTCCGGCCCGGGCGGAGTAAGTGATGAAGGGGGCCAGGCTCTTGGGCAGCGGGGACGATCCGCGATGAGGGCTCCTTCTTCGTCGCCACGTACCCGCCCCTGGACGAGACCGCCTACCGGGGCAGCAGCCTCTCCGTCACCGGAGATGCTCAGGGCCGCTTCAGCATCGGACATCGTCCACGGGGCAAGGGGCCAACTACCAGGTGCTGTACACCAACCCGTGCCAGGCCGGGAACAACTGGCAGACCTGGGAGATCAAGGGGAACTACGGCCCGCGCCCCGGCCGCAGGGCCGGCCACCCCGAACTACAACGTCGTCCAGATCCGCAACATGCAGACCAAGCTCTGCATCGAACTGTTCAAGGGGGCGTGGGACACCTTGCGGATGCGCGACTGCGTCGGCGATCCGCTCTTCAACGACGCTCAGGGGCTCGACGCCCGCGGCCCGAACTACAACAACGTCCAGTTCATGAACCCGTCCGACGGCCCGCTCTGCATCGACGCCGGCTCCAACGGTACGGCGTACGCGCTGAAATGCAACTACGGCACTTACCAGACCTGGCGTCTGACCATGCGCCAGTGACCGCCTGGGGTCCGGCGCCTCCGGTGCCGGACCCCACCATCCCGAGGGGGGAGTTGGTGGCGCTCACCAAGGTCGAGCTGTTCGAGCAGATCGGCCGAGACTCGTGGCGTGAAGGTCCAGGCAAGAGCTAGATGACGGGGAGTTCACCGCCGTCGACTGTCAGGCTTACCCCGGTGACCCACTGAGCCCGGTCCGATGCGAGGTAGGCGACGGCCTCGGCGATGTCGCGCGGGTCTCCGGGACGACCCAGAGGGATGCCCGCTGTGGTGGCGGCGAGCGGGACGTCCATCGCGTCGGCGAACTTCTGGCGGATCGCGTCGGCACCCGGGGTGAGCACGTTGCCGGGGATGATCGTGGTGACGCGGATTCCGGCAGGCGCGAGCTCGGAAGCGAGCGCTTTGCCGTAGGTGTTGAGGGCGGCCTTGGCGGCAGCGTAGTGAGCCAATGGCGGCGCCGGCGTGAGGGCCGCTCCCGATGAGATGTTGACGATCACGCTGCCCGGCCCGGCCTCGCGCAGCGCCGGCAGCAGCGCGTTGTTGACCCTCACGGCGGACAGGTAGTTGAGGTCGAGTGCGTCGGTCCATTCGTCATCGGGGATGGATGAGATGCCCCCGATGTGGGCGCGTGCCGCCGCCGCGTTGTTGACCACGATGTCGACGCCGCCGAGTTCGTCGAGCGCCGCCGCAGTGAATGCCTGCACGCCTGCGAGAGTGCCGATGTCGCCCTGGATGAAGGTGGCGGCCTTCGGCGTCTCGTCGGAGGCGTTACGCGCCGTGGTGACGACGGTCGCGCCGCCGTCGAGCAGCCGCTGCACGATGGCCGCGCCGATCCCGCGAGTGCCTCCCGTGACGATCGCGCGCTTTCCTGCGAACTCAGTGGTGTCGGGTGAAGTGCTAGTTCTGAACATACGGTCCACAATAATGGGTTCTGGACCGATCGTCCAGAAGTTCTGGACCGGTAGTTCAGAACGACGTACCATGGAGGCATGGGGCGACCACGGAAATTCAGCGAGCAAGACGTCCTGGCCGCTGCGCGCCGGCAGTTCAACGAAACCGGCTACCACGGCACCTCGGTCGACGATCTCTCCCGCGCGACAGGGCTCAGCAAGGGAAGCCTCTACGGCGCGTTCGGCGACAAGGAGGCCCTGTTCCAGCGGATCTTCGAGGAGTACTGCGCGAACTCCGACGAGGACGCCGCCGCCCTGCTCGAAGGCCCGGAGGACCAGGCCCTCGACCGTCTCCGCAAATGGCTCACGGCGCCGGACGACCACACTGGTAGGCCTGGCTGTCTGCTGGCCAAGGCCACGGCCGAACTGGCGTCGGAGAACGACGCCATCGCGACCAGGTCACTCGCGGCGTACGAAATGCTGCTCGACAGCTGCCGCCGGCTTGTCCAGCAGGCGCAGCGCGCCGGGCATGTGGATCCGGCCGCCGACGCAGAGGTGCTCGGCGGACTGATCCTCACCACGCATCGCGGGCTCGAAGCACTCGCCAAGGCAGGGATCGACGCGAAGACCAGGAACCGAATCGCCGGCGCCGCGATCGACAGCATCGCACTGCCGGTTTCTTGACCAGCTGGATGTCGTAGGGAGTCTCGCAGGTGGTGCTGGAGTGAGTGGCGGACCGGCGCCGTCATGTCTTCGAAGGCCGTGCGGGGCGGATTCGATTGACACGCGGAACGGCGTATGCCTATTTTGTAACTAGTTACTGTAACTAGTTACTTCGGGAGGGCGTAAGCCGTCGAGCCGAGGTCATCAGTTCCTTTTCATCCGCCCCGGCTCAGACGATGAGCGCCGAGACCGGCGACATCCGAAAGGACCCAGCAAGCCCCACGAGAGACGAGGGAGACCGATCAGCATGGTCGAGCATGTGGTCGTCATCGGTGCCGGCGTCTACGGTGCGGCGGTGACCGCCGCGCTGACGCGGCGGGGCGCTCGTGTCACGGTCGTTGACGCCGGTGCACCGGCGGCCGGCAGTTCTGGTGCGACGTTCTCGTGGATCAACTCCTGCGGCAAGCAGCCGCGGTCGTACCACGATCTCAGCGTCGCGAGTATGGCGGCCCATCGCAAGCTGGCCACCGACGTGCCCCATGGCGACTGGTACCACGAGGGCGGCAACCTCGAATGGGCCGCCGACGACGCCGGCCGCGAGGAACTGCGCAAGAAGGTCGCGGGCGTCCTCGACTACGGTTACGAGGCACGGTGGCTCAGCCGAGCGGAGGCGCTGGGCCTGGAACCGGACATGGACCCCGCCGAGTTGCCGGCAGGCGAGATCGCCTACTTCCCCCGCGAAGGCTGGATCGAGCCGGTGCGCCTGATCGCCCACCTGCTGTCGAGCGCGGTGGTCGGCGGTTCCGAACTGGTGGCGAACGACGCCGTCAACGGACTGGAGGTGACCGCGGGCACGGTGCGCGCCGTACGGCTCGCCTCCGGTCGGCGGCTCCTCGCGGATGCGGTCGTGAACTGTGCGGGACCCCAGGCCGCCGGGGTCGCCGCGCTGGCCGGACTGGTTCTGCCCATGCGCAACACCCGCGGTGTGCTCGTCTCCTCCTCACCGGTCGCGGTATCGGTCTCGCGCGTCATCCATGCCCCGCACGTCCACCTACGCCCGGATGGCGGCGGGCGGCTGCTGCTGCACACCCATGAGATCGACGGCACGGCGCACGTGTCCGGCACCGGGGAGATCAGCGTCGACCCGTCGGCCGTCGACAAGGTGGTCGAGGCCGGTCGTGCGCTGTACCCGGGACTGCGAGCCTCGACCGTGGAGGCCGTCCGGGTCGGTCAACGCCCCATCCCCGGCGACGGCCTGCCGGTACTCGGCCGGGTCGTCGCGCTGCCCAACTTCCACTTCGCGGTCTCGCACAGCGGCGCGACGCTCAGCGTGCACGCCGGCGACCTGGTCGCCGGCGAGGTGCTCGGTGAGGACCACGACGACGCGCTGGCCGCGTTCCGGTTCGAGCGGCCGGCACTGGCGGCCCGGTAACGGAGTGATCATGCGCACGATCGTCCTGCATGGCTGCGACCTGGTCGACGGCACTGGCACGGATCCACGGCACGGGGTCGACATCGTCGTCGCGGGGGGCACCGTCCGCGAGATCGTTCCCGCGCGACCGGCTGACGCCTACGGCACGGTGGACGAGATCGTTGACGCGGCCGGAATGCTGATGATCCCCGGACTGATCAACAACCACACACATGGCACCGCGTACGGACCGCTGTTTCCCAGCGGACATGTGGGCCTGCCGCACGAGCAGGTCCTCGCCAACCTTGACCGGCACCTGCTGGAGGGGACGACCACGGTGCTCTGCGTGGACGGGTTCGTCACCGCCGAAGCGCTCGCGTGCACCGGTGAAGCGCACCCGATCAACGTCAAACTCGCCTCGTGCAACACCCCGGCGTGCCTGGCGGCGGCGACCATCGCCGACGGCGGCGGCCTCACCGAGGCGAACCGCATGTTCACCGCGCGGCACGCGGTACGCGCCGGCGCGGTCGCGCTCGGCGAGATCGGGGCGGGACACACTCTCGGTGGGGGCGGGGCGAGTTACATGTACATCCCGGCCGAGGTCGAAAGACGTACCGGCGTGAAGATCACACCCCGGCAGGCGGACGGGCTGAAGACCGCGGTGCTGGGCCGGCACATCTCGAAGAAGGCGTTCGATCGGGACCGTGTCGAGGAGGCCCTGGCGAGCGCGGGCCTGACTGGCACGCTCTCGGTCGAGGACACCTGTGAGATCGTCTCTGGCATCGTGCTGCCAGCCTTCGACATCGCCTTGAACGGGCTCGCCGAGGCGGCCGGGCAAGCTCGCGAGGCGGGCGTCCCGGTGCTGGTGCACAACGCGGCGGCATCGATGACCCAGGTCGCCTCCATCGCGGAGACGGACGTGACGCTGATCGCCGGGCACTCCAACCACTCGAGCTTCGAGCTCCGCGAGGCGGTCGAGCACGCCGGACGGCTCAAGGAGATGGGTGCGATCGTGGATGTCTCCACCCTGGACACCTTCGGGGCACAGCGGCTCACAACGGGGCCGGAATTGCTTTATGCGATGTTTTCCGCGGGGGTGGTCGACACGATCTCGACCGACTACGCGGGCGGCCACCACGACCCGATCCTGCTGGCGATCGACCGATCCATCAAGGCGGGCGTGGTGAGTCTGCCGGCGGCGGTCCGGATGGCGACCGCCAACGTCGCGGACGCCATCCCCGGCGTGGCGCCGCGGCGTGGCCGTGTCCTGCCGGGAACGATCGCCGACCTCGTGCTCACGGACCCTGCGGAGCTCCACCACGTGGGGATCGTCATGGTCGGTGGCGAGATCGTCGCGAGAGCCGGTCGGCGCGTCGCCGCCTGACCGGCGCCGGAACTGCTGGGGGGACCGGGAGAATCATGGTGAAACGAGCGACCATCGGCGACGTCGCCGCGGACGCCGGCGTGTCCACGGCCACGGTCTCCCGCGTCCTCAACGGCGGCGCCGTCACCGAGGCGACCGCCACCCGGGTGTGGGAAGCGGTCGCTCGTCTCGAGTACACCCCCAACGCGCTCACCAGGGGCGTCTTCGCCGGACGCTCCAGCACGATCGGAGTCGTCATCCGCGACCTGAGCAGCCCGTTCTACCTGGACCTGATCCGCGGCATCGACGAGGTGGCGGCCGCGAACGACAGCCTCGTCATGCTCGCCAACACGTTCCGTCGCGTCGACCGCGAGGTCGCCCAGGTGCGGACCATGGACGAACAGAGGGTGCGTGGCCTGATCGTGACGACCGGCGAAGCGACCGATGGCCGGACACGCCGGATGGCCGAGAACGGCACCCCCTGCGTGATCATCGCGCGCTCCGTGCTGGACGCGCCGCCCGGCATGCACTCGATCAGCTTGGACAACGTCGAGGCCGGGCGGCTGATGGCCGTCCATCTGGCCGGGTGCGGGCGGTCGTCCATAGGCGTCGTGTCCTCGGGACGCCGCACGTCTCAGATCGAGCGCACGGCGGGGCTGAGGCGGGCCCTCGCGGACCTGGGGCTGTCCTTGCCCGAGGACGCGGTGATGGTCGCGGAAACCGAAGACGAGGTGAGCGGTGCCGTCGACACGCTGCTCACCCGTGGCCGTGATCGCGGCGAGCCATTGGACGCGATCGTCTGCACCACCGGCCGGCTCACCGTCGCGGTCCACACGGCCCTCACCGCTCGCGGCATCGCCATCCCCGGCGACATCGCGTTCGTGACGATGGACGATTTTCCGTGGGCCACCGCGCTCGGGATCACCGTGATCGCCCAGCCTTCCTACCAGATGGGCCTGAAGGCGGGCGAACTCGTCGTCGACCGCCCCAGCGGGCCGCTCGAGTTGGTCTTCGCGCCTACGTTGGTCGCCCGCACCTCGTGCGGCGAGCGCCAGAAGGCCTGATCCCGTACCCGGCAGCTCGGCGCTCCCGCCGACCCTGACTCAAGCGCGGGACGCTGCTCCGTCACTGTTTCCGCGACGGCAAAAGGCACGATGCGCGGTCAGCCGGATGATTCACGGCATCGGCCAAGGCTGCGAGGTGCAGTGTCAGAAATCTGCGTATTTGTCCCGGTAGATACAAGTGAAGCCTGCATGCCGGTCCATGAAGCCGGTGCGGGAGCTTCGGGTGCCCGACCGCGCGGTCCCGCCTCCGGTAAATGCGTTGCGGAGGCCGGAACGGGCGGGCATGCTGGGTTGATCGAGCGGCGGCGAACGCTGCCTGGACTAAGGAGGGCTGACGGATGGCCATCACTGTGCTGCGGCATGTCCGCATCAGTCCGACCTCTTTGTTCAGGAGCACACCCGTTGTCTTCCGAGTACGAACTCTCTGATTCCTCTTCCGACCTCCACTCCCGCCGGGCTGATCTCACCGGTGAGGAGTCTCGATCAGATCCGGCCGGCGCCTTCGTCTTGGAGTTTCATCCGGTCGACGAAGAGCTGGGCCGGGATCAGCGATGGTCCACCTGGCTGGAGGTCGAGCGCGGGTCTCGCGGCCCAGAACCACGCCCCTCGTGGGTTGTGACGGAACAGGCTGCGATCGACACCGAGCTCGGCGTCCTCAAAACCGGCAAGGAAGCCGACGTCTTCCTGCTCGAACGGGCCGTCGAAGCCATCGGCGACAACCCGGCGAAGTCCTCGCTGCTGGCCGCGAAACGGTATCGCACCGAGGAACACCGGTCCTTCCACCGCAGTACGTCGTACGTCGAAGGCCGTCGTACCCGCAACAGCCGCGACAGCCGGGCGATGGCGAAGAAGACCTCGCACGGTCGTGGCGTCGCGGCCGGTCAGTGGGCGTACGCCGAATGGGACGCCCTCAATCGGCTGTGGAAGGCAGGCGTTCCGGTGCCGTATCCGGTGCAGGTGGACGGCACCGAGCTGCTGATGGAGTTCATCGACGACGGCGAGGGCGGTGCCGCGCCCCGGCTCGCCCAGGTCCGGCCGTCGAAGGAGCTGCTCGGCGTGTACTTCGAGCAGCTCCGCAACGGCATGCGTGAACTGGCCCGCGCGGGGCTCGCGCACGGCGACCTGTCGCCGTACAACGTCCTCGCGCAGGCCGAGCGGGTCGTGATGATCGATCTGCCCCAGGTCGTCGACATCGTGGGCAACCCGAAGGGCATGGACTTCCTGATGCGCGACTGTCACAACATGGCCACGTGGTTCACCAACCGCGGGCTCGAGATCGACGAACAGGAACTGTTCACCGACCTGCTCACCATGGTGTTCTGATCGCCTCCTGCAGAACGCGGTCGAAGCAGACCGCCCAGGACCCGGCCCCTCAGCAGCACAGAGCGCGGAATGTGCCAGGACCGCTCCACCGGTTGGACGGGGGACGCCGAGCTCGCCGTGCCGATCTGCCGTCGGCGATCGCGTCGCCGGGTCCTTATGGGCGAACGCGGATGATCGGCTTCCCTTCGGCCCGCTCGGTCGGGTTGAGGGCGGCGACGGCGTCGTCGAGGGTCGCGATGTCGCCGATGTTCGCCCGCAGTCGTCCGTCCCGCACGCGCCGGGCGATCTCGCCCAGCTGAGCGCGGTCGGACACGACGACGAAGTCGATCGCCAGGCCGTCGGCGGGCCGCGCCTCCGGCGGCCCGGTGACGGTCACCAGCGTTCCTCCGGGGCGAAGCAGGCCTGCGGACCGCGTCCCGATGTCGCCGCCGATGACGTCGAACACCAGGTCGACTCCGCCGGCATCTTCCAGGGTGTCGTTCTCGAGGTCGAGGAACTCCTGCGCGCCGAAGTCGAGCGCCGTCTGCCGGCCGGCGGCGCGTCCGGTGCCGATGACGTAGGCGCCGGCCTCGCGTGCGAGCTGCGTCGCCATCGAACCGACCGCGCCGGCCGCACCGTGCACGAGGACGCTCTGCCCCGCCTGGAGGCGGCCGTGCTCGAACAGCCCCTGCCACGCGGTCAGACCCGGCATCACGACGCTCGCGCCCACCGTGAAGTCGATGTCGCCCGGGAGTGGGGCGAGGTTACGCGCCTCGACGGCCGCGTACTCCGCCAGGGTGCCGTCGCGGTACCAGTCCGTGAGGCCGAACACCCGCCGGCCCACCGACAGCCCCGTCGTCCCATAACCGAGAGCGCTGACCACTCCGGCCACCTCGTGGCCCGGGATCGACGGCGTCCGGTCACGGCCGAGGCGGTCGGCCCAGGTCGAGGGCCACTCCAACTCGGTCCAGGTGAACCCCGACGCATGAACCTCGACCAGCACGTCGTTGATCCCCGCCTCGGGCCTGGGTCGCTTCGCCAGCGTCATCCCGGCGGTTCCCGCGGCCTGGTCCGTCACCACGATCGCCTTCACCCGACACCTCCCTGTATGCGGTCCCGGCCGCCACGCCATGGACATTTTATGGACTATATCGTCCATCATGGTATCAGCGTAGATGCACCCGGCCGGACGAGGGCGTACCGCCACGACCGTCTGATGTGCTGCTTCACCTCATCACCGATGGCTACGGAGACCCGCAGCTCGATGTCACGCGAGGAAGCGTGGACGTTATGGTCCAGGGTCGTACTGGTGGAGGCATGGGTGGCGGCGGGACGCGTCCGTGCGGCTCGGCCCGCGTCGCGCAACGCCCGCCGGCCATGATCGAAGGCATCTGGCACCCCTGGACCACCGGCCTGACCGGCGGTCGACCACTGACGCCAACATCGCGGAATCGACCGCCTAGAGGAGAACCGTGGTCGAGCGGGACCATGTGGTCCATAGGGCGGCTGCGATCAGACGGGGTAGCCTGAGGACTGTGAGCAGGCCGGAGAACGCACAGCCGGGGCAGAGGATGACGCCACGTGGGACCGCCACCCGTGCGCGCATCGTGGCGGCCGCTGTCGAGCTGATGTACGTGAAGGGAGTGAACGCGACCACGCTGGACGACGTCCGGGCCGCGAGCAATACCAGCAAATCTCAGCTTTACAACCACTTCCCGGACAAGGAGGAACTGGTCCGCGCCGTCGTCGCGGCGCGCGCCGCGCAGGTCCTCGAGCGTGAACGCGGCAACCTTCAGCGCTTAAAGTCGTTCCGCGGCCTGGTCCGCTGGCGCGACGCGCTGGTGCAGCAGAACTCGTTGCGGAAGGGCGCCTACGGCTGTGCGCTCGGCTCGCTGGCCAGCGAGCTCGCCGACCAGGACGACCAGGCCCGCGCCACACTCGCCGAGTCGTTCGTGGAATGGGAAGGGTTGCTCGCCGCCGGCCTGGGGCGGATGCGGGACAGCGGGGTGCTCAAGCCGGACGCCGACCCGGAGAAGCTTGCCACGGGTCTGATGGCGGCCTTGCAAGGCGGGTACCTGCTCGCGGAGACCGCTCATGACATCAAGCCCATGGAGGTCGCCCTCGATATGGCGCTCGACCACGTGAAGTCGTTCCTCACGGCGTGACGGCCGTTTGCGCGGACGTAGCCGAGGGCTGTGTCCAGGGCCACCTCCAACCGCCGCACGTCGCGGGTGGTGCGGGCGAGAAGCGGACCACCCTGTAGCGGGGCCGTCAGGCTGGTCGCGAGCCTCTCAGGATCGGCATCCGCCGCAGCTCGCTGCTTTCCCGAATCCGGGTGATTCCGCCTGCCGGGAGCGACTCGAATGCCGCGATGCCCGCGCGAACCGCCGACCGTCCGGCTTCATCGCCGTCGGCGAGCAGTTGGACCAGGTCGTCCAGCGGCCGGATTCCGTCGTCGCGCCTCTACTCCAGGCGGACCACCTCGTCCCGCCGTTTGGACGAGGTCTCGTGCCGAGTGCAGGTTGTTCGGCAATGGGTTCCAGCGCAGGTTGTCATGATGCGACTCCCACCGGCTCGGGGCCGAAGCCCGACTCGGGCCGTCCGGCCGATCGGCCCATCGGTGAACGCGGCTCTTGATGCGCGTCAGGCGCCTGCCCCTGATGTGCCGTGGAAGGACCTCCGCTGATGAGCGGCAGCCACAGCACGAACCTGGCCCCACGTGGCGAGTCCTCGACTGTGAGCGTGCCGCGGTGGGTGTGAGCGATGTCGCGCGAGATGGCCAGGCCGAGCCCGCTCCCGCCCGGGTCGCGGCGGCGGCCGTCGTCGAGGCGGACGAATCGGTCGAAGACGCGTTCACGGTGGGCCGGCGGGATGCCGGGCCCGTCGTCGGCCACCGTGACCGCGACCCCGTCGTCGGTCGGCTCGACGGTGACCTCCACGGCTGACTCGGCGTGCCGCAGAGCGTTGGCCAGGAGGTTTTCCAGTACGCGGATCAGCTGCAGGCGCGAGCCGCGGATCTCCAGCCCGGCGGGCGCGTTGACGTTGATCGGCACGGACGAGGACCGCGCGCTGACCTCGGCGGCGACGAGCCGGCCGAGATCGATCTTCGCCGGCGGCAGCGGATCGGCGGCCCGGAGACGGGCGAGCAGCAGCAGGTCGTTGACGATCGCCTCCAGTCGGCCGGCGGTGGTCAACGCGCTCCGGAGTGCGTCCTTGGTGTCGACGTCGTCCGGGTAGAGCAACGCCTCCTCCAACTGCGTGCGCAGCCCGGCGATGGGGCTGCGCAGCTCGTGGCTGGTCGTGGAGGCGAACCGGCGTATGCGTTCCACTGCGCCCTCAAGCTGACCGAGGGTCTGATTGGCGGTGGTGGCGAGCCGGCTGATCTCGTCGTCGCCCCCCGGTTCCGGGACGCGCAGGCTGAGGTCGCTCACCGTGATCTGCGAGATTCGGGCCCTGATCGCCTCGACGGGACGCAGCGAGCGCCCCACCAGCACCCATGCGGTCCAGGCCACGATCCCGGTGACCAGGACGACCCCCGCCGCGATGGCGTACTCGAGCTCATGGGTGGCCAGCAGGTCCGGCTCCGGAACGCCTGCGTAGACGACGCCCGCGTCCGGTGCCGGAGTCAGGCGGATGGCCTGCATCAGGATGCACCGGCCGTCCGCCGGGCACTCGCGGTGCGGCTGGAAGCGGGCGTTGGGCGGGGGCCGGAGCTTGCTCAGCGGTACGGTCGCGGAGGCCTCCCGGCTGGAGTTCACGACCCGGTGATGGATGTCCACGACCTGGATGAGGTCGATGGGCGGGTGGGCGGGTATTGGTTGCGGCACCGTGCCGCCGCGAGCGATCGGGCTCCACAGGCTCGCCACCCGCTCGGCCTGGCTGAAGGTCTCGTACCGGATGTGGGAGTGGATCGCCAGGTTCAGCGTCGCGCCGAGTGCCACCAGGATGCCGGCCGCGAACAGCGCCGCGATGAGGGTGCACCGAGCCCGGACGGAGCGCGGGCGTCGAAGGAGCGGCATATCACCTCCAAGCGTCAGAGCCGTTGAGCCGATGCACGACCGGCGCCCTGCGACGCAGGTCGACTATGGTATTTGGACTATATAGTCCGTTATCATGGTACAGGGCGCCCCTGAATGGTGCGCTCGGTCACGTGACGGTACTGCCCTGCGCGTCTGGCGGCTTCAGGTCGGCCGGCGGCCCGGGCGTCCCGGCGGGGGAGCTTCCAGCCGGAGCGGACGACGTGGCAGGTGTAGCCGTGGGGTTAGCGCTCCAGGTAGTCCTGGTGCTCCGGCTCGGCCTCCCGGAACGGCCCGGTGGCGCTCGCCTCGGTGGCGACCTCGCCGGGTGCCGCGCGTCACGACGTTTGGACGATCTAGTCCAGTCAACAGCAGAAGGCGGGACTCTAATCGGGGACGCAAAGGTCTGTCGATCTGGAAGTAGTCCCAGATCGACAGGCCTTTCTCACTGATCGGTACCGTGACGCCGCTGACGTCATGGCTGCCGGCCCGACGCGCTCGCTTCTGATGGGAACACATCGCGGCCGGCCTGAGGCGATCGCACGACCGTACGGTTCCCCGCGCCGCGGCGGGTCAGGAGAGGGTCACTCGGTGATCGCGCATCCAGGCGTCGAGTTCGACGAGTTGGACGAGGAGTTGCGCGGCGCTGGCGCCGCCGGGGAGTTGTGCGTTCAGTTGGCCGGTGTCGATCTGGCGCAGGAGGTCGTTGAGGCGGGGGGTGTCGAACATTCCGTGCAGGGGGAGTCGCCGGCGTTCGTTATGCGCATCACCTCGTGTACCAGGGCTTTCTCGTGGGACGGGTTCTGGAGGGGGTAGGCGCTCTTCTGGCGGTTCAGTGTGCTGGGGGGCGCGCACGATGTCCGCCCGCTCCGTCAGGTCGCGTTCGACGTCGATCCATCCGATGAGACCGCCGCTCATCTGGTCAGCTCCCCTGTTGGTCGTTGGTGGTCAAGGCTTCATGAGCACCCGGCGTAGGCGGGTCAGTGCCTCGCGGGTGCGGTCCTGCGGGTGGACGAGCGCGATGCGCAGGTGGCCCGCGCCGGGGTTGAAGCCATCGGGTCCTTCGCCTGCGTAACCGGTCACGCCGAAGGCCGTCCTGAGGACATCCCCGGGCTCGAGGACCTGTGGCGCGCGGTGTCGCCGGACACCGCGTTCGCCGCGATGGGGACGGGCACGTACCGGAAGATGACCGGGCCGGTCACCCCGTACATCGTGGACTGTGTGGCCAAGGTGCTGAGCGAGCACGGCGTCCGCGCGCCCGAGGTGGACCGGCTCGTGCTCGCGACCTCCGACGGCCAAGTTCGGCTACCCCGTCGTCATCAAGCCGAGAGGCGGCGTCGCGAGCCAGGCCGTCGCGCTCATCCACGACGCAGGGGAGCTGGCCGGCCACTTCCCCTCCGCGCACCGCCTCCCGGCCGCCGACCTGCGATCCCCGGACCGCTCCGTCCTGATCGAGGAGTACCTCACCGGCCAGGAGATCGCCGTCGACTCGGTCGTGAGGAACGGCCGGGTCATGCCTATCCTCGTCTCGCACAAGGAGATGGGCTACGCGCCGTACTTCGAGGAGACCGGCCACTGGACACACGCCGCCGACCCGTTGCTGGCCGACCCCGCGATCACCACGTTCCTCACCCAGGTCCACACCGCCATCGGCTACTCGACCGGCGCCACGCACACCGAACTCAAGCTCACCGACAAGGGCCCGGAACTCATCGAGATCAACGGCCGGCTGGGCGGCGACCTCATCTCCTACCTGTGCGGCAACGCCTCCGGCACAAGGATCTGCTGGGGGACCGACGCTACCTGCTGTTCCTCGCCGGCATGTTCATCACGGCCGTCGCCGAGGCCCAGTACCACTCGACGCTACCGCTCGAAGTGCAACAACGCGGCTATCCGACCGCTCTCTAGGCGCACTGGTGGCGATCAACGGCGCGCTGGTCATCCTCGTGGAACTGCCCCTGACCCCCTTCATCCAGCGCTTCCCCATGCGAACCACCGTCGCCACCGGCTGCCTCCTCCTGGGCGTGGGCCTGAGCCTGTTCGGCCTCCCCTTCGGCCCATGGATCTTCATCCTCGGAGCCGTCGTCTGGACCCTTGGAGAGATCATCAGCGCTCCCAGCATCGGCGCCTACCCGGCCCTGGCCGCTGCGACCCCATCCTCCGCAGCCGCTACATAGGCGCACTCTCCACCTGCCAAGCAGCGGGCTGGGCCCTCGGCCCGACCATCGGCACGGCCCTGTTCGAGTACGTGGGCGGCGCCGTCTGGGTGATGTGCGCGGCCCTCGGCGTCCTCGCCTACCTCGGCGTGCGCGCGGGCGTCCGCGAACCCGTCCTGCCTTAGCGTCCAGTGCGGTGTCCACAGAGATGTACACCATCCGCGGGGGCGGCCATGGCATCGGCCCGCCTCGCCGGGCGCCGGTGGCGCCGGGCAAGGCGGGCCGCGAGGTGGATCAGGTGCGGGTCCAGCGCTGGTTGGAGCCGCCGTTGCAGGACCAGATGACGAGTTTGGTGCCGTTGGCGGTGCCGTTGTTATACACGTCGAGGCACTTGTTCGCGCCGACGGCGGTGATGGTGCCGTCGGAGTTGAAGCGCCACTTCTGGTTGTTCTGCCCGTTGCAGTCCCAGATGATCACGTTGGCGCCGTCGGCGGTGCCGCCGCCGTTCACGTCGAGGCACTTGCTTCCGTACACCCGCAACTCACTGGAACTGGTAGAGGACCACTGCTGGTTGGTCTGACCGTTGCAGTCCCAGATCTGTGCCTGCGAGCCATTGGCCTGCGAGGCGCCGGCCACGTCGACACACCGGCCCGACTGCGCGCTCTTGATCGCGCCGCCACCCGAAGGCGGGGGAGTGGAGGTGCCGCCATTGAGCGCGTCGAGGACGGAGGTGTAGGCCTGCTTTTTGTTGAAGTTGCCGTCGAAGAGCAGGGGGGTGTCGCCGGAGCGCCAGGAGTATTTGTCGGTGAT
>NZ_JBEXGS010000015.1:0-117160 GCF_040607455.1 Sphaerisporangium sp. NPDC005289
TGCGCCCTCCCCACCCCCCACCCCGTTCACCCCGGGGTAAAACACCCCAACTACCGCCCCCCCCCGCGGGCGGGGGGGGGGGGCCGCCGCCGGGGGCCCCGCCTCCTCGCGTGCGGGGCCGGTCGCCCGCCGCGCGGGGCCGTTCCGCACCGACGTCCCCGCCGATCGGACGGCGGGGAGCGCGGGCCGCGCGGGGCCCGCGCGGCCGGGGCGATCGGCGGCCCGCCGTGTGGGACGGGCGATCGCGGGCAGGGGGGTCCAGAGCCCGACCGACGCCGACGAACGGAGAGACCGTGCAGCCCCCCGACACCGCGCGGCCGGGACGGCCACCGGCGGCGACCTGCGCGCTCTCGCGGAGGATCTCCCGGCGGGCGTGCGCCGTGCGGGAACAAACCGCGCCGCCTGACGTTATTGATACTGGTGCGCCGAACCTCGAACGCCGCGCCATCCCAAGACCGAAATGACGACTCCGTGACGGAGGAGGTGTGCTCATGCCCCGAACTGCCGCGGCGACCTCGCCATCGCGCGAGGCGACCCCGACGACGCTCGCTCAGGTCCTCGACCGAGGGCGAGCGCAAGGTCACCTTTCCCTCGCGGAGCTCCGCGAGGCGTTCTCGTCAGCGCAGATCAGCCCGGCCAAGGGTCGCTCGATCTTGCGCGAGCTCACCGAGGCCGGCGTGAGCCTGGCCGCGGAGAACGACGCCGCCCCTGGCGGCCCGGCGCGAAGGACCCGTAAGAGCACCGCAGTGAAGACTACCGCGAAGAGCGCAATGACACGCACCAGTACGACCGCGGACCCGGCGGCCACCGCCGAGGGCTCCGAGGGCACCATCACGACCCGCCGCCGCCACGCCACCCGCCGGACCACGCGCCCGGGCGGGGAGGCCGCGCCGGTCTCCCCCGCCGCCCCGGCGGCGCCCGCGCCGTCCCGGCCCCCGGCGGCCGAGGAGACGCCCGAGCCCGAGGACGGCTGGAGCGAGCCGGACGAGAGCGAGCTGCAGAACGAGCCGCTGGACCTGGACGACCAGTCCTCGGTCATGGGCGACTCCGTGCACACCTACCTCAAGTCGATCGGCCGCCGCACCCTGCTGACCGCCGCCGAGGAGGTCGAGCTCGCCAAGCGCATCGAGGCCGGCCTGTACGCCGAGTACAAGCTGGAGAACGACCCCTCCCTCAGCGCCGCCCGGCGCGAGGACCTCGAGTGGGTGGCCGAGGACGGCAGGCGGGCCAAGGACCACATGCTGGAGGCCAACCTGCGCCTGGTGGTCTCGGTGGCCAAGAAGTACACCGACCGCGGCATGGCCCTGCTCGACGTGGTGCAGGAGGGCAACCTCGGCCTGATCCGCGCGGTGGAGAAGTTCGACTACTCCAAGGGCTACAAGTTCTCCACCTACGCCATGTGGTGGATCCGGCAGGCGATCCAGCGCGGCTTCGCCGACTCGGCCCGCACCATCAGGCTCCCGGTGCACGTGCTGGAGATGCTGTCCAAGCTGTCGCGCATCGAGCGCGACATGCACCAGCGGCTCGGCCGCGAGCCCACCCCCGAGGAGCTGGCGGTGGAGCTGGACAAGACCCCCGACCAGATCGAGGAGCTGCTGCGCACCAGCCGCCAGCCGATCAGCCTCAACGCCACCATCGGCGAGGACGGCGAGACGACCATCGGCGACCTCATCGAGGACGTCGACGCCCCAGAAGCCTCCGAGGTCGTCGACCGGCAGCTGCTGGGCGCGGAGCTGCGCGGAGTGCTGGGCAACCTCACCCCCCGCGAGGCCAAGATCATGGCGTTGCGCTTCGGCCTGATCGACGGCAAGCCGCACACCCTGGACGAGATCGGCAAGCACCTCGGGCTCACCCGCGAGCGCATCCGCCAGCTCGAGAAGGAATCGCTGTCCAAGCTGCGCCACCCGAGCAACACCCGTCCGCTGCTCGACTGGGCCAGCTGACCGCTGCTCGATCGGTCCGGCCGGCCGCGGCGCCGGACCACCGGCCCGCCCGGCACACGCGCACGGCCTCCGCCCACCCGGGCGGAGGCCGTCGGCGTCTCAGCGGGTCAGCGCGCGGCGGCGAAGGGACGCGGCACGCGGGCGATGCCGGTCAGCCGGTTCTCCTCGCGCAGCGTGCGCA
Organism: Sphaerisporangium sp. NPDC005289; assembly: GCF_040607455.1. NCBI lineage: Bacteria > Bacillati > Actinomycetota > Actinomycetes > Streptosporangiales > Streptosporangiaceae > Sphaerisporangium > Sphaerisporangium sp. NPDC005289. Next base: position 2,125 of record NZ_JBEXGS010000015.1, read on the forward strand.
GCCGGTCGACCTCGGCGGTCCACTTGGCGCCCTCGGGCGTCGCGACGCCCTTGCGCCGGCGGATGCGGTCGTCGTAGGCCTTGACGCCGAGGGTGGCGCGCTGGGCGGCCTCGGCGGCGCGCAGCGCGTCGGTCAGCGCGCGGTCATAGGCGAGCCCGGCCGCCCGGAGCTCCTCGGCCCCGGCGCCGGCGGCCTGGGCGCGCCGCAGCCCGCCCTCGGCCTCGCGCGCCTTGTCCAGCAGCTTGGGGAAGCTCTTTCCGACCTCCTGGTCGGCGTGGTGCCTGACCTCCGCCTCCCGGCTCACGCTCGGACGGAAAAACGCCATCGCCTGCCCTTTCTCAGCACATCGCCGGTGATCCGGCGTACCTCGCTCGCCATAGCGTACGCCGCCCGGAGCACCGGCCTCGCCCGGCGTCCCCGAGTGAGGGCGGACGGCACGGCGCGGCGCCCTTTACAAAGTAAGCCATCGTCGGGATCATGCCTGGTATGCCAGCGAAGCGACCTCCGGTCCCCCTGTCCCGCGAGCGCATCATCGAGGCCGCCCTGCACATCGCCGACGGCCAGGGGCTGCGCCGCCTCACCATGCGCCGCCTCGGCGACGCCCTGCAGGTCGAGGCGATGGCGATCTACCACCACCTGCCCCGCGGCAAGGAGGCGCTCATGGACGCCCTCGCCGAGCACGTCACCACCGTCACCGTCGAGCCGTCCGACGGGGGGTGGCGGGAGGTCGCCCGCGCCTGGGCCCACGCGGGCCGCGCGGCCCTGCTGGAGCACCCCGGGGTGCTGGCCCTGGCCCTGACCAAGCCGCCGCAGGGCACCGCGCTCATGGCGATCCGCGAGCAGGCCGAGCAACTGGCCGCCGCGGGGTTCGGCGACCCCGCCCGCGCCGCCCAGGCCGTGCGGACGCTGCGCGCGTACGTCATGGGCAGCGTCGCCGTGGAGATCCAGCGCTCCGGCTGGGCCGCCCCGCCGGAAGAGGCGCAGGACGAACAGAACGGACGACTCCCGGCGCCGGCGGCCACCCGGGCGGAGCCCGCCGAGGAGGCCGCGGCGGCGTTCGAGCGCGGGCTGGAAGCCCTGTTGAGAGGGCTTCCCAGCTCGTAACCGTTCGTTTATCTGTTCGGCGGCGAGTCGTGCTTGGACCGTTATCTCACCTGGGGCAGGCTTGTGTCGCAGGTCACAGCGCCGGATCAGCCTTTCGGGCCCCCGCGGACCCCCTAATCGAAGGATCCAAACCGTCCCAATGGGCTATGTCGTACGCGTGTGACCCGCAGCACACTTACTCTGTAGGTGTGCGTTAGCGCACACTGTCAACAGCAGAAGCGCTCGTCCCCGTTCGGCGGGGACATGGGGGAATCGGCGCGGGGCAGCGGTGCCTGGCGATGACGCCCCCGCGAGCCCCAGACCGAGAGAGAAAACCGGAGGCACGCCAATGTGCCCGCATGAGCCGTCCTGTCCGACCACCAACGCGCCGGACCGCGAAGCCGCCCGCACGATCGCGGCGCACCCCGAGCAGGGGTGGAGCCTGCTGTGCAACGGCATCGTGCTATTCGAGGACACCGGGGAGCTCCTGCCCGACGGCGCCATCATCGCCCCGCACCGTCCCACCGACCTGGCCATAAGCGCGGCCTGACCTTCACGCGAACCGGGGGCCGAGCCATCCGGCGACGACCTCGCCCACCCGGGCGGGGTTTCTGTTGAGGTCATGTCCCTCACCCGCGAGCACCACCAGGCGTGCAGCGTCCGCCTGATCGGGGACTCCGAAGCGATCACGGTCACCGCTGACCACCAGCACATCGACGCCCGCCTCGCGAAGCTCCTGCGCGCGCGAGCGGCCCGGGTTCCCGGGCGGGTGCAGCGGGAAGGCCAGCGCCACCACCGCCTCCGCGCCGACGGCGAGCGCCGTCCGGCAGGCCACCCGAGCTCCGTTGCTCCTGCCGCCCTGCACCAGGGCCAGGCCGGGAAACCGTTCTCCGAGCGAGGCCGCCAGCGCGGTCCACGCCTCGTCCTGCCTGGCCGGCGACCCCGGCGCCCGGGCGCCCGCGACCCTGAACGGCTGCAGCACCCGCGCCACCGTGCCGCCGATCGCCACCACCGCGTCCCGGACGGCCAGCAGGTCGGGCGAGTCGACCCCGCCCGCCGACCCGTGGGTGAGCAGGAACAGGAACCTCGGCGCGGGCGCCTGGTCGACCTCCACGATCGCCGCCCCCCGCGGCGTCATGATCCGCATGGCCGACACGGTACTCGGGGACCAGCCCTCTACTTCTCACGGGGGATGTCGCCGCCCGGTGTCTGTGCCAGATTAAGGGGGTGCCGGATAATTCATTGCCCCGTGACGAGCTTCGCGCCACCGTGGAGGCCCGCCGGGACCTCGGTTCCGACTACGAGCAGGCGCTGATCGAGTCGTTCCTGGAGAAGATCGACTCGACGATCGAGTCCCGGGTGCGGGCCGAGGTGGCCGCGCAGAACGGGTACCCCCTCCAACCCGGCCCCGGCGGGCCGTACGCGGCGCCGCATCCCGGTCCGGGCAAGCAGCCCAGGCAGGTCGACGCCACGATCCCGATCGCGCTCGGCTCGCTCGGCATCGGCATCCCGCTGACCGCGATCGCCGCCGGGCAGGGCGGGCCCGCGGGGCTGTTCCTGGCCTGGACCGGCATCATCATGGTCAACGTCGCCGCCGCCGTCGGCCGCAGACGCCGCTAGCCGTACGCGCTCACCACCCCGGTGAGCCGGTGAGTCCGGCCGACCGGCCGGTCAGCGCGCCGACAGGGCCGCGCGCACCGCCGCGACGGCCTCCTCCTGCGAAGCTCCCAGATCGCTCGCAGCCCGGACGAACTCCTCGGCCGTCAAGCTGAGGCCTGGGCCGGGGCGGCTACTGGGAGGGGGCGGTGTCGTCGCGGGTGAGGCGGAGGCGGACCTGGTCGGCGACCGTCTCGTCGGGGTGGCCGAGCCCGTACGCCCACACCTGCTCGGCGTCGGCGTCCCGCCCGCGCAGGGGCAGCGTGCGGGCGAGCAGTTCGACGGCGAGCGCGACGCCGTCGGCGTCGCCGTCGCCCTCGGCGGCCGCGGCGAACTCCCCGCAGGCCATGTCGAGGTGGGCCATGCCGAGCAGCACCCGCAGGCGCCCGGGGTCGGCCACCTCGGGCAGCTCCAGGGCGTCGAGGAGCAGGTCGGCGGCCTCGCCGGGCTGCCCGTCCTCCAGCAGGTACTCGGCCAGGCGCTGGGCAGCCTCGGAGCAGGCCCGCGGGTCGCGGGTGGCCAGGGCGGCGCGCAGCGCCGCCTCGGCGGCGCGGTCGTCGCCCTGGGCTTCGGCGATGCGGGCCAGGGCCAGGTGGGCGCCGGGCAGGTAGGCCGGGGTGCCGACGCCGATCACGGCCTGCCAGGCGGCGCGGGCCTGGTCGGCCATGCCTTCCTGCTCGAACCCGCGCGCCAGGTGGCAGGCCGCCTGGGCGGCGTACTCGGGGTGGCCGGTGGCCAGGGCCGTGCGCGCGGCCGCCCTGGCGCCGGTGAGGTCGCCGCGGCGCTCGAGGACCAGGGCGAGGCCGACGGCCGCCTGGGCGCGGTCGGCCTCGCGCTCGTCGGAGGCAAGCGCGGCGAAGATCTCGGCCGCGGCCTCCAGTTCGCCGCTCTCGGCGAGCCTCCGCGCGTCCTCGATCCGCCGGCCGGACTCGACCTCGTGCGCCGCCATCGGGACCTCTCCTCCGCCTCGGGAATCCCGGCCTCGCGACGCGGGCGCGCCGTCGCGCGCGACATATTATGCCGATCCAGGCGGAGCGCCGAGGGCGGTCGCTCAGTCTTCGTATGCCTCCAACGGGGGGCAGGCGCAGACCAGGTTGCGGTCGCCGTAGGCCTGGTCGATGCGGCGGACCGGCGACCAGTACTTGTCCTCCCGCAGCGACGGCAGCGGGTAGGCCGCCTCGGCGCGGGTGTAGGGGTGCTTCCAGTCGTCGGCCAGCAGGCACGCGGCGGTGTGCGGGGCGCCGCGCAGCGGGTTGTCGGCCCGGTCGTAGCGTCCGGAGGCGACCTTGGCGATCTCCTCGCGGATGGCGACCATGGCGTCGACGAAGCGGTCCAGCTCGGCCAGGTCCTCGCTCTCGGTCGGCTCGATCATCAGCGTGCCGGCCACCGGGAAGGACATGGTGGGGGCGTGGAAGCCGTAGTCGATGAGCCGCTTGGCGACGTCGTCGACGGTGACGCCGGTCTCCTTGGTGATCGGGCGCAGGTCGATGATGCACTCGTGGGCGACCAGGCCCTCGCGGCCGGTGTAGAGCACCGGGTAGTGCGGGGCCAGGCGCCGGGCCAGGTAGTTGGCCGACAGGATGGCCTGCTCGGTGGCCGCCTTGAGGCCCTCGGCGCCCATCATGCGGATGTAGGCCCAGGAGATGGGCAGGATGCCCGCCGAGCCGTACGCCGCGGCCGAGACCGGCCCGACGGCGCCGTCGGCGCGCTCTTCCAGGGGGTCGCCGGGCAGGTAGGCGGCCAGGTGCGAGCGGACCGCCACCGGGCCGACGCCGGGGCCGCCGCCGCCGTGCGGGATGCAGAAGGTCTTGTGCAGGTTGAGGTGGGAGACGTCGGCGCCGAAGGACCCGGGCTTGGCCAGGCCGACCAGCGCGTTGAGGTTGGCGCCGTCGACGTAGACCTGGCCGCCTGCCTGGTGCACCCGCTCGCAGATCTCGGTGATGGTCTCCTCGTACACCCCGTGGGTGGAGGGGTAGGTGACCATGATGGCCGCGAGCCGCTCGCTGTGCTTGTCGATCTTGGCGATCAGGTCGGGGACGTCCACGTTTCCGTCGTCGTCGCAGGCCACGACCACCACACGCATACCGGCCATGACGGCGCTGGCGGCGTTGGTGCCGTGCGCCGAGGACGGGATGAGGCACACGTCGCGCTCGCCGTGGCCGTTGGCCCTGTGGTAGGCGCGGATGGCGAGCAGCCCGGCGAACTCGCCCTGGGATCCGGCGTTGGGCTGCAGGGAGACCGCGTCGTAGCCGGTGACCTCGGCCAGCCAGCCCTCCAGGTCGCCGATCAGGCGCAGGTAGCCCTCGACCTGATCGGCCGGGGCGTAGGGGTGGACGCCGGCGAACTCCGGCCAGCTGATGGGCTCCATCTCGGTGGTGGCGTTCAGCTTCATGGTGCACGAGCCGAGCGGGATCATCGACCGGTCCAGGGCGATGTCCCTGTCCTGGAGCCTGCGCAGGTAGCGCAGCATGGCGGTCTCGGAACGGTGGGAGTGGAACACCGGGTGCGACAGGTAGCCGGTGGTGCGCAGCAGCCCGGCGGGCAGGGCGTCGGAGGCGGAGGTGTCCACGTCGTCCAGCACGACCCCGGTCACGCCGAACGCCTCCCAGACGGCCTGGAGGTGCGCGCCGGTGGTCTTCTCGTCGCAGCTGACGCCCACGCGGTCGGCGTCGGCCAGGCGCAGGTTGACGCCGCGGTCCAGGGCCGCCGCGACGACCTCGGCGGCGCGGCCGGGGACACGGGCCAGGACGGTGTCGAAGAAGTCGTCGTGGACGACCTCGACGCCGCCGTCGCGCAGGCCGGCGGCCAGCACGGCGGCGTGCCGGTGGGTGCGCTGCGCGATGCGCCGCAGGCCCTCGGGACCGTGGTAGACGGCGTACATGCCGGCGATCACCGCGAGCAGCACCTGCGCGGTGCAGATGTTGCTGGTGGCCTTCTCCCGGCGGATGTGCTGCTCGCGGGTCTGCAGGGCCAGCCGGTGGGCGGGGCGCCCGTCGGCGTCCTGCGACACCCCGACCAGCCGGCCGGGCATCTGCCGCTGGAGCCCTTCGCGCACGGCCATGTAGGCCGCGTGCGGCCCGCCGAAGCCGAACGGGACGCCGAAGCGCTGGGAGGAGCCGATGGCGATGTCGGCGCCCAGGGTGCCGGGGGCCTCGACCAGAGTCAGGGCCAGCAGGTCGGCGGCGGCGACCACGAGCGCGCCGCGGGCGCGGGCCTGGGCGGCCACGGCGCGGAAGTCCTTGAGCCGGCCTCCGGCGCCGGGGTACTGGACCAGCAGGCCGAACAGCTCCCCCTCCGGCAGCCCGGCGGCCAGGTCGGCCTCGACCAGCTCGATGCCGAGCGGCTCGGCGCGGGTGGCCAGCACCGCCTTGGTCTGCGGCAGGGCGTCGGCGTCGACGACGAACACCGGGGACTTGGCGCGGCCGGCGCGGCGGGCCAGGGTCATCGCCTCGGCGGCGGCGGTGGCCTCGTCCAGCAGCGAGGCGCCGGCGACGTCCAGCCCGGTCAGGTCGGACACGACGGTCTGGAAGTTGAGCAGGGCCTCCAGGCGGCCCTGGGAGATCTCCGGCTGGTAGGGGGTGTAGGCGGTGTACCAGCCGGGGTTCTCCAGCAGGTTGCGCCGCACGACCGCCGGGGTGATCGTGTCGTGGTAGCCCAGGCCGATCATCGAGGTGGGCACCTGGTTGCGGGCGGCCAGGGCGCGCAGCTCCGCGAGCGCCTCCTCCTCGCTCGCGGCGGGCGGCAGGTCGAGCGGCTCGCCGGAGCGGATGGCGCCGGGGACGGCGACGGCGATCAGGTCGGCCACCGAGGCGTAGCCCACGGCCTCCAGCATGCGGGCCTGCTCGGCGTCCGACGGGCCGATGTGCCGGGTGGCGAAGGGCGGTGCGAAGAGGTCGCGAAGCGGTGACCGATCGGTCATGGGGCCCTCCTACAAGGGGTAGAGACCGGCGCTGAGCGCGCGCGTATGCCGGATCTCCCCCTCTGTCAGCGCGACATCCTCATCGCGACCTGAGAGCTTCATCCCCTTGCGGGGGATTTGCACCGTCGGTGAGACACGCCTGGCGGGCACGCCTACTTTCCAGAGTCGCCTCGCCTGTGCGGTACGTGGGCCTGAGAGATTCCGGGGAGGTTGCTCCTTCGGCGCCCGGGGTCACTCGCCGGCGCCGCAGGTGGTGCGGTGCCGGCCCGTGCCCGGGTCTCTCCCGCACAGGGTCAACAGCTTTCCCGGTAATCGTACCGTCCCGCCCCGAGTAGGGAGTTACCCCTACATTTCGGGATTTGCCATGTTTTATCCCTGTAGGGCGGGTATGTAGAGACCCCGACCACCCCGTAGATCTTCTGGGATATGTGCGACAGCCCCCGGCCCTCCTCAGCGGAGGGAGACTCCCCGTCCCGGCCCTCCGGCCTCAGCCCGTCTTGCGGGCCTTCCTGCGCTTGGCCAGCTCGTCACCTGGGTGGTCCTCCAAGGAGTCCGGGCCGGCCGGCTCCGCGCGTTCCCCCGGCAGCTCCGCCAGGGAGCCCTCGACCTCGCGCCACACGCCGCCGAGGGCGATGCCGAACACGCCCTGGCCGCCCTCGAGCAGGTCGATCACCTCGTCGGCCGAGGTGCACTCGTAGACGCTCACCCCGTCGCTCATCAGCGTGATCTGCGCCAGGTCGTTGACCCCGCGCTCGCGCAGGTGCTGGACGGCGGTGCGGATCTGCTGGAGCGACACCCCGGTGTCCAGCAGCCGCTTGACCACCTTGAGCACGAGGATGTCGCGGAAGCTGTACAGCCGCTGGGATCCCGACCCCTGCGCCGCGCGAACCGACGGCTCGACGAGCTGGGTGCGCGCCCAATAGTCGAGCTGACGATAGGTGATGCCGGCCGCCGAGCACGCCGTCGGGCCGCGGTATCCGACGTCGGCGGGCAGAGACGCCGGCCGCTCGTCGAACAGCAGGCCCTGCTCGCCCGCGCGTTCCCGCGCCGACTGCCGCTGGACTGGATCGTGCTGGCCGGCCGTCTTGCCCTCGCCGCTGCTGACCGCCACTGCGGACCTCCGGCTTCCTCTCATCCCACGGTCTGATCTGGGGGTTCGTGAATTACAACCGTGGGTTCCCTTGCACCGTAGGACTGGCGCGATGCTCAGTCAACGATCCCGCCCGGCGCGTCGTGAAGCGTAAATGCCCGAAATGGCTAACCCGCACGGCCGAAGTCCTCGGGCGTGATCGTGTCAAGGAACTCGCGGAACTTCTCGACCTCGTCCTCCTGGTCATCGGGGATGATCACACCGGCCTCGCGCACGACGTCCTCGCTCGCGAAGATGCTCGCACCGGTGCGCAGCGCCAGCGCGATCGAGTCCGACGGCCGGGCGCTCACCTCCACCCCGTTGGAGAACACCAGGTCGGCGAAGAAGATTCCGTCACGCAGCGCGACGATGTTCACCGCCGTCAGCCGCACGCCCAGAGCCTCGATCACGTCCTTGAACAAGTCGTGGGTGAGCGGCCTGGGGGGCGGCTCCTCCGCCTGAGCCAGCGCGATGGCCGTGGCCTCGGTCATCCCAATCCAGATCGGCAGGTATCGCTCGCCCTTGGCCTCCTTGAGCAGGACTATGGGCTGGTTGGAGGGCATCTCGACGCGGACCCCCACGACCTCCATCTGCAACACAGGCTGCTCCGTCTCATCGGGTCGCCGCCCCGCTCCGGGCCCGTTCCCTCGCGGCTCTCGGCTCGCGGCGTGACCATCGCCGCAAAATTCAACGTAACATCCCCGCACCCCGAAATGTCCGGGCGGCTCCGTCAGCGGCCCAGAATGCCGCGCAGGCCGGTGCGGACCAGGGCGGTGTGCAGGTCCTGCAGCAGACCGGACAGCTCTCGCGCGGTCTCCTCGGCGCGGCCGGCGGCGCACGGCGCGCGGCGCCGCAGCAGCGGGGCCACGGCCTGCTCGACCAGCCCCGCCTCCCGCTCGGCGGCGGCCTTGAGCACCCGCAGGTGGCGCGGGTGCAGGCCGAACCTCGCCAGCGCGCCCGAGGCGCGGGCGACGGTCAGAGCCTCGGCGTCGTACCACCGGGCCACCGGGGTGAGCAGGCCGAAATCCTCCAGCTCGGCGAGGGTCTCCTCCTCAAGCCCGGCGGCGGCCAGCAGTTCGGCGCGGCTGAGCCGCACCTCGGCCACCGGCGCCTCCCCGCCCACGGCGCGCGGGCGGCCGGCGCCGTCGGGTTCGGCGGTGTCCAGGTGGTCCTTGATCACGCGCAGCGGCAGGTAGCGGTCGCGCTGGGCGGTGAGGATGTAGCGCAGGCGCTCGACGTCCGCGTGGGTGAACTTGCGGTACCCCGAGGGGGAGCGCTGGGGCTCGATGAGCCCCTCGCCCTCCAGAAAGCGGATCTTGGAGACGGTGACGTCGGGGAAGTCGGCCCGCAGGACCTCGAGGACCTCCCCGATGCTCATGAACGCCCTCGCCGCCTGCGCGCCCATCACCGCACCTCCTCACCCACGCGTGAGGAACACCAGCCGGAACTTGCCGATCTGGACCTCGTCGCCGCCCGACAGCGGCAGCTCCTCGATGCGCTCGCGGTTGACGTAGGTGCCGTTGAGGCTGCCGACGTCCCGGGCGGTGAAGTAGGCGCCCCGCCGGTAGAACTCGGCGTGCCTTCGCGAGACGGTGACGTCGTCCAGGAAGATGTCGCTCTCGGGGTGACGGCCCGCCGTGGTGAGATCGCTGTCGAGCAGGAAGCGGCTCCCGGCGTTCGGCCCGCGCATCACCACCAGCAGGGCCGTACCGGGCGGCAGTTGCTCGACCGCCGCCCGATCGGGGATGAGCGTCTGGCCCGTCGCCTCGCCGTCCATCGCCTCGATCCCGCTCAGGGAGATCGTGGAGGTGGTGTCCCCCGGCGTGTTCTCGACGCGACTCAACGGCGACCCGCACCGTGAGCAGAAACGGGCGTCCTCAGGGTTGGCATTCCCGCACTGAGTGCAGTAGACGCTCGGCATCGATCGGCTCGGCCTCCTACCGCGAAGTCGCGGCGACGGTGCTCTGGGCGGCGTGCCTCGGATCTTCGCTTCTCATGGTTGCTCAGACTGCGAATGCCGCAACTTACGCTGATGAGTCGCAAAGGTCAAGATGAGGGCAGGCTCGCGGGTTCGGACATGCTTGTGACGCAGGCTCACTCGGGTCTGGCAGGCGGGGGGCTCGCTCGGATTCACGGCGCTCGCCCCTCGTTCTGACGTCGACTCGGCTCGCCGCGCCGGTCCAAAGTTACCGTCCAGGCAGCCCTCCGGTCCATGCGCCGCGCCGTTCGAATGTGACCGGAATCGCTGGTTTCGCGGCAGAACGTCGCCCGTGGTCAGGTGCCGACGGCGTGCTCCACGACCCGCGCCCAGCGCTCCAGGAGGCTCTGGGCGACGTCCAGGTCCTCCCCCTCGGCCCACAAGTGCGTCACGGCCTCGGTGGGGTCGGGCAGGATGAGGGCCCAGCCGCCGTCCTCCTCCACCACCCGCACGCCGTCGGTGGTGTCCAGGCGGTATCCGTCGGCCGCCTCCACGACCGACCGCATGACCGCCCCCTTGGCCGCCCAGGGCGTCGGCACGGTGCGCTTGAGCATCTTGGCCTGCGGGATGCGGGCGTCGATCTGGCTGAGCGACAGGCGGGTGCGCGCCACCAGGCCGAGCAGGCGCAGGAACGCGGCCAGGCCGTCCACCGTGGGGGCGAACTCCGGGACGATGAACCCGCCCCGCCCGTCGGCCGCGAAGATCAGCTCGGGGTCGGCCGCCGCCGCGGTCAGGGCGTCCAGGGCCGTGGAGGTCCACTCCACCTGGGCGCCGTGGAAGCGGCACACCTGCTCGGCCACGCGGGTGGTGGTCACCGGCAGCGCGACCCGCCCGCCGCGCCGCTCGGCGGCGACCAGGTCGAGCACGACGAGCTGGGCGCGCTCCTCGCTGATGAGCTGGCCCATCTCGTCGACCAGCGAGACGCGCTCGCCGACCGGGTCGAAGCGCACGCCGAACGCGGCACGGGAGGAGGCGACCAGCTCGGCCAGGCGCTGCAGGTCCCTGCGCCGCTCGGCCAGCGTCTCGGTCGGCGAGGCGTCGTCCAGGCGGTTGTTCACGGTCAGCACGTCCACGCCGACGCGGCCGAGCAGGCTCGGCAGCACCAGGGAGGAGGTGCCGCCGGCGCAGTCGATGACGACCTTCATCTCGGCGTCCCGCACGCCCGACATGTCCACCCAGCGCAGCAGTTCGCGGGTGTAGTCCTCCACCGCGCGGGCCGGGAAGCTCAGCTCGGCGATCTCGCCGGGGAAGGCGCGCCGGAACTCCTGGCGGGAGAAGACGCGCTCCAGCTTGCGCTGGGCTCCCTGGGACAGGTCGGCGCCGTTCTCGTCCATGAAGATGATGTCGACGCTCTGCGGGTCGCCGGGGGTGGTGCGCAGCGCGATGCCGCCCGAGGCGGTCTCGTTGGAGGTGTGGAAGCGGGCCACCGGCAGCGGCGCGGCCTCCAGGTCCAGCACGTTGATCGCGCTCGCGGTGAGCGCGCTGATCACCGCCCGCTTGAGCGCGCGGGCGGCCCGCGAGGAGTCGCGGGAGGTGATGACCGAGGCGCCCTTCTTCAGGGTGGTGGCGTAGGCGCTGGCCAGCCGCACGCACAGCTCGGGGGTGATCTCGACGTTGACCAGCCCGGAGACGCCGCGCGGCCCGAACAGGCTGCGCTGGCCGCGCGACTCCCAGATGACGCTGGTGTTGACCACCGCGCCGGCCTCGATCGTCTTGAACGGGTAGATCTTGACGCCGGAGGAGACGTAGGCCTCGGCCTCGATGACGCACTCGTCGCCGACGACGGCGTTCTCCTCGATGCGGGCGCCGGTCATCACGTCGGTGTTCTTGCCGATGACGCAGCCGCGCAGGTGGGCGCTCGGCCCGATGTAGACGTTGTCGTGGACGACGGCGCGGTGCAGGAAGGCCCCTTCCTTGACCACGACGTTGTCGCCCAGCACGGTGTACTCGCGCAGCTCGGCGCCGGCCTCGACCTTGGCGTAGCCGCCGATGTACAGCGGGCCCTTCAGGACGGCGTCGGGATCGACCGAGGCGCCCTCGGCCACCCAGACCCCCGGCGAGAGCTCGAAGCCGTCGGCGTCCAGCCGCACCCGTCCCGACAGGGCGTCGGCCTGGGCCTTGAGGTAACTCTCGTGGGTGCCGATGTCCTCCCAGTAACCGCCGGCGACGTAGCCGTACAGCGGGGCGCCGCGGGCCAGGAGGCTGGGGAACACATCGCCCGACCAGTCGACCGGCACGCCGGGGGCGACCTCGTCGAGCACCTCGGGCTCCATCACGTACACCCCGGTGTTGACGGTGTCGGAGAAGACCTGGCCCCAGGTGGGCTTCTCCAGGAAGCGCTGCACCCTGCCGTGCTCGTCGACGATGATGATGCCGAACTCCAGCGGGTTCGGCACCCGCTTGAGGCCGATGGTGACCAGGGCGCCGTTCTCCTCGTGGAACCTGATCATGTCGGTGAGGTCGATGTCGGTCAGCGCGTCGCCCGAGATGACCAGGAAGCGCTCGTCGCGCAGCTTGTCGGCGGCGTTCTTCACGCTGCCGGCGGTGCCGAGGGGGATCTCCTCGGTGGCGTAGTGCAGGCTCATGCCGAGCTCGTCGCCGTCGCCGAAGTAGTTGCGCACCAGGGCCGCCAGGAACTGCACGGTGACGACGGTCTCGGTGAAGCCGTGGCGCCGCAGCAGGCGCAGCACGTGCTCCATGATCGGCCGGTTGACCACGGGGAGCAGCGGTTTGGGCTGGTTGGCGGTCATCGGCCGCAGCCGAGTGCCTTCCCCGCCCGCCATCACGACGGCCTTCACAGATCACCCTCCGGCTGTCTCGTCACGGTGGGCACACGGTCAGGCCCGCGCGGGCACTCGCCGCCGGGACCCGCCGGGGCGCGCCCCACGACCACTCATGCCCGGCTCGCCCCTCCGATGAGCCGTCGCCCCTGAACCACGTACAGCGCCCCCGCCCACCAATACAGACCTGTTCCCCATATGGCAAAGGCCCATCCCATGATCCGGGCCATGTCGGCGTACCAGCCGTCGTGGGAGGCCAGGAACAGCAGCGGGAAGGCGTACAGCAGGCAGGCGGTGGCCGCCTTGCCGAGGAAGTGGACCGGCAGCGCCGGGCCGAAGCCATGCCTGCGCAGGACGGGCACGCCGAGCATGAGCACCACGTCCCTGCCGATGATCAGCGCGGCCAGCCACCAGGGCATCACCTCGCGCAGGGTCAGGCCGATGAGCGTGGCCAGGATGTACAGCCGGTCGGCGACGGGGTCGAGCAGCCGGCCGAGCCTGCTGGTCTGGTTCCACGCGCGGGCGAGCTTGCCGTCCAGCCAGTCGGAGAAGCCGGCCAGCATGAGCAGCACCAGCGCCCAGCCGTCGGCCTTGGGCCCGAGCACCAGCCACAGGAAGACGGGCACGCCGAGCAGCCGCAGCATGCTCAGGATGTTCGGAACCGTCCAGATGCGGTCCTCCGCCGATTTCACCCGTGACTCTCCCCTCGCGAACCTGGTGCCGACCCTACCCGGGCGCGACGGCGAGCGGCGGCGGGGGCGAGCCGTGCCGCCCGGGCGCGGCGCGCCTCGCGGTGGCCGTATCGTGGGGCCGCGGTCCTCCGCGCCGCCCAGGCGGCGAGACGGGCATATTTCCGGCAAAGACGGCATCCTCCTCAAGGCGGAGATGGCATCCTCCAGGGGACCATGAGATCGGCCGGACGGCGGAAGCGAGCGGACCGTTTTGGGGCTTAATGTCAGTGCCATGGCCAACGATGCAGCACTGTTCTTCGGGCAGTTCGTCAAGGCGCCCGGCACCACGGGGGCGGTGGCGCCCAGTTCGCGCCGCCTGGCGCGGGCCGTCTCCGCGCCGGTGCCCGAGCGCGGTGACCCGGTCATCGTCGAGCTCGGCCCGGGGACGGGCGTGTTCACCGAGGAGATCCAGCGGCGGCTGGACGGCCGCGGGCACCATCTGGCCATCGAGATCAACCCCGCGCTCGCCGCGCGGCTGAGTGACCGCCACCCCGGCGCCAAGGTCATCGTGGCCGACGCCGTGACCCTGCCCGGCCTGCTCGCCGAGCACGGCCTGGACCGCGTCGACGCGGTGGTCAGCGGCCTCCCCTGGGCGGCGTTCCCGGCCCGGCTGCAGGACCGGCTGCTCGGCGCGATCACCGAGACGCTCGCCCCCGACGGGGCCTTCACCACCTTCGCCTACGTGCACGCCCGCACGCTGCCGCCCGCGATCCGCTTCCGCCGCCGCCTGCTGGAGGCCTTCGAGGAGGTCGTGCCCAGCCGCACCGTCTGGGGCAACGTGCCGCCGGCCTTCGTCTACCACGCTCGCCGGCCGCGCCGCTGACCCACCGCTCCCCCGGCCGCGCCGTCCGCCCGCTCGCCGCGCGTGGGCGGCGCGTCCCGCCGATCATCCTGTTCCCGCGGCGCGGCCCCCTCGCCCGCGCACCGAACGGCGTTCTACCATGGGCGGCCGACGGGATAGGAGAGATCAAGGTGGACTTCACGCTTCCGGAGAGCGCCCGCGAGGTCCAGCGGGGCGTCGCCGCGATCTGCGCGCGCTATGACATGGACTACTGGCAGCGCTGCGAGGCGGAGAAGCGGTGGCCCGAGGAGATCTGGGCCGAGCTGGCCAAGGGCGGCTGGCTCGGCCTGGCGGTGCCCGAGGAGTACGGGGGCGGCGGCCAGGGCCTGCTGGAGCTCGCCGTGGCCACCGAGACGCTGTCGGCCTCCGGCTCGGCCGGCGGCTCGGCGTTCACCTACGTGCTGACGCCCGGCTTCGGCGCGCTGACCCTGGCCCGCCACGGGACGGCCGAGCAGAAGGCGGAACTGCTGCCCAAGCTCGCCACCGGCGAGGCCGAGACCTGCTTCGCGCTCACCGAGCCGGACGCCGGGTCCAATTCCCTGGCCATCTCCACCTTCGCCCGCCGCGACGGCGACGAGTACGTGGTCAACGGGCAGAAGATCTGGATCACCGGGGTCCAGCGGGCGAGCCGGATGCTGCTGGTGACCCGCACCATCCCCGCCGCCGAGGCCAAGCCCCGCACCAACGGCCTGACGGTCTTCCTGGTGGACGTCCCCGAGGCGGTGGCGGCGGGCAGGCTGTCCTACCGCCCGATCCCCAAGATGGGCGCCAACACCACCCCGTCCAACATGGTCTTCATCGACGACCTGCGCCTCCCGGCCACCAGCGTGGTCGGCCAGGTGGACCAAGGCGCCCTGGTGCTGTGGGACATCCTCAACCCCGAGCGCATCCTGCTCGGTGCGAGCGCGCTCGGCGGCGCGGAGGTGGCGCTGCGCGTGGCGGTCTCCTACGCCAAGGAGCGGGAGGTGTTCGGCCGCCCCATCGGCGCCAACCAGGCCATCGCCTTCCCGCTGGCGCAGGTCAAGGCCAAGATCGAGCTGGCCCGGCTGATGCTCTACAAGGCGGCGTGGCTGTTCGACCGGCGGCTGCCGTGCGCCACCGAGGCCAACATCGCCAAGCTCGCCGCCTCGCAGGCCGCGTGGGAGGCGGCCGACCACGCCTTCCAGACCCACGGCGGCATGGCCTACTCGCTGGAGTACCCGGTGGCCCGGCTGCTCGCCGACGCCCGCGTCGGCCGGGTGGCGCCGGTGACCGAGGAGCTTCTGCTCAACTACCTGGCGACGCAGGTCCTCGGCCTGCCCCGCAGCTTCTGACGCCCCACAGGCGCGCTTCCGACGCCCTCCGAGTTCGCTCGCCGACGCCGCGGCGCCCCTGCCGGGGCGTCAGGGCATGGCGGCCTCGACCAGGGCGTCCACCAGGCGGTTGTCGTCAGCGCGCTCGGGGTGCCACTGGACGCCCACGCAGAACCGGTGGCCCTGGAGCTCCACCGCCTCAATGATCTGGTCGTCGGCCCAGGCGATGGCCAGCAGCCCGTCCCCGAGCCGCCGCAGGGCCTGGTGGTGCGGCATGGCCACCTCGATGCGGTCGCCCACGGCCTTGCCCACCTTGCTGGACACGCTGACCTGCAGGACGTGCGGCGCCGAGGCGGCGTGCCGCTCGTGGTGCACCGCGTCGGGCAGCCACGGGATGAGCGTGCCGCCCAGCGCGACGTTCAGGATGTGCATGCCGCGGGCCACGCCGAGGACCGGGATGCCGGCCTGGATGGCCGCCCCGGCCAGGGCGATCTCGAACCGGTCGCGCCGCGGCTCGGGCTCCTCCACCCGCTCCTCGCGCTCCTCGCCGTAAGAGGCGGGGTCGACCTCCACTCCGCCGGCCAGGATCAGCCCGGACAGGCCGCGCACGTAGCCGTCTATCGCTCCCAGGCTCAACGGGGGGATCAGCACCGGGGCGCCTCCGGCCTTGTCCACCGCCTTGGCGTAGGCGGGAGGCGACAGCACCGCCTCGCGCACCCAGGTGCCCCAGCGGGCGGCGTCGAAGTAGGTGGTGATACCGATCAGTGGTCGGGACATGCGGTCTCCAGGGGCTCGCGCAAGGTCGTACCGCTGAGCCGCAGCGGCACCCAGCCCGTTTGCAGTGGCGCACCCATCATGGCGCACAACATTTCGGGTATGTCACGTATCCCGGTATCAGTCACGTCACTTCCGCATCTTCTGTCCCGTTCGCCCCATCAGTATCACGCAGGACCGTCCGGCGGGGCCATCCTCGCGCCGGCCGGCGACGACCGTCCGGTGGGGGCGCCCGGGAGCCGCGGAGCGAGACGCACGGGTCTTGACCAGGCTTGTTCGGTCACCAGGAATGGCAGGTAAAAGTGAATGCGACTCCTTTTCATATCTCTTCCCCTATTTCCGGATCGCCGATTACGGGTAATCACTCATCGATTACGAACAGTTCCCTTTCACGTCACCTTGTGGTGAAACGGTTGTGAGGCTCATGTGGGAATGGAAGACTCCATTTCGAGCGATCGGACGCGCCGGGGCCGCCGGACGCTCACGACCCGGACCGTCTGGGAGGTGAAACAACAAGATCGGCTAGAAATCCGGTCATTTAGGGTGGCGTCAAGAAATGTCGTTAAATCCGCGTCTCATCAAGGAAAGCTTCTCCGCCATCGAGCCCGTCATGGGCAGGGCCGTCGCCTACTTCTACGGGCGGCTGTTCGCTGAGAGCCCGCAGCTCCGGTGCATGTTCCCTCCCGCCATGGACCTCCAGCGGGACCGGCTGTTCGCCGCGCTCACCCGCATCGTGTGGAGCCTGGACAGCCCCGACAGCCTGGGGTCCTACCTGGGGCAGCTCGGCCGGGACCACCGCAAGTACGGCGTGCTCGCCGAGCACCACACCGCCGTGGGCAACGCGCTGATGGCGACGATCCGGCGGTTCTGCGGCGACGCCTGGACCACCGAGGTCGAGACGGCGTGGGTGGCCGCCTACACCACCGCGGCCAACATCATGATCGAGGCGGCGGAGGCCGAGGCCGGGGTCTCCCCCGCCTGGTGGCTGGCCGAGGTCGTCGACCACGAGCTGCGCACGCCCGACATCGCCGTGATCACGCTGCGCCCGGGCACACCGATGACCTTCGTCCCCGGACAGTACGTGGACGTGCAGGTCGCCCGTTGGCCCCGGGTGTGGCGCAGCTACTCCATCGCCAACGCGCCCCGTCCGGACAACACCATCCGGCTGCACGTGCGCGCCGTGCGCGGCGGCTGGGTCAGCACGGCGCTGGTCTCCCACACGCGCATCGGCGACACCGTGCTGCTCGGCCCGCCGGTCGGCACCATGACCCCGCCCCGGCAGGACCCCCCGCGCGACATCCTCTGCGTCGCCGGCGGCACCGGCCTGGCCCCCGTCAAGGCCATCGTCGAGCACGTCATCGCCTCGGGCCTGCGCCCCAACATCCACCTGCTGTACGGGGCGCGCACCGCCGCCGAGCTCTACGACCTGCAGGACCTGATCCGCATGGAGGCCGGCTACCCGTGGCTGCGGATCCTGCCCGTGGTGTCCGGGGACCCCGCCTACGACGGCATCCGCGGGCCGCTGCCCGACGTGGTGCGGCGCTTCCACTCCTGGGCCGACCACGAGGTCTACGTCTGCGGGCCGCCGGCCATGGTCGAGGAGACCGTGCGCCGCCTGCAGCACGACGGCGTGCCCCCGGCGCGCGTCCACCGCGACCCCGGCCCGGCCGAGGGACGGGCTCCTTCGCTCCGCCAACCAGATACGGCAGGAGGATACGGACGAACCGATCGACCAAATCCCGCGGAGCCCGGCGAGCACCCGCACAACGTGGCACGATGATGCCGATCCGCGCGCAGCGGCCGACCACGTCGATCGGGCCACCACGCCGGCCGGGGGACCGGCGATGGGTGCCCGGCACCGCGAAAGGAAGGGGCGATCATGCGGCGCACGCTGCTCGCCGCCGTCACCCGGCGGCCCTGTCCCCCCGGCTCCACGGCCCTCCTCATCGTCCCGGCGGCACCCTGACTCCCATGGCCCGACCGGTCACGCTCGTGACATTCGTGCTGCCGAGCACGCTGTGGCACTGGGGCGGCGGAGCGAGCGAGGTGCGCGTCTTCGCGGTCGCCGGCTCCGGCGAGGAACGGCCGACGCTCGGCGCGGCGCTCACCACCCTGCGCCGCACCCACCCCAAGCTCGAACGGCGGCTGTGCGACGAGTACGGCGGCATCCGCCGCCACATCAGCATGTTCGTCTGCGGCGAGAACGCCCGCCGCCTCGGCGGCCTGTCGTGCGCCTTACCCCCGGGAGCCGAGGTCTACGTCCTGCCCGCCTTATGACCGCGGCCGCGAAGGCGCGCGCGGCCCGGCGGCCGAGGGTCCACGCGGCCGGCGGCCCCCGGAATTTCGTGGCAGGCGGCTAAGAGCGCCACGCGGGCCGGCGGCTCAGGGGGCCACGCGGCCGGCGGCGTTGAACGCGGCGTGCGTCAGCGGCATCAGCCCCGCCCAGAAGGCCTCCATCTTCTCGGCCACCATCTCGATCTCGCGCTGCGGGAACGACGGCACGCTCGCGCGCTCGTCCTTGGTGCGCAGGGACAGGAAATGCATCAGCGACCGGGCGTTGCAGGTGGCGTACATCGAGGAGTAGAGCCCGACGGGCAGGACGGCCCGGGCGACCTCCCGCGCGACGCCGGCCTCCAGCATCTCGCGGTAGGCGGCGTAGGCGGCGCGATAGGACCGCTCCATGGCCTCGGCCACCAGCTTGTGCTGCTCGTCGTCCCCTTCGACGAACTGATAGCGCCCCGGCTTCCCCTCCTGCACCAACTTCCTCTCCCGCCCAGGGACATAGAAATCTGGCGCAAGCTCCCTGTATCTCCCGCTTTCCTCGTTGTAGGAGTTGTGAACGACGATGCCATTGGCCAGGAAGTTGTGCCAGGGACCCTCGACGGAAAGGTCGTAGGTCATCTCTTCGCCATCGTCCTCGACGGACACCACCGAGTCGGCTTTCGCGACGGCGACCTTGCCTCCACGCTTGGCCAATGACTGCTCCGCATCGCTCTTGCGCCGATGACATGGCGGACAGGCCGGTGCGAGATTGCCGTCATCGAGGGCCCTTCGCAGATCCGCGGCGACGGGAATGACATGATCAAGCGCCAGCCGCTCGCGAGGAAAGGTCCCGGAGCACATGTAGCACGTGTCCGTCTCCTTGATGAGGCGAAGCCTTTGCATGGACGTCCATACACCGAGGCCGCGACGTAGCGAGGGAGGGATGAGCGCTTCGGAAGGACGCGGCGCGGTGCCTGCGATCATCACCTCATCCCCGGGCGACAGCTCCCCTGCCTTGCGCCAACCGCCCGGCGTGAGGATCGCATGATCGGCCGAACATCTGAGCGACCGTCCACTGGCGGTGGTGAGGCGAACCAGCCGCTTGACCCCCGACTCCATGACGTCCAGGATGCGGGCCCGCTGTGCGAGCAGGCTGCTCTCGTCATAGCAGCGCACATGGTTGCGGCGTACCGAGGCAAGCTTGCGCAGCCGCGTGCTGGGATTCGCCGTCCGGAACGCTGCCACCGCCCGCTCAGCCGATTCGCGCGTTTCGTGCAATCCGAGATAATGCAGCTGATTGGCGCGCCGGACCTGTGCGTTCCATTTTCCGGCCCGTTGGTGCCACGTCACCCCTCCACCCGAACGCGGCAGGGCGTCCTCGACACCGTGGTGCCACAGCCGGTAGAGCTCCGCGATCGTGCGCCGGCGGACATGACCTCCTTCGCTCACCAGAGTGATCTCCGAGTCGCCTGCCAGGCACCATCCGGCCCTGTGGCGGTGGAATTCGCGGAAGACCATGATGGGCGCGTGGACGAAGAAGGTCATCGAGTTGTGCTCGAAGGGGCTGCCGTGGCGGTCGCGCATGAGGTAGTTGATCAGGCCGCGTGAGCGCTCGGCGTCCTGGCCGACCGTCTCGAGGGACTGCTCGCCCGCCGTGGACACCCGGGCCGCCCACACCACGTCGGAGTCGGCGGCGCTGTGCCTGACGAGCTCCACCGTCACCTCGCCGAGAAATCGCACCGGGCCCCGCCTCTCCCCCGTATTCGTGGCCGCCCACATCGTAGTGCAGGGGAAAGCGCAGGTGAGGCCGGTCAGGTGATGTCGCGGCGCAGGGTGGTGACCGAGGCGACGGCCGCGAAGGCCAGGGCGTAGCCCAGCAGCAGAGCGGCGCCGCCCCAGGCCGGCAGGTAATGACCGCCCAGCGGCGCCGCCACCCCGTAGACGGCCTGCGCGGCGCCGCCGGGCAGCCACTTGCCGACGCTCGGCAGCAGCGCCACCAGCAGGTTCTCCAGTACGTACACCCAGCCGACGCCGACGACGATGGCGGCGACCTGGTTGCGCAGCAGCGAGCCCAGGGCCAGGCCGAGGATGGTGTACAGGGCCATGGCCGCGACCACTCCGGCGCACAGGCGCGCCACGTCGCCGCCGATCAGCGAGAGCGCGCCGCCCTTGATCAGGATCGCCGGGACGCCGGCCGCGAAGGTCAGCACGATGCCCGCCAGGCCGAACATCACGCCCACCACCGCGCAGGCCAGCAGCTTGGCGGCGACCACGCGCGCGCGGCGCGGGGTCACCAGGAAGGTGTGGGTGATCGTCTGGAAGCGGTACTCGCCCGTGATGAGCAGTGTGCCGATCACGAAGGAGAACACCAGGCCGACGCCCGCCTGGCTGAACAGGTTGAGCGCCCCTCGCGGCTCGGTGATGGGAGGGGTGCCCTGCTGCCCGGAGAAGATGCTCAGCACGACCACGCCGATCGCGGTGAAGCCCAGCGACAGGGCGAGCATGCCCCAGACCATGCGGGTGGTGAAGACCTTCTGCAGCTCGGCCCTGACCAGCCTCGTCATGACGTTCCCCCAGGGGTCTCGGTCTGGACGGGGAGCGCGTCCCCGCCGGGCGGAGGGGGGTCGCCGGTGAGGTCGAGGAAGACCTGTTCGAGGTCCGAGCGCTGGCCGACCAGCTCCGACAGCACGACCGCCTCCTCCAGCGCCGCCCGGCCGACCACCTCGGGGGGCACGCCGCGGACCAGCAGCACGCCGCTCTCCGGGGACTCCACCGTGGCGCCGGCCTCCTCCAGGCGGGGGCGCAGCCGTTCGGCCTCCGCCGCGGCCACTCTGACGCCGTGGTCGCCGGAGGTGAGCTCCGACAGCGCGCCCTGTCTGATCATGCGGCCGCGGGCGATGATGACGATGTCGTCGACCGTCTGCTCGACCTCGGCCAGGACGTGGCTGGAGACCAGCACCGCGCATCCCCGGTCGTCGGCGAGGAACCTCAGGAAGCCGCGCAGCCACTGGATGCCGGCCGGGTCCAGGCCGTTGGCCGGCTCGTCGAGGATGAGGATCCTGGGGGCGCCCAGCAGGGCGGTGGCCAGGGCGAGGCGCTGGCGCATGCCGAGGGAGAACCCGCCCACGCGTTTGCCGGCCGCGTCGGCGAGACCCACCTGGTCCAGTGCCTCGCCGGCGCGTGCCGGCGGCAGCCCGGCGGCCGTGCACAGCACCCTGAGATGGTCGCGGGCGGTGCGTCCGGGGTGGAAGTTGGTCGCCTCCAGCACCGCGCCGACCTCGGTGAGCGGCGCGGCCAGGTCGGCGTAGCGGCGGCCGCCGATGAGGGCCTCGCCGGAGTCGGGGGTGACCAGGCCGAGCAGGCAGCGCAGCGTGGTGGTCTTGCCTGCGCCGTTCGGGCCGAGGAATCCGGTGACGGTGCCCTGCTCCACGGTGAAGGAGACGTCGTCGACGGCGCGGACCGCTCCGAACGACTTGGACAGGCTGCGGATCTCTATCGCGGACATCAGGCCCGATTATCGGGCGAGTTGATCGACGCGCATAGCGGTTCGGCCGGATATACGCCACAACGATATGGAACGCCTACAGCCGGTACACCCGGCGGGCGTTGCCCGACCCGATCATGTGGGCCACGCGGGCGGCGTCGGCGGCGCTCCACTCCCCCTCGCGCAGGCGCGCGGCGAGCGCTAGGGCCAGGCCGCGACGGAAGTACAGGGCGCCGAGGTGGCACATCTCGGCGACGCCGCGGCAGTCGGAGCTGAACATGAGCTTGTGGTAGGGCACCAGCTCCAGCAGCTCTCCGATGATCGCCGCCGACCCCGATGCCGTGGAGGTCGGGGCGAGGCCGACGTCCACGTACACATGGGGGTACACGCTGGCCAGGTAGGCGGCCTGCCGGTGGTAGGGGTAGCAGCGCAGCAGGATGACCGGGACGCCGGTCGGCCGCAGCGCGCGGAGGAAGCCGGTCATCAGCGCCGGGTCCGAGCGGTGCGGGCCGATGCCCAGGCTGCTCGGGGGGCCGCCGTAGCCGGTGTGCACCTGGAGGGGCAGCCCCCGTTCGCGGGCGATGTCCACCGCCGTCCAGAGCAGGTGGCGCAGCAGGTCGGGGTCGGTGAGCGGGCCGCCGGGACCGGCCAGGCGGCGGGCCGCGGCGGCGATGACGGCGCCGCGGCTCGGGCGTGATGGCGCGAAGTCCAGGCCGCAGCGGTGGGCGAGGACCGTCTTCAGCCCGACCGCCCGCGCGGCGCGCGCGGCGAGGCGGTCCTCCAGGGCTTCCAGGTAGCCGACGCAGGTGAGGCCCTCGCGGGCGACGTCCTGCTCGACGCGCTCCAGGCGGACGATCTCGTCGGCGGCCGCTCCGCCGAGGCGTCCCATCTCGGCCGCCGACAGCAGGTCGCCGCCGCCGTGGCCGGGGTCCACGAGGAAGGCCACGACGCCGGCGGCGCGCAGCAGGCGGGTGTTGGCCTCCCGGGCGCCGAGCTCGGCCCGGCGGGAGAGGTAGACGGCCGCCGGGACGTGCGGTTCCAGGTCCAGGACGGGGGCGCACCAGCGGCGGATGGCCGTGCCGACCGGGGTGTCGAAGTGGGTGGTGCCGGGGGGCGCCGGGGTGGCCGCCTCGGTGATCAGCAGCTCGAACCGGGCCCGCGTGAGGTCGTCGCGGCGCACGCCGTGGCAGTGGTGGTCCACCAGCGGGGCGAGCAGCGCGTCCCGCACGGCGTCCGGCACCTGGGCGGCCGGCGTGCCGGGCTCCCAACACGCCGGCCGGCCGCCCGCCGCCGGCGCGGGGGCCGGACGCGCCGCCGGTACGGGGAGGGGAAGAGGTGGGAGGACCGGCAGGGTGTCGTTCTGGTCCATCGGCCACCTCGCCCCGCTCGTCGGTCCCCGCGGCGCCGCCGGAATGCGCCGGGCGGGCCGGACGGCTTCCCGCCCAGCCGCCCGGCCCGCGCCGCCTGTGGACTCTACGGCCGGGGCCGGTCACCGGCTCCGGGTTCGTCCCGCCCTTTACCCAACTCCGGCACAGCCGCGACCCGGCGGCGCGGGCCGGGGCCCCGGCGGGGTCACCGCCGGCAGAGCCTCAGCACGTTGGCGATGATGCGGGCCCCGGCGCCGCCCTCGGCGGTGAGGATCGACTCTGGGTGGAACTGGACCCCGAAGCGGCGGTTGAGGGTGTCCTCGACGGCCATGACGGCCCCGTCGGGCGTGAGCGCGGTCACCGTGAACCCCGTGACCCCCGGTTGCTTGGCGTGCAGGGAGTGGTAACGGGCGGCGACGAACTCGGGCGGCAGGCCCTCGAGCAGGGCGCTGTCGCCCACGCGGGCGACGCGGCCGCGCTTGCCGTGCTCGGGCTCCGGCAGCAGCGACAGGCTGCCGCCGGCCTGCTCGACCATGGCCTGCAGGCCCAGGCACACCCCGAAGACGGGCAGGTCGCGGGCGTACAGGGCCTCCACCAGGTCCGTGCAGCCGAAGTCGGACGGCCAGCCGGGGCCGGGCGAGAGCACCACCATGTCGGGCGCGATCTCCTCCAGCATGGCCAGGGGGAAGCCGTGCCGCAGGGTGATCACGTCGGCGCCCTGCTGGCGGAAGTAGTCGGCGAGGGTGTTGACGAAGGAGTCCTCGTGGTCGACCAGCAGGACCTTCATGCCCTGGCCCGCCCGCTCGCGCTCGCGCTCGCGGGCGCGGGGCGGGGCGGCCCGGGGCGCGCCGACGGCGGCGAGGGCCCCGAGCAGGGCGCTGGCCTTGAGCTCGGTCTCGCGCTCCTCGGCGGCCGGGTCGGAGTCGAACAGCAGCGTCGCGCCCGCGCGCACCGTGGCCACGCCGTCGCGGATCTGGGCGGTGCGCAGGGTGAGGCCGGTGTTCATCGACCCGTCGAAGCCGAGGTAGCCGACGGCGCCGCCGTACCAGCGCCGCGCGGTGGCCTCGTGGTCCTCGATGAACTGCATGGCCCAGGTCTTGGGCGCGCCGGTGACGGTGACGGCCCACATGTGGGTGAGGAAGGCGTCCAGGGCGTCGAACTCGGGGCGCAGGCGGCCCTCGATGTGGTCGACGGTGTGGATGAGCCGGGAGTACATTTCGATCTGGCGGCGGCCGATCACCTGGACGGTGCCGGGGACGCAGATGCGGGACTTGTCGTTGCGGTCGACGTCGGTGCACATGGTCAGCTCGGACTCCTCCTTCACCGAGCTGAGCAGGGTGCGGATCGCCTCGGCGTCCTCGACGGGGTTACTGCCGCGGGCGATCGTCCCGGAGATCGGGCAGGTCTCCACCCGGTCGCCCTGGACGCGGACGTACATCTCGGGGGAGGCGCCGACCAGGTGCTCGCCCTCGCCGAGGTTGAACAGGAACTCGTAGGGGGCGGGGTTGATGAGGCGCAGGCCCCGGTAGAAGGCGGCCGGGTCGGCGCAGGGGGCGTGGAAGACCTGGCCGGGGACCACCTCGAACAGGTCGCCGCGCCGGAACTTCTGCTTGGCGGCCTCGACGACGGCGGCGTACTCGCCGGGTGCGGGGTTCGGGGGCAGGGCCGCGGGGGCGGGCGGCAGCGGCAGCGTCTCGCCGGTGCGCCGCAGGCCGCGGGTGGAGACGCCGTCGACGGTGAACTCGTAGAGGTACTCCCGGCTGGTCTCGCGCTTGCGGTCGATGACCATGACGCGGTCGGGCAGGTGCAGGACCAGGTCGCGCTGGTCGTGGGCGCGCTCGAGCGTCTGCCTGATGGGCTCGAACTGGAAGGCGAGGTCGTAGCCGAAGGCCCCGTACAGCCCGAGGTGCTCGTCGTCGCCGGCGAAGGCGGCGATCACCTCGCGGACCGCGGTGAACACGGTGGGGCGGCGGCTGCGCATCTCCTCGGGCAGGATGTCCTCGGACTCGGCGACCTCCACCTCGACGTGGTCCAGGGTCGGCTCGGTGGTGGTCTTGCCCGCCGCCAGCAGGCAGGAGGTCACGGCGGGCAGCACGACGCGCCCGCGTTCGTTGAGGGCCCGGGCCGAGATGCGGCGGCCGCGGGCGACGATCTCCAGCACCGGGTCGACGTAGGCGAGGTGCCACCGGCTGTACCGGCCGGGGTATTCCATGCCCGAGGACAGCACGCCGCCGCGACGCTCGCCCAGGGAGGAGACGACCTCCTCCAGCACGGACTCGGGCACGTCCGCGGTCGTGACCTCGACCTCGATGCCGCCCGCGGTGGTATATCCGCTCGTGTCCACCTTGCCTCGCCCTTCTAATTGTCAATAGGCCCCGGGCGGGCATGAAATCGGCCGCCTCCCGGGGCGGCCGTGGGTAAAGAATGCGAAAAATCGCGCCGCCTATGAGCGGCGCCACCACCGAGCAGGTGAAATGGTTCGCATGGCTGAATGCTAGCGGCACCCGGGGGCGCACCGCCAGTTGTCGGCGGCATGGGCGCGCCGCCCGTTCGCGCGGGCGGGTGACCTGCGTCACAGCGAGTCCCGGCCCATAGCACTAGCATGTTACCAGGGAGTAAAGCGCTGCTTACATCTATCGGGGTAGGTCTCTCTTACATCGAGGAGCGCGCATGGGCAGGAATCCGTACCGGGTGGTCGTCCACAAGGACCTGCGGGTCCCCATGCCCGACGGTGTCCTGCTGCTGGCCGACCGCTACATCCCGATCGGCGTGAGCGCCCCGCCGACCATTCTCATCCGCTCCCCCTACGGCCGGCGCGGCCTGTTCGGCTACGCCTACGGCCGGGCGTTCGCGCGCCAGGGGTTCCAGGTGATCCTGCAGAGCTGCCGGGGCGGGTTCGGGTCCGGCGGCGAGGCGTCCCCACTGGACGAGCAGGACGACGGCCTGGCCACGGTCGAGTGGATGCGCGCCCAGCCCTGGTACGGCGGCAGCTTCGCGATGCACGGGCCGAGCTACCTCGGGCACGCCCAGTGGGCCATCGCCCCGTACGCGGGCCCCGACCTGAAGGCGATGGCCACCCAGGTGACCGCCTCCCAGTTCCGCGACGCCGCCTACGTGGGCGGCTCGTTCGCGCTGGAGGCCACGCTGAGCTGGAGCACGCTGACCGCGATGATGAACGGCCCGCTCGCCGGCGCCGCGGTGTTCTTCGCCCCGCGCCGCACCCAGCGCGCCGTGCTGTCGGGCCGGCCGCTCGGCGAACTGGACAGGCTCGCCGCCGGGCGTTCGCTGCCGTTCTTCCAGGAGGTGCTCACCCACCACGCCGACCCCTCGGTCCCGTTCTGGAAGAAGCGCGACTTCTCGGCCACGGTGGGCGAGGTCGACGCGGCGGTGACGATGACCGGAGGCTGGTACGACGTCTTCCTGCCCTGGCAGCTGAAGGACTACGCCGCCATGCGCGCCGCCGGGCGCCAGCCGTACCTGACGATCGGGCCCTGGCACCACGCCGACGTGCGGCACGGGCGCATCGCCAACCTCGACGCGCTGGCGTGGTTCCGCGCCCACCTGCTCGGCGACACCACCGGTCTGCGCGCCAGCCCGGTGCGGGTGTTCGTCACCGGCGCGGGCGAGTGGCGCGACTACCGTGACTGGCCGGTGCCCGGCATGCGGCAGGTGCGCTGGCACCTGCAGCCGGGACGGGCGCTGGCGCCGGCCAACCCGGCGCAGTCCGGCCCCGACCGCTACCGCTACAACCCCGCCCGCCCCACTCCTGTCGTCGGCGGGCCGACGCTGCTCGGCAACTCCGCGCCCCGGGACAACCGGCGCCTGGAGGCGCGCTCGGACGTGCTGGCCTACACCGGCGAGGCGCTCGGCGAGGACACCGACCTGATCGGCCCGGTGACGGCGGAGGTGTACCTGCGCTCCAGCACCGAGCACACCGACCTCGTGGTCCGCGTGTGCGACGTCCATCCGGACGGCACCTCGTTGAACGTCTGCGAGGGTGTGCGCCGCCTGGTGCCCGGCACGCCCGCCACCGACGACGAGGGAGTGCGCCGGGTCGAGGTCGAGCTGTGGCCGATCGCGCACCGCTTCAAGCGGGGGCACCGTGTGCGGGTGCAGATCGCCAGCGGCGCCTACCCGCGGCTGGCCCGCAACCTCGGCACCGGCGAGCCGCTGGGCACCGGGCACCGGGCGGTCCCGGCCGACCAGGAGGTCTTCCACGATCCCGCGCACCCGTCGGCGATCGTCCTCCCCCACCTGCCGCCCTGAGACCGGTATACCTGGGCCGAAGCCGGGATATCGGTCACAACCCGGCTTTCCGTCACCCGCCTCGAACCACCGCCGACCGGACCGCCTGACAGGTTGTCACCACTCGGCGCGCCAACAAGTCCGTTCGGCGATTCGTGATCCGCGCGACCGCCCGGCGTAATTACGCTTACCGGTCAACCGAATGACTAGCCCCATCAGGCTAGTCACGTCTCTCTTCTCCCTAGGAGAGTGCGTTGACCACGCCACCTAGCGATCAGCGCCCGGTCCGCGGCGATCGCAGCCCGTGGAACTGGCTGCTTCTCGTGCCCATCGTGATACCGCTGATCCCCGCTTTGTACAACGCGGACGAGCCGCGCCTGTTCGGGTTCCCGCTGTTCTACTGGCTGCAGCTGGCCTTCATCATCCTCGGCGTCTCCGCCACGACCATCGTGTACCAGACGGGCAAGAGGAGGGACAGGCGATGAGCGGCCACGTCACCGAGATCGTCGTCTTCGCCGTCCTGTTCCTGGTCGTGAGCGGCATGGGGTTCGTCGCGGCCCGCTGGCGGCGGCCGGACAACCTGGCGAGCCTGGACGAGTGGGGGCTGGGCGGCCGCAAGTTCGGCTCGTGGGTCACCTGGTTCCTGGTGGGCGGCGACCTTTACACCGCCTACACGTTCGTGGCCGTCCCCGCGCTGCTGTTCGGCGCCGGGGCCACCGGCTTCTTCGCCCTGCCGTACACGATCGTGACCTACCCCCTGGTGTTCCTGCTCCTGGTCCGGCTGTGGTCGGTCGCGCACGTGCACGGCATGGTGACCCCGGCCGACTTCGTGCGCGCCCGCTTCGGCTCCCCCACCCTGGCGCTGCTGATCGCGATCACCGGCCTGGTGGCGACGATGCCCTACATCGCGCTGCAGCTGGTCGGCATCGAGGCGGTGCTGAAGACGATGGGCGTCACCGGCGACCTGCCGCTGATCATCGCCTTCGCGATCCTGGCCGCCTACACCTACCAGTCGGGGCTGCGCGCGCCCGCGCTCATCGCGTTCGTCAAGGACTCGCTGATCTACCTGGTGATCCTGGTGGCCGTCTTCTACATCCCCACCCGGCTCGGCGGCTGGGGCTCGATCTTCGACGCGGCCCAGGCGAAGTTCGCCGCCACCCCGGCGCCCGGCGACGGCACCCTGCTGAACCCCAACAACCAGCTGCAGTACGTCACGCTGGCGCTCGGGTCGGCCATGGCGCTGTTCCTGTACCCGCACAGCGTCACGGGCGTCCTGGCGGCGCGCAACCGCGGCGTGATCAAGCGGAACATGTCCGCGCTGCCGGCCTACAGCCTGCTGCTCGGCCTGATCGCCCTGCTCGGATACATGGCCATCGCGGCGGGGATCAAGCCGATCACGGCCAACGGCAAGGCCGACGTCAACACGATCGTGCCACAGCTGTTCGACAAGATGTTCCCCGACTGGTTCGCCGGCGTGACCTACGCCGCCATCGGCATCGGCGCTCTCGTCCCCGCCGCCATCATGTCGATCGCCGCGGCGAACCTGTTCACCCGCAACATCTACAAGGAGTACATCAAGCGGGACGCCACCGACGCCCAGGAGGCGGCGGTCAGCAAGATCGCCTCGCTGGTGGTCAAGGTCGGCGCGGTGCTCGTCATCCTGCTGATCGACCCGCAGTTCTCCATCGACCTGCAGCTCATCGGCGGCGTGATCATCCTGCAGACCCTGCCGTCGGTGGCGCTCGGCCTGTACACCCGGTGGTTCCACCGGGGCGGCCTGATCGCCGGCTGGGTGGCGGGCATGGCCGCCGGAATGCTGATGCTCTACAGCATCCCCAACCCGGCGACCAAACACGCCCACTTCGGCGGCTCGGCCTACCCGCTGGCGAACCTCGGCCTGGACACCAAGATGACGGTCTACGCGGGCTTCCTGGCCCTGCTGCTCAACGTCGTCGTCGCGGTCGCCGGCACCCTGATCGCCCGCGCCGCCAACCTGGCCGACGGCCCCGACGCCACCAAGCCGTCGGAGTACTACGCCGACGAAGGCGACCCCCGAGTCCACGAGGTGGAACTCACCGGCTCCCACTGACCCCCCAGTCTCCGCGACCGCATGCCCGGCCCTCCACGAAGGCCGGGCATGTCCGCGTAGTGGTCCTGCGCCCGCCAGGCCGGCTCGCGCATGCGCACGCTTCTCAGCCGGAACGGCCGGTGGTCGCCGGGTCGGCGGAGTCGGAGTCGGAGTCGGAGTCGTCCGTGTCCTCGGCCGCCGTGCCTGCGCCGGACGGCTCGCGGAAGGTACTGGTCAGTGTGGCGAGGACGGCGGTGGTGAGGGTGTCGACGACCTGGGAGCGGTCTACCTCGGGGTGTTCGAGCCACCAGTCGCCGGTGGTCTGGACCATGCCGACGAAGGCGTGGCCCAGGATCTGGGCGCGCACCGGGTCGGCGACGGTGCCGTCGGCGGCGATGACAGCACCGAGCTCCTCGCCCAGGTTGCGGACGATGGCCGCCATGTGGGTGTGGGTGCGGCTGTCCTCGGCGCCGGCGCGGTGGAACAGGAAGCGGTAGAGGTCGAGGTTGGCCGAGATCATGTCCAGGTAGGTCTCGATGGTGGCCCGGGCGCGGACGCGCAGGCCCGCGCCGGCCTTGGCGAACCGCGGCCGCAGCAGCTTGACGACACTGCGCACGTGGCGGTCGGCCAGCGCCTGGTACAGGCCGCTCTTGTCGCCGAAGTGGCGGTAGAGGATCGGCTTGGTGATGCCCGCCTCAGCGGCGATCGCGGCCATCGAGGCGTGCGGGCCTTCACGGCGGATCACCCGGTCGGCGGCGTCCAGCAGCGCCCGGCGCCGGTCCGGATCTCGCCCGACGTTGCCCGCCACGGTCGCCATGCCGGAAAGCATAGGGCCACTTCACCGTCACGTACCGCTGCCGGGAGAACCCGTCCGGCGGGCGTCCCGCCGGCGGCGCCCGGTCCCTATCGCGTACCACAGCGTGATACCTGGCCGATATGGCATGGATCATTCCGATAGTGTGCCGCTCTCTGACCTTGCTGGAGGTGGAAGGTGGCCGAGCCTGGAGCACCGGAGGTGCCGGGCTACGAGGTGGTCGGGGTCCTCGGGCAGGGCGGCTTCGGCGTGGTGTACCGCGCCCGGCAGCTGGCCGTGCGCCGCGAGGTGGCCCTCAAGGTCGACAACCGGGTGCTGCTCTCCGAGCGCGACCGGCGCCGGTTCATGCGCGAGGTCAGCTCGGCCGGGGCCCTGTCGGGCCACCCGCACGTCGCCGACGTGTACGACGCCGGGGTGCTCACCGACGGGCGCCCGTACATGGTGCTGGAGCTGTGCCCGGGCGGGTCGCTGGCCGACCGGCTGCGCGCGGAGGGTCCGCTGAGCCCGGCGGAGGTGCGGGACATCGGCGTGCGCATCGGCGACGCGCTGGCCGCCGCGCACGCGGCCGGGGTGTTGCACCGCGACGTCAAGCCGGCCAACATCCTGGTCAACGGGTACGGCCTGGTGGCGCTGACCGATTTCGGGCTGGCCGCCGCCGCGCACGCCGACGGCGACATGTCGGTGACGCGCGAGTCGCTCACCCCCGCCTTCGGGCCGCCGGAGGCGTTCGAGCTGGCCGCGCCGAGCCCGGCCGGGGATGTGTACTCGCTGGCGGCCACGCTGTACGCCCTGCTGAGCGGCAGGCCGCCGCGCTTCCCCGAGGGTGGCGTGGTGAACCTCGCGATGATCATGGCGATGCACCGGCGCCCGATCCCGGAGATCGCCGGCGTGCCGGCCGAGCTGACCGCCGTACTCCGCGCCGGGATGGCGACCGACCCGCGGCTGCGCATCCCCTCGGCGGCGGCCCTGCGGGACGCCCTTTCGGCGCTCCCCGCGCGGCTCCTGCCGTCCACCGGCTCCCGTGGCGCGGCGCCTACGGGACACGGCACTTCCCTGCCCCACTCGGCCCCCGGCGGACGGCCGTCCCACTCGTACGGTCCGGGCGCCCGTCCGGGCCCGCCCGTACCCGGCGTCCCGGACGGGGGGACGGGCCCCTCCGGCAGGACGGAGATGACCGGGCCAGGGATGCGCGCGCAGGCCACCGGTCCGGACGGCAGGAGGATGGAGGCGACCGGACCGCGCGGCGGGCCTGACGGGCCCGGCTCTCGGGGACGGGCCGACGCGTCCGGGCCACGCGGCCGGGCAGACACTTCCGTGGCGCGCGGACGTGACGCGCTGGCGACGATGCCTCCGCCGAAGCAGCACGCGCAGACGGGCTTGTACCTGGCGGTGGCGGGCGTGTTCGCGCTGCTGCTCACCGCCGGGACGGCCATCATGATCTGGGAGGGCCGCGACCCGGGCGCCACGACGCCGTCAGGGCCGAGCGGCGCGGCCGGCACTCCGGCGGCCGCTTCGTCCGCTTCGCCCGCCTCGACCGGCGCGCCGGCGGGCGGCGCGTTCGGGAGGGTGGCGACCACCACCGTCTCCTGCGCGGCGGCGGCCGTCCCGGGCGCGAACGCGGCCTGCGGGCGCGAGGCGGAGTGCTGGGGCGGCATGGTGGTGATCACCGGTGACGTGTCGATCAAGCGCCGGGGCTGCGAGGAGGCGCACACGTGGGAGACCTTCGCCGTCGCCCCGCTGCCACCTGACGGGGTGACCGCCGATCTGTCGGAGCTGGAGAAGCACCCGGTGGTGAGGAAGCTGTGCTCGCTGCCGGTGCTGCTGCGATCCAGGTACGGGGCGGCCAGGAGCATCGCCGCCGGCAAGTGGATGGTCTCGGCGCTCCCGCCCAGCCCCGAGGCGTTCAAGGAGGGCGTCCGGATCTACCGCTGCGTGGGCGCCCGCCTCGGCGACGAGCGTCCGGGCACCTACTTCCGCCCGCTGAGCTGAGCCCGTGCCCGCCGCGCTCCCCCGGCGCTCCCCGGCGCGGCCCGCCGCCGGGCACGGACTCGGCTCACCATGCCTGTCGCGGCCGGACTCCGGCCGCGACAGGCACATCGGGCAGGCACATCGGGCAGGGACAACGGGCAGGGGCATCGCGGGCACGGGCAGCGGCCGGCGGGAGCGCCATCGCGGCGCGGGGTGCGAACCCGATCACCGCTTCGCCGACCGCGAGGCCGGTGACCGCTCACGCCACGCCGGTCGCGGGTGAATGCGGGAAATCCCTGGAACTCCAGGGAACCACTGGTACGCTCCGGGCGTGAGTGAAAGGCTGGACGATCTCGAGCGGCGCATCGACGCGCTGCGCCGCGAGATCAGGCGGGCCGTGCGCGCCCGCGAGAACGTCCTGGCCAGATCGCTGCGCGCCGAGCTGCGCCGGGCCGAGCAGGCCTGGGACCAGGCCCTGGCCGACGACGAGGCGCCCGGCGGCGACCCGGCCCCCGGCTCGCTGCTGCCCATCCGCGAGCAGGTCCACCAGGCGCTCACCCTGCTCGGCGTGCCCGCCGCGGCCCGGGTGGTCGTCGCCGTGCACACCGCCCTGCGCGCCGGCTCGCTCCGCGGCTCCCAGCTCACGAGCCTGCGCCGCGACGAGGAGCGCTCATTCCGGGGCGCGCCGTTCACCCGCCCCTACTACCTGTGCGCCGCGCTCACCGACCGGCTGTCGGCCTCCCGGGGGCTGCTCGCGGTCAGCACCTGGCCGCTCGAGCGGCGGGTGATCGGCCCGCTGAGCCCGCGCGTGGACTTCCTGACCACGGCGATCCGGGTGGCCGAGCACGTCGAGCGGAGCGCCGGCGCCGGCGGGCACGCCCCGCCGGGCGCCCGTCGGCTGCTGGCGCGGCTGGCGCACAACATCCCCGGCGCCGGCGGCGGGCCGCGTACGCGGGGCCTGCCGCCGGTGGACGTCCTGACGCCCGCGGGCCCGTTCGGGGAGGGCTTCGACGGGCCCGAGCCAGCCGACGTCGTCCGGGCGGCCCGCGCCGAGCTGGAGGTGCACGCGGCCGCGGACGCCGCCGCGCGCGCCGAGATCGCCGGCCGGGCCCGCGAGCGGCTCGCCGACGCCGAGCTGCTGTTCGGAGGCGCGACGTTGCGGGTGGCCACGGCGTGAGGAAAGAAAGGCGTGAGGTGGATCCACTCGACAGGCTGCGCGGCCCGGTGCCGCCGCGTCCCCACGACGCGCGGGCCATCGCCGCGCTGGCGGCCAACCCCGGGTGCGCGCGCCGCGCCGTGCTGGACGCCGCGGGCATCGACAAGGACGCGACGGCGACCCATCTCGGCTTCCCCGCGCCCTTCGGCCAGTCGCCGTTCGCCATCACCCGGGGCAACGCGTTCGAGGCGCTGGTCAAAGAGAGCGGCTGCGCCGAACTGCTGAGGATGCTGCGTGAGCTGCTCGGCCTGCCCATCGCGCAGGCCGCCTACACCGACCTCGGCGACGTCGGCGGCAACCCCTCCGCGCACCTGCGCCACTCCCACACCCGCGGCCTGCTCGACCGGGCGGCGCGCGACCGCGACGACGCCGGCACCCTGTACGACCACCCGCTGCTGCGGCTGGAGATCGCCGGGCAGAGCGCCTACCTTGAGCCGGACGTGGTGGCCTTCCAGCTCGGCGGCCGGTTCCACATCATCGAGATCAAGTCCTTCGCTGTCGTCGACGGGCAGGCCGAGCCGGACAAGGTCGCGGCGGCCGCCCGCCAGGCCGCGGTGTACGTGCTGGCGCTGAGGAACATGCTCCAAGAGCTCGGCCACGACCCCGGCCGGGTGTCGCACGAGGTCGTGCTGGTGTGCCCGGAGAACTTCGCCAACCGGCCGGCCGCGACGCTGGTGGACGTCCGCCGCCAGCTCGCCGTGCTGCGCCGCCAGCTCGCCCGCATGACCCGCGTCGGGAGCATCGTGGACGCGCTGCCGCCCGGGCTGACCTTCGACCTCGCGCGCGACGCCGACGGGGCGCCCACCCGCCCGGTGGCGGAGCTGCGCGAGGCGGTGCGCGGCGTCGGCGCCCGGTACGCGCCCGACTGCCTGTCCACCTGCGACCTGTGCCTGTTCTGCCGGGACGAGGCCGCAGCCGAGGGGTCCACCGACCTGCTCGGGCGGCAGGTACGCGACGCGCTCGGCGGGGTCGCCACCGTGCCGGAGGCGCTCGGCCTGGCCGACGGCTCGCTCCCACCGGGCGAGGGCCAGGAGGAGATCGCCCGCCTGCTCCGGCTGGCCGACCGCATCTACGCGGAGGTCTCGTGAGCATCCCCGCTCCCAAGGGCGGCTCGGTGACCGGCCGGGCGGAGACCCGGTGAGCACGCTGGCGGCCCTGGCACGGCTGCGGGCGCTGCGCGACGGGACGGCGCAGCGGCTGGCCACCGTGCGCCACGTCCACCTGTCCGAGCGTCCCATGGTGTTCATCCCGCTGCGGCTGGCGGGCGAGGCGGCGGCGCCGCTGGCCGCGATGGCCGGCACCGACCCCGCCCACCCGCGGCTGCTGGTGGTGCCGCAGCCCCGCGACCGCGACCTGCGGTTCGCCTTCGCCGCCGAGCTGGCCGAACTCCTGCTCCCCTACATCGAGAGCCTGCAGAAGGACACCGAGACGGTGGAACGGCGCGGCGCCGAGCCCTACGAGCGGTGCATCGACGCCCCGCAGCTCATCGTCCCCAACCGGGGCGCGGCGGCGTTCGTGCAGTTGCTCGGCCGCTCGACCCGCTTCCGCCGCGCCGAGGGGCCCTACGCCGTCCACGCGTCGGTGCCGCTGCTCGGACGGTGGCTCACCTTCCTGGCCCAGCGCGGCCGCCACCCCGGCTCGTCGCTCATGCTCGCGGCCACCGAGGCGCTGTCGCTGCACTGGGCGACCGGGCAGAGCGCCCTGGAGGACGCCAACCTCGCCTCGCTGATCGGCTGGATCGACCCGCCGCCCGGCATGACCGGCGCGGCCGCCGCCAGGCAGGCGGAGGACCCGCTGATCTGGCCGCCCGCGGGCCCCGCCAGCGACCCCGGCTTCGACGCCGAGGTGCTCGCCCCGGCCATCCGCGCCTACGAGGAGACCCGCACCGAGCACGCCGAGGCCCGGGTGCGCGAGGCGGTGCGCTCCCAGCTCGAGCCGACCTGGCGGCTGATGTGGCGGGCCGTCGGCCTGCTCGCGGCGCTGCCCGCGGGGCCGGGCTGCGCGGGCCGCTGGGAGGCCGACCGGGCGGCGTTCACCTCCTTCGCCGCCCAGCTCGCCGAGGGCGCCCCGCCGCAGCCCAGACGCGACGGAGCCGTCGGCGCCGCCTCGCGGCTGGCCCGCATGGAGCGGGCCCAGGCCTCCTACGACGCCCAGCGCGCCTACGACGACCCGCTGGTCATGGCGGGGTACCGGCTGACCGGTGAGGCCTTCACCGGCACGGTCGCCCACGCCGACCCTGAGCGCACCGAGGGCGAGGGGCGGGGGCGCAAGCTCCGGCCGCTGGTCACCGTGCGCACCACCGACCCGGTGCGCCTGGCCCCCGGCACGCGGCTCGGCACGCCCGAGCGGCGCGGCCAGCAGGCCGAGCTGGTCGCGATCGACGGCGAGCACGTCACGCTGAAGATCGTCAAGGGAATGGGGCGGGGCATGGCCGCGACGCCCGGCGCGGTGCCCGGCGCCGGCGAGCGGGTGTGCTATGCCGCCCTCCTGGACGACTTCCAGCCGCCCGCCGCCCTGCCCCCGCCCGAGGAGACCCCGTGGACGCACGGCGGTCCCCCGCCCGAGTACGAGCCGCCCTCCGATGAGGAACCCGACGAGGAATGGTCATGAGCACGGCGAAGCCGCCCGCGCAGGAGGCCGCGCAGGTCGTGGACGCGGTCCTGGCCGACCTGCCCCGGCACCGCGGCGTGGTCGTCGACT
Source organism: Sphaerisporangium sp. NPDC005289 (assembly GCF_040607455.1). NCBI lineage: Bacteria > Bacillati > Actinomycetota > Actinomycetes > Streptosporangiales > Streptosporangiaceae > Sphaerisporangium > Sphaerisporangium sp. NPDC005289. Next base: position 38,432 of record NZ_JBEXGS010000015.1, read on the forward strand.
CCCCGCCCGGCGCGGGCAAGTCCACCCTGGTGGTGCGCGCGGCGGGCCACCTGGCCGCCACCGGCGACCCCCTGATGATCGTCGCGCAGACCAACGAGCAGGTGGACGACCTGATCGTCCGGCTGGCCGAGGAGCACCCGGGCCTGTCCGTCGGCAGATTGTCCGCCGCCGACTACGCCGTGCCGCGGCGCGTCGAGGGCAAGGCGGCCATCGGCACCAAACTGCCCGACCTCGGCGACCCGGCCGTCGTGGTCGCCACGGCGGACAAGTGGGCCTGGGCGGGCGGGCGCACCTGGCCGTGGGCGATCGTGGACGAGGCCTACCAGATGCGCTCGGACAAGCTGCTGCGCGTCGCCGGGCTGTTCGAGCGGGCGCTGTTCGTCGGCGACCCCGGCCAGCTCGACCCGTTCTCGGTCGTGGACGGCGAGCGCTGGGCCGGGCTGTCCTGGGACCCGTTGCAGAGCGCGGTGGCGGTGCTGCTGCGGCACAACCCGGATCTGCCGGTGCACCGGCTGCCGGTGTCCTGGCGGCTGCCCGCCTCGGCGGCGCCGGTGGTGTCGGAGGCGTTCTACCCGTTCACCGGATTCCGGGCGGGCACCGCGCCCGGCGAACGGCGGCTGGCGTACACCGCCGACGGCATGCGCACCGCCTACGACCACGCTCTGGAGGAGGCGGCGCGGTCGGGGTGGGCGCTGTACGAGCTGCCGAGCCGGCACACGGTGCGCACCGACGCCGAGGCCGTCCAGGCGGTGGCCGTGCTGGCCACCCGGCTGCTGCAACGCGCGCCGGTCGCCTTCTCCGAGCGCGGCGAGCGGCCGGTGACCGCCGACCGGGTCGCCGTCGGCGCCGCGCACCGCGACCAGGTGGCGGCGATCCAGGCGGCGGGCCTGCCCGAGGGCGTCACCGTGGACACCGCCAACCGGCTGCAGGGCCGCGAGTACGACGTCACGATCATCCTGCACCCGTTGTCGGGACGCAGGGACGCCACCGCCTTCCATCTGGAGTCCGGACGGCTGTGCGTGCTGACCTCGCGGCACCGGCACGCGTGCGTCGTCGTGGCCCGCGCGGGCATCCCCGAACTGCTGGACGCCCATCCCTCCGCCGAGACGGTGCAGCTCAACGTGCCGGTGAAGTTCCCCGACGGCTGGGAGGCCAACCAGGCCGTGCTCGCCCACCTGTCGAAGCACCGGGTGGAGGCGGCCCCGCTCCGCTGACGGACCCGCGTGGGCGGGCGGACCTGCGTGGGCGGGCGGACCTGCGTGGGCGGGCGGACCTGCGTGGGCGGGCGGCGCGCTGGTGCCCGCCGCCGCCGGCGCGAACGCGAGGTCCGGAAGCCGCTCGCATGACAGGGCCGATCACCGCCGGTCCTCGCACGGGCGTTCGAACTACCTTCGTGGGCGTCACACCGACGAAGGGAATCTCATCGTGGATCTGCAGCTTTCCGGCAAGGTCGCCGTCGTCACCGGCGCCTCCAAGGGGATCGGCCTGGCGGTCGTCCGCGTCCTGCTGGAGGAGGGGGCGCGCGTCGTGGCCGCCTCCCGCAAGAGCGGCCCGGAGCTGGAGGAGCTGGCCGGGCCCCGCCTCGCGCACGTCGCGGCCGACCTGATGGACCCCGGCGCCCCCGCGCAGGTGGTCGCCCATGCCGTCGAGCGGTTCGGCGGCCTGGACATCCTGGTCAACAACGCCGGCGGCCCGCCCCCCGGCGCCCGCCTGCCGCGCTTCTCCTTCGAGGGGCCGACCGACGCCGACTGGCGGGAGATGTTCGAGTTCAACCTGTTCGCGGCGGTCAGGGCCATCCGGGCGGCGATCCCGCATCTGGTCGCCCGGGGCGGCGGCGCGATCGTCACCGTCTCCTCCGGCGGCGCCCGCCAGCCGGCGCCGATGAACGTGGACTACAACGCGGCCAAGGCGGGGCTCAACACGCTGACCAAGGCGTTGTCGGAGGAGTACGGCCCGCGGGGCGTCCGGGTGAACACCGTCTCCCCCGGGCCGGTGCGCACCGCGTGGTGGACCGAGGAGGGCGGCGCGGCCGACATCATCGCCGCGCAGGCCGGCACCGACCGCGACACCGTGATGGACACCGTCGCGCCGCAGATGATGAAGCTGGTCACCGGCCGGCTCGTCGAGCCGCGGGAGGTCGCCGACATGGTGGCGCTGCTGGCCTCCCCGCGCTCGGCGAGCACCACCGGCGCCGACTTCGCGGTGGACGGCGGCTTCCTCAAGGAGCTGTGACCGCCCCGCCGTCCCGGCGGCGGCCGACGCGGGCAGCCGACGCGGGCGGCCGACACACGCGGCCGACACACGCGGCGGGCACACGCGGCGGGCACACGCGGCGGACCAGGCGGCGGGGAGACGCGGCCGGCGTCCGTCGCGGGCGCCGGCCGCTCGCGGCCGGCGGGGCGGTCAGGAGCCCCAGATCTCCTCGGCGGTCTCGACGATCAGGCGGAGCTTGGCGAACTGCTCCTCCCGGGTCAGGGAGTTGCCCTCCACCGTCGAGGAGAACCCGCACTGCGGCGACAGGCAGAGCTGATCGGCGTCGATGTACTTGGCCGCCTCCTCGACCCGCCGCTTCAGGTCGTCCTTGGACTCAAGCGCGCCGCGCTTGGTGGTGACCAGGCCGAGGACCACCGCCTTGCCCTTGGGCACGAACCGCAGCGGCTCGAACCCGCCCGAGCGCTCGTCGTCGAACTCCAGGAAGAAGCCGTCCACGGCCAGCTCTCCGAACAGGGCCTCGGCCACGAAGTCGTAGCCGCCCGAGGCCACCCACGAGGAGCGGAAGTTGCCGCGGCACATGTGCGTGGTGACCGACAGCCCTTCGGGCTTGCCGGCGAGGGCGTCGTTGATCTGCTTGATGTACCGCAGGTGCAGGTGCTCGGCGTCGTCCCCGCGTTCGGCGATCTCGGCGCGCTGCGAGGGGTCGTTGAGGTAGGCGAGGCTGGTGTCGTCGAACTGCAGGTAGGTGCAGCCGAGCGCGGCCAGCCGGCGGACCTCCTCGGCGTAGGCGGCGCTGAGGTCGCTCCAGAACGCCTCCATGTCGCCGTACACCGCCGGGTCGACGGAGGCGCGCCCGCCGCGGTAGTGGACCATGTTGGGCGAGGGGATGGTCAGCTTGGGGGTGGCCGTGGTCGCCTGCTCGCGCAGGAACGCGAAGTCGTCGCCGAAGATCGTCTCGTCCAGGCGCACCCGGTCGTGGACGCGCAGCGCGGCGGGGGCGAACTCGATGACCCCCTGCTCGTTGCGGAACTGCACGTTGATGCGCTCGTCGGCGGCCTGGCCGATGCCGCCGAGCCGGTAGATGAAGTCCATGTGCCAGGACGCCCGGCGGAACTCGCCGTCGGTCGCCGAGCGCAGGCCCACCTCCTCCTGGGCCCGCACCACCTCGCGGATCGCCTCGTCCTCGACCTCTCTGAGCCGCTCGGCGGGGATGGCGCCGGCGGCGAAGGCCTCGCGCGCCTCCAGCAGGGCGGCGGGACGGAGCAGGCTGCCGACATGGTCGGCGCGGAATGGGGGTCTTGTCCGCATGGCGATCCTCCAGATGATCTAGCGCGACTACCGTCCTATCAGCTTTTGAGCGGTTTCGCCGTAGCGACGGAGCGGATAAAGCCATGCGTCGCGCGCGTAGGCCACTCCGTGCGGCACCCATCCCGGCCGGGGCATCCCGAACGGCCACAACAGCCGCTGCCCGCCCTCCCGCCCCGTCCTGCCTGCTCCGGCGTCCGGCGTCGTCCCCCCTCCGCCGGCGCCGCGCCCGGGGACGCCGGGCACCGGACCGCGGGCGGGCGGCTCAGGAGCCTCGGACGGCTCAGGAATCCCGGAGGGCCGGGGAACCTTGGACGGCTCAGAGACCTTCGACGGCCTGGGAGCGGCGTCGGACGGCGTGGGAGCCTCGGAGGGCGCAGGGGTATCGGACGGGCGGGGAGCCTTGGACCGCTCGGGGGCCTCCGTGGGCTCGGGGGCGGCGGCCGGGGTGCGGGGGACCGGGCGGCCGTCGGCGCCGAGTTCGGGCTCGGGGCTGGTGGTCGAGGCCAGCAGCGCCAGCGAGATCAGCCCCATCACGGCGATCAGCACCAGAGCGAGTCCCATCAGCGCCAGGACGACCAGCAGCGTGTAGACCGCTCCGATGAGCGCCATCATCGCCGTTCCTCCTTTTGTGCCGCCGCGGTGGACACCGTGCCCGGGACGGACATGGTCACACGTTTCATCACGCAGGTGGACGTATCGATTCTCCCGTGTGCGCGGAGCGATCGCGCACACCGCCGGGCACGGTGACCCCGGGGGCCGTGATCGCGGACCTCAGGCGCCGGGCATGGTGTCCAGGCGGCGCAGGATCACCCCTTCGCGCAGGGCCCACGGGCAGATCTCCACCTCGGGGACCTCGAACAGGTCCATCGTCGCGTCGGCCACGATCGCCCCGGCGAGCAGTTGCGGGGCGCGACCGGCGGAGACGCCCGGCAGGCCGGCCCGCTGGGCGTTGTCCATCGTGGCCAGGCGCCCGGTCCAGTGGGAGAGGTCATCCTGGCGCAGCACCCGCTTCACATAGGACCCCTCGCTGGAGGGGGCGGCGCCGGCGATGCGCGCGAGCTGCTTGAAGGTCTTGGACGTGGCGACCGCGTGGTCGGCGTGCCCGTACTTCACCACATCGCCCACCACCCTGCCGATCTGCGCGCGCACCTGCCGGCGCATGCCGCGCACCTCCTCGGCGGGGGGCGGGGCGCCGGTGAACCACTGGCGGGTCATCCGCCCGGCGCCCAGCGGGAGCGAGATCGCCACGTCGGGCTCCTCCTCCATGCCGGAGGCGATCTCCAGGGAGCCGCCGCCGATGTCCAGGACCAGCAGCCGTCCTGAGGACCAGCCGAACCAGCGCCGCACCGCCAGGAACGTCAGCCGCGCCTCGTCCTGCCCGGACAGCACCTGCACGTCGATCTCGGTGGCGGCCCGCAGGCGGTCCAGGACCTCCTCGCCGTTGGCGGCCTCCCGCACGGCCGAGGTGGCGAAGGCCATGATGTCCTCCACCCCCTTGTCCTCGGCGATGCGCAGCGAGTCCTCGACGAAGCGGCGCAGCTCGCGCTCACCCTCGGGAGACAGGACGTCGCCGTCGTGCAGGTGCTCGGCCAGCCGCAACTCGACCTTGTGCGAGTAGGCGGGCAGCGGCTGGGCGCCCCTGTGGGCGTCCACCACCAGCAGGTGCACCGTGTTCGAGCCGATGTCGAGAACGCCGAGTCGCATGAGCAGACGCTACTACCCGCGCCCGCCCGGGAGATCCTGCCGGTCCTGCCGGTCCTGCCGGTTCCGCCGAGGCGCCGTCGCTCAGGGGCGGCCGAGCGCGCGCAACTGGGCGGTGGTCAGCGCGGAGACGTTCTGGTCGATGGGGACGTCGGTGTACTGGTGGATCGCCCAGCTCTTCCAGTCGGCGGGCGGGGTGACGTCGCCCTTTTCCCTGCCGTAGTAGGCCACCCACAAGGGGTACTCGGCCAGGCCGTGGCCGTAGGTGTCGGCGAAGTTCCAGCCGCTGTAGAACAGCGGGGTGACGCCGGTCTCGTCCTTCACGTGGGCCAGCCAGGTCTTGGCCCAGGCGTTGACCTGCGCGACCGACCGGCCGTCACTGGTCTCCAGGTCCAGCACGAGCAGGTCGCCGGTCTCGGCGGGCTGGGCGTCCACCACCGACAGGAAGTGGTCGGCCTCGGCGATGGGGTCGTTGCCGGGGTGACCGTAGTGGTAGGCGCCGCGCACGATGCCCTTCTTGCCGAGTTCGGCCCAGTGGCGGGCGAACGCGGAGTCGCGGAAGGTCAGGCCCTCGGTGGCCTTGATGATGCCGAACTGCGCCTGGCTGGCGTTCCAGTCGTGGTCGGACTCGTAGGCGGAGACGTCCTGGCCGTAGGGGCGCTCCGAGGCGGCGCCGCGGGGAGCGGCGTCCGCCGGGCCGGTCACCACGACGGCCGCCACGATGGCGAGCACGGCCACGATCACCCCCGCCATGGCGGAGTAGAGGCGCGCGCCGGACAGGTCCAGCCGGTTCTTGAGGTGGGAGAAGATCGAGGAAAGCCGGTCGATGGGCATGAAGGGCTCGCTCCTTGCTTCCACGCGCCTACCGGGTCGGCTGATGGGTTCGGGCGGAAGTGCCCTGTGGGTCCGTCCCTTCGAGGGCCGGTGCTCCGATTCACTCCGCGAAGGGGGTCCCCGGTTCCGCGAGGTGTGGATGAGGTGGGCGTGTCTCCGCGGCGGGACGCCGTCCCGCCGGGTACGCGCGATGTGGGCAACGGACGGCAACGGGCACGACGGCGTGGGACCATCGGCACGCATACCGCTTCCCAACAAGGTACATACCACATCAAAAGAGCACAAATGCGACAAAGTACGCGCCGCCGGCGTCACGCGGGCGGACACGACCGGCTTCCCCCGACGTGATCACCCCCAGGAAGCGCATCCGGCCAGAACGACCCGGTCAGGCGTCCCGGTCCCGGCGGGCCAGGGGCGCACCCGGGGATCCGGTCAGCGGCGGGGCGGGGGCTGCGAGGAGCGGGATGACTCGGCGTGCCGCCAGCGCCGTCCGAGCTCCTCGCCGGTCGGCGCGGAGGCGGGCAGCGGGGTGGCCGGCGCGCCGGCGCGCAGCCCGTCCAGCAGCAGGGTCAGATAGCGGTGGCGCAGCACGGCGGTGCGATCGGCGTCGCCGGCACGGACCGCGGTGATCTGGTCGAAGATCATCGGAATGTCCTCGGCGACCACGTCCGGCCGTAGCGCGCCGGCGGCCTTGGCCCGGTCCACGACGCGCCCGGCGAGCGAGCCGGCGTGCGCGGCCAGCTCGTGCATCTCCCGCGTGGGGGTGAACGTGCCGGCCAGGTGCACGGTCAGCGAGTGCACGTCGGAGTCGACGACCTCGCGCAGGAACGTGGCGAAGGCCTCCCACGCGTCGCCGTCCCGCGCCAGCGCGGACTCGGCGATCGCCGTGAACCGGCGCAGGCCGTCCTCGCAGAGGGTGCGCAGCAGCTCCTCCTTGCCGGCATAGCGCCGGTACAGGGCGCCGACGCCGACGCCCGCCTCGTGCGCCACCGCCGAGATCGGCGCTTTGGGGTCGGCGACGAACACCGCTCGCGCGGCGTCGAGGATCGTGCGGTCGTTGCGGGCGGCCTCGGCCTTGCGTCCCCTCATGCCTGCTGTCGTGGGCTCCATGCGCCCATTCTAGCTTGAACGGAAGGCTCCGTTCCGATATAGTTTGAACAGAACGATCCGTTCCGCTCTAACTCGGAGGTTTCGCATGACCACCACGTCCTGGTCGCTGCTGGAGCAGGCCCACAACGCGCTGCGCACGACCACCGCCGGGGTCACCGAGGCCGACTGGGCCGCCAAGACCCCGTGCGAGCAGTGGAACGTGGCGCAGGTGCTGCGGCACGCCGCCGGCGACCAGCGCGCCTATGCCGCCGCGATCACCGGTGCCGGCGGCCCGGAGGAGAACCCGTTCGACCCGGCGGCGCAGGCCCCCGGCGACCCGAAGGACCTGCTCGAAAGCGCCCTGGAGGTCGCGGCACAGGGCTTCGCCACCGTGGCGCCCGGCGCGGAGGCCGTACCGACGCCGCTGCCGCAGGGTGCGCTGCCCGCCGAGGTCGCCGTCGGCGCCGCCGCGCTGGACGCCGCCGTGCACGCCTGGGACATCGCGGTCGCCACCGGCCGTCCGTCGCCTCTGGACGCCGAGCTGTCCGAGCGCCTGCTGCCGGTGGCCCGCGTCCTCGCCGAGCCGCTGCGCGGCTTCGCCTACGCCCCCGCCCTCGACCCGCACCCGGCCGACGACGCCACCGCCGAGCTGCTGCGCTACCTCGGCCGCGACCCGCAGTGGACCCGCTGACCCGGGAACCCGCCGACGGCGCGGCCTCCTCCCCCCGAGGCAGGCGGCGCCGGCACGGAAAACGTCCCGCCGGTCATTCGACCGGCGGGACGTTCTGCCGCCGTCCACCTCTTCTCTCCGTTATCGAGCGACACCGCCGGTCAACCCGGTGAATACGCGGTGTTCACGGAATGCTCAGCAGTTCGGGATATCTCTGCCGTTATTATCCTTCGCCTCGTCGTTGCCCCATTTGGCGAGATAATAGGCGGAAACGTAGGCGCCGCGGCCGTTCTTACCGGGGTTCGTCCGGTCGAGGTCGGTGCGCAGCCACCAGTGGTTGAACGCGGACCCGTGCCGGACTTCGGCGCCCCGGACGCGGCAGTAGACGTAGTTGGTGCCCTTGTCGAGCGTGCCCTGCGGGTCGCCGGTGTTCGGCTCGCGGTAGCCCGTCGCGTCGGCGAAGGTGTCGACCCAGACCTTGCTTCCGGGAGCGGGGGTCCCGCCGCCGCCGAACACCCGGGGCCGGCGGGCGTGGAACTCGCTGCCCGGCCGCAGGCCGTAGGCGAGGACGCGATGGTCGGTTCCGTAGCCGCCGCGCTGCTCGTAGGCCCAGTAGGACGTGCGCCCGGGGTTCGCCCACTGCTCGAAGATCACGACGTGCCGGTTGTTGTTGTCGCCGATGGCGTCGATGACCAGGTCGCCGGTGAGCAGTTCGGACATCGCGATCGGGCTGCTCGCGCCCGGCGAGGCGAGGGCCACGGTGTTCAGGCCCGGAGCGCTCAGCCCGAGCGCCATCGAGGCGTAGCCGGAGCAGTCGGTGCGGTAGCCGTTGTGGTACTTGCCCTGGCTGTACGGCACCCGCTGCGGGGTGCCGGGGTTCCAGGTCTTGGCCCGGTCGATGACGCTCTGCCGGGTCACGTCCGCCGGACGGGCGTGGGCGGCGCGAGAGGGAGCTGCGGCGGACTGGGCGAAGGCGCCGGCCACGGCGAGCGGCGTGGGCGAGGCGACGGCGACACCAAGGATAGCGAATTTGATGAATATCTTCTTACTGGACATACCACCCCTTGTAAATCCGTGTTGTCGGCCGCCAAGACTAATGGCGGCGACACATGGTTCGCAGGGGTGAATTCCAGGATCCACGTCGGCCGGTGGAGCGATTTCCCCCGGAAAGGAAACGGGCACCGTCGCAGGCACAAGAAATCACGCCGCGCCGACCGGTCGCGAGTCGGCGTGGACGTGGCGGCGCGCGCATCCGGGAAAGCTCCGTGCCTTTCCCGCCCATTCCCCGCACGGGACGCCGGCCGGGAGGAAGGCGCGGGGCTTGCCCGGCCCCGGCACGGGTAGGGGCCTCGGCGTGCCTGAAGGTCCGAGTTCTTTCCGCAGCAGAATCCCGGTCGCCGCCCTCGCCCTGTGCGGGTGCGCCATCTCGGTCTATCTGGCGTTGTTCCAGTACGGAGTGGTGCACTCCGTGTGGGACCCCATTTTCGGGGACGGCTCCCGCAAGGTGCTCACCTCCGCCGTCTCCCGCGTGCTCCCGGTGTCGGACGCGACCCTCGGCGCCGCCGCCTATCTGGTGGAGGCGGTGCTGGAACTGTCGGGCGGACGGCGGCGCTGGCACGACCGGCCCTGGATCGTGGTGCTGCTCGGCCTGACGGCCGCCGTGCTGGCCCTGACCGGCGTCGGCCTGGTGATCGCCCAGCCCATCCTCACCGGCACCTTCTGCACGCTCTGCCTCACCTCGGCCGGCATCTCCTGGCTCGTCGCCCTGCTGGTCGCACGCGAGGTCGGAGCGGCCGTGCGGCGGGTGCGGGAACTGCGCGACAGCGGACTCCCCCTCCCCGCGGCCCTGCGAGGACGCGAGCCGCAGCGCTTCGCCCGCTAGCGGCGGGCGGCCCACCGGGCGAGGGCGGTGACGCCGGCCGCCACCGCCAGGGCCGCGGCCAGGGTCGCGTGGTGCTGGGAGGCCCACACCTGGACACTGCGGCTCTTGGCCCTGCGGTCGAAGGAGCCGTGCGCCCCCTGATCGGTGTTCGGGGGCGCGTCCGCGGGCCGCCAGAGGTTGGGCGGCAACCGGCGGGTCACCTTGGAGGTCTGCTGGGAGGAGTAGCCCTTCCAGGCCAGATAGCGGTCCAGGACGCCGGGGACCACCGCGTTGGCGATCAGCGTCGCCGCCGTCGACCCCCCGACCCAGTACTCCCGGCGGCGCGGGTGGTCGGCGGCGTAGACGATGGCGTCGGCGGGGATCTCCGGCTGGTAGATCGGTGGCACCGGCTGCGGATGGCCGGGCAGCCGCGACAGCACCCAGTCGAACTGCGGGGTGTTGACCGCCGGCATCTGCACCATCGTGACCTTGACCTTGCTCCTGTCATGCAGCAGCTCGCACCGCAGCGCCTCGTTGAAGCCCTGGATGGCGTGCTTGGCCCCGCAGTACACCGACTGCAGGGGGATGCCCCGGTAGGCGAGCGCCGATCCGACCTGGACGACCACTCCCCTGTTCCTGGGAAGCATCCGCTCAAGGGCGGCCCGGGTGCCGTTCACGAACCCGAGGTAGGTGACCTCGGTCGCCCGGCGGAACTCCTCCGGTGAGACCTGCGTGAACGGGGCGAAGACCGAGGAGAAGGCGACGTTCACCCAGACGTCGATCGGGCCGAGTTCGCTCTCGCACCTGCCGGCCGCCGCCTCGACCTGGTCGTGGTCCGCCATGTCCGTCTCGATGGCCAGCGGCGCCCCTCCGGCCTCGCGCACATCGCGGGCGGCGCCTTCCAGGCCGTCGGCGCCGCGGGCGAGCAGCGCGACCGCGTCGCCCCTGGCGGCGAAGCGGCGGGCCGTCGCCCGTCCGATGCCTCCGCTGGCGCCGGTCACCACCACGACGCGTCTTCCGTCTTGTGTCGTCATGCCGAACTTCCGCGTCCGAGTCGTCGGGTCATCCGGGGGTCATGATCAGTCCTGGCACCCCCGGCATGAGTCCCCTACCCGACCAAAGCCGACGAACCACCACAAATGGTGCAATCTCCAGCACAACTCCTGCCGGACGGTAGGCGGGCCTGCGTCCGGACACCCGCCTCCGCGCCCCCACCGAACGTACCGACGGCCGTGACCCATGGGGGTCACGGCCGTCAGGCGTCGCGCCGGGTCAGTCGAACGCCGCCACGGGCGTCGCCGCCGGGGTCTGGTCGCCGTCCTTGGGACCGGCGCCGGGGGCGGACGGCCCGCTGCGCAGCGGGATCTCCTTGATCAGGGCCGCCAGGACCGGCACCAGCACGGCGAAGAAGATCGCCCAGAAGAAGATGCTGGAGATGGAGGACGCCAGCGAGTCCAGGAACCCCTCGCGCACCTGGGCGGGAAGCCGGGCCAGCGACGCGGGGTCGAGCCGGCCGCCGCCGCTCTCGGCCATCCGCGCCGCCTGCGGGCCGAGCTTCTCGGTCAGGTTGGAGGTGAGCTGGTTGTTGAAGATGGCCCCGAAGAGCGACACACCGAAGGAGCCGCCGATCGAGCGGAAGAAGGTCGAGGCGCTGCTGGCCACGCCCAGGTCCTTCTGCTCGACGCTGTTCTGCGCGATCAGCATCGTGGTCTGCATCAGACCGCCCATGCCGAGGCCGAGCACGGCGATGAACAGGCCGGTCTCCCAGCGGGCGGTGTGGGCGTCCATGAGCGAGAGCAGCCACATGCCGACGACCATGACGGCGCCGCCGGCGATCGGGAAGATCTTGTACTTGCCGGTCTTGGTGATCGCCTGGCCGACGAAGAGCGAGACCACCATCATGGCCGCCATCATCGGCAGCAGCAGCAGGCCGGAGTTGGTCGCCGAGGCGCCCTGGACGGTCTGCTGGAACAGCGGCAGGAAGTTGATCACGCCGAACATCGCGAAGCCGAGCAGGAAGCCGATCAGCGAGATCAGCGTGAAGTTGCGGTCGCGGAACACGTGCAGCGGCATGATCGGCTCGGCGACCCGGCGCTCGACCGGGATGAACAGCGCGAGCGACACCACGGCGACGGCCACCAGGCCGAGGATCTGCCAGGAGCCCCAGTCGTACTCGTTGCCGCCCCAGGTGGTGATCAGCACCAGGGCGGTGATGCCCACCCCGAGCAGACCGGCGCCCAGCCAGTCGATGCGGTGCTCGGTGCGGTACTTCGGCAGGTGCAGCCGGAAGACCAGCAGGATGAACGCCACGGCGCCGATGGGGAGGTTCACATAGAAGGCCCAGCGCCAGTTGAGGTGGTCGGTGATGAACCCGCCGACCAGCGGGCCGGCGACCATCGCCAGCGACATCATGGCGGCCATGATGCCCTGGTAGCGGCCGCGCTCACGGGGCGGCACCAGGTCGCCGATGATGGCCATGGCGTTGACCATCAGGCCGCCGGCGCCGAGGCCCTGAAGGGCGCGGAAGCCGATGAGCTCCATCATGCCGTCGCCGGTGCCGCCGAACAGGTCGGACCCGGCCATGCCGCACAACGCCGAACCGACCATGAAGATCGCGATCGACGACAAGAAGATGGTCTTGCGGCCGTACAGGTCGCCGATCTTGCCCCAGATAGGGGTGGAAACGGTGGTCCCCAGGACGTACGCGGTGACCACCCACGAGAGATGGGTCAGGCCGCCGAGCTCGCCGACGATGCGCGGCATCGCCGTACCGACGATCATGTTGTCGAGCATCGCCAGGATCATCGCGAGCATCAGCCCCGGCAGGACGACCATGACCTCCCGCCGACGGCCGGGAACTGCCTCGGCCTCGGTCTCCGTCATTCTTTTGTGCCCCCTTGGTGAACGGCTACTTACTTGCCGACCGGCTAGTGACTATACTGCCCAAGGTAGAGTGCCTACTTACCGGCCGTCAAGTTAAATAGGGGACCAGGGAGCGTCTGAAGACATATGAGGCCACACACCGACACGCGGGCCCGCATCCAAGAGATCGCCTTGCAGCTCTTCACCGAGCAGGGCTATGAGGCGACCTCGTTGCGGGAGATCGCCGAGCTGCTCGGGGTGACCAAGGCGGCACTTTACTACCACTTCAAGACCAAGGACGACATAGTGGCGAGCCTTGCCGAGGACCGGCGGGCGGCCATCGAACGCCTGGTCGCCTGGGCCAAGGAGCAGCCCCGGACGATCGAGAGCCGGCGCGAGCTCATCCGGCGCTACGCCGCCGAGGTCTACAGCGGCCAGCACCACGCGTTCATGCGGTTCATGGAGCGCAACCAGACGGCGCTGCGCGGCCACCCGAAGTTCGACAAGATGCGCAACCTCATGACCACCCTCAGCGGCGTCCTGTGGGACGAGGGCGCCAAGGTCGACGAGCGGCTGCGGTGCTCCATGGCGATCTTCACGCTGCACGCCGCCTGGTTCGTGCTGAAGGACGAGAAGCTCTCCGACGACGAGCGCAAGGACGCGGCGCTCGGCCTCGCCCTCGAGCTGCTGGAGTCCGCCCAGCCCTCCGCCTCCTGACAGGACGGCGCGGAGCGGCCGGGCGTTCTCACCGGCGTGAACGGCTCAGGCCAGGGCGCCGTGCACGAAGACCTCGGCGAGCTCCTGGGCGCGCACCGGTTCGCGGTCGCCGCCGCCCAGCCCGGGACGGGCGTACAGCATGCTCAGGTAGATGGCCGCCAGCCGCTCGGGCGGCAGTCGCAGCGAGGCGCGCTCGGGCTCGAACAGCTCGGCCACGGCGGCGATGGTCCGCGCGACGGACGCCTCCCTGCCCGTGGTCCCGGCCGGACGGTCCCGCCCTTCGACGGCGCCCGGCTCGTCCCCGCCGGCGGCGGCACCCGCCCCATCCCCCGCCCCGGCGGCATCCGCCTCACCTCTCCCCCGGCCGGCATCCGGCCCGCCTCGCCCTGCGGCGGCGACGGCCTCGCCTCCACCTCGCCGCCCGTCCCCGGCGGCGTCGCGTCCAGGACCGGGACGCCCGGCCCGGCCGGTGGCGTGCAGGGCTCCGATGACCGCTCCCATGCGGTCGAGGTGGGCCCGCAGGGCCTCGGCGGCCTCGGCCAGGCGGGCGGCGAGCGGCTGGTCGAGCGGCACCTCGGCGATCTCACGCAGCGCACGGGCGGGATCGAGGGCCTGGAGCACGCAGGCGTCCAGTAACGCGTCCTTGTCGGCGAACACCCGGAAGATGGTCGCCTCCCCGATGGCGGCCGCCCTGGCCACCTGCGCGGTGGTCACGGCGGCTCCGTGCTCGGCGACGAGCGGCAGCGCCGCCTTGACGATCATGTCGCGCCGTTGTTCCGGTGTCATCCCCGACGCTCTGCGCCGCGTCTCTGTCATGACTCCCAAGCTACGGAGTGAGTACTCACTCCGTCAATGGGATAACAGTGGCGGGCGGCACATCGCACCGGCCAACAAGTGCCGCAAGGCGGGTTAGACCAGGCATTCCTCGGTAAGTGCATGGCAGCTGGGCGATGGAGCAAGGAGGACACGTGGGCGTTTCCGGCGAGGGCCGTGCCGCCGCAGGGCCCCGGCTGAGCACACGTTCCTGGTTCACCATGACGCTGGCGATCATGGCGGTGCTGCTGGCGGTCTCGGCGGTGCTCGGCACCTGGGCGCTGAGCCGCAGCACCTCCACCTTCGACCAGATGACCACGCGGATCTCCCCCGGCCTGCTGTGGGCCGAACGCCTGCGCGGCGCCCTGCTGGACCAGGAGGCCGGCGTCCACGGCTACATCGTCAGCGGGCGGCGGGAGTTCGCCGACGGCTTCGACGAGGGCCAGGTCACCGAGCGGACGGCGGTCGCGGAGCTGCGGCGCTCGCTCGCCGGAAGCCCGCTGCTCGCCGACCTCGACGCCGTCGAGCTGCGGGCCGGCGACTGGCGCGCCGCCTACGCCCGCCCCACCATCGAGACGGTGCGCACCCGAGGGCCGGGCACGACCGACCCCGCACAGGTCGGGAACGGCAAGGCCCTGTTCGACCGCATCAGGGCCGCCATGGACGAGCAGACGGCGAACCTGACGCTGGCGCAGCGGCGGGCCACCGCCGACATCGGCCAGGCGCGCATGTGGCGCAACACGGTACTCACCGGCGTGCTGGTGATGTTCGTGATCACGCTGATCGCGGTGGCGCTCCTGCTCCGGTACGCGGTGCTGGGTCCCCTGGACCGGCTGGGCACGGCCGCGCGGCGGGTCGCGGACGGCGACTTCAGCCATGAGATCGACATCCGGGGGCCGAAGGACCTGACGACGCTGGCCTGCGACGTCGACGCGATGCGGCGGCGCATCTCCGAGGCACTGGCGGCGTCGCGCGACGCCCAGCGGCTGCTGCAGGAGCAGGCCGACGAGCTGCGCCGCTCCAACTCCGAGCTGGAGCAGTTCGCCTACGTCGCCTCGCACGACCTGCAGGAGCCGGTGCGCAAGGTGACGGCCTTCTGCCAGCTCCTGCAGCGCCGCTACGCCGACAGGCTCGACGAGCGCGCCAACGAGTACATCGCCTTCGCGGTGGACGGCGCCAAGCGCATGCAGTCGCTGATCGCCGAGTTGCTGACCTTCTCCCGGGTGGGACGCGACGACGCCGAACGGGTGCCCGTCCCGTTGGATCGGCCGCTCGACGAGGCGCTGGCCAACCTGGAGTCGCGGACCGAGGACACCGGCGCGGTCGTGGTCAGGTCCGAGCTGCCCGAGGTCGTCGGCGACCCCGCCCTGCTCTGCATGCTGTGGCAGAACCTCATCGGCAACGCGATGAAGTTCCGCTCCCCCGCCCGCCCGCCGCAGATCCAGATCACCGCGGAGCGCGCCGGCGACATGTGGGAGGTGGCGGTGGCCGACAACGGCATCGGCGTGGAGGCACGGTTCGCCGACAAGATCTTCGTGATCTTCCAGCGGCTGCACAACCGCGGGGAGTACGAGGGCACCGGCATCGGGCTGGCCCTCTGCAAGAAGATCGTCGAGTACCACGGCGGGGAGATCCGCCTGGACGTCGAGCGCGACGAGGGCGCCCGCTTCGTCTTCACCCTGCCCGCGGTCCCGGTTCCAGGCGAGACCGCCGCGGCCCCCGGTCTGGTCAGCGTTCCCGGACCACGGTGACCCCGCCGGCCGGGACGGTGGCGGCGCCGGCGTACTCCGCCCCGTCCAGGACGCCGCTGCCCGTCACGCCAGGGACGGTCACCGGCTCGTCGGCGTGGTTGATCAGGAACAGGTGCCCGGCCCGCCGGACGACCTCCAGGGTCTCGGGCAGGTCGCGCGGCCGTTCGACCCCCGCGGCGTCCAGCGCCTCGGCCAGCGCGGGACGCGGGTCGGCGACGCCGGTGGCCAGGTACCAGGCGGCCCCGGCCCCGAGGTCGTGGCGGGTGAAGGCGGGGTGCCCGGCGTCCGGCCCTGCGGCGAACCTCCACAGCACGCGGGCCCCGGCCGGGCGGACGCGCTCGGACCAGACGCGCCCGGCCAGGTCCCGACCGGGCGTCAGGGGGACGGTCTCGTTCTCGCGCAGCGGGTGGAACTCCTCGACCGACAGGCCCAGCACGTCGCGCAGCGCCCCCGGGTACGGCCCGGCGTGGACGGCGTCGTGCTCGTCGACGATGCCGGAGAAGTAGGACACGAACAGGTGGCCGCCCGCCTCGACGTACCGGCGCAGGTTCTTGGCCCCGGCCTCGGTGAGCAGGTAGAGGCTCGGCGCCACCACGAGCCGGTATCCCGACAGGTCAGCGGCCGGGTGGACGAAGTCGACGGTCACGTGTGAGCGCCACAGCGCCTGGTAGTAGGCGTCCACCCGCTCGCGGTAGGCGAGGTCGACCGACGGGCGCCACTCCAGCTCCAGCGCCCACCACGACTGCCAGTCCCACGCGATGGCGACCTCGGCGCGCACCCGCCCGCCGCGCACGCCGCCGAGCCGGGCGAGGTCGGCGCCGAGGCCGACGACGTCGCGCCACACACCCGAGTCGGCGCCGGCCTGCGGGACCATCGCCGAGTGGAACTTCTCGGCGCCGAACCGCGAGGCGCGCCACTGGAAGTACAGCACCGAGTCCGAGCCCCGGGCCACGTGGGCGAGGCTGTTGCGGCGCATCTCCCCGGGCCGCTTGGCGATGTTGCGCGGCTGCCAGCTCACCGCGCCGGTGGAGTGCTCCATCAGCATCCACGGTCCCCCGGCCAGCGACCGGGCGAGGTCGGCGGACATGGCCAGGTCGATGTGGTTGTCGGGCCGCTCGGCCGTCAGGTAGTGGTCGTTGGAGACGACGTCCACCTCACGGGCCCAGGCCCAGTAGTCCATCGACTTGCAGTTGGTGGTCATGAAGTTGGTGGTCACCGGGACCGACGGGGTGAGGCGCCGCAGGATGTCGCGCTGGAGGCGGAAGCAGTCCAGGTGCTCCTCGGAGGTGAAGCGCATGAAGTCCAGCCGCTGGGCCGGGTTGACCACGGTGTGGTTGGCCCGCGGGGCGTCGATCTCCTCCCAGGCGGTGTAGCGCTGGCCCCAGAAGGTGGTGCCCCAGGCGTCGTTGAGCGCGGGCAGGTCCTGGTAGGTCCGCCGGAGCCAGCGGCGGAACGCCTCGACGCTGTTGTCGCAGTAGCACTCGCCGAGCGGGGCGCCGTACTCGTTGTG
Organism: Sphaerisporangium sp. NPDC005289; assembly: GCF_040607455.1. NCBI lineage: Bacteria > Bacillati > Actinomycetota > Actinomycetes > Streptosporangiales > Streptosporangiaceae > Sphaerisporangium > Sphaerisporangium sp. NPDC005289. The sequence goes on from NZ_JBEXGS010000015.1 coordinate 55,762, forward strand.
GACGTGCCACAGCGCGAGGGCCGGGTGCCCGGCGTAGTGCTCGGCGAGCGCGGCGGCCAGCCCGGCGGTCGCCTCGCGGTACTCGGGTGAGCTGGGGCAGGCCGACTCCCGGCCGCCCACGCCGATGCGGTGGCCCTCCCGCGTGACCGGCAGGGAGGAGGGGTGCAGGCGGGAGAACCAGGCGGGCGGGGCGGCGGTGGGCGTGCCGAGGCCGACCTGGACGCCGGAGGCGTGCAACCGGTCGACGATCTCGTCCAGCCAGCCGAACTCGTAGGCGCCCGGCGCGGGCTCCATCAGCACCCAGCCGAAGATCCCGACGTTGACCAGGTTCACCCCGGCCTCGCGCATGAGCCGCAGATCCTCGCGGCGGGTCTCCTCCGGCCACTGCTCGGGGTTGTAGTCCCCTCCGTAGGCGATGCCCCGCATCGGTCCCCCTCGATCTCTGTCTGTGAACGTGCACAGTAATCCAAGAGCGGGTCACCCGGAAGCACCGGCCGGACCGAAGTGCTGTTTAACGACCCCGTAACGGCCCTTGACGGAGCCGTATCGGTTTTCTCACTCTGTGAACGTTCACAGACATGTGGGCATCCGAATCTCGGACTTGGAGCTACGCATGGGTACACGACGGCTCTCGGCGGTGGCGGCGGTCGCGCTCGCCGCCGCGCTCGCCGCGGGATGCTCCGGAGGGACGGCCGGCGAGGCCGGATCCCCCGCCGCGTCGTCCGGAGCAACGGGCCGGCCGGCCCAGCCGGTCAAGCTGACCTACTGGACCTGGGTCCCGAACATGGACAAGATCGTCCAGGCCTGGAACGCCGCCCACCCCGACATCCAGGTCACGGTGAGCAAGCAGGCCGGCGGGGACGACGCGGCGGCCAAATTCCTCACCGCCGCCAAGGCCGGCAACCCGCCGGACCTGGTGCAGGCCGAGTACCAGATGCTGCCCTCCTTCGTGGCCGCCGACGCCGTGGCCGACATCAAGGCCGAGGCCGAACCCGCGAAGGCCGCGTTCGGCGACGGCCTGTGGGGGCTGGTCACCCTGGGCACCGACGCGGTCTACGCCATCCCGCAGGACAGCGGGCCCATGATGCTCTACTACCGCGAGGACCTGTTCGCCAAGTACGGCCTGAAAGTGCCCACCACCTGGGAGGAGTACGCCGAGGCGGCCCGTGCCGTGCACAAGAGGAACCCCAAGGTGCTGCTCGGCACCTTCTCCAGCAAGGACCCGGGCTCGTTCGCGGGACTGGCCCAGCAGGCGGGCGCCCAGTGGTGGTCCATCGCCGGGGAGTCCTGGAAGGTGAACATCGCCGACGAGGCCACCCTCAAGGTCGCCGACTACTGGGGCGGCCTGGTCAAGGAGGGCGTGATCGGCGACAAGCCGTACTTCACCCCCGAGTGGAACAAGGCGCTCAACGACGGCACGCTGCTCACCTGGCCGTCGGCCGTCTGGGGTCCAGGGGTGCTGTCCAGCAACGCCCCCGACGGCAAGGGCAAGTGGGCGATCGCGCCGCTGCCGCAGTGGAGCGCCGGCGAGCGGCACACCGGGTTCTGGGGCGGCTCCTCCACCGCCGTCGCCGAGAAGTCGCCCAGCAAGGCGGCGGCCGTGCGGTTCGCCACCTGGCTCAACACCGACCCGGCGGCCCTGGCACTGCTGGTGGAGCAGGGCGCGGTCTACCCGGCCGCCACCAAGGGGCAGGCGTCCCTGACCAAGGCCCCCGAGTACTTCGGCAACCAGCCCGACTTCTGGAAGACGGCCGCCGCGATCAGCGCCACCGCGCGCGGCTTCACCTTCGGGCCGGACGTCAACGTCACCTACAACGCCTTCAAGGACGCCTTCGACAAGGCCGTCCAGGACGGATCCGCGTTCTCCGGTGCGGTGCGCACGATGCAGGACGCGACCGTCGCCGACATGCGCAAGTCCGGGTTCCAGATCGCCCCATGAGCCCCCGGCGGACGGCAGGCGCCCGCACCCACCGTGCGGGCGCCGCGCCCTACCTGTTCCTGGCCCCGGCGATGGTGCTGTTCGTGCTGTTCATGGCGCTGCCCATCGCCTACACCGTCTATCTCAGCCTGCACCGGACCAAGGTCTCGGGGCTCGGGCTCGGCAGGGGCGCCAAGAAGGAGATCTTCGCGGGTCTGGAGAACTACGCCTCCACGCTGGGCGACGGCGAGCTGTGGGCCGGGTGGGCCCGCGTGCTGGTGTACGGCGCGCTGGTGCTGGTGGTGATGCTCGGGCTGGCGCTGGTCTTCGCGCTCCTGCTCGACTCGCTGCACGTCCGCTTCGCCCGCTTCTCCCGCGTCGCGATCTTCCTGCCGTACGCGGTGCCGGGGGTGGCGGCGTCGCTGCTGTGGGGCTTCCTCTATCTGCCGAGCCTCAGCCCGGTCAACGACGCGCTGTCGGCGCTCGGGGCCGAGGTGAACCTCCTCGGGGCGGGCACCGTCACCTTCTCCATGGCCAACATCGCCGTGTGGGGCGGCGTCGGGTTCAACATGCTGGTGCTGTACACGACGCTGCGGGCCGTGCCGCGCGAGTACTACGAGGCCGCCCGCATCGACGGCGCGAGCGAGACCCAGATCGCCCTGCGGATCAAGATGCCGATCCTGACCCCCGCCATCATCCTCACCACCGTGTTCTCGGTCATCGCCACCGTCCAGGTGTTCACCGAGCCGATGACGCTGCGCCCGCTGACCAACACCATCAGCACGACCTGGAGCCCGCTCATGAAGGTCTACCGGGACGCCTTCGTCACCGGCGACCTGTACTCGGCCGCGGCCACCGCCGTGGTCATCGCCGCCATCTCGGTGGTGCTCTCGTTCGGGTTCCTGCGCCTGGTGCGCGACCGCGCCTTCAGGGAGGGCTCATGACACCGGCCACCACCGCCGTGCCCGCCGGGAGGGGGGCCGCCGCCGGCCGGCGCCGCGGGCCGCTCGGCGCCGTGCCGACGGCCGTGCTGGTGCTCGGCGCGCTGTACTGCCTGTTCCCGGTGGCCTGGGTGGTGATCGCCGCCGGCAAGTCCCCGGCCGAGCTGTTCTCCACCTCGACGCTCGCGCCGGGCACCGGCCTGCTGTCCAACCTGGCCGACCTGGCCGCCTACCGCGACGGGGTGTTCTGGCTGTGGATGCTGAACACCGTCCTGTACGCCGGCGCCGGCGCGCTGCTGTCCACCGCGGTGTCGGCCGTCTCGGGGTACGCGCTGGCGAAGTACCGCTTCCCCGGCCGCGACCTGGCGTTCAACCTGCTGCTCGGCGGCATCCTGGTGCCCGTGGTCGTGCTGGCCGTCCCGCAGTACCTGCTGCTGTCCAAGGCCGGGCTGGCCGACACCTATTGGTCGGTGCTGCTGCCGCAGATCCTCAGCCCCTACGGCGTCTACCTGGCGCGCATCTACGCCGCCGCGGCGATCCCGGACGCGCTGCTGGAGGCCGGCCGCATCGACGGCGCCACCGAGGGGCGGCTCGCCCGCGACGTCGCCCTGCCGCTGATGCTGCCCGCGATGGTCACCATCTTCCTGTTCCAGTTCGTCGCCATCTGGAACAACTTTCTGCTGCCGTTCATCATGCTCGGCGACGACCACAGGTTCCCGATGACGGTGGGCCTGTACACGATGCTCGCCGCCGGGGCCAACCAGCCGTCCCTGTACAACCTGATCATCACGGGCACGCTGCTGTCGATCATTCCGCTGGTCGCGTTGTTCCTGACCATGCAGCGGTACTGGCGGACCGACCTGTCCAGCGGCGCCGTGAAAAACTGATGCGCGTGTCCAGAAGACGTCCCACCATCCACGATGTGGCAGCCGCGGCGGGCATCTCGCGCGGCACCGTCTCGCGCGTGCTCAACGGCGACCGGTACGTGAGCACGGCGGCCCGCGCCGCGATCGAGCGAGCCATCGCCGAGACGGGCTACGTGGTCAACCGCAACGCCCGCAGCCTGGTCACGCAGCGCACCGGTTCGGTGGCCCTGGTGCTGTCGGAGCCCCAGGAGAAGCTGTTCGAGGATCCGAACTTCAGCGTCATGCTGCGCACCGCCACCCAGCGGCTCGCGCAGCGGGACGTGTGCGTCGTGCTGATGATCGCCGGGGACGCGGGCGACCGCGAGCGGGTGGTGCGCTACCTGCGCGGCGGGCACGCCGACGGCGTCCTGCTGTTCTCCACGCACGCCGGCGACCCGCTGCTGGACGCGCTGGAGCGCTCCGGGGTGCCCGCCGTGGCCTGCGGCGCCGTCCTCGGCCGTGAGACCGTCATTCCCTATGCGGCCGCCGACGACCGCGAAGGGGCGCGGCAGATGACCCGTTACCTCGCCGGCCAGGGCCGCAGGCGCATCGCCACGATCACCGGGCCGCTCGACACGCCCGGCGGCCTGCGCCGGCTGGAGGGCTTCGCGGACGTCCTCGGCAGGCGGGCGACCAAGAAGCTCATCGCCCACGGCGACTACACCCGCCGCGGCGGCGAGCTGGCGATGGCCGAGCTGCTCGAACGCTCGCCCGCCATCGACGCGGTGTTCGTCGGGTCCGACCTGATGGCGGCCGGGGCGCTCGCCGCGTTGCGCGCCGCCGGGCGGCGGGTCCCCGAGGACGTCGCGGTCGGCGGGTTCGACGACTCGGCCGTCGCCGTGTCCACCCACCCGCCGCTGACCACGATCCGCCAGCCTCTCGAACAGGTGGCGAAGGAGACCGTCCGCCTCCTGCTGGACCTGGTGGACGGCGCCGAGAGCGTCGAACCGGTGATCCTGCCCACCGAGCTGGTGATCCGCGAGTCCGCCTGACAGCCGGGCAGGGCGCCTCGGCGAGGGCCGTCCGCGAGCGAAGGCACCGCCCCGTACGGCCTGCCGGAGCGGCGCCGGGCGAGCGGCCTGTGAGAGGTCGCGCGGGGGTCAGGCGGAGGGCAGGGCGCGGACCATGACGCCGATGAACTGGTCGTCCCGGACGAAGCCGAAGTCGCGGGAATCCCAGCTGGTGTCCGGGTTGTCGCCCAGCACGACCAGGGCGCGCGGAGGCACGACGGCCCCGGGCACATCGCGGAGCGCCGGGAAGGCCCGTCTCGGCACGGGGTCGCCGGCCACCGCGACCACCCGTTTGACGAGCAGATGCCAGCCGGGGTCGGATCTCTCCCGCACCTTGTCCGCGTCGCCGGGGTCCAGGCCCGGCGGCAGGCCGTCCACGGCCGGAGGGTTGGGGATCTTGACGACCACGATCTGGCCGGCGCGGACCCGCCTGGTCCTGCGGACGAGCAGCCTGTCGCCGGAGCGCAGAGTGGGTTCCATGCTGGGCCCCTCGACGGTGGCGACCAGGTAGCACCGGCGGAGCCACCACAGCGACATCCCCAGCGCCAGCAGTCCGGACGCCGGAAGCAGGAGCTTGCCGATCTTCACTGCGCCTCCTGGTATCCCGCGGCCTGGAGCCGGAACAGGCGGGCGTAGTGGCCGTCCGCGGCGAGCAGGACCTCGTGCGGTCCCCGTTCGGCGATCCGCCCTTCGTGGAGCACGGCGATGAGGTCGGCGTCCCGCACGGCGCTCAGCCGGTGGGAGATCAGCAGGCTCGTGCGGCCCGCCCGGTGCTCCCGGATGCCGGCGTGGACCTCGTGCTCGGCCTCGGGGTCCAGACCGGAGCTGGGCTCGTCGAGGATCATCAGGTCCCTGCCGTCACGGACCAGGGCTCTGGCCAGCGCGAGGCGTTGCCACTGCCCGCCGGACAGCACCACTCCCGTCTCCGGATCGCCCTTGTCGGCCTCGGAGAAGAAGACGCGGGTGAGCAGCGTGTCGTAGCCGCGCGGCAGGCTCGAGAGCGTCTGGTGCACCCCCGCCCGGACGGCCGCCTCCTCGATCCGGGCCGGGTCGTCCAAGGCGGGCAGGTGGCCGAGCCCGATGTTCTCGGCGGCGGACATGTCGTAGTTCATGTGGTCCTGGAACACGGCGCTGATCCGCTCCCGGAGATCGGCGGGCGGGATGTCCCGCAAATCGACGCCGTCCCACAGGATCCGGCCGCGGGTCGGGTCGTACATCCGCGACAGCAGCCTGATGAGGGTGCTCTTGCCGGCGCCGTTCAGCCCCACGAGGGCGACCGACCGCCCGTGCGGGATCGTCAGGTCGACCCCGCGCAGCACCCAAGGGTGGTCGTCGCTGTAGCGGAACCAGACGTCCCGCAGTTCGATGCCCTGGCGCAGCGCGGGGGCCGTGCCCCGGTCCGCGCTGGGCAGGTCCGGCTCGGCCCTGATCACCGCCACGTAGTGGGAGAAGGTGAGGAGCCGCTGGTGGACGGACGCCAGGGACGAGACGAGCGTGTCGAGCGCGGCCTGCACCCCTGCGACGGCCGCGACGAACATGGCGACGTCGCCGACGCTGAGGGAGCCCCGGCGGGCCGCCGTGATCGCCCACCACAGGCCGGCGCCCGCGACCGCCGCGCTCAGCGTGGTGAGGCCGCCCTGGGTGACCAGCTCCCGGCGGTCCATCCGCGCTTCGGCGACGTCGGCCCTGCGCCGCTCGGCCATCATCCGGGCGCGCAGGAACGCGCCGACGCCGAACAGCCGGATCTCCGTGGCGGCCTGGACGCCGGTGAGCAGCCGGGAGTAGAAGAACTCGCGGCGGTGGATCCGCTCGATGTCCCATTGCACGGTGGCCCGCCTGCGCGACAGCAGCAGTTCGGCGATGAGGGCCGGGACGGCGGCCAGCAGCACCAGCGCGGTCATGGCGGGACTGAGGATCAGCAGGGACGCGACGAACCCGGCGAGCGACAGCACGCCGTTCAAAGTGCCGCAGACTCCGCTGACGAGGTCGCCGGTGGTTCCGGCGCCCTCCTGTGCGAGCCGCAGCCGGTCGAGGAACACCGGATCCTCGAAGCGCCGCAGGCCGACCTGCCGCTCGGCCGCCGCGAACAGCCGGTCGATCGCGTCGGCGCGCGCGAGGCGTCCGGTCTGGGCGCGCAGGTAGCGGCCGATTCCGGGGAGGGCGGCGGCGGCCAGCCCGGCCGCCGCCAGCCCGGCCGCGAGGCCCGCGACCGCGCCGCCGGGAGTGGTCAGCCGGTCGATGACCGTCTTGGTCAGCCACGCCGTGGCGATCGGGGCCGCCGCCTCGGCGAGCGTCAGGAAGCCGTAGCCGGCGACCCCTCCCGGCGCCGCCCTCCAGGTCAGCGCCATGGCCTCCACGGCGGCCGAGGCCAGTTCGCGGGTCCCGGTCCGCCGGCTCGCGCCGGGATCGCTCATGCGGTCGAGGCGAGGGGAAGGTCCTCCAGGCGTCCGCCGGCGGCGACGACGTGGTGATCGGAGCCGAGCAGGTAGAGCGCGGGGGTCCACGTGTTCTGGAACGCGCCCGCCACCGGGCCGTCGAAGTCCTCCACGATCACGCGGGCCACCGGCGCGAGCGCTTCGACCGCCTCCGCGTCGTCCCCGCCGACCACCGCCAGCACGTTCTCCCGCCCGAGGGCGCGGGCGTGCTCGGTGAAGCGGGGAAGCAGCTTGTGGCAGGGCTCGCATCCGGCGGAGAAGAACCCCACCAGACCGGTGACCGTGTCATGGGACACCGGTTCGCCGTCGATGGTCACGGCGGTGAACGCGCCGACGGGCGAGCCGGGCCCCAGGACGAGGGGAGGCCCGGCGTGCTGGACGCCTCCCCCGCCGGTCCGCCGCGTCTGACGAACAAGGCCGAGGGTGAGGATCAGGTTGAGCACGCACAGCACGCCGATGAGCACGACGGCGGCGGTCAGGTAGGGCATCAGGCGTTCCTCGCGAAGAGATCGGCGATGTCGTCGAGGGAGGCGATCAGGAGCGCCGCGATGAGTCCCGCCGCACCTGCGATGACCGCCCCGGCGAGGACGGGCGCGCCGCCCGGCGACAGCCCGCCGAGGACGGCCGCGGTGATCAGCAGGCCGTTGCGCACCAGGTGCCGCGGGCCGAGGGGGGCCGCGGACGCACCGAAGCAGCGGCAGGGGGCGGTCTGCCCCCGTCCCAGCGCGCGGGCGATCGCCACGGTGAACGCGACGAGCAGGGCGCAGGCCAGCGCGAGGCCGTACGAGGTGGCCGGCGGCACCGCGATCATGATCGGGACCAGCGCCTCCAGCACGACGACCGCCATCGCCAGCGGCCGCAGGAGTTCACGCCGGGCAGGGACGAGCGCGGGCAGGGAACGGCGGAATCCCTCCAGATCCCGCAGCTTCGACACCGCGCTCATCGCGAAGACCAGTGCGACCAGGCAGGCGCATCCGATCCGTACGTACTCCATCCACGCACCTCCACCGCCATGGCGGGCGGCGGCGGCCGGCCGCCGCCCGCGGACGCTTATCGCGGCGACGTCAGCAGGTGCCGACCCTGACCGTCGTGCACCCCTCGTTCAGGCAGCACTGGCGAAGGTACCTGACCCCACCCGAGCAGTAGTAGTAGTTGCTGCACCCGGCCTCCACGGTCACCTTGTGGGAGACACGCGTCAGCAGACGGTCGACGAGACCCAGCATGATGTCTCCTCTCCGGCCCCGAGGGGCGAGATGATGGTGATCACGATGATCCGGTCTTCCGAATTACGGCGCAACGGTCGAGATCATTTTCATGAACGGTGCACAGAATGTCCAGGTTCGCCCGTTTTTGGCCATCAGATATCCCGCCGACGGAAGGGCCGGAACCCGGTCACCGGTCAGACACCGGCGTTCCGGCCCGGCACGGCCGCGCGGGTATCCCGTGTCCCGGCGGCAGGGCATGCCCCCTGGGCGGCCCGATGAGACGATCATGGGAGGATCACATAATGCGCTATATCATCATCGGCGCCGGTGCGGTCGGCGGGACGATCGGCGGCCGGCTCGCGGAGAACGGGCACGACGTCGTCCTGGTCGCACGGGGCGCCCACCTGGAAGCCCTCCGCCGGGACGGCCTGCGCCTGATCTCCCCGCACGGCGCGGCGACCGTCGCGGTCACCGCCGCCGGCGGACCCGAGGAGCTCGACCTGCGCGAGGACGACGTGCTCGTGCTCGCCGTCAAGACCCAGGACACCGCCGCGATCCTGCAGGAGTGGGCGCCGCGCCCGGTCGCCGGCGGCGGCGCGGCGGCCGACGCGCTGCCCCTGGTCTGCGCCCAGAACGCCGTCGAGAACGAGCGGATCGCGCTGCGCCTGTTCCGCCGCGTCTACGGCATGTGCGTGTGGCTGCCGGCGCTGCACCTGGAACCCGGCACGGTCGTCTCCCACGGGGCGCCGCTGTCGGGGATGCTCACCCTCGGCCGCTACCCCCGCGGCGCCGACGAGACGGCCGAGCGCATCGCCGCCGACCTGCGCGGCAGCATGTTCGCCGCCCCGGTGGCCCAGAACGTCATGCGCTGGAAGTACGCCAAGCTGCTCGGCAACCTCGGCAACGCCCACCAGGCGATCTGCGGCCCGGTTCCCGGCTCGCAGCCGCTGATGGAACGCCTGCTGGCCGAGGGCAGGGCCGTGCTCGACGCGGCCGGCATCGCCTACACCCCTCCCGAGGAGGAACGCCGCACCCGCGGCGACCAGGTCAACGAGACGGCGGTCGACGGGGTGGACCGGCCGGGCGGCTCGTCGTGGCAGAGCCTGGCCAAGGGCAGCGGCTCGATCGAGGCCGACTACCTCAACGGCGAGATCGTGCTGCTCGGCCGGCTGCACGGCGTGCCCACCCCGGCCAACGAGACGGTGCGCAGGGTCGCCGGCGAGTTCGCCCGCGAGCACCGGCCGCCCGGTTCGATGACCATCTCCGCCCTGCTCAAGCTCGTCGAGGAGGAGGCCGCGGCCCCGCCGCTCATGTGACGGGCGGTCCCGCGGGCCGGTCGCCTAAGCTGCTGGTATGTATCGGGGAAGGATCGGCGGGCTGTACCGCTGGCCGGTGAAGTCGCTGCGCGGCGAGCGGGTCGCCGCCGCCCTGCTGGACGCCCGCGGGATGGCGGGCGACCGCGCGTACGCGCTCGTCGACGAGCGTCCCGAACGCGCGGGCACGCGGCTGACCGTGCGCCAGATCCCGCGGATGCTCGACTGGGAGGCCGCCTACCCGGCCACCTGTGACGGCTCTCCGGAACCTCCAGGGCCGCCGGTGCTGTACTCGGCGAGCGGTGCGGCCTGGGCGTGGGACGACCCCGACCTGCCCGCCGCGCTGGCGGACGCCTTGGAGATGCCGGTGTCGCTGCGCGCGGCCGACGGGCAACAGGACCGCGGGCCGACGCTGCTGGTGACCTTCGAGGCCTCACGCCATGCCCTCGAGGTGGAGATGGGCGCCCCGGTGGAGATCGAACGCTTCCGTCCCAACCTGCACCTGGAGCTCGACGCCCCGGCCTTCGCCGAGGAGTCCTTCAGCGGCGCGGTCACGATCGCCGTCGGCGACGTCGTCCTCGGCACGACCGGCCGGCACACCGGGCCGTGCGTCAGGTGCGCGGTGCCGAGCTGGGATCCGCACGGGCGCGAGCGGTGGCCGGAACTGCAGAAGCACCTGATCTCCGGCCACGACAACACGTTCGGCCTGATCATGCGGGTGGTACGCCCCGGCGCCGTCCAGGTCGGCGATCCGGTGACCGTGTCGCTCACGGCACCGGCGGCGGACCACCACACCGGGTGAGGAGCCGAACCGCACGCGTTCGGCGTCAGTGAGCGGTCACCGAACCGGGCAACGCCCCCAGAGGCGGTCAGAACGCCGGGCGGGGGCCGCCGGCGCCGAAGTGGGTCTCGTGGTCCCACAGGTGGGTGCAACCCGGGCACTGCACGTGCAGGACGCTTCCCGTGGTGCTGAGCAGGTAGCGCCAGTGGTCGCGGCAGTTGCGGCCCGAGCCGCAGTCGGCGCAGTGCCGGTCGTCGCGGCATCGGGGGCAGGGGATCCAGGCTCGGCGGCCGATGTCGGCGTCGGGGTCAATCGGCAGCACGGCCGGCCTTCCGCCGTGGGAGCACCCCGGCGGCCACGAGCATGTCGTAGGTCTGCGACTGCCCCGCGTCCAGGCCCGAGTAGAGCAGGTCGTAGGCCTCCTGCTCACCCCGCATCGCCTCCAGCGGATCCCAGTCCGGGCCGAGCGCGGCGACCACCTCGGCGCGGCGGCGTACTTCGTGGAGCGAGAGGTCCATCTCGAAGAGGATGGGCGGATGACCGGTGTCGTGGCTCATGACGCGACTTCCCGTGGGCGACCGATGACGAGACATTTGTCCGTTTCAATACCATATGTCGCCTTTGGAGGTGATGCTAGCTCCTTTGCGTTGCCACGGCGTGACGCTCCTCACGCCACCGCGTGACCGGCCCCCGACGGGACGGCGAGAACGGCGGGGACGGCGGAGCTCAGACCGGGCCGGCGGAGCCGTCCTGGGCCGCCAGGGAGTGGTCGATCGTCGTGAGGTACACGGACTTTCCGGGCCCGAGCGCCTCGCCGGCGATGCGCGCCAGCACGCGATGCGACAGAGAGGTCAGCATCAGCGTCTCTTCGGGGGTGAGCAGGTCGATGAACAGCCCGCGGACGACCTCGACGTACCCGGGCACCGCGGCCGCGATGGCGCCCGCGCCCTCCTCGGTCAGCCTGATGATCGTCCCCCGCGCGTCACCGGGGCAGTCTTCGCGGGCGAGCAGGCCCCGCTTCTCCATGCGCCGGAGCTGGTGGGAGAGCCTGCTGCGATCCCAGTCGATCTTCAGGCGCAGCTCGCGGGCGCGCAGCCGCCGATCGGGGGCCTCCATCAGCGGCAGCAGCAGCTCGAAGTCGGCGGTCGAGAGGCCGGCCTCGGTGAGCCGGCGCTCGATCGCGGCGTCCAGCCGGTGACGCATGTCGCCGAAGGCCCGCCACATGAGCTGTTCCCGCTCGTCCAGCCACCCCTCACGCGTCACATCGCCGATCCTACCGACCACCGCCCCGCCCGCGCCCCGGCCGGCCGGGCCGTCCCCGCGGCCGCGCACCGGGCGGGATCGGGCGCGCATGCGGCCCGCTCATCGGCACGGCCGTGTACGCGGGGGCGCCGAGGGCAGCAGGAACGGGGGCGGCGGCGTATGGGCGAGGGCGATCGGGAACACCGGGGAACACCGGAAACACCGAGGGACATCGGGGGACATCGGGAACTCGGTGGCCGCGCCGATAGTTGGACGTCCTAGAATTTATTAGGACGTCCTAGTAACTTGCCTGAGGAGATCCGGTGCACGTACCTGCCAACCCCGTGCGCGTGGTGACCGCTGCCGCGCTGTTCGACGGGCACGACGCCGCCATCAACATCATGCGCCGCATCCTGCAGTCCCAGGGCGCCGAGGTCGTCCACCTCGGTCACGACCGCTCGGTGCAGGAGATCGTCACCGCGGCCGTCCAGGAGGACGCCCAGGGCGTGGCGGTCAGCTCCTACCAGGGCGGCCACGTCGAGTTCTTCACCTACCTGGTGGAGCTGCTGCGCGAGCGGGGCGCCGGGCACGTCAAGGTGTACGGGGGCGGCGGCGGGGTGATCGTGCCCGAGGAGATCGCCCTGCTGGAGAGCCGCGGCGTGACCAAGATCTTCTCCCCCGAGGACGGCCAGCGGCTCGGCCTCGCCGGCATGATCAACACGCTGGTCGAGGCGTGCGACGTCGACCTCGCGGCCGATGGCGAGCCGCCCTCGGTGCTCGGCGGCGACCAGCGGGCCGTGGCCCGCGCGATCACCTACGTCGAGGCCGGCAAGGCCGGCGCGTCCTACCTGCAGGCGCTGCGCGAGGCGGGCGCGGCCCGCCGGGTGCCGGTGCTCGGCATCACCGGGACCGGCGGGTCGGGCAAGTCCTCCCTCACCGACGAGTTGGTCCGCCGGGTGCGCGCCGACTACGAGGACAAGCTGCGCGTCGCCGTCATCGCGGTGGACCCCACCCGGCGCAGGGGCGGCGGCGCCCTGCTGGGCGACCGCATCCGCATGAACAGCCTGGGCGGCGACCGGGTGTTCTTCCGTTCGATGGCCACCCGCGGCTCCCACGAGCTTCCCGATCACCTGAACGACGTGATCGCCGTCTGCCAGGCCGCCGGATTCGACCTGGTGATCGTCGAGACGCCCGGCATCGGGCAGGGCGACGCCGCCATCGTCCCCTTCAGTGACGTGTCGCTGTACGTCATGACCCCGGAGTTCGGCGCGAGCTCCCAGCTCGAGAAGATCGACATGCTGGACTTCGCCGACGTGGTCGCGATCAACAAGTTCGACCGGCGCGGCGCGCAGGACGCGCTGCGCGACGTGCGCCGCCAGCTCGTGCGCAACCGCCAGGCCTTCGGCGCCTCCCCCGAGGAGATGCCCGTCTACGGCACCGTCGCCTCGCGCTTCAACGACGACGGCGTCACCGCGCTCTACCACCGGCTGCGCGACCTGCTCGCCGAGCGCGGCCTGCCCGACAGCTTCGGGCTGCTGCCGAAGACCCCGGTCACCACCTCCAGCCTGGCCTCGGCCATCGTGCCCCCCTCCCGGGCCCGCTACCTGGCCGAGATCGCCGAGACCGTGCGCGAGTACCACCGCCGCACCCGGGTGGAGGCCGAGGCGGCGTGCCGCCGCCAGCAACTGCGCCAGGTGCGCGAGCTGCTGGCCGCAGAGGGCGGCGACGCCGCGTCGCTGGACAAGCTGGACGCGCTGGGCGACCGGGCCGAGCAGGAGCTGTCGCCCGGCAGCCGCGCCCTGCTGGAGGACTGGCCGCGGACCGTGGCCGCCTACTCCGCCGACGAACTGGTGGTCACCGTCCGCGGCAAGGAGCAGCACACGCCGCTGTGGCGCACCACGCTCTCGGGCAGCCGCGTGCCGCGCGTGGCCCTGCCGCGCTACACCGACCACGGCGAGCTGCTGCGCTTCCTGCGCGCCGAGAACCTGCCCGGCCGCTTCCCGTTCACCGCCGGGGTGTTCCCGTTCAAGCGGGCCGACGAGGACCCGATCCGCATGTTCGCCGGCGAGGGCGACCCGTTCCGCACCAACCGGCGCTTCAAGCTGCTGTCGCAGGGCCAGCCCGCCGTGCGGCTGTCCACCGCGTTCGACTCGGTGACCCTGTACGGCAACGACCCGGCCGAGCGCCCGGACGTGTACGGCAAGGTGGGCACCTCCGGGGTGTCGATCGCCACGCTGGAGGACATGAAGGCGCTGTACGACGGCTTCGACCTGTCCTCGCCGGCCACCTCGGTGTCGATGACCATCAACGGGCCGGCCCCGACCATCCTGGCGTTCTTCCTGCACACCGCGGCCGACCAGGCGCTGGACCGCTTCCGCGCCGACAACGGCCGCGAGCCCACCGCCGAGGAGGCGGCCCGCGTGCGCGCCGCGACGCTGTCCACGGTGCGCGGCACCGTGCAGGCCGACATCCTCAAGGAGGACCAGGGGCAGAACACCTGCATCTTCTCCACCGACTTCTCGCTGCGGATGATGGCCGACGTGCAGGAGTGGTTCATCGCCAACGACGTGCGCAACTTCTACTCGGTGTCGATCTCGGGCTACCACATCGCCGAGGCCGGGGCGAACCCGATCACCCAGCTGGCCTTCACCCTGGCCAACGGGTTCACCTACGTGGAGGCCTACCTGGCCCGGGGCATGGCGATCGACGACTTCGCGCCGAGCCTGTCGTTCTTCTTCTCCAACGGCATGGACCCCGAGTACAGCGTGCTCGGCCGGGTGGCGCGCCGGGTGTGGGCGGTGGCCATGCGCGACCGCTACGGCGCCGGCGAGCGCGCGCAGAAGCTCAAGTACCACATCCAGACCTCCGGGCGGTCGCTGCACGCCCAGGAGATGAACTTCAACGACATCCGCACCACCCTCCAGGCCCTGATCGCGATCTACGACAACTGCAACAGCCTGCACACCAACGCCTACGACGAGGCGGTCACCACCCCGAGCGCCGAGTCGGTGCGCCGCGCCATGGCCATCCAGATGATCATCAACCGCGAGTGGGGCCTGGCGGTGAACGAGAACCCGCTCCAGGGCGGCTTCGTCATCGACGACCTCACCGACCTGGTGGAGGAGGCGGTGCTGGCCGAGTTCGAACGGCTGTCGGAGCGCGGCGGCGTGCTCGGCGCGATGGAGACCGGCTACCAGCGCGGGCGCATCCAGGACGAGTCACTGCTGTACGAGACCCGCAAGCACGACGGCTCGCTGCCGATCATCGGGGTGAACACCTTCCGCAACCCCGACGGCGCGGTCGAGCACGGCTCGCTGGAGCTGGCCCGCGGCACCGAGGAGGAGAAGCACGGCCAGCTCGAGCGGCTGCGCGACTTCCAGCGGCGGAACGCGGCCGAGGCGCCCGAGGCGCTGCGGCGGCTGCGGGAGGCCGCCATGTCCGACGGCAACGCCTTCGCCGCGCTGATGGACGCCGCCCGCGTGTGCTCGCTCGGGCAGATCACCGAGGCGCTGTTCGAGGCGGGCGGCCAGTACCGGCGCAACGTCTGAGCCACATGTGAGCCCCATGTGAGCCCCATGTGAGCCACGCCTGAGCCGTGGCGGCATGGCACGACATGACGACGGACCCGGGCGGGGCGCCCGGGTCCGTCGTCGAGGTCCTCTACCGCGAAGGCGGCTCAGGTGTGGCGCCAGCGGGCCTCGCAGAAGCAGTAGGCGGCGAAGACGACCAGGCCGGCGGCCACCACGGCCAGCAGCCACGGGCCGAGCGGGGTGTCGGCGAACGACCGCAGCGTGGAGTCGATGCCCTTGGCCTCGTCGGGGTTGTAGGTGATCGCCGCGTGGACGAAGAAGACGCCGGCCGCCGCCGCGATCACGCCGCGCGCGCAGTAGCCGATCATGCCGAGCTTCTCCACGACGCCGCGGGTGGCCGGCGACATCTCGGCGGTGCTCAGGTGCTTGCAGAACTTCTTGGTGACGCCTTCGTAGATCCAGTAGAGGCCGAGGCCGATGATGCCGAGGCCGACGGCGCCGACGATCCACTGCCCGCCCGGCCAGTCCATGACGGTGGCGGTGAGGTCCTTGGACTTCTCGTCGCTCGACTGCCCGGTGGTGCCGCGCAGCAGGAAGCTGAGAACGGTGCCGACGACCAGGCCGTAGACCACGGCGCGACCGACGGCCTCCACGCGGTGCCGGACGTCCAGGCCGCTGTTGACCACGGCCTCCGACAGCTGCCAGACGGCCAGGGCGAGGAACCCGAGCGCCATGAGCCACAGCAGGACGGTGCCGAACGGCTGCTCGGCGACCGTGCGCACGGCTCCGGTCTTGTCGGCCTCCTTCCCGCCGCCGCCGAAGGCGATCTGCAGGGCCAGGATGCCGATCAGGGCGTACAGGACGCCTCGGCACGCCATGCCGAACCTGGCGAGACGGTCGAAGGTCCGGCTGTTGGTCGCCTGCCGCGCGGCTCCGCGCGCCTGGTGACCTGCTGAGGCCACGGAGTTCATGGGCCGCTCCTTTCGATACGCCCTCCCTTCTACACATTTAGCCGGGAAGTAAACGTGCTATGCCGATCATGGACCCGGGCCTTCGCGTGGCGCGGCGGCCGGCCGGGGATGAAGGCGGCATGAGGGTACTGAAGACCACCCGCCGCAGGCTGACCGGCGCGGGCCGCGGCGCGGTCCACGACGGGCCCGCCGCGGTGCCGCTGGTGCTGGCCGCGCCGGCCGCCGCCGCCCTGGTGCTGCTGGCCCTTCCGGTGGCGGCACTGGTGCTGCGGGCGCCGTGGGCGGGGCTCGCCTCCCGCCTCGCCGAACCGGCCCTGCTGCGGGCGCTGTGGCTGTCGCTGGTCACCTCCGTGGCCGCCACGCTGGGCTGCCTGGTCACCGGGGTCCCGCTGGGGTGGATGCTCGCCCGCGTGGACTTCCGGGGCAGGCGGGCCGCGCGCGCCCTGGTCAGGCTGACGCTGCTGCTGCCGCCGGTGGCCGGAGGCGTGGCGCTGCTGCTGGCGCTGGGCCGAGGCGGCCCGGCGGGCGCGCCGGGCGGGCCGGTCGCCTCCTACGCCGTGGCGGTGATGTGCGCACAGGCGTTCGTGGCGATGCCGTTCCTGGTCGCCACGGTCGAGGGCACGCTGAACCGGCAGGACGCGCGCGTCGAGGAGGCGGCGGCCCTGCTCGGCGCCTCCTCCTGGACGGTGTTCCGCCGCGTCGCCCTGCCGCTGCTGGCGCCCGGCGCCGCGGTGGGCGCCCTGTTGTGCTGGGCGCGGGCCCTCGGCGAGTTCGGCGCGACGATGGTGTTCGCCGGCGGCCTGGCCGCGGCCGCGCCCGCCGCGCCGCCCGCGGTCTACCTGGCCCTGCGCGGAGACCCGCAGGCCGCCGTCGCGCTCAGCCTGGTGCTGCTGGCGGTGCCGGCGGCGATCCTCGCCTGCCTGCGGGGACGATGGGCGGGCCCGGCATGATGCTGGACGCCCATCTGGTCGCCGCGTACCCGCCGTTCGCGCTGGACGTGCGGCTGCGGGTCGCCGCCGGGGAGGTCGTCGCCCTCGCCGGTCCGAGCGGCGCGGGCAAGACCACCGCCCTGCGCCTGCTCGCCGGACTCGCCGCCCCCGCGGGCGGGTACGTCCTGCTCGACGGCGCTCCTTTGTACGCACGCCCGCCGGGCCGCCGGTCGGTCGGCATGGTGCTGCGCGACCCGCTGCTGTTCTCCCATCTCAGCGTCCTGGACAACGTGGCCTTCGGGCCGCGCTGCCACGGCGCGGGCACCGCCGAGGCCCGCCGCGCCGCGACCGCCTGGCTGCACGACCTGGGCCTGGGCGCCCTGGCGCGGGCCAGGCCGGGCGAGCTGTCACGCGAGCAGGCGCAACGGGTGGCGCTGGCCCGCTCGCTGGCCGCCGGCCCCCGGGTGCTGCTCCTGGACGAGCCGCTGGCCGGTGTGGCAGACCCCGCGCGCCCGGAGCTGCGGGACCTGCTGCGCCGCCACCTGTCGTGCTTCGCCGGGCCCTGCGTGCTGGTCACCCACGACCCTGCGGAGGCCGCGGCGCTGGCCGACCGGCTCGTCGTCGTCGAGAACGGCGCGATCGTGCAGGACGGCACGCCCGAGGAGGTCGCCCGCCACCCCCGCACCCGCTATGCCGCGCGCCTCACGACCTCCTAGGGGTCGCTCCCGGAGCACCGCGATGAGGTCACGTACGCTTATAGGGCCGGATGTGCTTTGCCACGCCCATGTGTGGGCAGAGGTAAAGAGCTGGGATCGCGACGGACACCCCCGCGTTACCAGGCCCGCGTTGTGAACTTCGTGGAAGGAGCGGCCGCCGATGCCGAGGCAGATCGTCGCCAACCAGCCCCCCAGCGCCGGCGAACTGGAAGCGCGGGTCCACACCCTCGAGGTCCAGGTCGCCCATCTGACCGAGGCGGTGCGGTCGCTGACGGCCAAGGCCGCCGAGGCCGCCACGCGCGCCGCAGACTAGCGGCCCGCCTCCGGCCGGCTTCCCCCGCGACCCGTCGCACCCACGTGCGACGGGTGTGGTCCACTTGTCATGGGGGCAAGAGGGGGGATCACGGTGAGCGTGTGGCACCGCTGGTCGGTCAAGGGGCGTTTCACCCTGTTCGCAGGTCTGATCGCGGCCCTGCTGTCCACACTGTTGTCCGCGGTCATGCTGGTGGCCGTCAACCGGTACGCCAGCGGGTACCTCACCGAGGAGGTCGCCGCGGCGGCCCGCCGCGTCGCCGTGGTGTTCGAACAAGGCACGCTGCCCGCGCCGATCCCCTACGAGCGGGTGCGCAATCTGCAGGTCGTCGACTCCCAGGGGCGGGTCGTGGCGTCCTCCGCCATCCTGCGAGGCAAGCCGCCCATGGCCTCCTTCACTCCTCCCCCGGGCGAGGAGCAGGCGGTGCGCCGGGTGTGCGACCGCGTCTTCCCGCACGGCGAGTGCCAGATCGTCGTGGCCCGCCGGACCTTCCACGCCGGCCGCGAATGCATCGTCTACGCCGCCGCGCCGCCCATCCGTCCGTGGGTCCACCCGCTGCTGGCCGCCTTCGCGGTCGCCGCGGTGCTGTCGGTCGTCGCGGTGACCGTCTACGGCAGCCACCGGCTGGTGACCGGGTCGTTGTCGCCGGTGAACGCCATCCGCGCCGAGCTCGACGAGATCGTCGCCACCAGCCCGGGCCGGCGGGTGCCGGTGCCGGCCGCCAACGACGAGATCCACGGCCTCGCCGAGAGCGTCAACCACACGCTGGACCGGCTGGAGGAGGCGATGGAGCGTCAGCGGCGGTTCGCCTCCGACGCCTCCCACGACCTGCGCAGCCCCATCACCGCCATGCGCGCCGAGGTGGAGGAGGCCCTGCTCGCCCCCGGCGAGACCGACGTGAACGCGATGAGCCGCTCGTTGCTGAGCAGCCTGGACCGGTTGCAGGCCATCGTGTCCGACCTGCTGCAGGTGGCCCGGCTGGACGCCGGCACGCCCGTCACCCGCGAGCCGGTGGATCTGGCCGAACTGGTCGCCGGCGAGCTGGAGCGCCGTCAGAGCCGCCTGAGGATCGGCAAGGAGCTGGAGCCGGGCGTGGTGGTGATGGGCGACCGGGTGCGACTGGCCCGCCTGTTCACCAACCTGATGGACAACGCCGAGCGGCACGCCGCGACCTCGGCCACCGTCAAGGTGTGCACGCGCATCGGCGACCGGCCCGGCGACCCGCGCTTCTCGCACGGCACGGCCATCATCGAGGTGCTCGACGACGGGGCCGGCATCTCTCCGGACAAGTGGGAGATCATCTTCCAGCGGTTCACCCGCCTGGACGCCGCGCGCAGCAAGGACGCCGGCGGCACGGGGCTCGGCCTGTCGATCGCGCGGCAGATCGCCGAGATGACCGGCGGCTACCTGGTGGTCGAGCCCAGCGAGCGCGGCGCCCGCTTCGTGGTCCGCCTCCCGCTCGGCCCGCGGCACGTCGAGCCGGTCTGAGGGCGCGAAAGGGCCGGGCCCCGCGGCTCAGGAAGGGCCGCGCAGCGCCGAGGCGGGGACGGGGATGGCCGGGAAGGGATTGTCCGGGAGCAGGATGACCCGGCGCGGCTCGGCCACCGTCGTGGCGGCGTGCAGGTGCAGCAACGCCGAACCGATGCCCGCGGCGCCGATCATGTACCCGGTGTCGGCGGTGACCTCCCAGGGACGCAGCCGGCGGTAGGCCTGGTACCAGCGGTGGCCGGCGTCGTCGTGCCCGGTGGCGCGGCCTATCAGGTCGTCGGCCAGGAGCTGGGCGAAGTTGAGGTGCGACCGCGCGCCGGTGGCGGCCCACAGGCCGACGAACAGCTCCAGCAGCCCGGCCGCGCCGCAGCACTGACAGGCCACGTTCCAGAAGCCGGGGGTGCGGCGCCGCGGGACGCCGCTGCAGGCGATGCCGGCGGCCAGCCGCTCCATCCAGTCGAGGTGGCCCTGCTCGCCGGTCACGCGGTGCATCTCGTAGAACAGCCGGGCCACCCCCGCCGACCCCGAGCACAGACCGAGGTAGTGCAGGGTGCGTCCCTGCGGGACGTGGTGCGGAACGAAGACGTGCTTGTCGGTCACCACGCTGACGGTGCGGACGAAGTCGGCGCCCCGGCGCGCGGCCCGCAGGAACCGCTCGTCCCTGGTAACACCGTACAGGCGGGCGAGCAGGAAGGCGGTGCCGGCCGTGCCGGACAGGAACCCGGGCGTGACCGCGTCCACCGGCAGGTCGGCGCAGCCCTCCTCGCCGAACCGGTGCCCGGGGACGACGAGGCCGGCGACGCGCTCGCCGGCCTCCACGGCGATCCGTTCGTACTCGGGAACGCCGAGGATGCCCGCGGCGTGCAGCAGGCCGAGGATGATGCCGCCGTCGCCGCGCTGCGCCGGGTCGCCCGTCCAGCCGACGCCGGAGGGCAGGCGGCGCGCGCGGCGCACCACCTGGTCGGCCGCGTCCCTGGCCGCGACCGAGAAGCTCTCCTCGCCGGTGGCCCACCCGGCCTCGGCCAGCGCGAACACGATGCCGGTGAGGCCGTGGTAGAGGGACAGGTCGGCCTCCTCCCGCCAGGTGGCGGCCAGGTAGCGCGCGCCGTTCCTGGCCTCCTCCAGGTAGGCCTCGTGACCGGTGGCCGCCGCCAGCTCCAGGAAGTACAGCACGACGCCCGCGGCGCCCGCGTACAACGAGCCGGGCCGGCCGGACCGGGCCGAGCGTCGTCCGGGGTCGGGGTTGGCGCGCCAGTGGCGCCCGCGTTCGTCGTCGACGGCGGCCGACCGGATCCAGCGGCCGGTGGAGATGGCCGCGGCCAGCGGGCTCTCGCCTCGGGGCCACGACGGGTGGCTTGGGTCCGGGCTCATGTCGCCTCCTCTGCGCGGCCCAGTCTACCTATGTATTTGGTAGGAAAACTAGACAATGCTTCGGCATCCGGTCACGGCACACGGCCGGCCCCATCACCGCCCGCAGCAGAAACAATCTCACAGAGACCGGCCCCGCAGGAGCCTCCAGCGCTCCTCGTGAGCCATATTTCCCCGCGAACCCGGCCCGATCGGATGGGATGCCTCCTTATCCATGGTCTGCCAGGCAGGAGACTATGGATAATCGCTGGGGCACTTGCGGCATTCATCCCCTTCGGCGAGCCGGTTCGATCGGCCGGGCCCGCCGGCGCCGGGTGTGCAGCGGGACGGGCGCCGGGCACTCTGGAACTCGACACGGTCTCGATGAAGGGATGGCCACGTGAGCGGCACGGGCGACACACCGATTCTGGCCGACTCGGTACGGACCACCGACGAGGGGGTGGACATCCTTGACCGCAGGGTCTACCCGTTCCAGCGCCGCTGGGTGCACTGCGCCACCGCCGAGGACGTCGCGGTGGCCATCGAGCAGATGGTCACCCAGAGCCACGGCCCGCTGTTCGCCGCCACCGCCGGCATGACCCTGGCCGCCCGCGAGGCGCGGCGCGCCGGGCCGGGAGCCGCCGCCGAGAGCCTGCGCGCCGCCGGCCGCCGGCTCATCGCCACCCGGCCGACCAACAACCACATCCGCGACGCCGTCACCGCCATCCTGGCGGCCACCGTGGACGGGCCGCTGGCGCTCGCCTCCGGGGAGGAACTGGTGACGGCCGTCGCCGAGGCGGCGACCGCCCACGACGCCGCCTACCGCGCGGGCGCGGACGCGCTCGGCCGCAACGCCGCCGCGTTGCTGGAGGACGGCGCCCGCGTGCTCACGCACTGCTGGGGCGACGCCTACCTGGTCGCGGCCGTGCGGGCGGCCGAGCGCATGGGAAAGCGGCTGGAGTTCGTCTGCACCGAGACCCGCCCCTACCTGCAAGGGGCGCGGCTCACCGCGGCGACGCTGGTGGAGATGGGCTACCGGCCCACCGTCATCACCGACGGCATGGTGCCCTCGGCGCTGGCCGACGGGCTGGCCGACGTCGCGATGACCGCCTCCGACCGGGTGACCATGGACGGCCACGTGGTGAACAAGGTGGGAACGCTCGCGGTGGCGCTCGCCGCCCGGGCCTTCGGCGCGCCGATGTACGTGCTCGCCCACGCCCCCGACCCGCTGTCCCCCGGCATCGCGGACGTCGAGATCGAGCACCGTGACGGGGAGGAGGTGCTCCACGTCCTCGGCACGCGCACCGCGGCCGAGGGCACCCGCGGTTACTATCCGGCCTTCGACGCCACGCCGCCCCATCTGATCACCCGCATCGTCACCGAGCACGGAGCCTTCGAGCCCGCCCGCGTGGCCGACCACTTCGCCGTCCCGCCCGGCGGCTCCACCACCCCCGATGCCACCACCCCGCACGCCGCGGCTTCGATTGCCGCCGCCTCAGGGTCCGCCACTGCGGCTTCCGCCGCTCCGAGTGCCGCCGCCTCCGGCGCCGTCATCCCGCCCCGTTTCCCCGCGCCCGGCGTTCCCGCCATGCCCGGCATCCCCGCCACCGGCGTGTTCGCCGCTCCCGGCGCCCGCACCCCGGCCGGCTGCCCCACGCGCCCCGCTCCTCCCCCTCGCACGGCGACATGAAGGCCGACCGGGCGGGAGAACCGGGCCGCATGACCGGCCCTCGCGGAGCGGACGTCACGCGGCACGTCGTCGTCGACACCGACGCCGGCATCGACGACGCCTGCGCGCTGCTCTACCTGGCCGGGCACCCGGGGGTGGAGATCACCGCCGTGACGTCCGTGGCCGGCAACCGCCCGGAGCGGGACGTCGCGCGCAACATCGGGTGCGTCACCCGCCTGCTCGGGCTCGCGCCGCCCGTGGCGCGCGGCGCGGCCGGGCCGCTGCCGGGCGCGCCCTCCGTCCCCCGGGGGACGCACGGGACCGACGGGCTCGGCGCCCCCCTCGCCCGTCACGGGCTGCCGCGGCCCATGCCGGCCGTGTCCGGCGAGAGCGCCGCGGAGCTGATCGTCCGCCTCGCCCGGGACCGCCCTGGCGAACTCGACCTGCTGGCGCTCGGCCCCCTGACCAATCTCGCGCTGGCGTTGCGCACCGACCCGGCGCTCTTTACAAAGTATCGTTCCGTCGTGGTGATGGGCGGCTCCGGCCCGTACGACCTCCCCGGCGACCGGCTGGCCCGCGACAGCAACATCGCCCGCGATCCCGCCGCGGCCCGGGCGGTCGCCACCGCACCCCGCGCCGACCTGGTCATGCTCGGGGTGGACGTCACCGCGACGGCCGTCCTGCAACCGGAGGGGATCGCCGCCCTGGACGCGGCGGGCACCCCCGTCGCCCGTTTCGCCGCCGCGATCCTCGGCGCCTACCTGCGCCTCGGCGACGGCACCGGGCGGCGCGGCGGCGTCCCGCTGCACGACCCGCTGGCGGCGGGCATCCTGCTCGATCCGTCCCTGGCGACCGGGACCGCTCTCGGGCCCGTCGCCGTACTCCCGGACGGGCCGCTCTGGCGGGCACGGCTGATGCGCGCCCGTGACGGCCGTCCCGCGCCCTTCCCGCACGAGCCGGCCCCGGACACCCGGGTGGTCACCGCCGTGGACACCGCCCGCTTCCTGCGCGGCTTCCTCACCGCCCTGACCGGAGGGGCCACCGCACCCGGCGACGCGAGCGGGGCCACCACCTGAAGGGCCGGGCCGTGGCCACGCCCGGGCCGCGAGATGCGCCCGGGACTCAGCCCCGGGCCGCGGCGGCCACGGCGTCCCCGACGCGGTCGAACAGCCGGGCGACCGCGTCCGGGCCGGCGCCCTCGGGCAGGCCCTCCACCAGCAGCAGCCGTGCGGCGCGCAGGACGCCGCGCGCCGCGCGGGCGCGCGGCTCCTCCGGGAGGGTCGCGAGGTCGGAGACCTTGGCCAGGCCGATGACCCGCCGGGCGGCCTCCGCGCCGGCGACGGCGACGGCGTCCTCGCGCGCCTGGCCGAGGAAGCGCCGCAGCACCGCGTCGCCGAACACCCGCGGGTAGACGCGCGTCGGCCACAGGTCCCTGAACTCCCGCTGGTAGGCCTGCCAGGTCCGCTCGGCCTGGCCGAGCACCCAGGCGGCATGGTCCTCCTCGCCCAGCGCCAGCGCCCGCCCGGCGGCCAGGACGTAGTTGCCCCACAGGGTGCCGACGTCGAAGCCGGCCGGGCCGTAGAAGGCGAACTCGGCGTCGAACGCCTTGGTCGAGCGCGGCGCCCACGGCTCGGCGGCGCGCACCAGCACCGAGCCGGTGTGCAGGTCGCCGTGGATCAGCGCCTGGGCGCTGGTCATGAACGTCAGCCTGGCCACCCCTACCGCGGCCCGCACGTCGGGGTCGCCCGCGTAGGCGGCCACGTCGGCCTCGTTGGCGGGCAGCACCCGGTTGTGCTCGTGCCGGACGTAGGGCTCGGTGTACACCAGGTCCTCGGTGATCCGGCACAGCTGCGGGTTCACCGAGGCGGCGAGCGCGGCCTTCTGGTCGGGGGCGCTGAGCCCGAACACCGAGGTGCCGAACGCCACCCGGGCGGCGTATCTGCCGAGGTCGGCGGCGGCGCCCTCGTGGCGGAGCCCCTCGTTCAGCGCGCCGCGCCACACCTGGTGGTCGGACAGGTCCTCGATGGCGACGACGTGCCGCCCGGGGTCCTCGTCGTAGATGGCCGGGACGTACCGCCCGGCGAGGAAGCCGTGGGCGCGCAGGGCGCCCGCCTCGAACCCGTTGCGGTCCGGCGTCATCGGCCAGGTCGGGTCGGTGCGCACGTACGGGAGGGACTGCTTGAGCACCAGGCCGGGCCCGCCTGCGGCCTCGACGACGAACACCAGGTTGCGGTCGCCGTCCCCGGCCTCGCGCACGCCGGTGACGCGCGCGGGGCCGAAGTGGGCGGCCAGCGCGGGCCGTCCGGCGATGTAGGCGGGGACGGTGTCGGCGGTGAGCGCTTCGTAGTCGCTCTCGGTGCCGATCGTGGCGGTCATGTTCTCCTCGGCGGTGACACAGGACGCACGATCCATCACATCGTTCGCGAGGAACGGCGAAGGCGTACGCGCTCGACGGCGGAGGTCACAAGGGACACTTCGGATGGTAGGCGCGCACGAGCCTTATTGTCCACTATCCATGCATGAAAAGCGGGATTTACCGGCGTGGCCGACGGCAGGGCCCGTCGGCCAGAGGAAGCGGAGGAGGTCAGGCCGGCGCGCGTCTGCGCCAGAAGGGCGCGCCGGGCCAGCGGGGCTCGGCCGCGTAGTGGTCGCGGCGTCGCAGCAGGTAGGACGTGTACTGGACCTGGGTGCGCCGCTGGAAGGCGGCGAGCGCGTCGAACCGGCCGTCGAGGGCGGCCAGCACCCCCGTCGCGGCGCCGAGGCCGGATCGCAGCGCGGCGACGACGCCGGCCGAGGACAGCGGGTCGAACGCGCTCGCCGCGTCCCCGGCCGCCACCCAGTTCCGGCCGTACAGGCGGGTGAGGCAGTGGGAGGCGGCGGGGACGGTCCGCACTGCGGGGGGTGGACCGGGGCGGCCGAGCAGGTCGAAGACGTGCCGGGTACGCCGGAGGAGGTCGTACCAGCTCCGCGCGCTCGTGGCCGACGCGCGGCGGAACACGTCGGCGTCGCTGAACAGGCCGACGGCCGTCCGGCCCTCGCCGGCGTCCGCGCCGTACCACCAGCCGTGCTCGGCCGACTCGATCACCGGCCGCCGGATCGCGCGCGGCTCCGCGGGGCCGGTGGACCCCGTGAGGACGGTGAACGCGCACATCAGCCGGTCCGCGTGCAGCGGTGCGCCGTGCCGCCGGGCCAGCACGCCCGCCCGCCCGGCGGCGTCCACCACGAACCCCGCGCGCAGCCCACGCGGCCCGCGGGGTCCGGCGGGACTCTCCGCCGCTCGCCCTCCGCCCGGGCCCCGCGGCGGCGCGATCGACAGCCGCCAGCCCGCCCCCTCCGGGCGCACGGCGGTGACACGCGCTCCGTCGACCACGGTGACCCCCGCCGACCTGGCCGCCTCGACCAGGCTCGCGTCGAAGCGGCCGCGGTCGATGAGCCATCCGCCGCCGAGCGGGGCGGTGAAGGCGTCCCGCCAGGCCAGGTCCTCCCCCGCCCACGCGGAGGCCATGCCGGGCGACGGGGGGTGCCCGGCCCGCTCGAATTCCTCCCACACGCCGAGCCGGCGCAGCAGCGGACGGGCCTCCGCGGGGAGGGACTCGCCCATCCGGACCGGCTCATCGCGCCCGCCGCCGAGGAGGGTGACGGCGACGCCGGCGGACCGGAGCGCGATGGCCGCCGCGCACCCGGCGGGCCCGGCTCCGATCACGACCACCTCGCCCGGTGCGGTCCCGCCGTCGTCCGGCACGGGCAGGTCGTTCACCGCGGCCGGGTCGCACCGCGCGTCCACGTCGCGGCTCACGGACCCTCCGGCGGCGCGGTGTCGCGGGGCAGGGTCCGCTCGACCTCGACGAAGACCGGGTCGTCGGCGGTGCCCTTGTTGACCACGAACCCGAGCCGATGCCACAGCTCGACCATCTCGACGTCGTCGGCGAACCGCACGTAGTCGTCGGCGTTCTGGTCCCCGTCGGAGCCCACCCAGGCCACCTGCCGCAGGCCACCGGTGTCCTCCACGTAGACGAAGTCGGGGCGCTGCACCGGCCACCACCACAGGAACCGGTCGCCCACCTGCTGCTCGGAGCACTCGTTGAAGTCGGCCTGCCAGGGCACCGCCATGTACTTGGACAGGTCTCCCGGCTCCAGGCCCTGGTCCAGGTCCTGCCCCAGGGACAGCGGCGGCCGCACCCCGGTCTTGCGGCGGATGCGGTACGGCGCGGAGTACAGCCGGGGATTGCGGCAGATCCAGGTCATCTCGATGCCCGGGGAGAAGGCGCCGCCGACGCAGTTCTCCAGTGCGACGCGGTCCCGCAGCGCGCCGGGCGAAGGTTCGGGCGACCCCTTGGTGGTGAAGTTCCCTGCGGCCCACTGCTGCAGGTAGAAGAACTGCGTCCGGGTGAGGGTCAGGTACCGCGAGGAGAGCGGGCCCGGTTCGAAGCAGTTGTCCCCGGCCAGGAAGGGCATGAGCGGCAGCCCGCTGTCGGGGGAGGCGAACCGGTCGGGCGCGTCCGGCGGCCGGATGAGGTCCAGGTAGAACCGCCGCATCCCGGCGTAGACCGGGGAGGGGTCGCCGAGCTTGCCGAAGTCCATGTCGTGCGGGTGGGTGGGGATCGCGACCACCCACCCGTAGTGGTGCGCTCGTTCCAGGATGGGCTTGATGTCGCCCTCCCAGTCGGGGGTGAAGTCCCGCTGCCACAAGCCGTCGGCGAAGACCTCGGGCCGGGTCCCGAGGTTGCGCACCGCCATGTCGCTGATCGTGTCGTACAGCGTGACGAGGTTGCTCAGTTCCGGGGCGAAGCGGGGCGGGACGGCCAGCACCCAGGCGGAGTCGTCCACGTCCACCTCCCGCCCGTCCCGCATGATCAGCCGCGCGGTCACCGGCCCGTCGGAGGTGTCGTCCCACCAGTTGTCGTTGTTGGCGTAGTCGTCGGCGACCGGGACGGCGTCGGCGCTGCCCGAGGAGCCGAACCCGCCGAGCACGATGAGCCGGCCCAGCTCGTCGGTGCGCATCTCGCCGAGGCTGTCGATCGTGGCCGGCTTGAGGTCCTCGGGCGGGAAGGTCATCGGATAGCCGCCGGGGTTGTCGGTCCGGGAGAAGGCCACCGACTCGCCCGGGCCCTTCAGGGTGCGCGGACCCGGATCGATGATCATCTTCTGGCGTTCGGCGGGGTCGGTGACCGCCGCGTTGCGCAGCGGGTGGTCGGGGGCGTACCCCGACTCGCCGGCGTTGACCATGAACTCGTACCAGATCGCCTTCTTGTTGGCGAGGTGGACGGTCCACTCGATGCGTTCCACCCCGTCCTCACCCGGCCGCACGGGACGGCCGGGGTCGGCCTCGTCGCGGTAGAGGTAGACCTCGAACCGCTCCCCCTGCCGCCGCAGCGCGCCCCGCGCGTCCCGGAAGTCGGCTGGGGTGAACGCGCCGCCGCCGGGCAGCACCGGCAGGGCGCCGGGCCGCTCAGGGGCCAGGTAGAACTCGGGGCTGTTGCCGACCCGGACGACGCCGACGGCCGGATGGATTCGATACGACATTGCTGCGGGTCTCCCTGTCATCCGTGCGCCGAGTTGAGGGTGAGGTCGTCCGCGGCCGCGCCGGCCAGCGCCCGGTGGGCGAGGCCGAGGTTGTGCCGCCAGGTCTGCCGGTAGTCGCCGCCGAAGGCCGACGGCGGACGCGCGAGCAGGTCGGCCGCCTCGGCCACGATCTCCTCCACGGGGCGTGGCCGGTACACGAAGGCCGGTCCGGCGTTGGGGCCCAGCCCGGGATCGGCGGCCGGGTTCAGCGGAGTCCCCATCAGCAGGGTCGCCAGGGCCGGCAGGGCCGCCTGCATGACCGGGAAGGCCGTCTGGAAGAACGGGCCGGGGCGGGCCGTCTTGCCGACGGCCTCCCCGAGCGCGGTGAGCACAAGGGTGTAGCAGTTGTCGAACAGGTAGGACAGCCTGCGGAAGTCGCCGTCGAGGCCGGCGGCGGAGGGGTTGGCCTGCATCGGGTAGATCGGCGGCAGGCTCACCTCGCCGCGGGCGATGCGCTCGAACCTGCCATAGTGCGACAGCTCCCACGGCGTGCCGAGGATCGGTCCGTAGGTGCCGTCCAGCCGGTCGCCGTAGTGGTCGTATCCGCCGTACGGCTCCTCGTACGGCGCCGGCGGCCGCTGCACCTCGGCCCCCTCGCCCTGCTGGACGATCTCGGTGATGGCGGCCTTCGCGCCGTCGAGGTCGTGCACGATGTGCAGCTCGCCGCCGCCCGGGCCGAAGTAGGTGTCGTCACGCTGGAAGCCGGTGTCGCGCCCGAACACCTCCTTCTCGCCGTACCTGGCGACGCAGCTCTCGAAGCCCAGCTCGATGGCCTTGTAGAACTGGCCGATGGTGTGGTACGGCTCGTCCTCGGCGGGCGCCTGCGGGCTGGACTCGGGCAGCTCTATCTGCATGAACACCGTGCGCGCGAGCAGCGGTGACAGCGGCTGGAGCTGGATGAAGGGGCCACCCTCCGCGTGGCCGAGCAGGTAGGCCGGGTAGACGGGCACATGCTCCTCCGCCAGCGAGGGGGGCGTGCCGATGGCGTTCATGAGGTTGGCCACCTGCATCATGTGCAGCATCTCCTCGACCACCACGCCCCTGATCAGGCGGGACGCCTCCGAGGAGGGGTCGGTGATCGAGTACAGGGCGCACAGGTAGGGCGGGATCGTGGAGAGCTCGATGGTCAGCGCCGTCTGCAGATGGGCGGCCAGACTCTCGACGGAGTCCAGGGGCCGGTGGGTCATGGTGAGCGGGAACAGCCTGGCGGCGGGGGGCGTCATGAGAGGTCGTCCGATCGTCGGTTCGGAAGCTGGGCGGGGGCGGGCCGGATGACGGCGCCGGTGTCGTCGCCGTCGGGGGTGAGGAGCACGACGGCGGTGCCGCCGAGGGCCGGGGTGCGGGGGTCGCGTGCCACCACGAGGACGGCGCACGGGGCGGGCACCGTCTCCGGGGCGGTGTAGCGGCCGTCCTGGTCGATCCGCCCCACCTCCGGCAGGATGCTCCACTCGGCCCGCACCGGGTCGCCGCCCAGGGCGGCGGTGAACGACCGGGCCGCGCCCGGGCCGAGCGGCGCGGGGGCGTACGGGGTGACCTGCACGGCGACCGGCGCCGCCGGGAAGACGACGATCCGCGCGCTGCCGCTCTCCTTTCCGATTCGCGCGGTGAGCGTCACGGCCACCGGCCGGTCCAGCTTCGCGGGCGGGGTGTAGCGGCCCGTGTCGTCCACCGTCCCGACGGCCGGAGATATCGACCAGGTGACCTTCTCGGCGGACCCGGGCAGCCGCGCGGTGAAAGCGCGGGCCTGGTCACGGGCCTCGAAGACCGAGATGATCGGCGCGACGGTCACCTGGGCGGGGGTCACCACCACCGCCGCGTACGCCCGCTGGGCCGTCGCGAAGCCCTTCCCGGCGGCGTCGCGGACCGCCTCCCCATCGCCGTCGTCCCCCTCCGCGGTGATGGGGTCCCGCGCCGTGGCCGTGACGACGACCACCTTGGGCCGGGAGAGCCCGGCGGGAGGCGTGTACACCCCGTCGGCGCCGATCCGGCCGCCGCCGCGCGGGACCGACCAGGTGACCGGCCGGTCGGCGGCGAGCCGCACGGTCTCGGCGGTGGTCACGGCCGACAGCGGCGGGGACACGGCGAAGCCGGGCGCGTTCAGCGTGCCGAACGCGACCAGGTCGCCGGGCACGTGGGCCGACAGCAGCCGGGCGGTCTGCCGTCCGGGGAACAGCAGGTTGGTCACCGCGAACGCGCCGACGTGCGGGACGGTGAAGCCGAACAGGCCGCTGAGCTGGTAGACGATCTCCTTCGCGATGAGGTCGCAGGTCAGCTGCCGGGCCTGCTCGTCCTGGAAAGGGTCGATCTTCTTGAAGAACGAGTCGTCGGGGGCCGGGAAGCTCACGCCGACGCCCCCGGACGAGGTGAAGGTGATCTCGGCGGTGACCGGGTCGACGCCGGGCCGGTAGGTGGTGTCCAGTTCGACGGTCATGGTGACCTGACCCTCGTCGCAGATCGTGGGCAGGGCCGGCAGGTCGACCTCGACGCTCCATGCCTGCTGCCAGTCGTGCGACCAGGTGCCGGTGAGCGCCCCCGCGGAGGAACGGAAGGCGATGTCCTTCAGGGTGACGTAGACGTCCTGCGGCTTGCCGCACCAGCCCGCCTGCACGGTCCCGTACTTGCTGGTGTACCGGACGGGCATGGTGATGCTCCCGCCGGTGACCGTGACCGACCAGGCGTCCGACGCGTCGCCGTGCGCGTCGGTGTTGCCCGCGCCGACGACGCCGGCGACCAGGTCGCGCAGGATGCCGCCGAACAGCACCCTGCCGGACACCAGCAGCGTCGTGTCCATTCCGGCGGGGACCACGTTGGCCAGAGGAAGCGAGGTCTGCGTGCCGCCCTTGGGGTTGTAGGCCGTGGGCACGAACAGCAGCAGCCGCCCGGCGTCCGCGGGGTCGGCCTGGTCCCGCTGGGTCGCCAGCTCGAAGTCGCCGGCCGGGGTGAGGTCGGTGGCGTTCGGCGTGTAGTCCAGCGTGCCGAGCGCGTACCGCCGGTACCCGGCGCCGGGATCGGCGAGCAGGCGCAGGAAATACGCGCCGAGCAGCGTGCCCGTCGCGCCGGGCACGCCGAGGTCGGCGAAGAAGTCCTTGCCGTCGTCGATCCGCAGGGACACGTGGGTCTGGTGCTCGACCTCTCCCTTCACCTTTCCCAGCGGCACGGTGCCGGTGATCGTGTAGCCCTGCGCGCCGGTGATCCACTGGGTGGAGACGACCTTGGCCGCCCCGCCCGCGGTAAGAACGGTGCGGGCGATCCCGGAGACGACCGGGATGGTGAGCCGCGCCGCCTGGGGGTCCAGTGCCGGGTCGAACGCGATCAGCGGATGACCGAGGACGACGTCGGCGAACTCGACCGCGTAGTCGTCGATGATGGGCACGGTGCCCGAGATGGGCGGCAGGTGGTCCCCGGACACGAGGTCCTGCACGAACTGCCGCTGGAACAGCTCGTTGACCTTGTGCGCCGACAGGGCGCACACCACGTCCCAGCCCTGGGTCACGCCCTTGCCCCGCAGGTGACGCAGGACCTCTTCGACGCTCGCGTCCGTCGTCACGGGGTGGCCGCCCTGTCCCAGTCGAAGTCGCCGAGAGGGTCCAGGACCCCTATCTGCACGATGGGGGAGATCCCGGCGGTCGCCTCCACTACCTCGGTCAGCAGGAGCGGCTGGCCCGCCCAGGGGAGCGGGCCCACGACGGCCTCGAAGACGTCCAGCCAGGACACGCCGGGATCGCCGTCCTTCAGTTGCAGGGCGGCGCCGGTGACGCCCAAGGCGATCAGGGCTCGCCCGAGAACGGCGTCGATGCCCACGTTCACCATGAAGGCGGTGATCGTGAGGTCCGATCCCCCGCCTCCCTCCCCCGTCGCGGGCTCCGCGCCACCGCCCGCCGATCTGATCGCCTTGACCTGGTCGATCAGGTGGAAGGCCCCGTCGGTCAGAATGGGCGCGAAGTAGCCGATCCAGGTGCCGTTGGTGATCTTCTCTCCTCTCGTCATGGCGGCCCAGTTCCAGTCGGCGCTCGGGACGAACAGGCCCTGGATGATGATGTTGGCCGCGAGGTCGAGCCCGTTGACCAGCAGCGATCCCACGCTGTCGGCGCCGGACTGCGCGTCCGCCATGTTGACGGTGTCGGTCAGCATGTCGATGCCGATCAGCACCATGGAGGAGTAGTACTGCGCGTCCTCGAGCGGCGTGTACCTCGGCCCGGCGGCGGCCGGCGAGCCGGCCGCGACGCTCTTCGCGAGCACGCGCTCACCTTCCGCCTTGGTGAGCGGGTCGTAGGGCCCGCGGCCGGTGGCGGCCAGGCACGCGAGGGTGACCGGCGCGGCGAAGGCGAGGCAGAACAGCCGGCCCAGCGTCATCGCGTCACGGTTGCCGCTGGGCCTGGCCAGGTTGTCCCACATCCAGGTGAGCACCGGCGAATCGTCCATCGGCGCGGTGAGCAGGTCGTGGACCCACCGCACGACCTCGGCCGCCAGCTCCAGCAGCGTCACGACGAGCACGTCGCAGGCGTCGAGCGCCAGGTCGATCAGGTCGCGCAACGCCGCCAGCAGGTCGGCGACGCGAAGCTCCCCGGCCTTGGCGGGGTCGCGGAACAGCGTGAGGCACACCGGCACCACGTCCTGCAGGGCCTTCCCGCCGTCCGCGAGGATGCCGGAGTCCTCGACGGCCTTGACCAGCTTGCCGGTGAAGCCGTCGGAGAGCGGGGGCATCGTCCTGGCCGGCCGGTCCGGCACGTTGTCCAGGATCTTCGTGAGCACGTAGTTGTGCTGGGCGGGACTGCCCTCCAGTGCCGCCGCGAGCCCCGGTGACCGGCCGCCCGCGGGCCGGAGCCCGAGCCGCACCCGGCCGCGGCCGACGTCGTTGATGGTCGTGCTCCCCAGCACGGTCGCGGCCTCGTCGAGCCCGGCGTTCAGCTCGGACTTCAGATCGGAGAAGAAGCGTCCCGTCCCGACCGCCGCGGAGTCGCCCAGCCACCGCTGGAGCGAGGACAGGCCGGTGGTGATGGTGCCGTAGAACTCGTCCATGGTGCGCCAGATCGAGCGCCAGTGCAGGGCGTCCTGCCACAGGTCCTTCGCCTTGTCGAAGGCGAGCTCGATGGTGTTGAGCACGCTCTGCATCAGGGAGCCGACCTCGGCCAGGCCCTCCAGCGCGAGGCCCACCACGGTGGTGTAGACGCCCTTCGCGGACTCCACCAGCGCGGAGAAGGTCTTCTGGTCCGGATGGGCGATGAAGGCGACGAGCTTGACCGCGCCCGACTTCAGGGCCTGCCAGACGTCCACCAGCCAGTCCCCGAGGCTCTTGCCCAGGACGCCGGCCGAGAGCGCCTCCGCCGGTGCGGGGCCCCGGGCCGTGAGGGTCGCGGGCCCGGCCGCCGTGTGGAAGGCCGCCAGCCGTTCGGTGACGGCGTCCGCGGTGGCGTAGGAGATGAGCCGGGGCGCGCCGGGGTCGCGCAGGTCCACCTCGAACCCCCCGTCCGGCTTGGCGCCCCCGGGCCCGAGGGCGGCGAGCCGGATGACGGCGCCGGCGGCCACCTTGGCGAGCTCGGGGGTCAGGCCGGGAAGCAGCGGGCCGTCCTTGCCCCGGGCGGCGCGCAGCATGTCCGCGCTCATCGGCGGGATGGTGGCGGTGCCGTTGAACAGGGGCGCCCTGCCCGCGAGCGTCTCGTACAGGTAGCCGTGCGGGGTGATCGGCAGATCCTCCGCCGCCCCTTCGACGCGCGCGGTGAAGGTGACCGCGGTGAAGCCGGTGGCGGGCTGGCTGAACTCCACCGCGCCGGTCTCGTCGGTGGTGAGCGTCGCGGCCGTGCCGGGCCGCGCGAGCACGGTGCGCCCGCCGCTGTACAGGCCCACCAGCCGCGAGGAGGTCAGCTCGATCGCCCTGTGGCGCACCGGCAGGCCGTTCGCGTCGGTGACGGTCAGCCGGGTGCGGTACCGGGACACCACCATCGGCGCGTCCTCGGCGTGGCCGTGCACCGGCACGCGAGTCCATCCACCGCCGGTACGCGGCCGGCTGAGCAGGTCGACGGTGCCGTCCGCCCGGGTCACGGCGAGCGCGCCCGCGCCGCCGGCGGGGGTTCTCACCTGCACGGCGTCGGTGTCGAGCGGGAAGATCGGCGCCCAGACCGGGACGTCATCGGCCGTCCAGGCGGTCTGCCGAAGTTGCCAGAGCCTGCCGTCCGGGGCGCAGCCGTAGCACCGGACCATCCCGTCGTCGTCGAGCACGGCCGTGCCCCGGACGATCTCGCCGAGCGGGATCCGGACGGGCGTGTCGCCGAACCCCGCCGAGGAGTACAGGTTGTTCGCGGTGTCGGTGAACACGACCATGGCGGAGTCCGCGTGCGGGTAGGTCGCGAGCAGCCGCGCCGCGGGGGCCGCCACCTTGACGACCTCGGGGTGCGCGGCCACCCGGTCGCCGGTGCCGGGCCAGATCCGCAGCACGCCACCGGCGGTGGCGAACAGCACCCAGGCGTCGGGTGAGGTGAAGGCCAGCCGGGCCTCTCCCCCGACCAGCTCGCCACCGAGGTCGACGCGGGCCGCGGTCCACTTCCCGCCGTCGGCGGTGCAGAGCGTCAGATCGCCGCGCGCGTCGATGCCGCTGACCGCGAAGTCCCCGCTCAGCGGGATCTCGGCCACGCCCAGCCCGGTGCAGGCGGCCAGCTCCGCCGGCTCGCCCCATTCACCGCGGGCGTCGCGCACCGAGTGCAGCAGGGCCGGCTCGGTGGCGTAGAACGCGTTGACCAGGCCGTCCGCGTCCACCAGGGTCACGACCTCCTGGGCCCGCGCCCCCTTCGGCAGCGGGTGAAGGGTGTACCCCGACGCCGACTCCCCCGACGCCCGCACCTCGGCGAGGCCGGTCCCGGGCGTTATGGCGAGCAGCAGATGGGTTCCGTCATCGGTCGTCGCGATGGAGGTGTGGTTGTGCGCTTCGGGATCGACGCTCACCGGCTTGACCGGTAAGACGTCCTCCGACAGGCGTGAGTCACAGTCGACGCGCAGGGGCAGGGCATGGTCGATCGGCAAGGAGACCTCCGTGAGGCTCGGTCCATCGGATGGGGTGTCAGCCGGGCGGAGGCGGAGCGGGGCGGAGCCGTTCGTCGTCCAGGGCCAGCTCGAACGCGCGGATGAGCGACATCCAGCCCGCGAACGGCTTGTCGGCGCCGTGCTCGTGACGCAGGACGCCTTCGATCGGGTCGGCGAGCAGATCGACTTCCACGGTCAGCCGGACGCGGTGCCCAGAGTCGCTCACCCGCGCAGTCTGCCGCCGTCGCTCGGTGCCCGGCGTCAGGGTCGACACCCTGATATTTGGCGATATACGCCACCCTTACCGGCAGGTATTCATGGCCGGTGCGCGTTCGCGGTCTTACGGTGGGGGCGTGACGAAGCGCGTGGCGGAATCGTTGCTGCTGGAACGTGACAGCGAGCTGACGGCACTGGCGGCGGCGCTGGAGGCCGTACGCATGGGGAGCGGGTCCCTGGTGGTGGTGCAGGGGCCGCCCGGAGTGGGCAAGACGCGGCTGCTGGCCGCCGCCGCCGATCAGGCCCAGGCGAACGGACTGCTCGTGCTGGCGGCCCGCGGGCACGAACTGGAGCGGGCGATAGCGCTGGGCGTGGCACTCGACCTCCTCGCCCCGCCGCTGACCGCCGCCCGCCCGAAGGAGCGCGCCCGGCTGGCGGCGGGCCTCGCCGCACCGGCCGCGCCGCTGTTTCCCGGGCTTCTTCGCCAGGAGTTTTCCCCGGCGGCACCGGGCAGCGACGACATGCTGCGGGGACTGTGCCGGCTGGCGGTCAACCTGACCGGATGGGGAACCGAAGGCGCCGCGGTCCGCCCCATGCTGCTCACCGTGGACGACGCGCAGTGGGCGGATGAGGCGTCGCTGCGGTTCCTCGCCATGCTCGCCGACCGAGTCGGCGCTCTCCCGCTCGCCTTGGTGGTCGCCGTGCGCGACGGCGAGGACGGATCGGAGGTCTCGGCGCTGCGCCGGCTGACCGTCCAGCCCCCGAACCGCCTGCTGGCCCCCGCGCCCCTGTCCGCCGGCGCGGTCGAACGGCTGGTGGCCGGCGTGTTCCCCGCCGCCGGGGACGACCTGGCCGCCGCCGTGGCGCATGCGAGCGGCGGCAACCCCTTTCTGGTCGGCGAGTTGCTGCGGTCCCTGCAGGCCGACGGGCACGTCCCGCCCGCGAGCGCCGTCGCCGGCATGGTGCCCGGCACCGTGCTCCACTCGGTGCTGGCGCGACTGGCCAGGCTGCCCGCCGAGGCGGGCCGCCTCGCCACCTCGCTCGCCGTCCTGGGCGATCGCACCCCGCTGCGCCGGGCGGCCCGTCACGCCGGCCTCGGCCTCCCTGCCGCCGAGCGGGCCGCCGACGTGCTGGCCGGCGCCCACCTGCTGCGCCCCGGCGACCCGCTCGGGTTCCTCCACCCGCTCATCGCCGCGGCCGTCCACGCCGACCTTCCCGCCTTCGCCCGGGCCCGCGCCCATCGCAGGGCCGCCGACCTGCTCGCCGAGGACGGCGAGGGGGTGGAGAAAGTGGCCGGCCACCTGCTGGTCTCCCAGCCCGAAGGCGATCTCGCCGTGGCACGCACACTGCGCGAGGCGGCCGGCCTGGCACTGCGCCGGGGCGACCCGGCCGCGGCCACCCGGCTGCTTCACCGGGCGCTCGCCGACGCCACCGCCGGGCGCCATTCCGGCGAGCTCATGCTCGAACTGGCCCGCGCCCAGATGACCGCCGGCGACCTGGCCGCCCACGACACGGTCACCGAAGCGCTCCCCCTGCTCGACGACGCGCCCGCCCCTGTCAGGGCCGAGGCGCTCACCCTGCTCGCCCGGCTGCGGAACTCGCGCGGGGACTTCACCGGCGCCGCGGTCGCCCAGGACGCCGCACTAGACCTGTTCGAGGCCGGCGACCCGCGCTCGGAGGATGTTCTCGCCGAGTACCTGATGATCGCCCGCTTCCATCCTTCGCTGCGCCACCACGCCGCCCTGCGGCTGGCGCCGGTGCTGCGCGAGGCCCGTCAGGGGCGCCCGCCCGGCAGGCCGGGCCTGCTGGCGCACCTCACCCTGCAACTCGCCCTCGACGGCGACCCGGTACCCGAGGTACTGCGCGCCGCCTCCGGCGCGTTCGCCCACGACCCCCTGGTGGACCCGGTCGGCCACGGCTCACTGATGGGGATCGTCGTCCACGCCCTGGTCATCGCCGGTGAGCTGGTCGCGGCCGAGGCCGCGGCCGACGCCGCGCTGTCGGCGGCACGACGCAGAGGAGACGTGCTCGCCTACGGTTACGCCGGCTACCACCGGGCGCTGGCCCGCTACCACCAGGGGGCGCTGACCGCGGCCCTGGCCGACCTTGAGGCGGCCCGCGGGCCGCACGACGAAGGCTGGAACTCCGCGGGCGGCTGGATAGCCTTCCTGCTCGCCTGGGTGCACCTCGAACGGGGCGAGGAGGACGCCGCGGAGGAGGCGCTGCACCTGGCCGACCCACATCCCCCTGACGGCATGTACTCCCCGCTCGTCCTCGACTGCCGCGCCCGGCTGTCACTGCTGCGAGGCGACCCGGCGGCGGCGCTCCGAGCCGCCCGCGACGCCGGCCACCTGCTCGAACGGCTCTACGGGATAGACCATCCGGGCCTGCTGCCCTGGCGGGGCACGGCGGCCATCGCCGCGCACCACCTCGGCGACCACCGCGCCGCCCAGGAACTGGCCGGCCAGGCCGTCGCCCGCGCCCGGACCGTCGGCGTGGCGCAGGCCGTCGGCGCCGCGCTGCGCGTCGCCGGCCTGGTCGCCAGGCCGCGTCCCGACCTCTCGCTGCTCGCCGAGTCGGCGAAGATCTTGCAGGGAACCCCCGCGTCGCTCGAGCACGCTCGCGCCCTCGTCGACCTCGGGGCCGCGCTGTGGCGGGCGGGGCGTGGCCGCGACTGCGGGCCACCGCTCCGACAGGGCCTGGCGCTGGCGGACCGCATGCACGCCCGCCCGCTCGCCGAACGGGCCCGCGCCGAACTGCACGCCGCCGGCATGCGCCCGCGCCGGACCGCCGTCGCCGGCATCGACGCCCTCACTCCGGCCGAGCGCAGAGTGGCCCTCCTCGCCCTCCACGGGCACAGCAACGGCCAGATCGCCCAGACCCTGTTCATCTCCACCAAGACCGTGGAGACCCATCTCGCACGGGTCTACCGCAAACTCGCGATCGTCAACCGCAGGCAGCTCAGCGAGGCCTTCGGCTCCCCCACCTGAGGCGTCGAGCGGGCCGGTGCGCGCGGAGCGTCGTCCGGCCACGGGCCGCCTGGATGCGGCCGTCCACGCCCGGCTCGCGGCGGACCCCGATCCGCGCGCCGGGCCGGGGTCAGGCGTTCACGCGGCGCCGGCGGACAGGCGGTTGAACAGCGCGAGCGCGGCCTCCCGCACGTCGGGCGGTGTCACCCCGTACAGGACGGCGCGGGCCTCGGCGATGTTGCGCGTGGTGGCGCAGGTGATCGCCACCGACGTGGCGGCGGCGTGGTTCAGCGACCCGGCCGGCTCGCGGTCGGCCATCTCCCTGGCGCTGGTGGCAAGATCGAGGTTGTCGGCGGATGCACTGCTCAATGGGTCCTCCTCGGGTCGCGGATCGAGGTCGTCGCCGGTCAGGCAGGCCGTGGCGGAGGCTGGAGGCGGCCCGGCGGGACAGGCCGCGCCCCGGGCCGTCACGCGGGCCCGCGGCGCCTGCTCATGACGCCAACTGTAGAGCAGCGCGAGGCGGCCGCTCCCGGCGGCCACGCGATCCGTCCCTGATCTCCCTGATTCCACCGGCCTCGCCGGTCGCCCCATGTCCGCCTTGTCGTTTCTTGTCCCCCTGATCGCGCCACCCGGCCACCTCCCCGGTCCGTGGGTGGGAACGAATACAGAGGTCACAGAAGCGACGACGGGGGCGATGCATGATCACCGCAGAGACGATCGACCGGATCATCCGCTTCAACGGGGGCGACGTGCCCGTGGTGTCGCTGTACGTGAGCGTCGGGGCGGACGGGAACACCACTCTGTCCACCCGCGTCAACAGCCTGCTGCACGAGATCCGCCCGCTCGGACAGGACAGCTCCCTCGGGCGCCAGGCCCGCATGTCCATCCGCGGCGACATCGAGCGCATCGCCGGCATGGAGGGCCTGGAGCGGGCCGAGGCCGGCGCCGTGGCGGTGTTCTCCTGCAGCGGGGCCGACCTGTTCGAGCAGGTCCCGCTGCCGCGGACCGTGCGCGACCGGGTCATGGTGGACGCCGCCCCGTGGGTGCGCCCGATGCTGGCGGTGCTCGACGAGTACCACCGCTCCTGCGTCCTGGTGCTCGACCGGCGCTCGGCCGAGGCTTGGGAGCTGTACCAGGACGAGATGCGCGAGGCCGGCAAGGTGGAGGACCCCACGCTGCGCAAGTCCAACTACGCCGGCTGGTACGGGTACACCGAGCACCGCGTGCGCAACCGCGCCGACGACCTGACCCGGCGGCACTACCGCAACGCCGCGCGACTGGTGGACGAGCTGTTCCGCACCGGCAGGTACGAGCTGATCATCCTGGGCGGGCATCCGGAGGAGGTGCCGGGGTTCGTCGACTTCCTTCCCCGCCATCTGCGTCCGAGGGTCGCCGGCACCTTCTCGGTCGACCCGCGTACCGCGACCCCGGCCGACATCCGGCACAGCGCCGAGCGCATCCTCGAACGCTACGAGCGCGAGGAGGAGCGCCGCTGGGTCGCCGAGGTGCTGGAGCGGTCGGCGACGCGCAGGCCGGCGGCCCTCGGGCTGGCGGACTGCCTGTGGGCGGGGTCGGTCGCCGCGGTGCAGGCCCTTCTGGTCCAGGAAGGGGCGACGGCGCCGGGCGTGGTGTGCGACGAGTCGGGCTGGCTCGGCACCGGCGGGGACGCCTGCCCGCTGTGCGGCAAGGCGACCCGGCGCACACCGGACGTGATCGGAGAGCTGGCCGACGCGGTGATCGAGGAGGGCGGCTCGGTGGAGCACGTGCAGGCCGACACCGAGCTCAAGGAGCACCTGGTCGCCGCCTCCCTCCGCTTCCCCGCACCGCCCCCGCCCGGCCCCCCGGCCTGACAGACCGGGCAGGTCAGGCCGGGCAGGTCAGGCCGGGCAGGTCAGGCCGGGCAGGTCAGGCCGGGCAGGTCAGGCCGGGCAGGTCAGGCCGGGCAGGGCAGGGCAGGTCAGGCCGGGGGCAGCGGCATCACCAGGAGCGGATCACCGGAGGGCCGGCGCGACCCGCCCGCGGGCTCGACCGTGACGCCGACCTTGGTGGCGTCCCCCGGCGTGCCCAGCACCACCGGCGGCGTGCGGCCGTCGGCGCCGGGACGGGTCAGCCCGTCGGGGACGGCGCCCGAGGGCCCGATGCGCCACAGCTGGTAGGTGCGCCCCTCGGGCAGGG
This sequence comes from Sphaerisporangium sp. NPDC005289, assembly GCF_040607455.1. NCBI lineage: Bacteria > Bacillati > Actinomycetota > Actinomycetes > Streptosporangiales > Streptosporangiaceae > Sphaerisporangium > Sphaerisporangium sp. NPDC005289. Next base: position 96,411 of record NZ_JBEXGS010000015.1, read on the forward strand.
CGGACAGCCCGGCCGAGACGAACACCATGCGGCCCTGGGAGCGCGAGACCACCAGCGTGCCGGTGACCCCGTCCGCCGTGCGGGTGACGGTGCGGGCGTCCGGCGCGGCCAGCACGGCGGCGAGCCGCTCGCCGCCCGCCCGGGCCCGGTCGAGCTGGTCGCCGGTGCGAACGGCCACAGCACCCAGGCCCACCGCGGCCGCCAGGAAGGCGGCGGCCAGCCCGGTCGCCACGCGCGGCGCCCAGGCGGCCCGGCTCGCCGCCCGCCGCCGCGACCGTCTGCCGCTCCCCCGGCCGGGCCCCTGCCCCGGCCCGGGGAACGGCGCCGGCCCCCCTGGCCCGGCCCCCGGCGAATCGGAACCGGGGCCCCCCACGGACCCCGCACCGCCCCGGGAACCGGAACCGTCTAGTGAACCGGGAGCACCCGGGAAGCCGGGGCCTCCCAGGGGATTCGCGCCGCCGGCCGGGGCGGGGCCCGGGCCGGGCGGGGGCTGGACGGGGAAGGAGAGCGGGCCCCTGCCGACGGCCGGGTCGGCGGCGGGGACCGGCGGGAGCTGGCGGACCATGCCGATCTCGGCCATGACGCGCCCCCGCAGGCGGGCCGGCGGCTCCACCGCGAGCGCGGCGCCCAGGCGGGCGGCGGCCTCGCGCAGCCCGCGCGCCTCCAGCTCGCACTCCGGGCACCGGGACAGGTGCTCCTCGAACGCCTGACGCTCGGCGGCGTCCTCGACCGCGCGCAGCGCGTACGCCCCGGCCAGCGTGTGCGGATCGCCGCTCATCGTTCCACCCCCAGGCAGTCGCGCATGCGGATCAGTCCGTCGCGCATCCGGGTCTTGACCGTCGCCAGCGGCACCTTCAGCAGCTCGGCGACCTCGCGGTAGGTGTATCCGCCGTAGTAGGCGTAGGTGACCGACTCGCGCTGCAGCTCGGTGAGGCCGCCCAGGCAGCGGCGCAGCCGTTCCTGCTCCAGGGTCGTCTCCACCGACTCGGCGACGTCATCGTAGGGCCGGCGCACCTCCAGCCGGGCCACGCGGTCCTCGCGGTCGGTCGCCGCCTGCGCCGCGCGCACGCGGTCGACGGCGCGATGGTGGGCGATGGTCATCACCCACGCCATGCCCGAGCCGCGCGCGGCCTCGAAACGGGCCGCGGACCGCCACACCTCGATCAGCGCCTCCTGGGCGACCTCCTCGGCCTGGGCCGGGTCGCGCAGCACCCGCAGGGCCACCCCGTACACGGCGGGCGCCACCATGTCGTAGACCTGATCGAAGGCGGCGCGGTCTCCCCGCGCGAGCCGTCTCAGCAGCTCCTCCAGACCCGGCCGGTCGTGCCGGCCGCCGTCCAGGGGCACGGCTCGTGTCGGCCTCATGCCTTCTTCTCCAACCGTCGGCGTGGACGCGGACACCACTACTTCGGCGCAGAAGGCCCCGTGGATGGCGCGGGAGCCGATCGAGTCGCGGAATCCACCGCCCGCGCCTCCGGTGACGGCCACGGAGCCGATGGTGAGGCCGTAGTTTGAGAACGACCCGCCCGGCGTGGCGGCATCATGGGTCCCGGCACCGGACGACCGAGGAGAGGCACGTGACCAAGCGTCCCCTTGTACTGCTCGACGTGGACGGGGTGCTCAACCCCGCCCGGCGGCCCACGTTGCGGCTGCGGCGGTACGAGTGCGTCCTGGACGGCCACACCTACACCGTCCTGCTGAACTCCCGGCACGGCGCCAAACTGGCCGAGCTGGCCCGCGACACCGGGGCCGAGCTGGCGTGGGCCACCACCTGGGAGCACCACGCCAACGAGCACATCGCCCCGCGCCTCGGCCTGCCCGCGCTGCCGGTCATCACGGTCAACAGCGACCCCGGCAGCCGTGCCGGGGAGCACTTCAAGACCCGCCACGTCGCCGAGTACGTGGCGGGCCGCCCGTTCGTCTGGTTCGACGACAGCCTGGGCGCCCACGACTGGCAGTACCTCAAGGACCACCCGGCGGTCGGGGAGTTCCTGCTGGTGGAGGTGGACCCGCGCACCGGCCTGACCGACGGGCACCTGACGCGGGCCCGCGACTGGCTGGCCGGCCGCACCGCCTCCGGCGCCGGGCTGCGGCCCCTGCCGCCCTGACCGCCGGCCCGGGCCGCGGAGCCGTCGCCCCGGCCCTCAGCCCGCGCCCGCTCTGTCGTCCCGGGCCTCAGCCCGCGCCCGCTCTGTGGCCCCGGGCCTCAGCCCGCGCCCGCCGTCGCCCTGGCCCTCAGCCGGCGGCCCCCTGCCTCCGAAGCCTCAGCCGGCCCGCCCGATGTGGTCGCGCAGCCAGTGGTAGCTGGCCTTGGGCGTGCGCCGCTGGGTCTGGTAGTCGACGTGCACGAGCCCGAAGCGCGCCGCGTAGCCGCGCGCCCACTCGAAGTTGTCGATCAGCGACCAGCAGAAGTACCCGCGCACGTCCACGCCCGCGGCGATCGCCCGCCGGGCCGCGGCCAGGTGGTCGCGCAGGTAGTCCACCCGGCCCTGGTCGTCCAACTCGTCCCGTCCCCCGTAGCCGTTCTCGGTGATCAGGACCGGCGGCAGCGCCGGGTAGCGGGCGGCCAGCCCGGTGAGGGTCTCGTACAGCCCGTCCGGCTCGACCGGCCAGCCCAGCCCGTTGGTGCGCCCGCCCTCGGGGGTCACGCCGGTCACCCCGAGGTCGAACGCGGAGCGCCGCGCGGGGTCGGGCTCGTCGTAGGGCGCCGCCGCGGCGTGGATCCGGTAGTAGTAGTTCAGGCCGAGGAAGTCCAGCGGGGCGCCGATGACGGCCAGGTCGCCGTCCGCGCGGAAGGAGAAGTCGCTGATGTGCCCGAAGGTCTCGGCCATGTCGGCGGCGTAGGCGCCGCCGAACAGCGGCTCGGTGAACTGCCGGTTGACCAGCAGGTCCATCCGGCGGGCCGCCGCGTGGTCCTCGGGGGTGCCGGCGGCCGGCGCGGTGGGCGACATGTTGATCGTCACGCCGACCCGCTCGTCCCCCCGCGTGCGCAGCCGCGGCACGGCCAGGCCGTGGGCGAGCAGCAGGTGGTGGGCGGCGGCCAGGGCGCCGTGGCCCTCCTTGGCGCCCGGGGCGTGCCGTCCCTCGCCGTAGCCGACGATCGAGGAGCAGTACGGCTCGTTGAGGGTGATCCAGTGGCGGACGCGGTCGCCGAGCGCGCCGTGCACGATCTCGGCGTAGTCGGCGAACCGCTCGGCGGTGTCGCGGGCCCGCCAGCCGCCGAGGTCCTCCAGCGCCTGCGGCAGGTCCCAGTGGTACAGGGTCACGTACGGCTCGATGCCGCGTTCGAGCAGCGCGTCGGCCAGGCGCCGGTAGAAGTCCAGGCCGCGCTCGTTGACCTGGCCGGAGCCGGTGGGCAGCACCCGCGGCCAGGCCACCGAGAACCGGTAGGCGTCCACGCCGAGGCCCGCCATCAGCTCGATGTCCTCCGGCCAGCGGTGGTAGTGGTCGCAGGCCACCTCGCCGGTGTCCCCGCCGGCGACCGCGCCCGGGACGCGGCAGAAGACGTCCCAGATGGACGATCCTCGCCCGTCCTCGTCCGCCGCGCCCTCGATCTGGTAGGCGGCGGTCGCCGTGCCCCAGACGAATCCGGGCGGGTAGGCCGCCGGGCCCGCCTGCCGTCCCTGTGTCACGCTCATCCCTCGATCGCTCCTGACGTGGTCCGCCGATGCCGCGCCGCCCCGCGCCTCGCGGGGCGGGTGCGGTCGCCAGAACGGTACCGGCCGCCGGGAGGGCCCGCGGGGCCGGGACATCGTTAACCACTCCGCCACTTCGGGTACAAATCTCGCCATTAGCGTGCCCCGCGACGACGAGAGACTTGGGGTGTGCCCGATGGTGAGGAAGATCATGGCCGGCGCGCTGGCCGTTCTGGCGGGCGGGGTGGCGCTGGTCGCCCTGCGGCCGGAGATCGCGACGGCCGACAGGCGGGGGCACGAGCAGCGCGGCGCGCTGGTGATCGGGCACCGGGGCGCGAGCGCGATCCGGCCCGAGCACACGCTGTTGTCCTACGAGGCGGCCATCAAGCTCGGGGCCGACTACATCGAGCCCGACCTGGTGTCCACCAAGGACCACGTGCTGGTGGCGCGGCACGAGAACGAGATCTCCCAGACCACCGACGTCGCCGCCCACCCCGAGTTCGCGGGACGCAGGACGACCAAGACGATCGACGGCACGCCGGTGACGGGCTGGTTCACCGAGGACTTCACGCTGGCGGAACTGCGCACGCTGCGGGCCAAGGAGCGCATCCCCGACCTGCGGCCGGACAACACCGCCTTCGACGGGCTCGCGCAGATCCCGACGTTCGAGGAGGTCGTCCAACTGGCGCAGAAGAACGGCGTGGGCGTCTACCCCGAGACCAAGCACCCGTCCTACTTCGCCTCGATCGGCCTGCCTCTGGAGGAGCCGCTGCTGGCCACCCTCAGGCGGTACGGCTGGGACGGCGAGCGGGCGCCGGTGTTCGTCCAGTCGTTCGAGACCGGCAACCTCAAGCGGCTGCGAGCGCTGACCCGGCTGCGGCTGGTCCAGCTCATCAACTCCAGCGGCGCGCCGTACGACCTGGTGGCGGCCGGCGACCCGCGCACCTACGCCGACCTGGTCACCCCCGAGGGCCTGCGGGAGATCTCCCGGTACGCCGACGCGGTGGGCGTGGCGACCAGCCGCATCGTGCCGACCGGCGCGGACGGCCGGCTGCTGGCGCCGACGAGCCTGATCAAGGACGCGCACCGCCGCGGGCTGCTGGTGCACACCTGGACGATCCGCCCGGAGAACTCGCAGCTGCCGGTCGACTACCGGCTCGGCGACCCGGCCAGCGCCGCCTTCGCCGGCGCGACCGGCGACGTCATGGGCTGGCTGGAGCGGCTGCTGACGCTCGGGGTTGACGGGGTGTTCTCCGACGACCCGGGCATCGCCCGCGCGGTCCGCGACCGCCTGCTGGAGGACTGAGCCCGGCCGGCCCGCTCGCGGGCCGACCGGAAAGCCGGTAGGAAGGCTCCCGGGTCTCCCGGAAGCTCCCCGCCCCCGGGAGCCGTCCGGCCCTCCGGGGGCGTTCGCATGTCCGACGCCCATGGATGGTCGATCTTATCCTTCACATATATCCGTAGATCAGAGTCTTTGAGTCGATCGTCCCATTTGTGCTTTATCGCGGGTGGTGACCGGGTACCAGACGCTTAGCAGGACACCCCGGTGATCGGAGACACGGAGGTCCGCAGGCGGTCAACCCATCCCATCGGTCCGCTCGATCTCGCCGAGGCCGCAGGACGGCCCGGCCGCACCTCACCACCGCGAGGCCCGAGGCCTCGTCAACGGCCCCTACATCCTGACCTTGCCCACCCAGCCCGTCCCTGACGGGAGGGCACGGGTACGCCGCCCGTCCGCCACCGCTCGCACGGCCGCGTCCGGCCGCGCGCGATCGCGCCCGCCTCGCGCGGGCGGCCACCGCCGCGCACCTCGCGCGCGCCGCCACAGGTCGCTCCCACGCCACCGCACGCCCCACGACCTTCGTCGACCCTTGCGAACCCGCGCGAACCGCCGTGAATCCTCGTGAACCGTCGTGAACGAAGGAGGCCGTCCAGCTTCGCCGCCGACCGTCCCACCCGCCAAGGAGGGCCCATGACCGGTACGGAGAACAGCGACGCGCGGGTCCGCGGCCCGGCGGAGGTGGAGGAGTTCGCACGGCGGTGCTTCCAGGGCACCCCCGGCGACCGCGTCGGCGTCGAGCTGGAGTTCCTGGTCTTCGACCGCGAGGACCCCTCCCGGCACGTCCGGGTCGAGCGGACCGCCGAGGCGCTCCCCACGCTCGCCGGAGGCAGCGCCGTGAGCTTCGAGCCCGGAGGCCAGCTGGAGCTGTCCGGCCCGCCCGGCGCCCTGCCCGACGCCGTGCGAGCCCTGGCCGCCGACGTCGCCTCCGTCCGCGCGGCCCTGCACGAGGAGGGGCTGGTGCTGGCCGGGATGGGCCTGGACCCGGTGCGGACGCCGCTGCGCCAGCTACGCCAGCCCCGCTACGAGGCGATGGCCGAGCTGCTCGGCGTGCCCTACGGGCCGATCATGATGTGCCTGACCGCGTCGGTCCAGGTCAACGTGGACTTCGGCGCACGGCCCGCGGAGCGCTGGGATCGCGCCGTGCGCCTCGGCCCGCTGCTCAGCGCCTGCTTCGCCAACTCCCCCATCCTGGACGGGCGCCCGTGCGGGTGGATGTCGGGCCGCCAGGCCGTGTGGCTGCACCTGGACCCGACCCGCACCCACCCGGTCGTCTCCGGCGACGACCCGGCCGCGGCGTGGGCGCGCTACTTGATGGACGCCCGCCTCATGCTCGTCCCGGAGAAACGCCCGCGCCGCACCACCCCGCCGAACCGGGCCACCTTCGGCCGGTGGCTGAAGGCGCCCCGCCTCGGCGGCCACCCGCCCACGGCCGCCGACCTGGCCTACCACGCGACGACGGTGTTCCCGCCGGTCCGGCCGCGCGGATGGCTGGAGATCCGCTACCTGGACGCCGTGCACCCCCGCTGGTGGCCGGCCTGCGTCGCGGTGACCTCGGCGCTGCTGCTGGACGACCGGGCCGCCGGCGCCGCGCTCGCCGCGGCCGAGCCCTTCGCCGGCCGCTGGTGGCAGTGCGCGCAGGCCGGCCTCGGCGACCCGCGGATCAGGCGCGCCGCGGAGACCTGTTTCCTGGCCGCCGCCGAGGCGCTGCCCCGCCTGGGCGCCGGGCCCGGCCTGGTCGCGGGCGTGGAGTCCTTCGCCGAGCGTCACGTGGTGCCCGGGCGCTCGCCGGCGCTGGACCTGCTGCGCGCCCGCGACCGGGGCACGGGCCCGCTGCCCTGGACCGGCGAGGAGGTGCCGGCGTGAGCGGGCTGAAGGAGCGGATCGCCGCCGAACTCGAGGCGGGACGGGCCAGGTCGCTGGCCTACACCGACGTGGACGACGAGGTGCTGGTGCGCCAGCACTCCCCCATCATGTCCCCCCTGGTGTGGGACCTGGCCCACGTCGGCAACTACGAGGAGCTGTGGGTGCTGCGCGAGGCCGGGGGGCTGACCCCGCTGCGCCCGGAGATCGACGAGATGTACGACGCGTTCGCCCATCCCCGCGGGGAGCGGCCCGCGCTGCCGCTGCTGCGCCCGGACGAGGCCCGCGCGTACATCGCCGGCGTGCGGGGGCGGGTGCTGGACGTGCTGGACGCCGCCGACCTGTCCCGCCCGGACCCACTGTGCTCGCAGGGCCTGGTGTTCGGGCTGGTCATGCAGCACGAGCACCAGCACGACGAGACGATGCTGGCCACCTTGCAGCTGTGCGGGCTGCCGGGGCTGGTGCGCGACGGCGACCTGCCCGCCGGACGGCCGGCGGGCGCCGCCGAGGTGCTGGTCCCGGCCGGCCCGTTCACCGCCGGGACCGGCACGCTGCCGTGGGCCTACGACAACGAGCGGCCCGCCCACCGGGTCGACCTGCCGGCCTACTGGATCGACCGCTTCCCGGTGACCTGCGGCGCCTACGCCGCGTTCCTCGACGACGGCGGCTACGAGGACCCGCGCTGGTGGAGCCCGGGCGGCTGGGAGTGGCGGGTCCGCCGGGAGGTCCGGGCGCCGCTGTTCTGGACGCGCGAGGCCGGCGCGTGGTGGCGCACCCGGTTCGGGCGGCCCGAGCCGGTGCCCGCCGAGGAGCCGGTGCAGCACGTGAGCTGGTTCGAGGCCGACGCCTACGCCCGCTGGGCCGGCCGGCGGCTGCCCACCGAGGCCGAGTGGGAGAAGGCGTGCGGATGGGACCCCCACGCCGGACGGGCCCGCGCCTACCCGTGGGGGGACGCCGAGCCCGGGCCCCGGCACGCCAACCTCGGGCACAGGGCGTCGCGGCCCGCGCCCGTGGGCGCCTTCCCCTCCGGGGCGAGCCCGTGCGGCGCCGAGCAGATGATCGGGGAGGTGTGGGAGTGGACCTCGTCCTGCTTTCTGCCCTACCCGGGCTTTCGCGCCTTCCCCTACCGGCAGTACAGCGAGGTGTTCTTCGGCGACCACTACCGGGTGCTGCGCGGCGGCTCGTGGGCCACCCATCCCTCGGCGGTCCGCACGACGTTCCGCAACTGGGACCTTCCGCACCGCCGGCAGATCTTCGCCGGGTTGCGGTGCGCCCGCCCGGCCGCGCCCGGGGAGGCGTAGATGTGCCGGCACGCGGCCTGGCTCGGCGCCCCGCGCCCGCTGGCGTCGCTGCTGCGCGACCCCGGGAACGGCCTGCTGCGCCAGTCGTACGCGCCGCGCCTGCAACGGTGCGGCGCGGTCAACGCCGACGGGTTCGGCGTCGGCTGGTACGACGCCCACCGCCGTGAGCCGGTGCGCTACCGGCGCTCGGTGCCCATCTGGTCCGACGCCAACCTCCCCGGGCTGGCCGCGATCGCCCGCTCGGGCTGCCTGATGGCGGCGGTCCGCTCGGCCAGCCCGGGCATGCCGGTCGAGGAGACGGCGACCGCGCCGTTCACCGAGGGGCCGTGGCTGCTCAGCCACAACGGGCGGGTGTCGCGGTCCGCGCTCGGCCCGCTCATCGACGGCCGGGAGCCCGAGAGCGCCTGCGACTCGGCGTGGGTGGCCGCGGCGGTGTTCGCCCGGCTCGGCCGGGGCGCCCCGCTGTGCGAGGCGGTGGGCGAGGTGGTGGCGGGCGCCGGGACGGCCGACCCCGGGGCCCGGCTCAACCTGCTCGTCAGCGACGGGGACGCGGTGGCCGCGACCGCGTGGAACGAGACCCTGTTCGTCCACCTCGGCCAAGGGGTGCTGCTGGCCAGCGAGCCGCTGGACGAGCGTCCCGGCTGGGAGCCGGTCCCGGACCGGCACCTGGTGCTGGCCACCCCCGACGGCGTCCGCGCCGACCCTCTCTGACCGGCCCGCCCAACCGTCACACCAGGAGGCCCGCGTGTCCGTCACCCAGATCCCGCTGCCGTTCCTGTACACGGTCAACCACCTCGGCCCCGACCACCTGCGCCGCGCGCTCGCCGAGGACGTCCGCGCCGGGCTCACCTCGGCGCCCAAGTGGCTGCCGCCCAAGTGGTTCTACGACGCCACCGGGAGCGAGCTGTTCTCCCGGATCACCCGGCTGCCGGAGTACTACCCGGCGCGCCGGGAGACGGCCATCCTGCGCGAGCACGCCGAGGAGATCGCCGCGCTGTCCGGCGCCGACACGCTGGCCGAGCTCGGCTCGGGCACCAGCGAGAAGACCGGGCTGCTGCTGGGCGCGCTGTCGCGGGCCGGCACGCTGAAGACCTACATGCCGGTCGACGTGGACGCCGCCACCCTGGACGCGGCGGCCCGCCGGGTCGCCTCCGCCCATCCCGGCCTGGCCGTGTGGGCGATCTGCGCCGACTTCGAGCGGCACCTGGCCCGGTTGCCGCGCATCGGCCGGCGGCTGGTCGCCTTCCTCGGCGGCACCGTCGGCAACCTCGACGACCGGGCGCGGGCGTCGTTCCTGTCGGAGCTGAACGCCACCCTGTCCCCCGGCGACGGCCTGCTGCTGGGCGCCGACCTGGTGAAGGACACCGGGCGGCTGGTGGCCGCCTACGACGACGGCGCCGGGGTGACGGCGGCCTTCAACCGCAACGTGCTCGCCGTGATGAACCGCGAGCTCGGCGCCGACTTCGCCCCGCAGGCCTTCGAGCACGTCGCCCTGTACGACGGCCGGCTGCACCGCGTCGAGATGCGGCTGCGGGCCACCCGTCCCATGCGCGTCCACTTCCGCGAGCCGGCGCTGACGGTGCCCTTCCGGGCCGGGGAGGAGATGCGCACCGAGATCAGCACGAAGTTCTACCGCTACCGGCTGGAGCGCGAGTTGCAGCGCGCCGGGTTCGCGGTGTCCCGCTGGTACACCGACCCCGCGCAGGACTTCGCCGTGGTCCTGGCCTTCGTCCCGGAACCGCGCGGAGGTGGAGCCGACCGCCACCACACATAACTTTGTGGAATTTTCCTGACATTGACCACATCTGGCGGTTTCTGGGGAACAAACCATAAGAGGCGAGGGATTCCGGCAAGCAGGGAAACCCATGGCTCCGTGCCGGTATGCGGTCGAAATGGTGGTGGCCCGCGCCCCGCCCCTGGTGAACGGGCATCCCTCAGCGGGTCACCCCATGCGGCCTTTGCCGCGAACCGGATATATGCTTTGACATCACTCTGGCGTTTCGCCGTCGGTATCCCTCGACGCGTATACCGCAAGACCGGCCGAGGAGGTTCGCAGGGTGTCGGCGCAGGAAAGACGCCTCTCGGCGATCGGGGAGGCCGCGGCCGGTGTCCTCCGCACCACGGCCTACCACCTCGTCCGCGCCGAAGACGTCGCCGCGGCCGTACGGCTCTCCCGCGAGGGCCACAGCGGGCGGCGCAGCGCGGTCTGGCTCTACAACGAGGTCAAGAGCCGCAGGGTGCTGGTGGCCCTCGCCCTGGACCACGCCTTCGCCGAGTTCGCCGAGCGCAACGGCCCGCAGGAGCCGCCCTCGGTGCCGGCCAGCCTGGTAGAGGCGCGCGACCAGGTCACCCAGGCGCTGCTGCTGGTCGCCCGCTTCCACCGCGCCGAGTCCTTCCTCACCCAGCAGGTCCAGCTCGGCATCGGCGACATCGCCACCTCCGAGAAGCGCCAGTCCGCGCCGCAGGAGCCGCCGAGCTGGCCCGGCAGCGCGATCGGGCGGGTCGCCTCCGCCGGCTGGGCCGGCCGCGTGCTGGCCTACGCCCGCCATCTGGCCCCCGTGCTCGCGGCGGCGGCCCAGGCGGTGTGCCCGCCGCCGCCCGGATGGGCGGAGTCCTGCGCCGAGAAGCTCTCCGACCTGGCCTTCGACGCCCTCACCGACGACCCCGACGGTCCGGTGGACCGTCAGGCGGCGGCGCTGGGCGCCCACTGGTACGAGCGGCACCTGGTGCCCCTCGCGGGGTCGTGGATCAACGACCTGGACGTGGCCGAACGCGTCCTGGACCTGGCCCGCCGCTCGGCGCCCGGCACCCGGGCCGAGACCGACGCCCAGGCCGGCGTCCTGCGCTCGGTCGCCGACACCGGCATCCTGCTGCGCCGCGCCGCCGACGAGGCCGCCGAGCTGACGCGCCTGCTGCCCCGGCCGGGCGAGCCGGGCGGCGACCTGAGCTCGCTCTGCGACGTGCACGGCCGCCGTGGCCTGGCCCTGGCCAGGTACGGCGACCTCGAGGCCGCACGCGCGTGCCTCATGGACTGCCTGGCCGTCGCCGAGAACGAGCTGGCCGCGCGGGAGCCGGCCGAGGGCGTCGCGTACGCCGCCCGGGCGCGGCACAACCTCGGCGAGCTGCTGATGGAGGCCGGCCGGCCCGCCGAGGCCGCCCAGCTGATCGAAAGGGCCCGGTCGGCCCGCGCCGAGGGCGCCGCCCCCGGCGCGGGCCTGTCCCCGGCCTGGCGCCGCTACACCGTGACCGCCCAGGCGGCCGCCCGCGCGGCGGCGCGCTCCGGCGACGTCGTGGCAGGGCTGCGCCTGGCCGAGGCCGTGGTCGCCGACCGGCAGGCCCGCCTCGGCGAGCCGGGCGACATCAACGTGGTGGCCGCGCGGGTGTCGCTCGCCGAGACCCTGCTGGAGGCGGGCCAGCCGATCGAGGCGCGCCACCTGCTCCAGGAAGCCCGCCGCCACCGCGCCGAACTGCTGCAGCCGATCGCCTACTGGCCCAACTACGACACCGTGCGCCTCGCCCAGGTGGAGCTGGCCCTGCGCGAGCCCGCCACCGTCCTGCGGCTGCTCGAACGCTCCCCCGTCCTTTCAGAGTGGTTCGCCGCGCACGTGTCGTTCCGGCTGTGGGCCGAGGCGCGCATCGCGCACGGGCTGGCCACCGCCCTGGCCGGCGACGCGGCGGCGGCGCGCGGCGCCCTGGCCGAGCTGGCCGGCCGGCTGGAGGGGGGCCCGGGCGGCGAGGCCCTCACGGCCGCCGCGCGGCGTGCCCTGGCCGAGGCCGAACTCATGGGAGGCGACGCCGAGACCGCCGCCGGCCTGCTGACCAGGGTGCGGGAGTGCGAGGCCGTCCCGGGCGATCCCCCGGGCCGCGCGCGGACGCTGCTGCTCGCCGCCCGCTGCGAGGACGCCCGCGGCGACGACGCGGCGGCCGGCCGCCACCGCGCCGCGCTCGCGGCCCTGGCCGGGGGCGGGCTGGACCCGTCGCATCCGCTGCTACTGGAGGGCCGCTACGACGAGGCGGTGCGCCGCTTCGAGACCGGCCGCTTCGAGGGCCTGGACGCCCTGCTCGCCCCGCTGCTGGACCGCACTCCCCTCGCCCACGGCCGGCCGGCCCTGGGCGAGGGGCATCCGCTGCTGCTCAAGGCCATGGTGCTCGCCGACCGCAGCGGCGCCGTCCACCTGCCGCGCGTCCCGCGCCAGGTGCTGTGGGAGGACGCCTGAACCGCCGCGCCTGACGGGCACCGCTATGCCGTGACGGGGCCGGACGGCCCGACCGGCCGGTCGCCGCGCAGCGTGATGCGGTGCATGACGCGGTGCGCGGCGCCGTAGTCGCGGTTGGCGTAGTGGGAGGTGCTGCGGTTGTCCCACATGGCCACGTCGCCGGCCCGCCACCGGTGACGCACGATGTGCTCGGGCTTTGGTCAGATGGGCGTAGAGCAGGTCGAGGATGCCGCGGCTCTCGGCCTCGGAGACGCCGACGATGTGGGAGGTGAAACCGGGGTTGACGAAGATGCCCTTGCGCCCGGTCTCGGGGTGGACGCGGACCACCGGATGCTCCACCGGGTCAAGGCGGGTGACGGTCTCGCCCTCCCACACGTTGCCCCTGCCGCCGCGCCGCTGGGCGAGGTAGTAGCCGAACTCCCGGTTGCCGTCGTGCACCGCGGTCAGCCGGTCCACCAGGTCGCGCACCGGCCGCGACAGCGAGTCGTAGGCGAGCTGGCCGTCGGCCCAGCTGGTGTCGCCGCCGGACTCCGGCAGCCGCACGGCGCGCAGGATGGAGCCGAGCGGCGGGCGCGGCATGAAGGTGACGTCGGTGTGCCACACGTCCGCGAAGCCGTTGTCCGCGCTGTCGATGGCGTAGATCTCCGGGTGGGCCTCGTCCACGCCGGCGACGACCGGGTGGGAGGGGGTCAGCTCGCCCAGCCGCCGCCCGAGGGCGATCTGGCCGTCCTCGTCGAGGCCCTGTCCCCTGAAGAACAGCACCTTGCGCTCGACGAGCGCGGCCCGCACGGCGGCCAGCTCGGCGTCGGTCGCGGCGGCCAGGTCCAGCCCGAGGACCTCGGCCCCGAAGGCGGGTCCGAGCGGGTCGAGCGTCAGCGTCGCGGCCGGGTGCTCTGTGGTGGAGGTCATCTCGTTGCTCCGTTCCGGTCGTACGGCGGTGCGGTGGGTGGCCGCCGGGTCAGGCGGCGGCGCGGACGGCGTGGCCGATCTCGGCGCGCAACGCGGCGTACCGTGGCAGGCCGCGCAGCTCGTCGGGTTCCAGCCCGGTCCTCGGTAGGTCGACCTCGACGTCGAGGGCGACGCGCCCGGGGCGGGCGCTCAGCACGATGACGCGGCTGCCGAGGAACACCGCCTCGTCGATGCTGTGGGTGACGAACACCGATGTGCGTCCGGTCTCGGCGCTCATCCGGCGCAGGTCCTCCTGCAGCCGCTCGCGGGTGAGGGCGTCCAGCGCGGCGAACGGCTCGTCGAGCAGCAGCAGCGGGTCGTCGCCGGCCAGGGCGCGGGCGATCGCGACGCGCTGCCGCTGGCCGCCGGAGATCTCCCAGACGCGGCGGGCGGCGACATCGTGCAGGCCCACCCGCCGCAGCAGCTCCCCAGCCCTTCGGGGGCGCTCCTGGCGGGGCACCCCGGCGTAGCGCAGCGCGAGCTCGACGTTGCCGCCGACGGTCTTCCAGGGGAACAGCCGCGGCTGCTGGAACACGACGCCGGCCCCCTTGCCGGGCACCGGCGCGGCGCCGGCGACGCGGACCGTCCCGGCGGTGGGCGGCTCGAAGCCGGCGACCAGCCGCAGCAGGGTGGTCTTGCCGCAGCCCGAGGCGCCGACCAGGACCAGGAAGGCGCCGTCGGCGACGGTCAGCGACAGCGGCCCGAGCGCGGCGACGGCGCTCGCGCCCCGGCCGTAGACGTGCTCCACCTCGCGCACCTCCACGGCGGCGGCACGCTCGGAGGGGCGGGCGGTGTCCGGGGCCGCCGTGCCCGTGGTGTCAGGAGAGGGCATCGGGGAGCCCCTTGTTGTAGATGGCGTCGCCCACGGTCGCGAGGTCGGGCACCGCGTCGATCTTCTGCTGGGACTTCAGGAACTCCGCGGCGCTGAGCAGGTCGCGGGCGAGGCCGCCGGGCTTGCCGGGCGTGCCCAGCCACTCGGGGCCCGGCAGGTCGGCGGGCTTGAGGAAGACGCCGAGGTCGAGCTGGTGCCCGGCGTCGGCGGGGCTGATGTTGAGCTCGGCTCCGACGGCCGCCGCCGCGGCGGCGCGGTCGCTCGCGAGCAGGTCCAGCGCCCTGGCCTCGGCCTTGCGCCAGGCGTCGACCGCGTCGGGGTGGGCCTGCGCGAACGCGGTGGACACCACACCGAGGTCCAGGGTGGGCTTGCCCGCCGTGGCCAGCTCGCGGCTGGTCACCAGCACCTTGCCGTTCTTCTTCAGGGTGTCCAGCACCGGCAGCCACACGTAGGCCGCGTCGATGTCGCCGCGCGTCCAGGCCGCCAGGATGTCCTGCGGCTCCAGGTCGACGACGGTCAGCTCCGACTCGCGTACCTTGGCCCGGTCCAGGGCGGCGAGCAGGCTGTAGTGGGAGGTGGAGGCGAAGGGGCTGGCCACCTTCTTGCCGCGCAGCCCGGCCACCGAGGTGACGCCGCTGCCGTCGCGGGCGACCAGGGCCTCGTTGTCACCGGCCACGTCCAGCACGAAGGCCACCTGGTAGGGGATGTTCAGCGGCGCCGACAGCCCGCGGGCCACCGGGCTGGAGCCGATGGCGGCGATGTCGACGCTCTTGGCGACGAACGCGGTGTTGATGTCGGCGCCGGAGTCGAACTTGGTCCAGGTGATGCGGTAGCCGGGCAGCGCCTCCTCCAGCCAGCGCTTGTTCTTCACGATGAGGTCGCCGCTGGGGAAGGCCTGGTAGGCCAGGCGGATGGTCTTGCCCGCCGCGGAGGCGCCGCCGCCGGGCCCGCCCGAGGCGGTGCCGTCACCGCAGGCGGCCAGCAGGCAGGCCGCCAGGGCGATCGCGGCGAGGGGCAGCAGGCGGCGCGGGCCTGTTCCGGTCATTTCGGGGGGTTTCCTTTCAGGGCGCGGCTCAGGCGCGGCCGCGCCAGGGGATGAGCCTGTGCTCCAGCAGGCGCAGGGCGCCGTCGATCAGCAGGCCGGAGATGCCGATGGCGAGCAGCCCGAGCACCACGACGTCGGTCTGCAGGTAGCGCTGGGCGTCGCGGACCATGCCGCCGATGCCGGGAACGCCGTTGATGGTCTCCGCCGCGACGACCGAGGAGTAGGCGATGCCCACGGCCAGCCGCACGCCGGTGAAGATCTCCGGCAGGGCGCTGGGCAGCACGACGTCGCCGATGACGTCCCGCCGCCGCGCGCCGAGGGCCCGCGCCGCCTCCACCAGCTCCCCGGGGGCGCCGTAGACGGCCGACGCGGTGGCGACGGCGACCGGCGGGAGCGCGGCGATGGTCAGCAGCCACAGCTTGGGGCTCTCGTCGATGCCGAACCAGATGACCAGCAGGCTGAAGTAGGCCAGCGGCGGCAGGGCGCGGACGAAGGTGACCACCGGCTCGGCCACCACGCGGATCCAGGACACGGTGCCCATGACCACGCCGAGCGCGAGCCCGGCCGCGACGCCGAGCACCGAGCCGATCAGGATGCGGCGCAGGCTGACCGCCAGGTGCTCCACGAGCAGGTGGCCGCTGTACCCCCGGACGCCGTCGTGGACGGTCGAGGTGAGCACGAGCTGGTCCCACACCGCCCTGGGCGGCGGGATGAAGGAGGGGTTGCGCATGGCGACGGCCGCGAGCTGCCACAGCACCAGCAGGACCACCAGCGACAGCAGGCGCGCGCCGAGCCGGCGCACCCGTCCCCGGCGAGCCTTCCGCGCGCCCGCCGACGGTCCGGGACCGCGCTCCACGCCCGCGCCGCCGGTCCGGGCGGGACCGGACGCGCCCACGGCATCGGAGCGAACGGACACCGACGAGCTCACCGGCTCCCCCACCGACAGACCACCATCTTCATGGGTATTTCCTACCGTAAATACATGAATAGCGCAACGGTCTCGCCCGGCCCCGCGGTCAGGGCGCGATGCGCACCGGAAAGACCGCACGGCAGGACGGCGTCAACGCGGGACGGGCCGAAGTGTGCTCAGGAGTAGACGACGAGATCCATGGCGCTGGTGATGGGCCCACTGTCCGGGGAGCGGGCGGCGTCCTTCCTCAAGCGTTCGAGCCCCTCGGCGAACCGGTCGTCGCTCAGGCGGCGCAGCGGGCTGTGCGCACGCAGCGCCACCTGGCCGGCGAACGCGGCCAGGGTCGGCGCCGAGGTCTGGACGACCGTGTCGCGGCGCTCGGCGGCCATCCCGGCCCCTTCCAGCGCGCGCGTCAGGGCCGCCAGAGCACGGCCTCTCTCCTCGGCCAGGACGACGAGGTCGGGAAAGTAGGTATGGAACAGCGTCGTCCGTTCGGCGTCGTGGAAGGCGCCGCGGACGACGAGCCGGCCCCCCGGGACCAGAACGCGGCGCACCTCGGCGGCGCACCGGTCGAAGTCCTCGATGTGGTGGACCACCTGAGAGGCCCAGATCGCCTGGAAGGCCCGGGACGCGCATGGGACGGCCTCGGCCCGGCCGCCCACCACACCGACGTCCGGGCCGGCCGCGGCCGCCGCGGCCGCGCGCATCTCCGCCGAGGGCTCGACGGCGACCACCCGTACGGAGAAGTGCCCGGCCAGCGCGCGGGAGAAGCGCCCCGTGCCCGCCCCCAGGTCGAGCACCGGGCCCCCGGAGACGGCGATGCAGGGCGCCACGGCGCGCATCCACACGGCCACCGTCTCTTCGGGAAGCCGGCGACCGTCCACGTAGTTGCGCGCCAGCTCGCCGCGGAAACGGATCACCGCCGCGCCCACCGCTGCAGGGTGGCCTCGACCTGGTCCTCCTCGGCCCGCGGGGAGACGCCCCAGTGGCGGTAGGCGTTGTTGAGCTTCTCGGTGAGCTTGGCGACCAGCTCGGGCTCGGGTTCGGGGGCGGAGTCGGGATCCACGAACAGCTGGGCGTAGCGGACGGTGTCCACGACGGCCGACTTGATCTGCTCGTGTGCCAGGTAGACCTCCATGTCGTGCTCCCAGCCGAGGATGTGCCCGGGGGGCATGGCGCGGGCCCACAGCTCGACGACGCGGTCGCGCTCGGCGCGCAGATAGCCCATCTTGTGCAGGTGCACGGCCATCTCGTAGACCGGATCACCCCAGAGGGCGAGCTCCCAGTCGAGGAAGACCGTCCGCCCGTCGTCCACGATCATGTTCTTGCGGTGGATGTCGGCGTGCACGCACACCAGGGGGCGGGCGGTCATGCCCGGCCACAGCGCCTCGGCGGCGGCCACCGGGTCCGCCGGGACCTTGAACGCGGAGTACAGCCAGGCGTACTCGGTGGCGAAGCTGGAGTACACCCACCGCGTCAGGTCCGACAGCCGGCGCCCGAACCCCTGGGTGTCCTCTCCCACCGGCCAGTCGGGCGGCAGGGACGGGAGCTTCTCGCGCGGGATCTCGGCCAGCTGGGTGAGCAGCCGGACGACGTCCCCGGGCACATGCCCGGGGACCGGGACGCCGCGGGGGGCGAGGTCGTTGAGCACCCGGCCGTGGATGAACTGGTGCACCTGGAAGAGCGGGGCCGCAGAAGTGTGCAGCAGCCGCGGCGCGTCGGCGACATAGGGCGCGATCGCCGGCAGGACCTCATCCTCGCGCCACAGGCGCAGGTCCATGACGTCCGCGCCGTCGATGGGGATACGAACGTTCACGGGCCCGTCGGGCGTGGGCACGCGGACGTTCTTGTTGTAGTAACCGGCGGCGGCGTCCAAGTGCGCCCGGGCGGTCTCGTACAGTTCCATCGTCATCGGTGTCCTCCCAGGACCGATTCGATCAGATCGGCCATGCGGGACTCCAGTGCCGGAAGCGAGTCGAGCGGCTCTATCTGGCCGCGCGCCTCATCGGCAGCCCGAGCCACCTGCTCGTCGGGCAGGTCGATGCGCTCGAGCGTCTGGTGCGCGGCCACGATCAGCGTGGGGTAGACCTCCGAGGCGACGAACTCCTCGGCCGCCCAGACCAGCGCCCTGGCCGCCCGCTCGGGCGAGCCCTGCAGGACGTGCAGCAACGCGCGGAACAACTCGGCCCTGGCCCGGCCCGACCGGTAACCCGCCCGGTCGAGGTACTCGCAGGCCAGCGCGAAGGAGTCGGAGGACGCCCGCAGCTCGCCGAGGCGCATCTGCGCCAGGGCGAGCCCGGTGTAGGTCTTGCCGAGCTCGTGCAGCGCGGCGAGCTCCTGCTGCTGCGCGATCGCCTCGCCCGCCAGTCGCAGAGCCGCCGCCGGGTCGTCCCAGGCCGCCAGCTCGACCCGGTTGGTGGCGATGTTGGCCAACCCCACCACCGACCCCGACCGCGCGTAGCAGGCGTGGGCCTCCTCCAGCCGCACGGCGGCCTCGGCGAAGTCGAGGTGGAAACGGCGGCCGAGGTGCATCAGCCGCAGCACGTCACCGCGCAGCACCCAGTCGTCCTCGGGGGCGTCCCTCAGCACCTGCTCGGCCAGGGAGAACGCGGTGGCGAACCGGCCCTGCCACATGGGGACCTCGGCCACCCACAGCCCGGCGATCGGGCGGACCGGCCCCCGATGCCGCTCCCAGACGCGGGTGTAGACCCGGCCCGCCTCGGTGGTGTCGCCGGCGATGCGCATGGCGTGTGCCGCGGCCATCGCCAGCCGCGCCTGGGCCGTGCTGCCGACGGCGGGGGCCGGGCCGAGGTCGGCCAGCGCGGCGGCCTGCCCCGCGTCGCCCATGGTGATCGCGGCCTCGACGGCCAGACAGCGGGCGGCCTCCGCCAGCTCCCCGTGCAGGCCGAGTTCGGTCAGGTCGGCGAGGATGCCGTCGCCCGCCTGCTTGCCGCCGCGCCGGATGCTGCGGTCGGCGTAGTCCAGCAGGTCCTCGGCGCTCAGCGCCTCGGCGCGCACCCCGTGGTACACCGCCTCGCGCAGGGCCGTCCCGTCGCCCGCGGCGGCGCGGGCGTCCCAGGCGGCGCGCAGATGGGCGTGCACCTCTCGGGTGGCTTCGGGGCTGAGCCGCGCCCGCAGCGCGACCACCATCAACTGGTGGAGACGCAGGCCGTGCTCCCCGGCGGGGTAGACGAAGGAGTAGGCGGTGAGCGACTCCCACGTGAAGCGGTCGGCGGGCAGGTCGTAAGCCTGGGCGAGGGTGTGGAAGATCTCGAAGTCGAAGGTCCTGGCGACGCTCAGCAGCTCCAGCAGCCGCACCTCGGCGGGGGCGACGTGGTTGAGGAACCGCTGCAAGATCTCCTCCATGGACACCGCCCGCGCGTTGCCCGCCTGGGTGTCCAGCGCAAGATGCAGGTAGAAGGGCAGGCCCTGGGACGCCTGGGCGATGACGACGCCCTCGGAGATGCCGGCCTGCTGCAGCAGCTCCAGCCGGGCGTCCATCGGCAGCCCGTCCATCTTGCACTCGTTGACGATCTCGGCCCACTCGGGGTGGTGGACCTGCCAGCCGAGCGGCTCGCGGCTGCCCACGACCACCAGACCGCGATCGAGCTGGGCGATCAGGTCGCGCAGCCACGCGTCGGCGCTGGACACCCGCCCGGTCTTGACCGGGATGGGGACCAACGCCTCGTAGGCGTCGACGAAGACCACGCACGGCGTGCCGCCGGAGGCGCGCAGATCCTGTGCGAACAGGTAGGTGACCGCGTCCAGCACGTCGGTGTTGGACAGCTCGTCCAGCCGCTGGAGGACCTCGTCGTCCTTGATCACCCGGCGGTGACGGACCGAGGAGCGCGCACGCTGGGCGAGTTTCAGCAGCCCGACCGCGGTGCCGAACACCGGCAGGCCGGAGGTCTCGTCGAGGATCGAGGTGAGGATCTCGCTCTCGTCGGCGAACGGAAGCTCCGCCTGGCTGATCTTCAGGTGCGGATGCAGACGCTGCCACAGGACGGCGTAGGCGATGTCGAAGTGGTCGAAGATCACGCCCTGCCGGCCGAGCTCCATGCGCAGGACCGCGAGGGCGTCCTCCTGCTGGCGCATGGCGGGGACCTGGAGGTCGAGCAGCGCGGTGCGGCAGCCCTCCTGCTCCGCCCGCTTCTTGAGCTCACGCAGCAGCCGCGACTTGCCGATGCCGCCGACGCCGGTCACGTTGAAGACCCGTGGGCCCCGCGCGTCCCCGCGGTCGCGCAATTCCCTCATGAACGCCTCAAGAACGTCCTCGCGGTCGACGAACCGCCTGTCGAGTGCGGCCACCCGCCGGAACCTCGGCTGCAGTGACATCCGGTCTCCTGGGGGAGGGAGTGAATACCAGGGTCCGCCCTTGGCGATGCACATCCTAACCGCCATTTCGCGGGTGTCGGCGTCCTGCGCATGTCACGAAATATCGGGAGGTCGCAAAGGTGGCCCGGATTCTCTGCGGGGCTGGTGGGCGGTCGGTTCGTTCGTGGTGGGTGCCGGTCTCTGGGGAATGACGAAAGCGGGGGACACACGCGAATAGAGGGCGGCAAAGCCGGAGAAGAGGGACGAATACCGCTTATTACGGATAAGCGGCAGTAGGCACTATCAGTCGCATTCATCGGCGGGGACGGACGACGCCGGCCGTCCG